>NZ_JBEXYC010000001.1:0-614056 GCF_040630835.1 Kitasatospora sp. NPDC005751
CACCATCTGGATGTTGCGCCGCACCGCCTTCAGGGCGGAGCCGGAGAGCCGGGAGATCTCCTCCCCCTTGTAGCGCACCGATCCGCCGGTGACCGCCGACGGCGGCTCAGGGCGCCGCCGCCGCGGCGTTCGAGCGGTCCGCCACGAGCCGCACCGCGAAGCCGGCCAGCGCCGTGCCCATCAGGTACCGGTGGACCCGCTGCCAGGTCGGGCGACGCGCGAAGAAGGCCGACACCGAGCCCGCCATCAGCACGAAGACCGCGTTGCCGGCCACGCCGACCGCGATCTGCGTCAGGCCCAGCAGCAGGCTCTGCACCGCGACGTGGCCGCGGTCCGGATCGACGAACTGCGGCAGCAGCGAGACGTACAGGATCGCGATCTTCGGGTTCAGCAGGCAGGTCAGCAGGCCCATGCCGAACAGCCGGGCGGGCCGGTCGGCCGCCAGTTCCTTCGGCGCGAACGCCGAAGTGCCGCCCGGCCGGACGGCCTTCCAGGCCAGCCAGAGCAGGTAGCCCGCGCCCGCCAGCTTGAGCGCCAGATAGACCTCCGGCACCAGCGCGAACACCGCCGCGATCCCGGCCGTCGCCGCGACCAGGTAGACCAGGAAGCCGACGAAGACGCCCGCCAGCGAGGTCAGCCCGGCCCGGCGGCCTTGGGCGACCGAGCGGGACACCAGGTAGATCATGTTCGGACCGGGGGACAGGACCATCCCCAGTTCCACCATCGCGATGCCGGCTATCGCGCCGAGACTCACCATCGTGCCGCGCTCCCCGTTCCCTTCGTGGCCGCGGTGCGGACACCGCGGGCCGGCGGCCGGCCCGCCGCGAGGCCGCGACGCGCAACCGCCTCGATCCCGCCGCGCACCGCGCCGCGGGCTCGCAGCACATCCGCCGCGATCAAGGTCTCATCCTACGAATAATGCGATCTCACTTGTCGGGCGCAGCCGCTACAGTCCTCACCACCGCCCGGGGGCGGCACCGCGGCGGGCACGCCGGTCCGCGTCCGGCCTCCCCGGCGGGCCCTGGTCCTGGTCCTGGCCCTGGTCCTGGTCCTGGTCCGGCCCTGGTCTGGTCCTCGTCCTGGTCCGGTGGCACGACGGCAGGCGCACCGCCCGCTCGCCTCCGGCCGCGACCACCGGGGCGCCGCAGCGCGGACATCCCAGCACAGGGCATCCCAGCGCAGGGCACCGCAGCACAGGGCACCGCAGTACAGGACAGCGCAGCACACGGCATCGCAGCACAGCGCACGAGGGGGAGGACATGACGGTCCGGAGCGACGAGCGGACAGCGGCCGACGAGATAGGCCCGGAGGAGCTGGCGGCCTTCGGCCGCACCCTCGGACGCCTGCGCGCCCTCCCCGCCGACCACTCGGTCCGCCGGCACGCCGAGCGCCAACTGGAGTCCTTCGTCCGGGAGAGTCGCAAGCGCCGTCGCCAGGACGCCCGGGACGAGGACCGCCTGGCCGATGCCGGCCTGCTCGCCGCCACCGCCACCGGCGCGCCGGACCGCCGCGAGGACGCGCCGCTGACCGCCGCCGCCTCGGCCGCCCCGCTCGGCGAGCTCCGGCTCGGCCGCCGCTGCTACGTCTGCAAGCAGCACTACCGCCGGGTGGACGCCTTCTACCACATGCTCTGCCCCGACTGCGCCGTCGACAACACCGCCCGTCGCGGCCTCAGCACCGACCTGCGCGGGCGCCGGGCACTGCTCACCGGCGGCCGGGTGAAGATCGGCTTCCAGCTCGCCCTGATGATGCTGCGCGACGGCGCCGAACTGATCGTCACCAGCCGCTTCCCGCACGACACCGTACGGCGCTTCCACGCCGCCGCCGGCAGCGCCGAGTGGCGCGACCGCCTCACCGTGGTCGGCATCGACCTGCGCGACCCGCGCCAGGTGCTCGGCCTCACCGAGCAACTCCGCGCCGACGGCCGCCCGCTGGACATCCTGGTCAACAACGCCGCGCAGACCCTGCGCCGCCCGCCCGGGTCCTACGCCCTGCTGGCCGCCGGTGAGCGGGCCGCCCTGCCCGCCGCGCCCACCGCGGTCGTCCACGCCCCGGGGTTCCGACCGATGCCCGCCCTCGCCCCGGCCTGGCCCGCCGCCGAACTCGACACCGCCGCCGACCGGTCGGCCCTCGCCCTGCCCTCCGAGTGGGCCGACGAGGCGGGCCTGCTGCCCGACCCCGCGCCGGTCAACTCCTGGTCGGCCCGGCTCGGTGCGCTGGATCCGGCGGAGCTCCTGGAGACCCAGCTGGTCAACGCGCTCGCGCCCGCGCTGCTCTGCGACCGCCTGCTGCCGCTGCTGCTGGCCGCGCCGCACGCCCGCCGCTACATCGTCAACGTCACCGCGGTGGAGGGCCGGTTCGCCGTCCGCAACAAGACCGCCGGCCACCCGCACACCAACATGGCCAAGGCCGCCCTCAACATGCTCACCCGCACCAGCGCCGAGGAACTCGCCGCTCAGGGCGTCCACATGTGCGCGGTCGACACCGGCTGGATCACCGACGAGAACCCGGCCCCCAAGAAGGCCCGGCTGGCCGCCGACGGGTTCCGCACCCCGCTCGACATCGTCGACGGCGCCGCGCGCGTCTACGACCCGATCGTCCGCGGCGAGGCCGGGGCGCCGGTGTCGGGCGTCTTCCTCAAGGACTGCCGCGAGGCGGCTTGGTGACTCCCGGGGGCCGGCCGGCCACCGGGCCGGACCTCACCCGTGCGCGGCGCGGGCCGGCCGGACCTCGCCCGCCCGCACGACAACTCGCCCGCCGCTGACGGCCGGAGGTGCGACCGCGCGCCGTCGCGGGGCTGGGCAGGGCGGGCCGATCTCTCCACAATGGACATGCCATTGTCGTGATCCGGCCACCACACCCGACGGGGGTACCAGACCGTGCCCGTGACCTCGCACGCGCCGATCAGCCGGCGCACCTTCACCCGAACCGCCCTGCTGGGCGCCCTCACCGCCGCCGGCCTCGGGGCGGCCACGCCCCGGGCCGGCGCGCTCGCCGTCCCGGCGGGAGCCGACTGGCTGGCCGCCGTCGACGGCGGAGCCCCGCTCTCCCGGCTCACCCTCCCCGGCACGCACGACAGCTGCGCGCTGTACGGCGGCCCGCTGACACAGACCCAGACGCTCGCCCTGCCCGACCAGTTCGCGGCCGGCGTGCGCTTCCTGGACATCCGCTGCCGCGCGATCGACGGCGTGCTCGCGATCCACCACGGCCCGGTCTTCCAGCAGATCTTCTTCGGCGACGTCCTCAACCACTGCCTGGCCTTCCTCGCCGCCCACCCGGGCGAGACCCTGGTCATGCGGGTCAAACAGGAGTACTCCACGGTCTCCGACAACGAGTTCGGCGCACTCTTCGCCGGCTACCAGGCGCGCTGGCCGGGCCTGTTCTGGAGCGAGGACCGGATCCCCCGGCTCGCCGAGGTGCGCGGGCGGGTGGTCCTGCTGGCCGACAACTCCGGTCTGCCCGGCCTCCGTTGGGGCGGTACCCGGACGGACATCGAGGACGACTACGACATCGGCACCATCTTCGAGCTCAACTCCCGCAAGTGGCCCGAGGTCTCCGCCCACCTGGACGCCGCCCGCGCCGCCGCCGACCCGGGCCGCCTGTTCCTCACCTTCACCTCCAGCTCCGGCTGGGGCCTCTGGCCGCGCCAGGCCGCGGACGCGATCACGCCGAAGCTCCGCTCCTACCTGGGCGCCCTCGACCGCCCCGCCCGCCCGGTGCTCGGCACCGTCCCGCTGGACTTCGTGACCCCGGACCTCGCGCGCTCGCTGTACGCGCTCAACTTCGGCGGCTGACCGGGCGGGGCGCGCCCGACCGCCCGGGCGCGCCCCGCTCGCCCGGGCATCCGCGCGCCCTCAACTCCCGCATATCGCACGACAATCATCAATCTCGCTCGATCGAGCGAACTATCTTCCTTATCCACATTTTTGCCTTTCCATGGGGGAACATCAGCACGTCCGCGCCCGAACGATCCCCCGGTCGGGCGGCACCAACTCCGGCCATTGGGATAACCCGTGACTACCTCCGCCCCCGTGTGGGACTGCCCCTTCAACCACACCGAAGGCCTGGAGTTCGACCCCCTCCTCAAGCGACTGCTCACCGAGGACCCGGTCGCCAGGATCCGGCTGCCGCACGGCGAGGGCGAGGCCTGGCTGGCCACCCGCTACGAGGACGTCCGCGTCGTCACCACCGACCGCCGGTTCAGCCGCGCCGCCGGCATCGGCCGCGACCTCCCCCGGATGACGCCCGCCCCGATCGCCCAGGCCGAGGCGATCAACCTGATGGACCCGCCGGCCCACAACCGGCTGCGCCGGCTGGTCGCCAAGGGGTTCACCAACCGGCAGGTCGAGCAGTTGCGGCCGAATACCCAGCGCACGGTCGACGGCTTCCTGGACGAGATGGCGGAGCACGGCTCCCCCGCCGACTTCGTCCACCACCTCGCCTCCCGGCTCCCCATGGTCACCATCTGCGAGCTGCTCGACATCCCCGAGGAGGACCGCGCCGAGCTGCGCGGCCACGCCGTCGCGATGATGTCGATGGGCCCCGGCAGCGGCGACGGCCAGGTCCGGGCCAAGGCCGCACTGCGCGCCTACTTCTCCGAGCTGACCGCCGCCCGCCGCCGCTCCCCCGGCGAGGACCTGATCAGCGCCCTGGCCACCGCCCGGGACGAGGAGGAGCTGCTGGACGACCAGGAGCTCGCCGTGATGGCCATGGTCCTGCTGGTCACCGGCCACGACACCAGCACCTACCAGCTGAGCAACATCACCTACACCCTGCTCACCCACCCCGAGCAGCTCGGCAAGCTCCGCGCCCAGCCGGAGCTGCTGCCGCGCGCCATCGAGGAGCTGCTCCGCTTCATCCCGTTCCGCCAGGGCGTCGGCATCGCCCGGGTCGCCACCGAGGACGTCGAACTCGGCGGCGTGCGGATCAGGGCCGGCGAGGCCGTCCACGTCTCCTACCTGGCCGCCAACCGCGACCCGGAGATGTTCGAGCGGCCCGACGAGCTGGACCTCGACCGCGGCTCGGCCAACCACATGGCCTTCGGCTACGGGACGCACCACTGCGCGGGCGCCCACCTCGCCCGGATGGAGCTCCAGGTGGCCATCGGCACCCTGCTGCGCCGCTTCCCCGACCTGCGGCTCGCCGTGCCGGCCGCCGAGCTGGACTGGCGGACGGGCTCGATCTGGCGCTATCCGCGGACCCTGCCGGTCGCCTGGTGACCAGCTCCCCGCCGCGCCGGCCCGGCGCCCCTCCGACGCACCCGTAGGCCCTCCAGGGGAGATCCGTACCCATGGCAACACTCTGCCGACCCGCCATCGCCGTCCCCGAACACGTCATCACCCTGGAGCAGACCCTCGACCTGGCCCGCGGCCTGCACGCCGACCATCCACAGCTCGGCCTCGCCCTGCGTCTGATCGAGAACACCGGCGTCCGGACCAGGCACCTGGTCCAGCCCATCGACGAGACCCTGCGCCACCCCGGCTTCACCGGCCGCAACGCGGTCTACGAGCGGGAGGCCAAGCGCAGGGTCCCCGAGGTGGTCGAACGCGCCCTGGCCAACGCCGAGCTGTCCGCCCGCGAGATCGACCTGATCATCTACGTGTCCTGCACCGGCTTCATGATGCCGTCGCTGACCGCCTGGCTGATCAACACCATGGGCTTCCGCTCCGACACCCGCCAGGTGCCGATCGCCCAGCTCGGCTGCGCGGCCGGCGGCGCCGCCGTCAACCGGGCGCACGACTTCTGCCGCGCCTACCCCGGCGCCAACGTGCTCATCGTGGCCTGCGAGTTCTGCTCGCTCTGCTACCAGCCGACCGACCTCGGCGTCGGGTCGCTGCTCTCCAACGGCCTGTTCGGGGACGCCGTCGCCGCCGCCGTGATGCGCGGCCGAGGCGGCACCGGCGTGCACATCGAGCGCAACGGCTCGCACCTCGTCCCGCACACCGAGGACTGGATCTCCTACGGCGTCAGGGACACCGGCTTCCACTTCCAGCTCGACAAACGCGTCCCCGGCACCATGGAGATGCTCGCGCCCGCCCTGCGCACGCTGGCCACCGAACACAGCTGGGACATCTCGGGCCTGGGCTTCTACATCGTGCACGCCGGCGGCCCGCGGATCCTCGACGACCTCTGCCACTACCTCGACCTGGAGCCCGCGGCCTTCCGCTTCAGCCGCGCCACCCTCACCGAGCGCGGGAACATCGCCAGTGCGGTCGTCTTCGACGCCCTCGCCCGGCTCTTCGATGAGGGCGGGGTCGCGGACGGCACCCACGGCCTGATCGCGGGCTTCGGACCGGGCATCACCGCCGAGATCTCGCTCGGCAGTTGGGCCGGCGTCCCGATCGAGGCGACCATCCCGCGCCGCCCCCGGGCGATCGACGTGGCCGACCTCGCACTCGTCCAGGCGACCACCCCCCTGCTGCGTCCGGCCGGGACTACGATCACCGAATGACCGACACCACGGACCGATCCGACGTCTCTGCCAGAGCGGCCGAACTGGCCGCGCGCTTCCCCGCGTTGCACGCACCGCAGTACTGGCCCTGGGGCCGGTACGACGCGCAGTTCTCCCTCGCGCTGCCACCGGACGAACTCATCACCAACATCCACCTGGTGGGCTTCTCCGCCGGGCTGGTGGTGCTCTGCCGGGACGACCGCGACCACTGGTTCCTGCCGGGCGGGACGCGGGAGAGCGGCGAGTCGATCGAGTCCTGCCTGGTCCGCGAGCTGCGTGAGGAGGCCGGCGCGCGCCTGCTCGGCGAGCCGTCCTGGCTGGGGGCCCACCGCTGCGTGACGGACAGCGCGGAGCCGTACCGGCCGTGGCAGCCGCACCCCGAGAAGGCCTGGCTCTGGGGCTGGGCGGAGGTGTCGGTGGACTCCACCCCGACCAACCCGGACGACGGCGAGCAGGTGGTCGAGGTCCGTGCGGTGGAGCCGGCCGAGGCGCAGCGGCTGCTGGTCGGCAGCCACGAGCCGTGGTGGGGCGAGCTGGTCGGCCTGGCCGTGGAGCTGCGCGGGCGGACGTCCGCCGGATAGCGAAGCGGAGCGGCGGCCGGGGCGAGCCGGGGCCGGGGCGTGGGCCGGGGCACGGGCGCGGGTGGGGCCCGGGCGGGGCTCACACCCGGCGGCGGCGAAGATCACTGGGATGGCCGATCACAGCGGCGCCATGCTCTTCATGCGGTGATATGACTCGTTTGACCTGGGTCGTCACCGACGGGAGCGTCATGGACAACTACCCGCTGCTCAACATCTTCTGGACGATGTTCGAGCTGTTCCTCTGGATCCTCTGGTTCTTCCTGCTGTTCAAGATCATCACGGACATCTTCCGCAGCCAGGACCTCAGCGGTTGGGGCCGGGCCGGCTGGCTGATCCTGGTGATCCTGCTGCCCCTGATCGGCGTCCTCGTCTACGTGATCGCCCGTGGCACGTCGATGAGCAAGCGGGACGTGGCCGAGGCCCGGCAGAACGAGGCCGCGTTCAAGGCGTACATCCGGGAGGCAGCCGCCGAGGCGCCCGGGAGCGGTCCGCCGGGCGCGGGTGCCCCGGGTGCCACGGGCTCGACGGGTTCCACCGCGAGCGCCGCCGCGGCCGGCGGGCGCAGCCACGTCGACGACCTCGCCAAGCTCGCCGACCTCAAGGCCGGCGGTGCGATCACCGAGGTCGAGTACCAGCGGGCCAAGGAGAAGCTCCTGGCCTGAGCGGCGACCGGCCTGAGCCGGGACCGACCGGGGCGGCGGGCCGGTGGACCGCACGTCCACCGGCCCGCCGCCGCGTCACGTCCGAACGGCGGAACCGGGCCCCGGCGACCCCAGCAGGGGCGGCTGCCTCAGCGGCGCCCGGAGCGCCGGCCGCCCTCGGAGCCGGACCCGCCCGCCAGACCGGCCCGGCGCAACGCGTCCGCCATCGCCCCGCTGCCCAGCGGGGCCTGGCCGCCCGAACCGGAGCCGCCGGAGCCCGCACCCGAGCCACCGCCCGAGCCCCGCCGGTCCTGGCGCGGCGGACGCGCCTGCCGGCCGCCGCGGTCGCCCCCGCGGTCGCCGCCCCGGTCACCCCGGTCACCCCGGTCACCCCGGTCACCCCCGCGCTCCCGGCCGACCTCGTCGTCGAGGCGCAGCGTCAGCCCGATCCGCTTGCGCGGCACGTCCACCGTGGTCACCCGCACGGTGACGATGTCACCCGGCTTGACCACCTCGCGCGGGTCCTTGACGAAGTTCTTCGACAGCGCCGAGACGTGCACCAGCCCGTCCTGGTGCACGCCCACGTCGACGAAGGCCCCGAAGGCCGCGACGTTGGTGACCACGCCCTCCAGCACCATGCCGACCTCCAGGTCGCCGATCTTGTCGACACCCTCCTTGAAGGTGGCCGTGCGGAAGGCCGGGCGCGGGTCGCGGCCCGGCTTGTCCAGCTCGCCGAGGATGTCGGTCACGGTCGGGATGCCGAAGGTCTCGTCGGCGAAGTCCCCCGGCCGCAGGCCCCGCAGCGCGGTGCTGTTGCCGATCAGCTCGCGCAGCTGACCGCCGGTGCCGGCGAGGATCCGGCGCACCACCGGGTACGCCTCCGGGTGGACCCCGGAGGCGTCCAGCGGGTCGTCGCCGTCCGGGATCCGCAGGAAGCCCGCGCACTGCTCGAACGCCTTCGGACCGAGCCGGGCGACGTCCTTGAGCGCCTTGCGGGTCCGGAACGGGCCGTTGGCGTCGCGGTGCGCGACGATGTTGTCCGCGAGCGTGCCGGTGATCCCGGAGACCCGGGTGAGCAGCGGCGCGGAGGCGGTGTTGACGTCCACCCCGACCGCGTTGACGCAGTCCTCGACCACCGCGTCCAGCGAGCGGGACAGCTTCACCTCGCTGAGGTCGTGCTGGTACTGGCCGACCCCGATCGACTTGGGGTCGATCTTGACCAGCTCGGCCAGCGGGTCCTGGAGGCGGCGGGCGATGGAGACCGCGCCGCGGATCGACACATCCAGCTCGGGCAGCTCCTGGGACGCGAACGCCGAGGCCGAGTAGACCGAGGCGCCGGCCTCGCTGACCATCGCCTTGGTGAGGTTCAGCTCCGGGTGGCGCTTGATGAGGTCCTCGGCGAGCTTGTCCGTCTCGCGGGAGGCGGTGCCGTTGCCGATCGCGACCAGGTCCACGCCGTGCTTCCTCGCCAGCGCCGCCAGGGTGGCCAGCGCGGCGTCCCACTTGTTGGCGGGCTGGTGCGGGTAGATCGTGTCGAACGCGACGACCTTCCCGGTGGCGTCCACGACCGCGACCTTCACGCCCGTCCGGAAGCCCGGGTCCAGGCCCATCGTGGCGCGGGTGCCCGCCGGTGCGGCGAGCAGCAGGTCGCGCAGGTTGGCGGCGAAGACGCGCACCGCCTCGTCCTCGGCCTCCTGCCGGAGCCGGCCGCGCAGGTCGATGCCGAGCCGCACCAGGATGCGGGTGCGCCAGGCCCAGCGGACGGTGTCGCCGAGCCACTTGTCGGCCGGACGGCCGTGGTCGGCGATGCCGAAGCGGGCGGCGATCCGCTGCTCGTAGTCGCTCGCGCCGGGGAGGTCACCGGCCTCCTCGCCGTCGTAGGGGGAGAGTTCGAGGTCCAGCACCTCCTCCTTCTCGCCGCGCAGCATCGCCAGGATCCGGTGCGAGGGGAGCTTGGTGTACGGCTCGGCGAAGTCGAAGTAGTCGGCGAACTTGGCGCCTTCCTGCTCCTTGCCCGCACGGACGGTGGCGACCACCCGGCCCCGGGTCCACATCCGCTCGCGCAGCGAGCCCACCAGGTCGGCGTCCTCGCCGAACCGCTCGACCAGGATGGACCGGGCGCCCTCCAGCGCGGCGGCCCGGTCGGCCACCGCCTCGTTCAGATAGGCGTCCGCCACCGCCGCCGGGTCCTGCGTCGGGTCCGCGAGCAGGGTGTCGGCGAGCGGCTCCAGACCGGCCTCGCGGGCGATCTGCGCCTTCGTCCGACGCTTCGGCTTGAACGGGAGGTAGATGTCCTCCAGGCGGGCCTTGGAGTCGGCGGCGAGGATCTGCCCGCGCAGCGCCTCGTCGAGCTTGCCCTGGGACTCGATCGACTCCAGGACGGCCGTGCGCCGCTCCTCCAGCTCCCGCAGGTAGCGCAGCCGCTCCTCCAGGGTGCGCAGCTGGGTGTCGTCGAGCGAGCCGGTCGCCTCCTTGCGGTAGCGGGCCACGAACGGCACGGTCGCGCCGCCGTCGAGCAGATCGACGGCCGCCTTCACCTGCCCGCCGCGGACACCCAGCTCCTCGGCGATCTTGCGCTCGATCGCCTGCTGGGCCTGCTGGGCCACCTGTTCGTCTGGCGTGCTCACGAAGCCGGTCACCTTCTCCAGAGTTGCTTTCCCCGTACCCCCGCATTCTGGCACTGACCGGCGACACCTCCCGGCCGCCCCCGGAGCGAGCGGGCGTGGCGCGGCGGCGGAGTTCAGCCGTTGACGGTCGGGGAGGGGCGGCCGTCGGCGGCGATCCGGACGACGTCGGTCCGGCCCGCCGCGGCGGCACCCACCGCGCGACCGCACCGCCGAGCGCCCCCACCCGACCCGACGTCCCCACCTGATCGTCACCGCCCCACCCCGGTGTTCGAAATACGGTGAACGGCCGTGGAACCCGGGAGTACAGTGCCGGGCATGTGCGCTGCAGCCCGGATGCATGACGACGAACCGGACATCGACACCGCCCTGGTACGGCGGTTGCTCGCCGCCCAGTTCCCGCACTGGGCCGGGCTGCCGCTCGAACGGGTCGCCTCCTCCGGGACGGACAACGCGATGTTCCGGCTCGGTCCCGAACTCGCCGTACGGCTGCCCCGGGTGGGGTGGGCGGCCGGGAGCGTCGAACGCGAGCAGCGTTGGCTGCCGAAGCTGGCACCGCACCTGCCGCTCCCCATCCCCGCCCCGCTGGCACTCGGCCGGCCCGCCGCCGGCTACCCGTGGGCGTGGTCGGTGCTGCGCTGGATCGACGGTGCCAACCCGGTGGTCGGCGCGACCACCGCGCCGATCCAACTCGCCCAGGACCTCGCCGGGTTCATCACCGCGCTGCGTGCGGTCGACCCGGCGGACGGCCCACCGGGCTCCCGGGGCGTGCCGCTGGCCTCCCGTGACGCCTCCACCCGGGCCGCCATCGGCCGGCTCCGCGGATCGATCGACACGGAGGCGGCAACCACCGTGTGGGAGAAGGCACTTCGCCTGCCGGAGCACGCCGGGAGACCCGCCTGGATGCACGGCGACCTGTCCCCCGGGAACCTCCTGCTCGGCAACCGCCGGCTGCGCGCCGTCATCGACTTCGGCGTCATGGGCGTCGGCGACCCGACCGTGGACCAGATCGTCGCCTGGAACCTGCTCCCCGCCGCGGCCCGGCCCGCCTTCCGCGCCGCACTCGCCGCCGACGACGCCACCTGGGCCCGCGGCCGCGCCTGGGCCCTGTCCATCGCCCTGATCCAACTCCCCTACTACCGCACCACCAACCCCGCCCTGGCGGCCAACGCCCGCCACGTGATCCGCGAGGTCCTCGCCGACCGCAGCGTGTGAAGCGGCGCGCCGACGCCCGTACCGGTCAGAGTTCGGCCCGCGCCTCGTCGATCGAGTGCAGGACGGCCTTCGCCCCGGCGCCGGCGGCCAGTTCGGCGGACTCGTCGAGCAGCGCCCGCGCATCGGCGGGGCGGTTCTCGGCGGCGGCGAGGTACGCGAGACCGACCAGGTTGGCGGCCACCCCCTCGGGGAACGCGAGTTCGCGGCGCAGCCGGGTCGACTCGTCCAGCAGGTCACGGGCGGCCGGCAGGACATCCGCCTCGCCCCCGAACACCGGGTGACGGCAGAGACGTCGCGCGTGCTCGATTCGTTCGTCCGCGCGGCGGACGCGGAGGAGAGATGACGCGGGAGGGAGCAGACTCGGTCCCCAGGCGTGCTGTCAAGCGATTCGGGCATGACGATGCCACCTTCTGATGCATTGGGGGGTCCGTGCGCGGGCAGGGCGCTTCGTGCACTCACTAGCGCGGGCGCCCGTTCCGTTCCACGCTTAGCGTCGACGGTTCCGAATTCGGTGACGAGCGATCAGCCGGTTCCAGGGAACGTCTTGACACAGGGGGGCCTGAACCATGACTCGTCAGAAGTCCGTCCATCCGGACCTGCGGTCGAGCGCGGGAGCGGTGTTCGGTGCCGTCCTGCGGCGATTCCGCGACGCGAAGGGAATCTCGCAGGGTGAGCTCGCCGCACTCGTCCCGTGCAGCCGCCCGCACATCTCCCGCATCGAGGCGGGCACCCGCAACCCGCAGGAGGACTTCGTCCTCGCGGCCGACCGGCTGCTGGACACCGGCGGACAGCTGATGGACCTCTGGAGAGAGATCGACTGGTACGCCCGGGTGGAGCACCCGGACTGGTTCCGGCGCTACGCGGGGTTCGAGGAGCGGGCTTCGACGATCTGCGAGTTCCAGGTCGCCCACATCTCAGGCCTCCTGCAGACCGAGGCCTACGCCCGTGCGCTGCTCGCATCGGGCGACGCCGCGGGCAACCCCGACCTGATCGAGGAACGCGTCGTCTCTCGACTGGCTCGCCAGCACCGCCTGACCGCGCCGGACGGCCCTCTCTTCAAGGTCGTCCACTCCGAGGCCGCGATCCGCTCACTCGTGGGCGGCGAGGCGGTCATGCACGAACAGCTCGGACGCCTGCTGACGCTCGGACAGCTCCCCAACGTCGTCCTCCAGGTCGCGCCCCTCAGCCTCGGCGAACGAGTACCGTTCGCCACCATCGTCTCGCTGGTCACCTCACCCGACGGCAGGACTCGGATCTACTCCGAGAGCCTGGATCAGGGCCACTTCATCGAGGATCCGAGAGTCGTCCAACGCAGGCAGCGCGCCTATGATCTGCTCCAGGCGGACGCGCTCTCCCCCCGCGAGAGCGCCGCGCTGATCCGCAGTGTGAGGGAAGGACTTCTCAACGTCATGCCTGCCAACCCCACCATCTCGTGGCGCAAGTCCAGCTACAGCGGGAACAACGGCGGCAACTGCATCGAGGTGGCCGAAGGCCACCCCTTCCTGCTCGTCCGCGACTCCAAGGACCCCGAGGGCCCCGTCCTCTCCTTCCCCTCCACCACCTGGCACTCCTTCATCGACGCCGTCCGCACCGACACCTTCCCGACGCCCGGCCGCTGAACGACCGCATCCGAATCCCCTCCTCCGGGCCACCGGGGAGGGGATTCGCCCGTTCTCGCCGGGAGGCGCCCGGCCGGCGGTCGGTAGGGTGCGGCCATGACGCGACACATCGCCTTCGACGCCCTGCACAACTTCCGTGACATGGGCGGATACCGGAACTCTGACGGATTGTCGGTCCGGTGGGGCCGGCTCTACCGGTCGGACTCGCTGGGCAAGCTCTCCTCGCCCGAGGACCTCGCGGTGTTCCGGGGCCTCGGCATCGGCACCGTGATCGACCTGCGCTACCCGTGGGAGATCGCCGCCAAGGGGCGGATACCCGTGCTGGACGGCGTGGCCTACCACAACCTCTCGATCGAGCACCGGCCGTACGACCAGGCGGAGATCGACCCGGACGTCGATCCCTGGCGCTACCTCGCGGACCGGTTCGCCGAGGTGACCGAGGACGGGGTGGCGGAGATCCGCCAGGTGATCGAACTGGTCGCGGCCGCGGACCACCCGGTGGTCTTCCACTGCGCCTCCGGCAAGGACCGCACCGGGCTGATCGCCGCACTGCTCCTCACCCTGCTCGACGTCCCCGAGGCCGACATCGCGGCCGACTTCGCCCTCACCGAACTGGCCACGCCGCACCTCGTCGCCGACTGGCACGCCGCCCACCCCGGGCGCACGCTGCGCTGGCCGGGGTACGGGCGCGCGCCGGAGGACGTGATCCGGCACGTGCTCGCCGACCTCACCGCCGCCCACGGCTCGGTGCGTGCCTATGCCACCGGCACACTCGGTGTCGACGAGGAACTGATCGGCGCACTGCGCTCCCGGCTGCTCACCGAATAGCCGACGGGCGGCGGGAACTGGCCACCCCATTTTGCAAATGACAATCCTACAAAATCAGACCCGAACAACCTTTCGCTCATCCGAGGACATCTGCGGAAATGCTTGGCCGACTTCCCGTCAGCCAAGCAAATCTTCGAGCACTTCGTATCACCGACTTGCCAAACCCCGGCCCCATCAACCCCACCCTCCGAATGGCCGGAAATAATAGTTCTTGGCAGCTGTTCGTGCACGCTAAGGTCGTTCCCGCGGCGGCTCGTCCGATCGGGTGATCAAGGCCGATGGCAGTCGAACCTCCGCTCGCTTCTTTTTGCCTGTATGACGCCCCCCGTGGCGTCACCGAAAAGATCGGACGGGATATGCACGCAAAGCACCGCACGCTCGTGCGCGGCATTCTGGTGGCCGGCGCGCTGCTCGGGTTCGCCGGCGCGACGCCGGCCCTCGCCGAGGGCTCCTGGACGTCCCACATCAGCAACTGGGGGCCCGGCTCCGAGTCCCGCCGGTGGACGGACTACGACCGGGACGACGCCGTGACGACGGTGTCGTTCAAGGGCTGCACCACCGACACCAACGAGTTCAAGAACGCCGATCTCCAGCTCTACAAGGACGTCGTCGGCCCCGACCGGGCCTACGGGTACCGGCTGAACCGGTGCGACACCTCCGTCTGGGGCGACCAGAGCTCCGGCGAGTACTACTTCGCGCTGGAGGGCGTGCGCGCCGGCGGCAAGCTCTGGGTCGACTCGGTGAGCACCCAGTACTGAGCCCGGCCCACCCACCGGCGTCCCGGGAAGTCCGGGCGTTCCCCGACTTCCCGGGACTCCCCGGCCTCCCGACGACCCGGTGGGCCGGTGGAGACCCCGCCCGCCGACCCGCCTCCCTCCCCTCCCCGGTATCGCCCCGCACCCACCGAGCGAAATGCGTCGACCCCGCCATGTCCCTTGAGTTCCACCACGTCGACTTCCAGTACAGCCGGAAAGCCGGACTCTTCGCCGGCTTCGCCCTGCGGATCGACGATCCGGCCACCGTCCTGCTCGGCCCCAACGGCGCCGGCAAGTCCACCCTGATGGCCCTGGCCTCCTCCCAACTCGCCCCGCGCCGGGGCTCGGTCTCCTGGCGCGGACGCACCCCGACCGGGCACGGCGACCGGGCGGCCTACCGGCGGGCGGTGGCCTGGCTGCCGCAACAGGTCACCCCGGTCCCGGGGCTCAGCGTGCGCGAACAGGTCGCGTACAGCGGGTGGTTGAAGGGCATGTCGCGCGCCGACGCCTGGCACGCGTCGGCCGGCGCGCTGGACCGGGTCGGGCTGGCCTCGCTCGCCGACCGGCGCAGCCACCGGCTCTCCGGCGGGCAGCTGCGCCGGCTGGGCATCGCCGGCTGCCTGGCGCACCGCAGCGAACTGATCCTGATGGACGAGCCGACCGCCGGGCTCGACCCGGCGCAGCGCGGCATGTTCCGCACCCTCGTCGAGGACTTGACCACCGAGGTGAGCGTGATCGTCTCCACCCACCAGACCGAGGACCTCGCCACGAGCTACCGGCACGTGGTGGTGCTGGACCAGGGCCGGGTCCGGTTCCAGGGCGGCATCGACGAGTTCCACGCCGTCGCCCCCGGCCGGGGCGAGGGCGCCGAGGCCGCCTACACGCACCTGGTCGAGCGGGAGGCCTGACGTGCTGCTGCGCACCGTCCTCCGCACCTCCGCCGGACTGCGGGCACTGCCGTTCCTGGTCGGATTCCTGCTCGTCGCGCTCGGCGACGAGATCACCGACTGGGTCACCCCCGGCTACGGCCTCTCCGCCACCGGACACGCGAGCATCGCGCTGCCGTTCGCCGGCGCGGCCTGCGCGGCCGCCGGGGCCTGGGAGGGCGGCCGACTGCACCGGGGGCGGGTCTTCGACCGCTCACCGGTCCGGTCGCCGCTGGCGATCACGGCGCCCGTCCTGCTCCCGGTGGTGGTGATGGGCGGACTCGGCATGGCCGCGGCCGTCGGCGCCGCCGCGGTCGCCGGCGGCACGGCGGCCGGCACGCCGCAGCCCGGCCTGTTCGCCGCCTGGGCCGGGCTGCTGCTCGCCAACACCCTGGTCGGCTCGATCGTCGGGCAGGTCCTGGTACCGGTGGTCGCGGTGCCGCTGGCCCTGGTCAGCAGCTTCGTGCTGAACGCCTACCCGGCCTCGTCCACCACCTACTGGTTGCGGCACCTGGTCGGCGGCGGGCTCTCCGACTGCTGCGCCGTGGACCAGGTCCTCGACCAGAAGGCCGTGCTCAGCGCCCTGGCGTTCTCGGGCGCGGTGTGCGCGGCGGCCGTCCTGGTGATCCGGTACCGCGGCGCGCCGGCCGCGCTCGCCGTCGCGCTGGCGGTGACGGCCGGCGGGATCACGCTCGCCACCCACCTCGCCCGGGGGCTCGGACCCGAGCCCGTACTGGACCGGCCCGGCACCGCACTGGTCTGCGACCACGGCCGGCCGCGGATCTGCCTCTGGCCGGAGCTGGGCACCGCCCGTGCGGACCTGGTCCGGACGGAGGCCCGACGGGTCGTCACCACCCTGGCCGAGCGGGGCGTCCCGGTACCCGCGACGCTCACCATGGCGGCCCGGCCGGGGCCGGGCGAGGCCAAGCTGGGCGTCCCGACCACGGCCCGCGCGCAGGACGTGGCACCCGGCGTGGTCGGCGGGCTGCTCCCCCGCACCCCGGACTGCGCCCGGGCGGGCGCCCCCTACCCGGCCGCCGCGGCCGCCGGACCGGTGGCCGCGTGGCTCACCGCCGAGGCCGCCCCGGACGGAGCGGCGCCCGCCGCCCGGGGTCGGTTCGGCGCGGAGGACGCCGCGCTCGCCGGGCACCTGCTGCGGCTCCCCCGGGAAGCCCAACTCGACTGGTACCGGGCGGCCACCGAGGCCCTGCGCCACTGCGACACCCCGGCACCCGCACTGCCCCCGGGCGGTGACCGGTGATCTGGTGGTGCAAGGCACGCGCGGTACCCGCCGTCGTCGCCGCCCTGGCCGGGACGTTCGCGGTGGGCCTGCTCATCGGCGACGGCGAACTGCCGGTGCCCGCACTGCACGGGCATGCGGGCCACTTCCTGGTGGGGCACATCATCACGCTGCTGCCCGCCGCGTTCCTGCTGCACGGCCTCGGCCGGGGCGACCTGCGGACGGAGGCCGTCGCCGGACGCTTCCTGCGGGGGCTGGACACCGCACTCGCCCTGGCCGTCGCGACGGCGGGCGCGGCGCTGGGCCTGCTCACCCACGCGGCCGGCCAGGACGACCTCGCCCTCGTCCTCGCCCGCAACATCGCCGGCTACCTCGGTGCGGCGCTGCTGCTGCACCCGTTGATCGGTCACCGCCCGGCCGCCGCCGCGATCGCCGCCGTCCCGCTGCTCTGCGCGGCGGCCGGCTGGCACCCCGACGGCCGCCCCCAACCCTGGGCCTGGCCCCTCCACCCCGCCGCATCCACCCAGGCGCTCACCGCCGTCACCCTCACCCTCCTGGCCGGCACCACCTGCGCCCTCCTGCGCCCCCGCCCCCTGACAGACCAGAACGTCCTGACCTGACACCCCGCGCAGGAAATCGGCCCGTCCGACTTCCTGCGCAGTACTGACCAGGAATCCCGCCCTCCGGCCGTCCACGTCCGTGCGTGGGAAGTCGACCCACTCGACTTCCCACGCACCACCGATCAGAGCGAAGCACCCGCACTCGGAGCCGCGACGAAACACTCCCGCCGCGACGATCCGGCTCCGGTACCGGCACCCGCACCGGGCCTCTGCATCAGGATCCCGTGCGCAGCCGGTCGGCCCGCTCGACGTTCCGTGCCCGCGCCCGTCGCCCCCCGGCTGGCCGTCAGCGGCGGCGGGGGCGGCTGCCGGGGCTGCCGGGGCGGGGCTTGCGCGGGGAGCGGCGGTCGGCGGCCGCCGGGGTGGTGGCCGTGGCGGGCCAGTGGGTGGGGCGGGCGAGGGCGGGGGGCAGCTTGGTGGCGGCGTCCCCGCGGGCCGCGTTGAGCTGGGCCTGGGTGAGGAAGAGCGCATCGGTGAGGTCGGCGCCGGCCAGGTTGGCGTCCCGCAGGTCCGCGCCGATCAGGTCGGCGGTCCGCAGGTCCGCGCCCGAGAGGTCGGCCGCGACGAGCAGCGCCCCGCGCAGGTTGGCGCCCCGCAGGTCGGCGCCGCGCAGGCGGGCACCGAAGAGGTCCGCGCCCCGGTGCTCCTTGCGGCGCGGGACGGCGGCCCGGACCAGCTCGCTCGCCTTCAGCAGCAGCTCGCTCACCTCCTGGCGGTGGGCGGGCACGTCCACCGCCAGGATCTCCGCCGGGGTGCCGGCCGCGAGCCGGTCGGTCTCCGCGAGCGCCCGGCGCAGCTCGGCACGGAGCGGGCGGGCGGGCTCGTAGGAGAGCGCCTCGGTGAGGTACCAGAGCAGTTCGTGCAGCTGCCGCACCACCGGGAACACGTCGGTCATCCGCCGGGTGTCCTCCGGTGCCTCGCGCCAGCTCCGGCCGCCGAAGGTGACCTGGGAGACCCGCTGACCGGCCCCGAAACAGTCGTAGACCGTGCAGCCCTGAAAACCGCGGTCGCGCAGCTGGGCGTGGATGCCGCAACCGAAGTCGGTCCGCAGGTTGCGGCACGGGGTGCCGGCCGCCTTGGCGACGGCGAAGTCGGCGCCGGCCGCGAACGGCAGCGCGACGCAGCACAGCCCGAAACAGCTCCCGCAGTCGGACAGCAGGCTGATCGGGGCGGGCGTGGGCTCGGTCACTGTGCTGGTGTTCCTCCGTACGGCGGCGCCCGGGCGGTCCGGGTCCGCGGGGCGGCAGGGGCGGCCAGGGGCTGCCGGGCCTGCCGGGGGCTCGCGCGCAGTGCGTGGGGCCCGTCGTAGAGCGTACCGACACCGGCGCCGGGGCCGGGGCGGCCCGGGAACCGGGGGGCGGTGAGCGGCAGTCCGTTAGTGTGGTCGGCCGGTGTCGGTTCGGGATCTGTACGAAGGTCCGTACGAATCGGGGGCACCGCAGGCACCGGAGCAACCGAACAGTGGAGGAATCAGGCATGTCCCGGCACGACGTCACGCCGTACCCGGACACCGAGAGCGAGGACGCCCGCACCGCGGGCGACCCCGCCCCCGCGAAGGCGGCGGCGGCCCTGCGCCTCCCGCCCCGCGCCCGTACCGCCGCCCTCACCCTGCTCTGCTTCGCCGTCTGCCTGGCGATCGGTGCCCAGCAGTGGATCACCGCCCAGCTGGGCGGCTTCGACCTCGGCATCTTCGACCAGGGCGTGCGCGGCTACGCGCACTTCGGTCTGCCGGTGTCGTCGCTGAAGAGCTTCCACCACGAGTTCCCGCCGGACTTCTCGCTCCTCGGCGACCACTTCTCCCCCGTGATCGCGCTGCTGTCGCCGCTGTACTGGCTCTGGGACGACCCGCGCTCGCTGCTCGTGGGCCAGGCACTGCTGTTCGCCACCGGGGTCCCGCTGGTCCGCCGGGTCGCCGACCGCTGCTTCGCGGACGCCGACCCGCGCACCGCCCGCCGCGCCGCCGACCTGGCGGGCCTCGCCTACGGGCTGGGCTGGCCGCTGCTGGTGGCCTCGCGCGGCGGCTTCCACGAGGTCGCCTTCGCCGTCCCGCTCACCCTGCTGATGCTGGAGCGCGGGCCGGCCCGCCGCTACGGCACGGCGGCGCTGGCCGGTCTGCTGCTCTGCTGCACCAAGGAGGACCTGGGGCTGGCGGTCGGCGCGTACGGGCTGGTGCTGCTGCTGCGGGCCCGCCGGGACGAGGACCGCGACCGGCGCCGGCGGACCCTCCGCTGGGGCACCGGCTTCCTGCTCGGCGGACCGCTCGCCTCGGTGGTGGCGATCGCCTGGCTGGTACCGGCGATGGGCGGGGTGCCCGGCTACTACTGGAACTACGGCTCGCTGGGGACGGACGCCGGCGACGCCGCCTCCAGCGTGCTCGCGGACCCGACGCTGCTGGTGTCGGCCGCCTTCGACGCCCCGCTGAAGCCGCTGCTGCTGCTCTGGATCTTCGGCACCCTGTTCCTTCTGCCGCTGCGCTCCGCCACGGTGCTCTGCGCCCTGCCGCTGCTGGCGGAGCGGGTGCTCTCCAGCAACCCGAACCACTGGTCGATCGCCCGGCACTACGACGCGTTCCTCTGGCCGGTCCTGCTGGTCGCGGCACTGGAGGTGCTGGGCCGCCGGCACGACCGCGTGCGCACCCGCCGCCTCGGCGTGGCGGCGGCCGCCGTGACGATCGCGGCCGCGCTGCCGCTCGGGGCGGCCGGCCTGTTCGTCCCCGCCTACTGGCAGGCGAAGCCGAGCGAGGCGGCGCTGATCCGGGGCGCCGAGCGGATCCCGGACGGCGTCACGGTCGAGGCCGACAACCAGGCCGCCCCCCGGCTGACCGCCCGCACCGACGTGGTGCTGGTGGACGGCACCCCGCGCGGGCGCGAGTACGTGCTGATCCGCGCCGACAAGCGCGCGTTCCCGTTCAAGACCGACCGCGAGCAGGCGGCCCGGATCGAGCTGCTGCTGGCACACGGCTACCGGCAGGTCTGGTCCGAGGACGGCGTGGTGCTGCTGCACCGGGAGAGCTCCGAGCCGGTCCCCGGCGAGCACGTGCCCGGCCCGGGCAGCACGGGGTACCAGGACGAGGTGCCGTCGGACGTCGGCCACAACCTCTTCCGGGGCTGACCGGGTTCCGGGGCCGACCGGGCCGACCCCAGGAGGCCGCGGCGGCCCCGCCTGCGGTCGTCCGGTGAACCGGGACCCCTCCCCGGCGGACCTCGAACCCGACCGCGACCCGACCGCGAACCCGACCGCGAGAGCGGCCGTGGGCCGGACCTCCCGGTCGGCGCGACCCGGCTGGTGGCGACCGCGCACGCCCCGCGGCGCAAGCCGGTCGGCGAGCTGACCGTCGAGGACCTGCGTCTGCTGATCCGGCAGGACGTGGGCCTGCCGCACCTCCTGCCACGGGCGCTGGACGTCCTGCGGGACGACCCGATGGTGGCGGGCGACCTCTACGAGGGCGACCTGCTCCACGCCGTGCTCACCAGGAGTCCGGGCGTCTGGAGCCGTCAGCCCGCACTCGGGCACCGGCTCCGGCGGATCCTCGCGGAATCGGTCGGGCTGCCCCCACCGCTCCGTCGGGAGGCCGAGCGGTTCCCGGCCTGGTCGGTGCCCGGGGAGCCGGGAACCGCTCAGCCCTCGTAGCGCGACCGCTCCGCACGCTCCGGCGCCCGGCCGCCACCCGGCCGCCACCCGGGCGGCGGCCGGGCCACGGCCGGTGCGGCGACGGCCGACCCGGGTGCCCGGGCACCCGGGAAACGCTCAGCCCTCGTACGGCAGCAGCTCCGCGCGCTTCGGCGGGCGGCCGTCGCCCGAGGAGCGGCCGGTGATGCGGCGGCCGATCCAGGGGCCGAGGTGTGTCCGGGCCCAGCGGGCGTCGGCGGCCAGCTTCTCCGCCCGGCCTGGCAGGGCGGCGGCCGGCAACGGGGCGCGCCAGTCGAAGGCGGCGGGGCGGCCGAGCGCCTCCAGGACGGCCTCGGCGACCCGGCGGTGGCCCTCGGGGCCGAGGTGCAGGCGGTCCTCGGCCCAGAGGCGGCGGTCGTCGAAGCACGGTGCGGAGAAGAGGTCGACCACCGCGATCCCCCGGTCCTGGCCGAGCTCGTGCACGAAGGCCTTCATCCGCAGGATCGCCGGGAGCAGCCGGGTGCTGCCCGCCATCCGGCGGGTGGGGTCGGTACTGGTGAACAGCACCACGGTGGCGCCGGTGGCGCGCAGCGCGGTGGCGGAGCGGCCGAGCAGGTCCTCGACCTGGGCGATGTCGCAGCGCGGCCGCAGCACGTCGTTGAGGCCGCCGGCCAGGGTGACGAGGTCGGCGCGCATCGCGGCGGCGGTGGCCAGTTGCTCGTCGTGGATCTGGCCGATCAGCTTGCCCCGGACGGCGAGGTTGGCGTACCGGAAGGCGCCGGCCGGCTGCTCGGCGGCGAGCCGGTCGGCGACCCGGTCGGCCCAGCCCCGGTAGTGGCCGTCGGGGAGCAGGTCGTCGCACATGCCCTCGGTGAAGGAGTCCCCGACGGCGACGTAACTGGTGTACCCGGTGGGCTCGGTGGGCGCGCCGGGCGCGCTCTTCTCCATTGTGTTCTCCATGGCCCGACGATCGTACGCGCACCTCCACCGGCTGCCGGGGACACCCCCGGCACCGCGCAAGCCCGACAGCCGGACCGGGGCAACGGACCGGACCGGCCCGAATCAACGGTGGCGGCAACCGAACGCCGACCGGCCGTTTATCGGCCGGCGCCAGAGTGGGTCGGGCCGGGAGGGGACGCCCGGCAGGCACCGCCCGCCGAGGAGGGCACCCGGAGCGCAGGACCGGCCGCAGCCCGTGCACCACAGCGGCCGCACTCGTCCGGGTCACCCGACCGCCGGCGCGGAGCGACGACCAGCAACGGGGGAGCTGGTCGCCGGAGCCGTCACGGATCCGCCGCCGGTACGGAGGGGTTCGCGCAGCTCTCGCGGAGAGCTGCGCGAGCCCGGTCCGTGACCGGGCTCCGCCGGACCGGGAGGTCGGCCGGCAGCCACGCGTCGTCGGGGATCCGGTACCCGGTCGCGTACCCGCCCTCCTCCGTCAGCGGCCGGCGGAAGCCGTCAGCGCGGGCGTCGACGGGCTTGAGGGGCGAAGGCGCCGTCCACGCGAGGTGCGCCGGGACGGCACCCGCGGATCGCCTCCCGCGGCACCCTAGCCCGCCACCACCGCGCCGTCCGCCGACAGTTCGCGCCCGCCGTCCGGTCCGGCCACCCCGCCGGCCGCCTCCGCGCCACCCGCGCCGTCCGCACCCGTGACCCAGTGCTCCCGCACCGCGTCCGTCGGCCGCTGCTCGCCGAGCAGGTCGAGGCCCCAGGCACCCAGGGCGTCGACCACCCGGCGCAGCGTCGCGCCCCGCTCGGTGAGCTCGTACACGGTGGCGTTGGCCGGCCGTTCCAGCCGCCGGCGCAGCACCAGGCCCTCGCCCTCCAGCTGCTTGAGCCGGGCGGCGAGGATGTCGGTGGAGACGCCGGGCAGGTCGGCGTGCAGGTCGGTGTAGCGGCGCGGGCCGGCGAGGAGTTCACGGACGATCAGGAGACTCCAGCGCTCCCCCACCGCGTCCAGGGCGCGGGCGACGGCGCAGTACTGGTCGTAGCTTCGGCGTGACATGTGGATCAGCATAGCCAAAAGGTTGGACTTTCCAAGTGCTTACTTGGTAGAACAAAGCGAGCAGAACGTGCGGGTTGACCGGTCGGGAGGCCTCAGATGGAGTTTCGGCAGTCCAGCAAGCTGACGGGTGTGTGCTACGAGATCCGGGGCCCGGTGGTCGACCAGGCCAATGCGCTGGAGGCGGCCGGGCACAGTGTGCTGCGTCTGAACACCGGCAACCCGGCGCCGTTCGGCTTCGAGGCGCCGGAGGAGATCCTCCAGGACATCATCCGCAACCTGCCCAACGCCCACGGCTACAGCGACTCGCGCGGCATCCTGCCGGCCCGTCGCGCGGTGGTGCAGTACTACCAGCAGCGCGGCGTCGCCGGAGTGACCGTCAACGACGTCTACCTCGGCAACGGCGTCTCCGAGCTGATCCAGATGGCCGTCACGGCCCTGGTCGACGACGGCGACGAGGTGCTCGTCCCGATGCCCGACTACCCGCTCTGGACGGCCGTGGTCCGGCTGGCCGGCGGCAAGGCCGTCCACTACGCCTGCGACGAGCAGGCGGACTGGTACCCGGACCTCGACGACATCGCGGCCAAGATCACCCACCGCACCAAGGCCATCGTCGTCATCAACCCCAACAACCCGACCGGCGCGGTCTATCCGAAGGAACTGCTGGAGGGCATCCTCGACCTCGCCCGCCGGCACCAGCTGATGGTGCTGGCCGACGAGATCTACGACAAGATCCTCTACGACGACACCGAGCACCACTGCCTGGCCGCACTCGCCGAGGACGTGCTGACGCTCACCTTCAACGGCCTCTCCAAGTCCTACCGGGTGGCCGGCTTCCGCAGCGGCTGGCTGGTCGTCTCCGGGCCCAAGCAGCACGCCACCGACTACCTGGAGGGCCTCACCATGCTCTCCGGCATGCGGCTCTGCCCCAACGTCCCGGCCCAGTACGCCGTCCAGGCCGCACTCGGCGGCCACCAGTCCATCAACGACCTCGTCCTGCCCGCCGGCCGGCTCACCGAGCAGCGCGACGTCGCGTACAAGGCGCTGAACGAGATCCCCGGCGTCAGCTGTGTGAAGCCCAAGGGCGCGCTGTACGCGTTCGCCCGGCTGGACCCGGCGGTGCACCGGATCGTCGACGACGAGCGGTTCGTCCTGGACCTGCTGCTCCGCGAGAAGATCCACGTCGTCCAGGGCACCGGCTTCAACTGGCCGCGCCCGGACCACTTCCGCTTCGTCACCCTCCCCCGGGCCGACGACCTGGAGACCGCGATCAACCGGATCGGCCGCTTCCTCGCCACCTACCGACAGACCTGACGCCCCGGTCGCCGGCTGACCTGACGCCCCGGCCGCCGGCGGCCCGGGAGCCCCCGCACCCCCGGCGACGCGGGCACGGCCCCGCCCGCCGCGGCTCGTAGGCTTGGCGACCATGACGGTCCTGCGCTCCGCCGCCCTGTTCGCCCTCGCCGCCCTCGCCGAGATCGGCGGCTGCTGGCTGATCTGGCAGAGCGTGCGGGAGGAGCGGCCGTGGTGGCTGGCCGGCCTCGGGGTGGTGGTGCTCGGCGGGTACGGCTTCGTCGCCGCGCTCCAGCCGGACAGCGACTTCGGCCGGGTGCTGGCCGCGTACGGCGGCGTCTTCGTGGCCGGCTCGCTGCTCTGGGGCATGGCGGTGGACGGCTTCCGGCCCACCCGCTACGACGTGGCCGGGGCGCTGGTCTGCCTGGCCGGGGTCGCCGTGATCATGTACGGCCCCCGGCGCTGAGCGGCGGCGCTGCCGCACAGCACCGGGGCGGGCGGACGCCGGCGGACGCCGGCACCCCCGCCTACTTGACGCCGGCCGCCGCGCAGGCGTCCGCGAACGGCGCGGTGCAGATGTCGGCCGCCTTGTACAGGCCGCCGCCGACCACCGTGGCCTGCACCTTCGCCTTGGTCACCACGATCGGGGTGAGCAGCAGCGAGGGGATCCGCTGCCCGCCGCTGTCGACCCCCGCGTTGGCCGCCGCGTTGATGTCCATCCCCTTCAGCAGCTGGACGGCGATGCTCCCGGCGGCGTCCGCCTCGGGCTTGTACGGCTTGTAGACGGTGAAGGACTGCTCGCCGGTCAGCACCCGGCGCACCGCGTCGATGGAGGCGTCCTGGCCGCCGACCGGGACGTTCTTGATCCCGGCCGCCTTGAGCGCCTCGATGACGGACGCGGCCATGCCGTCGTTGGCCGCGTACACGGCCTGGAAACCGTCCTTGCCGAGGGCCTGGATGGCCTCGTTGGTCTTCGCCAGGGCCACCTCCGGCTTCCACTCGCCGGACTGCTCGTAGCCGATCTTCTTGACCCGGCCGTCGAGCGACCGGTGCGCGCCGGCCTTGAACATCGCCGCGTTGGGGTCGGACTCGGCGCCGTTGATCATCACGACCGTGGCGGCGGCGGCCTTCGGGCCGAGCGCGTCGAGCAGGGCCTGGCCCTGGATCTCGCCGGTGCGCTGGTTGTCGAAGGACACGTAGGCGGCGACCTTGCCCTCCGCCAGCCGGTCGTAGGCGACGACCTTCACGCCCTTGGCGGCGGCGGCCTCCACCCAGGGGGCGGTGACCTTGGCGTTCACCGGGTCGAGCAGGACGACCTTGACGCCCTTGGCCAGCAGGTCGTCGAACTGCCTCTTCTGGACGGTCTCGTCGCCGTCGGCGTTGGCGTAGTCGACGACGCAGCCGGTGCAGAGGGACTCCACCGTGGCCTCGATCAGCGGCTTGTCGAAGGCCTCGTACCGGGTCGAGGAGGTCTTCTCGGGCAGCAGCAGCCCGATGGTCTTGCCGGCGACGCCGTCCGAGTGCGGTGCCGCTCCGTCGCTCTGGCCGCAGGCTGCGAGGGCGAGGGCCAGCGCGAGCGTGGCCGTGCCCGCGCCCGCGCGACGGGTCGTTCTGTTCATGGTGGGTGCTGCCTCCTGACTGCGCCGCGGCTTTGCGGCAGAGGTCGGAGTCAAGCCGCGCTCGGCGATTCCGTCAATAACTGAATGGAAACTCGATACCTTGCTGCTCGATTCGTTATGAAGTGAAGGTCCGTCGGATATTCCCGCACGACAGTCGCGAAGCCTTCGCAGACCGGCGTCAACTCTTCAACATCACGAGCCCGGCCGCCACCCGGGCATAGGGTGGGCGGCGACCCCCCCGCCCACCCGTGAGGACCGCACAGCGATGGCCAAACCCCCCGAAATCGGCTCCCTCGCCCCCGAGTTCACCCTGCCCGGCCTGCTGTTCGACGAGCAGGCCGGCACCGCCGAACGCCGCGAGTACCGCCTCGCCGAAGCCAAGGGCGCCCCGCTGCTCCTGGTCTTCTACCCCGGCGACGACACCGCGGTCTGCACCAAGCAGCTCTGCTCGTACAGCTCCGACCTGGACCGCTTCCGCGGCCTGGGCGCCACCGTGTGGGGCATCAGCCCGCAGGGGCTGGACAGCCACGAGCAGTTCGCCCGCAAGCACCGCCTGGGCTTCCCGCTGCTCGCCGACCCGGACCGGACCGTCGTCCGCGCCTACGGCATCGCGGTGCCCGGGCTCGGGCTGCGCCGCTCGGTGTTCGTCCTGGACGGCGACGGCACGGTCCGCTGGAAGCACGTCGCGCTCGCCGGGCTGACCTTCCAGCACAGCGACACCCTCGCGGCGCAACTGGCCGCACTCGGCTAGACCGGCCCGCCGGCGGGGAGCCCGGGCGGCGCACGCGGCAGTCCCCGGGCCGGGCCGGACACGCCGGTGGCCCGGCCGGGAGTTCCCGGCCGGGCCACCGGGCCCCGTGGGGCCGGTCTCCGCGCCCCCTGGCGCGCGGGACGGACTACCAGCCCCAGCCGCCGCCCTCGCCGTCGTCGTCGGTGGTGCCGTCCCAGCCCTCGCCGACCTTGCGCAGGATCGTGTAGTGGTCGACCTGCGTGCCGTTCTCGGCGAGCGCGGTGACCTTCATCGACGACTTCTGCCCCAGGTGCGCCGGGGTGACGTCGACCTTGATGAACGAGTAGCCGGTGTAGCGGACCCGCGACCACTCGACCTTCTCGGTCACCTTCACCCCGCCCTTGGCGAAGTGGTAGGTGTCCACCGAGTCCAGCCGGTTCTCGTGGCCCTCGTAGGTGTCCGGGGCGTCGAAGCTGTACAGGCTGCGGCCGGCCGCGCCCGCCGTCACGTACACCACGCCGTCGGTGGCCGGCTCGACGGTGGCGCCGCTCGGCACCGCCTTGGAGACCTTGTTGCCGAGGATCGCGTCGGTCCGCTCGTAGACGTGGTTGTGACCGTTGATCACCAGGTCCACCCGGTACTTCTCGAACAGCGGCACCCACGCCTCGCGCACCCCGCCCTCGGAGGCGTGCTGGTGGGTGGTGGAGAAGGCGCAGTGGTGGAAGAAGACCACGACGAAGTCGACGGTCTCGTCGTTGCGGAGGTCCTTCAGGGTGCGCTGCAGCCACGCGGTCTGCTTGCCCGCCGAGATGCCCAGGTTGGCCGGGATCTCGTAGGAGACGTCGTTGGCGTCCAGCGAGATGACGCCGACGTTCTTGTAGCGGAAGCTGTAGACGCCGGGGACGGTCCGCGGGTCCGGGCCGTTGTCCGGCAGGAAGAAGCGGTTGTTCTCGCCGCCGTACCCGTGGTGCGAGTACCAGGCCTCCATGTCGTGGTTGCCGTAGGAGACCATCCACGGGACCTTCGAGGCGACCGTCTCGGTCTGGACCAGGAAGTCGTCCCAGGTGCGGGCGTTGTACACCGACTTGTCGGCGTCCTGGCCGGAGCCGGCCGGGTCGGCGTAGCAGATGTCGCCGGCGTGCAGGTGGAAGGCCGGGTTCTGGGCCAGGATCACGTGGTCGTTGCCGGCCGCGTGCGCGCTGACGCCCTGGTCACCGAAGGCGGTGAAGGTGAACGGCTCGTACACCTTGCCCCAGCGGTGGTCGCGCGAGGGCGCGGTGCGGAAGGTGCTCAGGGTGGAGATCGCCTGCTGCGAGGCCGGGTCGAAGCCCTGGTGGCCGACGCCGTAGTAGTACGTGGTGTCGGGCTGGAGGTCCTCCAGTGCGACGTGCAGGTAGTACTGGTCCACCGGCTGGCCGGTCGGGGTCAGCGCGGGGGTGTGCAGGGCGCGCACCTCGGCCTGGACCTTGTGGCCGAGGTCCCACGGGTTCCTGCCGTAGCGCAGGAACGGCTTCTTCACCGGGGCCGGGACCTGCCAGGAGACCCGGAACTGGGTGTCCGGCTCGGGGCCGAACGCGAGGTGACGGCCGATCGGGGCGACGAGCGAGCCGTCGACGCCGTCGGCCGTGCCGCCGGTCAGCAGCTGCGGGGAGGCCGGCGCGGCCGTCGCGACACCGCTGCCCAGCGAACCGCCCACGGCCAGGGCGCCGACGCCGACGGCACCGGCGGTCAGCATCCGGCGGCGGGAGAAACGGGCCCGCAGGTACTCGTGCTGCTCGGCCATGCTCATGCGGTCGGCGAGCTTCGCGGGCACGCCCATGTGGGGGATATCCATGGGCGGGACTCTTCCAGCGCAGCGTTGACCGCACACCTACAGGCGGTGAACGCACCCCGGCGTGCCGGTCAGTCGAACGCCAATGTTCGACCATGTCTCGGCAAAGTCGCCCCGGGCGGCCGGAGGCCGCCGGATCATCCGGCCCGGCCCGGGTCCTGATCCCCCGGGTCCTGATCCCCCGTCGCCGGCTCCGCCGTACCGGCCGGGGCGCACGCGGACCGGCCGGGGCCCTGCGCTACCGGCCGGGGCCCCGGCAGACGAAGGGCTCCGCCGGCCGACGGCCTCAGCGCGGCGGCGGGGCGATCTCGTCCCAGGTGGAGGGGGCGCGGTTGCCGGTGCCGTCGCACGTCCGGCAGACCTCGTCGCGGTAGGCGTGCTTGGCGCCGGCCGCGTCGACCCGGTAGCGGACGTAGACACCGGTGCCGTCGCAGAGGAAGCAGTTGCCACCACCGCCGCCGACCTCGGTGGTGCCGGTGCCCTGGCAGGTGCGGCAGCTGAGACCGGCGGTGCGGCCGGTGCCCGCGCAGATGCGGCAGACCGTGGTCACGTCGTGATTCCTCCCAAGCCGGGGCGCCCGGTAAATGGTAGTGCCCCGGCCCGCCGGACGGACCGCCCCGGAGCCGGGCACCCGCACCGGGCCCGGTGCGGGCCGCCGGACCGGGCTCCCGGCGCCTCAGCCCGGGAGGCCGTCGCGGATCCGGCGGGAGACGGTGACCTGCTGGAGGTCGAGCAGCCCCGGCGGCTCGGCCAGGCCCGGGCCGCCGGCGTGCACCCACTCGGCTATCTCCTCGACCATGTCGTCCGCCAGCACCCAGCCCAGCCAGACCGGGCGGCCGCCGGCCGCGCGGCCCTCGCTGGACGGGCCGACCACCACGACGTTGGAGTGCGCGCACGCGTCCAGGCACTTGACCGCGCGGACCTTGCCCGCTCCACCGACGGCCTCGCGCAACCGCTCGTACTGGCCCGCGTGGTCGACGCCCGGGTGCTTCTCCTGGGTGCCGCAGCAGCAGCCCCGGCAGACGGTGACGGTCACCGGGGCCGCGGGCCCCTTCCCGCCACCGCGCTCGCGGTCTCGACGGCTCATCGGCTCAGCGCTCCTCGTGGTTCCCGGCCCCGGCGCCCGGGGCTTCCTGGTGGAGGGCCCGCAGCCACGCCCGTTCGCGCAGCAGCCGCAGGCCGTTGAGGCCGACGATCACGGTGGAGCCCTCGTGCCCGGCGACACCGAGCGGCAGTGGCAGCGTACCGGCCAGGTCCCAGACCACCAGGACGGTGATGAACGCCCCGGCGATCGCCAGGTTCTGCACGACCAGCCGGCGGGCCCGCCGGGAGAGCGCCACCACGGCCGCCACCGCGGTCAGTTCGTCGCGCACCACCACCGCGTCCGCGGTCTCCAGGGCGAGGTCGGACCCGGCCCGGCCCATCGCGACGCCGCTGTGCGCGGCGGCCAGCGCGGGGGCGTCGTTGACGCCGTCCCCGACCATCAGCACCCGGTGCCCGCCGACGGCCAGTTCGCGGACCGCCGCCACCTTGTCCTGGGGCAACAGCGCGCCCCGGACGTCGGTCAGACCGACCTCCCGGGCGAGGTGCTCGGCGGCGAGCCGGTTGTCGCCGGTGAGCAGCACCGGTGGGCGGCCGGTGAGCGCGGCCAGGCCCCGGACGGCGGCCGCGGCCTGCTCGCGCGGGCGGTCGGCGAGGCCGAGCACGCCGACCGGCTCCCCGTCGCGCAGCACCAGGACGGCGGTGCGGCCGGCCGCCTCCAGCTCGGCGACCGCGGGGTGCCCGCGGTACGGACCGGGGGCGCCCACCGCGACCACCGCGCCGCCGACCACGGCCCGCACGCCGATCCCCGGGGTGGCGGTGAAGTCGGTGGCCGCGGGCGGCACCAGGCCGCGCTCGCGGGCGGCGGCGACCACCGCCCGGGCCAACGGGTGCTCGCTGGGGTGCTCGGCACCGGCCGCGAGGGAGAGCAGCTCGGCCTCGGTGACGCCCAGCGGGCGCAGCTCGACGACCTTCGGCGTGCCCTCGGTGAGGGTGCCGGTCTTGTCCAGGGCGACGGTGTCCACCTGGCCGAGCCGCTCCATCACCACGGCGGACTTGACCAGCACGCCGTGCCGGCCGGCGTTGGCGATGGCGGAGAGCAGCGGCGGCATGGTGGCCAGTACCACGGCGCACGGCGAGGCGACGATCATGAACGTCATGGCGCGCAGCAGGGTGGCGGTCAGCTCCGCGCCGAGGGCGAGCGGGACGGCGAAGAGCAGCAGCGTGGCGGCCACCAGAGCGGCGGCGTAGCGCTGTTCGACCTTCTCGACGAAGAGCTGGGTGGGCGCCTTGGTCTCGGAGGCCTCCTGCACCATGGCGACGATCCGGGCGATCACGGAGTCGGCGGCGTCCCGTTCGACCCGGATCCGCAGGGCGCCGCCGCCGTTGAGGGTGCCCGCGTACACCTCGTCGCCGGCGGACCGGGCGGCGGGCAGCGGTTCGCCGGTGATGGTGGCCTGGTCGACCTCGCTGCTGCCGTCGAGGACCCGGCCGTCGGCGCCGATCCGCTCGCCGGGGCGGACCAGCACGGTGTCGCCGACGGCGAGTGCGGCGGTGGGGACGGTCTCCTCCCGGCCGTCGGCGGTGAGCCGGCAGGCCGTGGCGGGGGCGAGGTCGAGCAGGCCCCGGACGGAATCGGCGGTGCGGGCGGTGGCCAGCGCCTCCAGGGCGCCGCTGGTCGCGAAGATCACGATCAGCAGGGCGCCGTCCAGCGGCTGACCGATGGCCGCGGCGCCGAGGGCGGCGACCACCATCAGCAGGTCGACGTCCAGGGTCCGCTCGCGCAGCGCCCGCAGCCCGGCCAGGGCGGGTTCCCAGCCGCCGGCCAGGTACGCGGCCGCGTACAGCGCCCCGGACGCCCACCCGGGGCCGTCGAGCAACCGCACGGCGAGGGCGGCCAGGAAGGCCGCGGTGGCGGCGGCCGCCCAGCGGGCCTCGGGCAGCGCGAGCACCCGGGTGCGGCGCGGGGGCGCCGTCGCGGGGGCGGTGGGGACCGGCGGTCGGGTGAGCACGGTGGCGGACATGTCCGCCACGATACAGGAACATATGAACACACTTTCATTCGTTCCTGCGTGCCGGGCCCCGCCTGAGCCCCGACCCGTAGGATGCCCCCATGGGACACGCAGCCGCCGAGAACGCCGTGCCGCAGATGCGCCTGGACGCGTCGAACGCGGCCAAGGTGGCGAACACCCTCCAGGCCCTGGCCACCCCCTCCCGCCTGCTGATACTCGCCCAGCTGCGGGAGGGCCCGCGGGCCGCCACCGAACTCGCCGACGCCGTCGGCATGGAGCAGTCCGCCTGCTCCCACCAGCTCCGCCTGCTGCGCAACCTCGGCCTGGTCGTCGGCGAGCGCCGCGGCCGCTCGGTGGTCTACTCCCTCCACGACGACCACGTCGCCGCACTCCTCGACCACGCCGTCTACCACGTCGACCACCTGCGCCTCGGCGTCACCGACGACCGGTAGGGCTCACTCCGGAGCCCCGCGGCTCAGGGCATCCGCCACTGCTGGTAGGCGTTGCCCGGCGTGCAGGCCGTCATGGTGGCCTGCCTGCCCGCGCCGTTGTCGGTCAGGCAGGTCGACCCCATGTAGTCCTTGAGGTAGTAGACGCCCTGGGCGCCCGCGCCGACCACCGACCAGTTGGCCATGAAGCTGAACCCCGGTGAGAGCAGCACCTTCTGACTCGACGTGTTCGAGAAGTCGGTGTCCTGGACGAGGGCCGGCCCGCTCAGGCCGCACGCGTGGATCTCGTACCAGCCGCCCGGGTTCGGGTCCGAGCGCACCCAGCCGTAGGCGGTCGTCCCGCCCACCACGACGGCGCCGCCCGGCGACGGGCCGGCGGCGGCCAGGCCGAGCTTCTGGCCGTCGGCCACGTTGACGATGTCGCCCCACCGGCTGCCGCCGCACCCCGCGGGCACGGTCGGCGCCGACGGCTTGGGCTCCGGCGGCTTGGGAGCCTCGGGGCTGGGCGCCGGCTGGTTCGGCGCGGGTGCCGACGGGGCGGGCTGGTTGGGTGCGGGGGCCTGCGGCGCGGGCTGGTTCGGCGCGGGAGCCGCCCCACCGCCCCCACCGCCCCCACCGCTGCCGCTGCCGCCCGTCTTCGGCGAGGTGCCGCCCGACCCGCCGGAGGACCCGCCGGCCGACCCCGTACCGCCCGACCCCGTGCCGCCGCCCGGCTTCGGTGCCGCGCCCGGTGCCGGGACCTCCGGCACGCCGCCGGCGGGCGGCACGGGCGCTCCGCCGGCCTCGGGCTCCGCGGCCGGTGGAGCGCCCGGCGCGGGCTCCGCGCCCGGCGCCGGCGTGGCCGGGAGCTCCCCGGTCGGCGAGGCGGTCGCCGCCGGGCTGTCGGTGAGCGGGCCGGCGGACACCGACACCGCCGGCTGCGCACCGGGCTGTTGCGTCTGCGTCTGCGTGTGGAACGGGCCCCGCTCCACCAGCACGACCGTGGCCGCGCCACCGGTGATGACCACCGGAATGATGACGGGCACCAGGAGGCGGCGCCACCGCCGGCCCGCACCGGGCTCGGCGCCGGTCCGGCGTGCCACCCGGGCGACCTCGGCCGCCGGGGCGCCGGCCACCGGAGTCCCGGGCACGGCGGGCGGGACGGGGCGCACCACCGCGGCGACCGGCGCCGACCTGTCGCCGACCGCCTCCCGTGCCGCGGCCGCCATCGCGGCCGCGTCGGCGAACCGGTCCCCCGGCTGCTTGGCCAGCGCCCGGGCGACGAACTCCCGCACGGCCGGCGCGAACTCACCGGGCAGCTCCGGCGCCGGCTGCTGGACGTGCTTGAGCGCCACCTCGACCACGCTCTCGCCGGTGAACGGCGGCGTGCCGGTCAGCAGTTCGTAGCAGACCACACCGAGCGAGTAGAGGTCCGAGGCCGGCGTGACTCCGCCGCCGCCGGCCTGCTCCGGGGCCATGTACAGGGCGGTGCCGACCACCACGTTGGTCGCCGTGAGCGTGGTGCTCACCAGCGCCCGCGCGATGCCGAAGTCCGTCACCGTCACCCGGCCGTCGTCCCCCAGCATCAGGTTGGACGGCTTGACGTCCCGGTGCACGATCTCCTGCTGGTGGGCGGCGTGCAGCGCGTCGAGCGCCCTGGCGAGCAGGCTCAGCGCCCGCTCGGGCGGCATCGGGCCGTCCTCGGCGAGGGCCTTGTCCAGCGGCCGCCCCTCGACGAGCTCCATCACGATGTAGGCGATCCGCTCGCCCTCGGCTCCGTGGCCGGCGTCGCCGCCCTGCTCCCCGTAGTCGTGGACCTCCACGATGCCCGGGTGGCTGATCGCCGCGAGCAGTTGGGCCTCGCGCCGGAACCGCGACGCGAACGTCCCCTCCTCCAGCAGTCCCGCGTGCAGGACCTTGACGGCGACCTGCCGCTCCAGCACCCGGTCGTCGGCGCGCCAGACGGCGCCCATGCCGCCGCCACCGATCCACTCGGTCAGCGCGTACCGACCTCCGAGTACGGTCCCCCGACCATTCATGCCCCGCCCCTTCGCAGTGCCCCGCCCCAACGGGTCGTCACCAACACGGCCTGTGCTGCCACCACTCTCCCCCGCCCGCCGCGCCACCGGTACCGGTCGGACCCGGCCGTTCGGGCCGCGGCGAGCATCAGACGCTACCGGGCAGGGTCGGCACGGCCCCGCCCGGGGCCGGGTGGTGGCCGCCGAACGGCCGTCGAACGGCCGGTGACGGGCGCGTGGGTGCGGGCACCCGGGACCGACCGGTGCAGCCCGGATCCACGCCGGCCGCAGCACGCTCCCGGGCCGACTCGACGGCGGTCCTGGCACGTTGAGGTGCGACGGACCCGCTTCCGCCCGTTACGCCGTCGCGGCCGCCGCCGCCCGGCCCGCCGTGCGGCCGGAGAAGAGGCAGCCCCCGAGGAAGGTCCCCTCCAGCGAGCGGTAGCCGTGCACCCCGCCGCCGCCGAAGCCGGCGGCCTCGCCGGCCGCGTACACGCCCTCCAGCACCTCGCCGCCGGGCCGCAGCACCCGGGCGGAGAGGTCGGTCTCCAGCCCGCCGAGCGACTTGCGGGTCAGGATGCTCAGCCGGACGGCGATCAGCGGGGCGGCCGCCGGGTCGAGGATGCGGTGCGGAGCGGCCGTGCGGATCAGCTTGTCGCCCAGGTAGCGGCGGGCGCCGTGGATGGCGGTGACCTGGAGGTCCTTGGCGAACGGGTTGGCGAGCTGCCGGTCCCGGGCCTCGACGGTGCGGCGCAGCTCGTCCGGGTCGATCAGCGCCTCGCGCGTGCGGGCGTTCATGCCGCGGGCGAGGTCCGCCAGGTTGCCGGCGACCACGAAGTCGGGTCCGTGCCGCAGATGGGCGCGGACCGGGCCTGGGGCGCCGGGCAGCGCGCGGCCGAGCACGCCGCGCACCGAGCGGCCGGTGAGGTCGGGGTTCTGCTCGGAGCCGGAGAGGGTGAACTCCTTCTCGATGATCTTCTGGCTGAGCACGAACCAGGTGTGGTCGTGCCCGGTGGTCCGGAGGTGTTCGAGGGTGCCGAGGGTGTCGAAGCCGGGGAAGAGCGGGACGGGCAGCCGGCGGCCGCGGGCGTCCAGCCAGAGCGAGGACGGGCCGGGCAGGATGCGGATGCCGTGCCGGGCCCAGATCGGGTCCCAGTTCTCGATGCCCTCGGTGTAGTGCCACATCCGGTCGCCGTTGATCAGGTTGCCGCCCGCCTCGCCGGTGATGCCGAGCATCAGGCCGTCGACGTGGGCGGGGACGCCGGAGAGCATCCGCTCGGGCGGGGTGCCGAGCCGGGCGGGCCAGGCCTTGCGGACCAGGTCGTGGTTGCCGCCGATGCCGCCGGAGGTGACGATCACGGCCTGCGCGCGGAGTTCGAACTGGCCGGCGACCTCGCGCGAACTGGCTTCGCCGCGCGCCGCGTTGCTGGGCACCAGCACCTCGCCGGCGACGGTGTCGGTGACCCCGGCGTGCGCGGAGAGGCCGGTGACGCGGTGGCGGAACCGCAGGTCGACCAGGCCGCGTTCGGCGGCGGCCCGGACCCGGCGGACGAAGGGTTCGAGCAGGCCGGGACCGGTGCCCCAGGTGATGTGGAAGCGGGGGACGGAGTTGCCGGGTCCGTCGGCCAGCAGCCCGCCGCGCTCGGCCCAGCCGACGACCGGGAAGAACCGCACGCCCTGGGCGCGCAGCCAGGCCCGCTTCTCCCCCGCCGCGAAGTCGACGTAGGCCTCGGCCCAGCGGCGCGGCCAGGCGTCCTCGGCGCGGTCGAAGCCGGCGGTGCCCTGCCAGTCCTGGAGGGCGAGCGCGTGCGAGTCGCGGATCCGCATCCGGCGCTGCTCGGGCGAGTCGACCAGGAAGAGACCGCCGAAGGACCAGTGCGCCTGCCCGCCGAAGGAGGCCGCGGGCTCCTGGTCGAGCAGGATCACCCGCCGTCCGGCGTCGGCGAGTTCGGCGGTCGCGGCGAGGCCCGCGAGACCGGCTCCGATGACGATGACATCGGCGTCCAGGGCCATGCGCTCTCCTCCATCAGTGGTCCGGCGGTGCGGCCGGTGGTCCTGCGGTGCGGCGTTCGGGCGGTGCGGCGTGCGCCCGATACTGCGGCCTGCGGCGGGGCGCGTCAACCGGTGGGTAACAAGCTGCGGCGGCAATTCCGCTCCGGGGCGTTTCGGAAATACCTCCGATACACGGTGGAGCGTTATTCCGAAATGCTTCTGACGGGTTTTCGGGAATTTCCGCGCCGGGCATGGACGCATTCGAAACCTGGCGGTAACTTACCTGTCAGTAGTAAAGCTGTGGCCCGGCTGGCGCGACCCCCCACTCGTTCTCTCTCCCCCAGGAGGAACCCGTGCTCAGCCCTGCCCGGAAACGCCGTACGACCCGGACTTCCCGGAAGCCCGCCCTGCTCGCCGCCGCCGCACTGGGCGCGGCCCTCGCCCTGACCTCCACCAGCGCGCAGGCCGCCACGCCCGCCCCCCGCCACTACGTCGCCCTCGGCGACTCCTACGCCGCCGGCGCCGGGGTGCCCGGCCAGTCGGCCGGCCTGTGCCTGCGCTCCGACCGCAACTACGGCCACCTGGTGGCGGCCGCCCTCAAGGCCACCGCCTACACCGACGTCACCTGCGCCGCCGCCAAGGTGAAGGCGATGACGCAGCCCCAGTACGACGCGTTCATCCGGGTCAACGACCCGCAGTTGGACGCCGTCACCGCCGACACCGACCTGGTGACCCTCGGCATCGGCGGCAACGACCTCGGCGCCACCGACCTCGGCCTCGGCGAACTGGTCGGGGTCTGCATCGCCGGCGCGGCGGTCAACCCGCTGGGCACGCCCTGCAAGGACGTCTTCCACCACGGCTACTGGGACTGGTCCAGCTGGTCCTGGCAGTACGGCAACGACGACCTGGCCGACCGGATCGCCGCCGCCCGGCCGCAGATCGCCGACACCCTGAAGCGCATCCACGCCAAGGCCCCCGGCGCCAGGGTCCTGCTGGTGGGCTACCCGTCCGTGCTGCCGGCCGACGGCTCCGCGTGCTTCCTGCGCCAGCCCGTCACGGCGGGGGACGTCGAGTACATGTACGGCGTGCTCGGCCGGTTGAACGCCATGCTCAGGTCCACCGCGGCCGCGGGCGGCGCCACCTACGTGGACACCGCCACCCCGACCGCCGGCCACGACGTCTGCTCGGACGACCGCTGGATCGAGGGCGCGCTGCCGGGCTCCCCGGCCGTCCCGTTCCACCCCAACGCCACCGGCGAGAAGGTGATGGCGGACGCCGTGCTCGCCGCCCTGAAGTAGCCGCGGGCGCGGGCGGGAACCCCGAGGGGGCGGTGACCGGACTCCGGTCACCGCCCCCTCGGTCGTGCCGCGGGCCCTACGGCTTGATGCGGACCACCTGCGGGTCGTGGTCGCTCGCCTGGACGGCGAACTCGCTGTTGATGTGCACCACGTCGTACTTGGCGTACCCGACCTCGGGGCTGACCAGGACGTGGTCCAGCACCTGCGAGTTGCCCTGGTAGACGTAGGAGTACTGCTCCTTCTCCGGCAGCTCGTTCACCAGGTCGCGCAGCACGCCGTCCTTGGTCAGCGCGGCCAGCGCGGGCGAGAACTGGTAGTCGTTGAAGTCACCGAGCGAGACCACCTTGGCCTCCTTGTCGGCGGCCAGCAGCTTGGCGACGAAGGCCTGCTCGACCGTGGCCTGCTTGAGGCGCTGCACCTCGGAGCTGCGGGCCGGGGCCTGGAAGCGGCTGTCGATGCCCTGGTCGCCGCCCTTGCTGTTGAAGTGGTTGGCGATGACGAAGACCTTCTTGCCGCGGAAGGAGAACTGGCCCACCAGCGGCTTGCGGCTGTTCACCCAGGCCTCGTCGGCCGGGGCGATCCGGCCGGGCGAGGCGGTCAGCGCGGTGGCCGCACCGGTGCCGGCCACGTCCACCGCGGCGGTGGCGCTGCCGCCGGCGATGTCGGTGAAGGAGACCCGCTGCGGGTTGAAGAGGAAGACCTGGCGGATGTTGCCGCCGGGCTCGCCGCCGTCCTTGCCGTCCTCCGGGTCGATCGAGCGCCAGTCGTACGCCGGACCGCCGGCCGCCTTGATGGCGGCGACGAACTTGGCGACGGTCTGGCTCGCGTCCACCGTGCCGTCGCTCTTGGCGCCGTTGTTGTCCTGGATCTCCTCCAGGGCGAGGACGTCGGGCGAGCGCAGGTTGGTGACAACGGCCTGGGCCAGCTCGGCGAACTTGGCGTCCGGGTTGCCGGGCGCCAGGTTCTCCACGTTGTAGGTGGCGATGGTCAGCTCGCGGTCGGCCGGCTGCGCGGTCACCTCGCGGGCCAGGTGGTTGTCCTGGAGCGCGCCGAGGGCACCGGCGACCAGGGTGTAACCGCCGAAGCCGTTGTAGTCCAGCGGGCCGTCGGTGGTGCCGGTCAGCACGTCGCCGACGTTGGCGACCGGGAACGGCTGCTGGGCGGCCGGCGCCTGCTGCTGCACCATCAGGCGGCCGACGTTCGGCTCCTCGTACGACTCGTACAGCACGCCGCCGCGCCGGCTCTTCTGGTCCTGCTTGTCGGCCGCGACCCAGAGCTCGTTGTACTTGTCGGTCGCCTGGATCACCCGGACGTCCTTGACCTGGACGCGCATGCCCTCCAGCGACTCGTAGAAGTCCAGGGTGTACTTCTCCGGCTGGAGCGGCAGGGACTCGACGGTGCCGCCGGCCGGGGCCTGCGGGGTGTAGGTGCCGGGGATGTTGCGGGTGTCGACCTCGACCGCGGCCGGCAGCGGGTTGCCCGAGGAGAGCACGGTGACGGCCGGGCCGCTGAGCTGGGTGAGCGACTGCGAGCCGCCGTTGAAGTTCGGGTAGTACTCCGTCACCTTGCCGGTGACCAGCACCGAGTCGCCGACCTTGACGGTCGGGTTGGCGCTGCCGGTGTAGACGAAGACGCCCTCGCTGGTGGCCGGGTCGGCGTCCGGGTCCGGGTCCTGGATCCAGAAGCCCTTGGAACCGTAGCCGCGCACGCCGGTGACGATGCCGGGCACGCCCGCGACCGTCTTGCCGGTCCGGCTCGACAGCCGGGTGGTGCCCTGGATGTCGTGGATCCGGACGGTGCCCGGCTCGGTCGGACCGGTCGGGGTGGAGCCCTCGGCGACCTCGCCCTTGCTGTTGGTCGGGCTCGGGGCGCCGGCGGCGAGGTCCGCCGCGTTGTCGTCGGTGTCCGCGAGGCCCGCCTTGCGGGCCACCGAGGCGGTGTTGGAGGCGCCGGCGGCGGCGGCCGAGCCCTCGTGGACGACGGCGGTGCCGAAGCCGACCAGGTCCCGCACGCGCGGGTCGGCGGCGCAGTCGGCGGCGGTCCTGCAGGTCAGCGGGTCGGTGCCGCGGACCAGCGCGACGGTGCCGCTGGTGCCCGACAGGGCCAGCGAGCCGGCCGCGTCCGGGGTGGGCAGGTCGACCGTGCCGGCCGCGCCGGCCGCCTCGGCGACCAGGTAGCGGGTGCCGGGGGCGATCGCACCGGTCAGCGGGGTGACGCCCCACTGGGAGTTCGCGCCGGGCGTGCCGGATATGTACTGCACGCTCCAGCCGTCCAGGCCGAAGGCGGCGCCGCCCTTGTTGGCCAGCTCGATGAAGTCGTTCTTCAGCGTGGCACCCGAGTTGCCACCGCCGCCGTACACCTCGGCGATCACCGCGTCGGCCGAGGGCGCGGCCACCGCGGCCGGCAGCGGGACGAGCACCAGCGAGACGGCCAGGCCGGCCGGAAGGAGGGTCGCGCGGAGCAGGGTGCGGCGCGACCGCGGGCGGGAAGCGGGGGAGGTGGTCACCTGGACGGGACTCCTTGGTTCGTCGTGGCGCGCAGCGGCACGGCAACGGGGGTGGCACGAGTGGCCCGGCAGTCGTGGGGCTGCCGGGACGTGAGGGTGGGTCAGACGGGCGCGAGTGCGCTACCCGCGTAGAGGCGCGGGCCCGGGGATCCTGGACGGCCCCCCGCAGCGCCTTAAGATACGCGCGTAGAAAATGACGCGACAAGACCTCGGCGGTGAACAATCGAGACCGTCGGCGAGATCACACCCGAAGCTGTGACGCGCGCGACAGGTTGGGCGCCCGACGGGGTCCCGCCGCCGCCCTGACGGTCACTCCCGGGGCCGAGGGGATGCCGCTCCCGGCACTGCCGGGCCGCCCCGGCCGACGGGCCACCCCGGCGGCCCGTCACGGTGGGGCCGACCGCCGCGACCGCGACCGCCGCTACAGCCAGCCGCGCTGAGCGGCCTTCAGGCCCGCCTCGAACCGGCTGCCCGCGTCCAGCCGCTCCATCAGCGCGGCCATCTGCCGGCGCACCGTCCGCACCGAGACCCCGAGCCGCTTGGCCGCCGCGTCGTCGGTGAGCCCCGTGGAGAGCAGTCGCAGCAGTTCCCGCTCACCGGCGCTCAGGCCCGTGCCGGCGTCCTCGGCCCGGTGGGTGCCGAGCGGGACGGCCGTCTCCCAGGTCTGCTCGAAGAGCGCGACCAGCGAGGCGACGATGCCCGGCTCCTCGGTGCACAGGGCGCCGAGCCGGGTGTTCTCCGGGTCGATCGGCACCACGGCGGTGGAGCGGTCGAAGACCAGCATCCGGGGCGGCAGCACCGGCGCGGTGCGCACCCGCCCGCCGAGACCGGTCATCCACTGCGCGTACCCGAGGGTCTCCGGGTCGTTGCGGACGCTGTCCTGGTAGATGGTGCGCAGGCTCACCCCGCGCACCAGGGCGTCCTCGTCCAGCGGCCGGGAGGCGGCCAGGCTGGCCGCGGACTGCGCGCCGCCGGGCATCACCGCGAGGCACTCGGAGGTCAGCCGGGCCGTCAGCACCTCCAGCTTGGCCTGGATGGCGTCCAGGCCGACCAGCCGCTCGCCGCCGTCCACCAGGGTGCTGGCGCGCAGCGTCGCGTACTCGGCCACCGCCCGCGCCACGGCCGCCTTGGAGACGGCCAGCTCCTGCTGGCGCCGGGCGAGGTCCTCCTCCTGACGGCGCAGCAGGAGCTCCAGTCCGCGTTCCGGGCTGACCGGCCAGAACGCCCCGGGGCGGTCCCGCGAGGCGCGCAGCAGGGTGAGGTCGGCGAGCCGGTCGAGTGCCTCCCGGACGGCGCGTTCGGGCAGCCGGAGCCGCTGGCACAGTTCGACCACGCCACCCTCGGGGTCGGCCAGCATCTCGCGGTAGACGGCCTCCGCGGTGGTGTCGAGGCCCAGCAGTTCCAGCACTTCAATGACCCCTGCTCGTCGCAATGGGATTATCGGGCGATCTGCGGCTCGATCCTTGCGCCGTGGCACCGGCCTCACAAGGCATGATCCGGTCAAGCGACTCGGGTGTACGCCGGTCCCCGGCGGGGAACCACGCCGACAGCCCCGCCGGAACGGTACCGGGGGTGTCGCCCGAGGGGCACCGGCAGCGGCCCTGGCGAGCGGCACGCTACCGCGCCCACGGCCCCGCCGGCGGACCGGCCCACGGGGGCGGGCCGGCCGGTGGGCGCATCCGCGGGGATTTCGCCAGGAGGTTGCAGCTTGCTGCCTGGCCTGTTGCTGCCCGCCGCCGCCCCTCCCGCCCGGGGGCCGCCACCGGGGAGGATTCCCCGTGCGTGCACCCTCCCCCGCGCTCCAACGCCCCGCGCTCGCACACCTCCCCCGCGCTCTGCCCCTTCGCGCCCTGAACCACTGTGCCCAGAACAGGAACCGCCGTGCCCAAGACCGTCCGGCTGCTCGCCGCCGCCGCCCTCGCACTCTCCCTCGCCGGCATCTCCGCGCCCGCCTTCGCCGCCCAGCCGGCCGCCGTCACCGCCGGCGTGGCCGCCGACACCGGCATCGGCTGGGACCACCCGCTGCCCGCGGCGATCGGCTGGGACACCACCCCTACCGGGAACCCGGGCATCGGCTGGGACTGACCCTTCGGTGTTCCCCGTCCACCTGACCCTCCTGGACGTCTCCGCCGCGCCGACGGGCGAGGCGGGGGCCGCCGACGTCCAGGCAGCTGTGTGGGGGTGCGCGGGGCCGGGCGACGGTCTGGAGCACGTGCGCGCCTGCGCCGTCCCGGGGGGTGTGGGACTGGTGCTGTACGTCCGCGCGCCGGACCAGGGCGTGGCCGAGCTGCGGGCGCTGTCCCTGCTCGACCGCACCCTGGCGGCCGGCCCGACCGGCCGCTTCGCGCCCGCGATGCCCTGACGGCACCGCCGGCGCCGCTTTCCGGCCTTCCGTAGGGGTTTCCACCGATCCCCATCCCTCGTAAATTTGGCCGATTTCGAGCGCTCGCCGCTCCGCCCGGGTGCCCGGCACCCGCGCTCCGTCCCCCGGGGCGGGTCGGCCGGCCGGTCCGGGCAGGCTGCGAGCGAGCTCCGGGCGGGCTCCGAGCGGAGCCGGGACGATGCGGACGGACACAGCCGGTCAGACAGACGGACGGACGGACCGAACGACGAAACGGCGGGCCGGTCCGGGGGAGAACCCCGGACCGGCCCGCCGTTCGCGCGCTCCGGGCGGCCGGCGCCGACCGCCCACCCGCGGAGCCCCGCCGCTACTCGGCCTTCTCCGCCGCGCTCGCCAGGCCCGCCGACCACTTCTCCTCGACCCGGCCGAGCTTCCAGTAGGCGATCGCCGCCGCCCAGGTGAGCACGAAGAGGCCGACGATGGCGTAGCCGACGAAGTTGAGGTCCAGCTCACCGATCCAGGCGACCGGCCCGCTGGTGATGTCCAGCTTCTCGCCGAGCAGCCCGATCAGCTCGATCGAGCCGATGACCAGCGCGACCAGGACGGAGAGACCGGTGACGGTCAGGTTGTAGTAGATCTTGCGGACGGGCTTCGAGAACGCCCACTCGTAGGCGAAGTTCATGAACGAGCCGTCGATGGTGTCCAGCAGGCTCATCCCCGCCGCGAACAGCACCGGCAGCACCAGCAGCGCGTACCAGGGCAGCTGGAACGCGGCCGCGCCGCCCGCCAGGACCAGCAGCGAGACCTCGGTCGCGGTGTCGAAGCCGAGGCCGAACAGCAGGCCGACCGGGTACATGTGCCAGGGCTTGGTGACGGCCCTGGTCACCCGGCCCAGGATGCGGTTCATGAAGCCGCGCTTGTCGAGCTGCTGCTCCAGCTCGGCCTCGTCGAACTCGCCCTCGCGCATCTTGCGGAAGACCTTGAGGATGCCGTTGAAGGCACCGAGGTTGATCAGGCCGATGAGCAGCAGGAACGTCCCGGAGACGGAGACGCCGATCAGGCCGGTCGTGTCGTGCAGGGTGGAGTCGTCGGACTCGACCTGGCCGGCCAGCGACTGGATGCCGAAGGCGAGCAGCGCGCAGAGGCCGAAGACGATCGAGGAGTGCCCCAGCGAGAACCAGAAGCCGACCGAGAGCGGTCGCTTGCCCTGGCCCATCAGCTTGCGGGTGGTGTTGTCGATGGCCGCGATGTGGTCCGCGTCGAAGGCGTGCCGCATGCCGAGGGTGTAGGCGGTGAGGCCCATCCCGGCGCCGAACACCTGCCCGCCGACGTCGTAGTGCTCGGGTGCGATGACCGCGAGGAGGGTGAACCAGCCGATCACGTGCAGCGCGAGGATGAAGCCGCCCATGCCGGCCAGGCGGATCCACTCCTCACGGGTGAGCCGGTCGCGCCATCTGACGGCGGTGGCACCTGCGGCGGGGCTGGACATCGTGTCGTCCTTTCGGGGGAGCGGGCGGAGCTGGGCCATCTTTCCCTCGGCGAGGAAGTACTTGCAAGTCATACGCAAGTACTGGTCCGGGGCGGTCGGGACGTGACGGCGCGCGGAGGGCGCATTCCGGAAGCGCTCCGGTCCTCCCAAAGATCGCCATGTACCGTACAAATACCCGTAACCTCCGGAGGCTTTCACCGGACGGACCGCACGCGGATACTCGGATCTACGCGCGAATACTCGGGCGCCGACACCTCAACTCCCCACGGAGGAACGGCACATGATCCGCATGAGAACGGCTGCCGCCCTGGTCGCCCCGGCCCTCCTCGCGGCCGGCCTCTCCGGCCTGGCCCCCACCGCCTCGGCCTCCCCCACCGCCCGCACCGCGGCCGGCCTCGCACCCGCCCCCACCGCGGCCACCGCCGCCGCCCCCCACCGGGTGCTGTTCGACAACACCAAGGCCGAGACCGCCGGCAACGCCGACTGGATCATCTCCACCAGCCAGCCCGACCCGCTGGCCCAGAACGCCAGTCCCAGCACCGAGAAGAGCTGGACGGGCGCGCTCTCCGCCTGGGGCGTCGCCCTGCAGAAGACCGGCCAGTACAGCCTCAAGACCCTCCCGGCCGGCTCCACCATCAGCTACGGCACCGGGGCCGCGCTCGACCTCGCCAATTTCGACACCTTCGTGGTGCCCGAGCCGAACGTCCGCTTCAGCGCCGCCGAGAAGGCCGCCCTGATCCGCTTCGTGCAGAACGGCGGCGGGCTCTTCCTGATCTCCGACCACAACCAGAGCGACCGCAACAACGACGGCTGGGACTCCCCCGCCGTCATCAACGACCTGCTCACCAACAACGGGGTGGACAACAACGACCCCTTCGGCTTCAGCGTCGACGTCAAGAACATCTCCACCGACAACCCTCGCGCCGTCAACGACCCCGCCGACCCCGTCCTGCACGGCGCCTTCGGCACCGTCACTGGCTCGATCCTGCGCTCCGGCACCACCTTCACCCTGAAGCCCGCCGACAACCCCTCCGTCAAGGGCCTGCTCTACCGGACCGGCTACAGCGGCACCACCGGCGCCTTCTTCGTCACCAGCGGCTACGGCAGCGGCCGGGTCGCGATCTGGGGCGACAGCTCCCCGGCCGACGACGGCACCGGGCAGTCCGGCAACACCCTCTTCAACGGCTGGAACGACCCGGCCGGCACCAACGCCGCCCTCGCCCTCAACGCCACCGCCTGGCTCAGCAAGGCCTGACGCCCCCGTCGCGCCCCCGCCGGGGCCCGCTCACCAGGACAGTGCCGGCATCCTCCCCCAGGGTCGGACTGCCGACGCCTGCGGCGTGGGCGGGCTCCGGCCCGCCCCGCACCGTGGCCCGCGGAGCGGGCCCCGGCGAGACGGCCTACGCCGACCGGCCAGGCCAACGCGTCTGCAAAACAAGGAACTTGGGCGGCACTCCGACCCCCGGGCCGGTCTCGGGCGGTACCCTGGCTCACCCGCGGCGGGCGCGGGCGGCAGGGGGGACGTATGGGAGTCAGGAATCCGTCGATCGAGGAGCGGTACTCGATCGCGCTGGGGTGCCGGGTGAGCGTCGAGGCCGGGTTCACCGCCACGAGGGTCAACTGGAACATCGGCATCATCTCGGGCGAGGACCGCAAGCGCCCTCAACAGGGCAGCGCGGTGGCGTCGTTCACCTGCGACCGGTGCCGGCGGGCGTTCTGCGCCAGGGTCGAGAGCCGCCCCACGGCGCGCCGGAAGCGGTGGATCTACCTGGTGGTGGGGGCGGTGCTGCTGCTCTCGCTGGCGGTCGTCGTTCCGATGCTGGTCCAGCTGGGCGGGCAGACCGTGGACGAGAACGACCCGGACGCGACGGACGGCTTCGGCCTCCTGTTCCTGTGGGCCTTCCTCGCGTTCGTCTTCGGGCTGAGCTTCTTCCGGGTCGGCTGGTCCTACCCCGGCATCAACAAGTTCCGGCTGGTGGGCGCCGACGGCAGGCGCAGCGTCTGGGTGAAGGGGCACCGGCTGTTCTGACCCGCGAACGGCCGCCCGGTCGGGGACCGGGCGGCCGAGGGGACTACGGCGCAGGCGTCAGCTGGTCTGCAGCGCCGTGTCGTCGATCACGAAGCTGGTCTGCAGCGAGGCGTCCTCGGTGCCCGCGAACTTCACGGTGACCGTCTGGCCCGCGTAGGACGAGAGGTCGAAGGTCCGCAGCTGGTAGCCGGCCGCCGCGTCCACGTTGGAGTAGGTCTTCAGCGCGGTGCCGTTCACCGAGACGGTCAGCTTGTCGTACGCCGTCGAGCCGGTCTCCGCCGTGTCGATGTGCAGGTAGAAGCTCAGCGACGCCTTGCAGCCGGCCGGGACGGCCACCGCCTGCGAGAGGTTGTCCGAGTGGGCGGAGCCGTAGCCGTTCAGCCAGGACTTCCACGAACCGCCGTGCGCGGCCTGCGAGGCGCTGTTGTCCACGACACCGCTGGACGCCGTCCAGGGCGCGGCGCTGCCGGTCTCGAAGCCCGCGTTGCCGAGCAGCTGCGCCGGGGTGCAGGTGCCGCCACCGCCGCCGGTGACCGTCCAGGTGAAGGAGGCGGTGCCGGTCTTGTTGGCGGCGTCCTTCGCGGTCACGGTCACGTTGTAGGTGCCCGCGGCCGTGGCGGTGCCGGTGATCTTGCCGCTGGAGCTGATCGACAGGCCGGTCGGCAGGCCGGTGGCCGTGAAGGTCAGCGGCGCGGTGCCGCCGGAGGCCGAGATCTGCAGGTTGACCGAGCCGTTCAGCGCGGTGCTCTGGCTGCCCGGGTTGGTCACCGAGACGCTGGTGCCGGCCGGCTTGGTGAGCAGGCAGCCGCTGACGTTGAGGTCGATGACCCGGCCGGCACCGAGGCAGGTGGTGAACCAGTACGTCTCCTGGCCGTAGCTCTGGCCCTTGGTGGCCTTGGTGGTGCCGTCGGCCGCCACCTCGCACGGGTTGTTGAGGGTGCACATCTGGCCGTCGTCGTTGCCGGTGTTGTTGATGCCGACGACCTTCTTCGTGGCGGCGTCGACGATCGGCGAACCGGACGTGCCGTGCGTGGTGTTGCAGCCCGCGCTGTAGCGCAGCGAGTCGTGCCAGGTCCACTCGTCCTCGCGCAGCGTGTCGACGAACCCGTTGACCGAGCAGTTCCACACCTGCTTCCAGTACGACGAGGGTATGTACATCGCCGAGCCGTCGGCCGGGTGCGTGTCACTGATCGTCAGCGCCGTGGCGCTGAACTTCGAGGTGATGGACGCGAAGGTGTCGGTCAGCTGGTACAGGGCGACGTCGGTGCCGGTCATGGTCGCGTAGAGGACCTTGTCCGCCTGGACGGTGCCGAGCGAGTTGCCCGAGGAGCCGAGCAGCGTGCCGCTGCGGCTGGCGCTCTGGTTCTGGATGACCTGTCCGGCCGACGGCATCGTCGGCAGGCAGTGGCCGTTGGTGAGCATCAGGGCCCGGTCGGTGTCCACCGACGAGGGGTAACGGACCAGCGAGGCCGAGCAGTTGCTCAGCGCGATGGTGGACGTCAGATCGCCGGCCTGAACCGCCTGGGCGGGGGTGGCGGCGAGGGTCAGCCCACCCGCGACGACGGCGCTTGCGCCGACGAGGGCGGCAAGTCTCTTGAACATGCTTCTCCTTGTGGGGGATTGCGGGGCGTACGACCGGTCGCGGACGCCCGCGCCGCACGAAAGTGCCATGACCACCTCAACGGGTCAACCATGCCGACAGAACTCGCGCCACCGATTCCGCGCCGCTGCCACGGCCTTCGCCGCCTCAGGCCCCATCACCCGAGGTCGCAGCACGCGCCCCGGCCCAAACCTGCTACCCGGGAGGCAGGTTCGAGATGTGCACCACATGTCCGCGGCGCCACCCGCGAGCCTGCCCGGCGGTGCGACGGCAGGACCGGTGCCACCGGGTGAACCGTCAGGTGTCGCGGATTCCGAGGCCCACCCGGGACCTGCCCGCCCCCGCCGGCACCACCTGCACCTGGATCTGCCCGTCCTCGTCGGCACACCGCTCGCCGCCCTGGCGCGCGTCGCCCGCGACCCGGGACGGCGCCCCACGCAGGACAACGCCGCCGGCCGGATCGGCCGACGGCGCCGCGGGCTCCCGGCCCGCCGCGGGTACTTCTTCCGCTACGGCTGCGGGAAGGTGTCCTCGTCCACGTCGCTGGTCTTGGCGTTGCCGCCGACCGCCGGCTGGAGGGTGATGGACCACGAGGTGTAGGTGCGACCGGTCTCGAAGGCCATGCTGTCGTCGAACTTGCTGAAGTCGCAGCTCTGGGTGAACGCCTTCAGGGTCGGGTCCCAGTCGACGCCACCGGCGAAGTAGACGTCGTAGGTGCCGTCCTCGACACCCTCGATGGACGCCTTCTTCCCCTTGCCGACGTAGACCGAGTGGATCGACTTGCCGTTCTGGGCGAGCGAGACCACCGCGTCGGAGCTGCCGCCGTTGTCGACGTTGAGGACGCCCTCGCCCTTGAGGCGGCCCGAGCGGACCATGGTGCCGCTCTCCAGCGACCGGGTCTGGAGCTGCGGGGTCTGCGGGACGTTGAAGGTGGTGGGATACCCGGCGGCGGCCATCTGGGCGAGGGCGGGGGGCACCGCCTTGAGGCCCTCGGAGAGGCCGACCTGGGCGAAGGCCGAGGTGGTGGCGCAGAGGTTCTTCGCCTTGATGTCGCTGCGGACCTTGGTCAGGTCGGTGGAGAGCTGGCCGAGCGCCGTCACCAGCTGGCGCCGCGCCGTGCTGACGGCCGCCGGCTCGCCCGCGAGGCCCAGGCCGCTGCCGGCCGAGGACGCGGCGGTGGCCGCCTCCTGGAGCGTGGTGGCGAAGGCGTCCAGACCGGCGGAGGCGTTGAGCTTGCCGAGCGCGGCGCTGACCGGGTCGATGTAGCTCACCAGGACCGGCCCGTACGGCGGCTTGGTCGGCGTCGGGGTCGGGGTGGGTGTCGGGCTGGGGCTCGCACTGGCGCTCGCCGACGCCGGGGCGCTCTTGCCCGGGCCCAGGCCGAAGGAGTCCGCCCCTCCGGACCCTCCACTGGAGCACGCCGCCAGCAGCAGCGTTGTGCCGGCCGCCAGGCCGACCTTGACGAAGGACTTCATGCCCGCTCCCCCGGTGATCTCTCATGCACGCTCCGTGCATTCCCCGCGGACATGATCCCGAGCCTTTGTCACGCGGTCAACAGGGCGCACAAGAGGCGTGTTGAGGCGCAGGCGGGGCGCAGAGAGGGGCGCACGGGACGCCACCGCGCGTCAACTACGATCGGTCACGTGCTCAGGCTTACGGGACTCCCCCTCCAGATCATCGCGTCCCTCCTCGCGATCGGCGTCTTCGCCGCCACGATGTGGCTCTGGCCGAGATTCGGCGGGCGCGGCTGGCAGGCCTGGCTCGGGCGGATCGGCGCCTTCCTCGCCACCCAGATCTCGGTGCTGGTCGCGATGGGGCTGATCGCCAACGGCTACTTCGGCTTCTACAGCTCCTGGACCGACCTCCTGGGCACCAACGGCGGGCCGGGCACGGTGGTCGACCACCAGCCGAACGCCTCCGTCGCCATCACCGGCGAGCAGAAGTTCTACGCCCAGCAGGGCTCCAACCCGGAGCGGGTCGGCCTGATCCACAAGGTCTCCGTCAAAGGAGCGGGCAGCGGCCTGAGCACCGACGGGTTCGTCTACCTGCCGCCGCAGTACTTCCAGCCCGACTTCGCGCAGCAGAAGTTCCCGATGGCCCTGGTCCTGGCCGGCTACCCCGGCACTCCCGAGAAGCTGATCTCGCTGATGCAGTACCCGGCCTCCGCGCTGGAGGCGATCGACCAGAAGAAGCTCCCGCCGACCATCCTGGTGATGATGCGGCCGACCCTCGTCAACAACCGGGACACCGAGTGCGTGGACGTCCCGAACGGCCCGCAGGTGGAGACCTTCTTCACCAGCGACCTGCCCAAGGCGCTCGGCACCACCTACCGGATCGGCACCGACCCGGCCAACCGGGCCGTGATCGGCAACTCCACCGGCGGCTACTGCGCGCTGAAGTTCGCGCTGCGCAAGCCGGACGCCTACCGGGCCGCCGTCTCCCTCTCCGGCTACTACACCGCGCCGATCGACGAGACCACCGGTGACCTCTTCGGCGGCGACAGCCGGCTGAAGCAGGAGAACGACCTGCTGTGGCGGCTGCAGAACCAACCGGCCGCGCCGGTCTCGCTGCTGCTGGCCACCGCCCACGACGAGAACAACTACGCCGCCACCCAGGACATGGTGAAGGCGTTCAAGGCGCCGACCAAGCTCTCCACGATCACCCTGGACACCGGCGGCCACAACTTCCACACCTGGACGCGGGAGATCCCGCCGGCGATGGAGTGGCTGGGCAAGCACCTGACGATGCCCCAGGCCGCGTAGCACCCGCCGCGCACTCCCCGCCGCGCACCGACCCGCCGCGGCCGCCGGGGGCGTGCGCACGCGGCCGTCCGCACGGCCCCCGGCAGGATTAGAGACGGCTCACAGCCCGGTCTCACGGTCCTCTCAGCCGGGCGGCCGAGCGTAGCGTCCATGACCACGACCAGCTTCTCCCCTCCGGCCGGCGAACCGTGGCCGGAGGCCGCGAACTATCCGCCGCCGGAGGTGCCGCAGCCGGCCCCCGGGCTCCCCGGCCCCGCCCCCGTCCCCGGAGCGGCTCCCGCCCCCGCGCCGGCCGAGGCGCTCTTCCCGCCGTGCCCGCCACCCGCCGCCGGTCCCAAGGGCCCGGCGTCCTGGGCCGGCCGGCTGCGCACCCTGGCGGCCCGGTCCTGGCGCGGCCGCGCCGACGACCCGCGCTGGGTGCGCCCCGCGCTGCTGGCGCTGCTGGCCGCCACCGCCGTCCTCTACCTCTGGGGCCTGAGCGCCTCCGGCTGGGCCAACTCCTTCTACTCGGCGGCCGCCCAGGCGGGCAGCCAGAGCTGGAAGGCCTTCTTCTACGGCTCCTCGGACGCCGGGAACTTCATCACCGTCGACAAGCCGCCGCTCGCGCTCTGGCCGATGGCGCTCTCCGCCCGCCTCTTCGGCCTCTCCTCCTGGTCGGTGCTGGCCCCGCAGGCGCTGATGGCGGTCGCCACGGTGGCCACCCTGTACGCGACGGTGCGCCGCCGGTTCTCGCCGCTCGGCGGCCTGCTGGCCGGGGGTGCGCTGGCGCTGACGCCGGTGGCGGCGCTGATGTTCCGGTTCAACAACCCGGACGCGCTGCTGGTGCTGCTGCTCACGCTGGCCGCGTACGGCCTGCTGCGGGCCACCGAGGCGGCCGGTACCCGGTGGCTGGTGTTCACCGGGGTGATGTTCGGGCTGGCCTTCCTCACCAAGACGCTCCAGGCCTTCCTCGTGCTGCCCGCGTTCGCGCTGGTCTACCTGGTGGTCGCGCCGACCGGGCTCTGGCGGCGGGTGCGGCAACTGCTGGCCGCCGGCCTGGCCATGGTGGTGGCGGGCGGCTGGTGGGTGGCGGTGGTCGAGCTGGTGCCGGCCTCGGCCCGCCCGTACATCGGCGGCTCGCAGGACAACAGCTTCCTCTCGCTCACCTTCGGCTACAACGGCTTCGGCCGGCTCAACGGCGACGAGACCGGCAGTGTCGGCGGCGGTGGCGCCCGGCTGATGGGCGGGGCCGAGGCACCGCCCGGCGGCGGCCGCGCGATGGGCGGCGGCGGCTGGGGCGAGACCGGCATCACCCGGCTGTTCGACGGCGACATCGGCGGGCAGATCGCCTGGCTGATGCCGGCCGCGCTGATCCTGCTGCTGCTCGGGCTCTGGGCGACCCGCCGCTACGCCCGCACCGACACCGCCCGGGCGGCCTTCCTGGTCTGGGGCGGCTGGCTGGTCTGCACCGCGCTGACCTTCAGCTTCATGTCCGGCATCTTCCACCAGTACTACACGGTGGCGCTGGCCCCGGCGGTCGCGGCGCTGGTCGGCATGGGCGTCGACGGCCTCTGGCGGGTCCGGCACCGGCTGCCCTACGCCGCGGTGCTGGGCGCCACGCTGGCGGTCACGGCGGTCTGGGCGTACGTCCTGCTCGGGCGCAGCGCGGACTTCCTGCCGTGGCTGCGCTGGGCGGTCCTGGTCGGCGGGCTCGCCGCCGGGGCGGCGCTGCTGCTGGCCGGGCGGCTGGCGGCCCGACTCGCCACGACGGTCGGGCTGGTGGGTCTGGCGGCGGCGCTGGGCGGTCCGGCGGCGTACGCGGTGGACACCGTGAACACGCCGCACACCGGCTCGATCGTGACGGCCGGTCCGGCGGTCGCGGGCGGGCGGGGAATGGGCCCGGGCGGGATGCGCGGGATGCCGCCCGGCGGCGACGGCCGGTTCTTCCTCAACGGGCAGCAGGGCTCGCCCGGTCAGGGCGGCGCGCCCGGGCAGCTGCCCGGCGGCGCCGCGAACGGCGCGGGCGGCACGGGCAGCGACGGAACGGGCACCGGCGGAACGGGCGGCGGCCGCAACGGACGCGGCGCCGCCGGCGGCTTCGGCGGCACGGGTGGCTTCGGCGGCGGCGGAATGGCCGGCGGCGCCCCCGGCGGCATCGGCGGGCTGCTGAACGGCGCCACCGTGAGCGACGAGGCCGCCGCCCTGCTCCGGCAGGACGCCGACCGCTACACCTGGGCCGCCGCGACCGGCGGCTCGCAGACCGCCGCCAGCTACCAACTCGCCTCGGGCGAACCGGTGATGGCCCTAGGCGGCTTCAACGGCACCGACCCGTCGCTCGGCCTGGACGCCTTCCGGCAGTACGTCCGGGAGGGCAAGGTGCACTGGTTCATCAGCGGCGGCTCCCGCCGGACGGCCGGCCCCGGGACGGGCACCGGGACCGGCACCAGCACCGATCCCGCCGCGACCGCCGGTGCCGACGGCGGCGCCCAGGAGTCGCAGACCGCCCGGATCGAGACCTGGGTGGCGAGCCACTTCACCGCGAAGACGGTGGGCGGCACCACCTTCTACGACCTGACACAGACGCCCGCCCCCTGAGCAGCGCCCCTGAGCCAGGAGCCGCGGGAGGACGACGGAGGGGACGCGCCGCCGCTGGGCGGTGCGTCCCCTCCGTCGCCGTTCGGCGCGGATCAGTCGGTCGGGCAGCGCGTTCCGGCGGCCGGCGCGGTGCCGTCCGTCAGGAAGGCGTCGACCGCGGCCCGGACGCACGTGCTCCGCCCGTAGCCGATGTGGCCCTCGCCCTCGCGGGTGAGCAGGACGGCGTTGCCGAGCTGGGCGGCGAGCTTCTCGGCCGAGGCGTAGGGCGTCGCCGCGTCACCGGTCGAGCCGACCACCACGATCGGGGCCTCGCTCTTCGAGACGATCGGGTGCGGCTGCTCGGCGGAACGGAACGGCCAGGCACGGCAGTCGGGGTCGAACAGCGCCAGGCTCGGCTCGTGCCGGGTGATCAGCGGGGCCTTCGCCGCCAGGTCGGCGTACGCGGCCTGGAGGGCCTCGCCGGTCGGGACGGCGGTCGCGCCGTCGGCGCAGTGGATGGCGGTGTAGGCGTCGGCGGAGTCTCCGTAGTGGCCCTTCTCGTCACGGCCGTAGGCGCCGTCGGCGCGGGCGAGCAGGTTGTCGCCCTTGCTCCGGACCATGGCCCAGCCGAGGTCGTCGCGCAGCGCGTCCCAGGTCTTCTCGTCGCCGTAGAGGCTGTCGAGCACGCCGGCCCAGGCGGCGTTGGCGGTGAGGGCGCGCCCGCTCGTGGTGGTGAGCGGCTTCGCCTTGAGCCCGTCGAGGAACTCCGCGAGCTTGTCGGCCGCCTTGGCCGGGTCCTTGCCGAGCGGGCACTGGTCCTGCTTAGCGCAGTACGCGGCGAAGAGCCGCAGCGAGCGCTCGAACCCCGCGTACTGCACGGTGTTGTGCTGGGCCAGCGGCACGGACGGGTCGACCGCACCGTCCAGCACCAGCCGCCCGACCCGGTCGGGGAACTCCTCGGCGTAGAGGCTGCCGAGGTAGGTGCCGTAGGACATGCCGAAGTAGTTGAGCTTCTGGTCGCCCAGCGCGGCGCGCAGGACGTCCATGTCGCGGGCGGTGTCGCGGGTGCCGATGAACGGCAGCAGCTTGGCGAACTTGGCCTGGCAGGCGTCGGCGAGCACCTTGCCGTGGTCGTCGCCCGGGGTGTCGGTGGCGAGCCACTCGTCGCGGGCCTTGTCGTCCAGGCAGTTCAGCGGCGTGGTCAGACCGACGCCGCGCGGGTCGAAGCCGACCACGTCGAAGCGGTCGTGCATCGGGCCGTCGAACTGCGCGGGGGCGGCCTTGACCATGCCGACGCCGGAGCCGCCGGGCCCGCCGGGGTTGACCAGCAGGGAGCCGAGCCGCTGGTCCTGCCTGGCGACGGGGACCCGGACGACGGCCACGGCCAGCGGGTCGCCGGCCGGATGGGCGTAGTCCAGCGGGACGTTGAGCGAGCCGCACTGCAGCACCGACTCGTCGACCTTGGCGGTCTTCGGGTCGTCGGCGCAGGGCGCCCAGGCGATCTGCTGGCCGTAGAAGGGCTTGAGTGCCGGGTCGGCCGCGCCGGTGGGCCTGGGCGTCGGCGTGGGCGGGGTGGTCGGCGACGCGCTGGGCGCGGCCGGGGCGGCGGCCGGTGACGGCGTGCCGGAGGCCGCGTCGGTGGCGGTGGATCCGCCCGAGCCGGCGCAGCCGGCCAGGAGGGCGGCGGCGACGGCCGCGGGCAGGGCGCGCCGGGAGAACCGGGTGATCATCGAATGCACCGCACACGAATATCACCTGACCGTCACACCGGTCATCTCGTGATCGACCGGCGGACGGCGAAGGGGGGGGCAAAGCGTGACGGAACGTTTCCTCAACCGCCGCACTGCTGGAGCATGGCCTTCTTGTCCGCCTCGGTGACGGGCAGTCGGTACTTCAGCGAGACCTGGGCGAAGCGCACCGCGTACGAGCAGCGGACGGCGGTGTTGGCCGGGAGCCAGGCGGCCGGACCGGAGTCGCCCTTGGAGGCGTTCTGCGAGCCGTCGGCCGGGACGAGGTTGAGCGGATCGTTGGCGATCTGCACGCGCTTGGCCTTGTCCCACGTCGACGCGCCCATCTGCCAGTCGTAGGACAGCGGCATCACATGGTCGATCTGGATCTTCGAGGCCTGCTGTTTGCTCCACCGGACGGTCTTCCCGGTGTACGGGTCGTCGATGGTCATCGCGGTGACGGTGCAGGCCGAACCGTCCTTGCGCTCGACCGAGCGGCCGTCCCGGGCCAGCAGGTCGTTGCGGGTGTCGCAGTTGTTGTGGCCGCCCGGGACGCCGTCGACGTTGTCCGTCCAGGCCGGGCCGAACTCGTCGCGGTCGTAGCCGTCCTTGGGTCCGGCGGCGGCGGTGGCGACCCCGGCGATGATGTCGCGGCCGGCCTTCCGTTCCTCGGGCGTGGTCAGCGGCGCCAGGCCGGGCCTGGTGCCGTCGGGATTCTGCAGCGGGCTGGTGCCCGCGCCGGCGGGCCCGGCCGCCTCGGTGGCCGGCTTCCCGGCACCCCCGGTGCAACCGGCCAGCGCCGGCGTGGATATCAGGAAGGCGGCGGCGGCGAGCAGGGCGGTGCGGCGGGCGGGCACGGGGACTCCCGGACTGGGGGGTGGCTGACGGCGCCCCAGCAGACCAGTCGCCCCACGGGCCGTCAAGGCGGCGCGGCACGGAGCGTTCGAGCATGTCGAAGCTCACACCCCGGCGCCCGCCCGGGCCCCGCCCCGCCTCCTCCCGCCGGGCTCAGCCCCCGATCGCGGACATCGGCCGGTCCGGCTGGACGAAGTCGGCCGAATTGATCGCGTGGCCGGGGCCCTTGCGCCCGATGGTGGCCCGCCAGGCGGCCTCGATCCGGTCGTCGTCCGCGCCGCCGCGCAGCAGTGCCCGCAGGTCGGACTCCTCGGTGGCGAACAGGCAGTTGCGCAACTGGCCGTCGGCGGTGAGGCGGACGCGGTCGCAGCCGCCGCAGAACGGGCGGGTGACGGACGCGATCACACCGACCACGGTGCCGGTGCCGGCGATCCGCCACTCCTCGGCCGGCGCGTTCCCGTGCCGGCCGACCGGGACGAGGTCCCACCGGGTGCCGAGGACGGCGAGGATCTCGTCGGCGGTGACCATCGTCGCCCGGTCCCAGGCGCCCTGCGCGTCCAGCGGCATGGACTCGATGAACCGCATCCGGTAGCCGTGCTCGGCGGCGAACTCCACCAGGTCGAGGATCTCGTCGTCGTTGACCCCGCGCACCGGCACCGCGTTGACCTTCACCGGCGCGAGCCCGGCGGCCTGCGCGGCGGCCAGGCCGGCGAGGACGTCGGCGAGCCGGTCCCGGCGGGTGATCGCCGCGTACCGCTCGGGGCGCAGGGTGTCCAGGCTGACGTTCACCCGGTGCAGGCCGGCCCGGTGCAGCGCGTCGGCGGTGCGGGCCAGGCCGATGCCGTTGGTGGTCAGCGAGACCTCGGGGCCGAGGGCGGTGATCCGCCGGACCAGGTCGGGCAGGCCGCGGCGCAGCAGCGGCTCACCCCCGGTCAGCCGGACGGAGCCGATGCCCAGCCGCCCGGCGGCGATCCGCACCAGCCGGACCACCTCGTCGTCGCTCAGCACCTCGGCCTTCGGCAGCCAGTTCAGGCCCTCGGTCGGCATGCAGTAGGTGCAGCGCAGGTTGCAGCGGTCGGTGAGGGAGACCCGCAGGTCGGTGTGGACCCTGCCGAAGCGGTCCGACAGCGGGCGCGGTGCGGTGTTCATCGGCCCAGTACAGGGGCAGCCGGGCCGGGATACCAGCGGCCGAACCACCGGGGAGCTGCCCCGACCTGCGGGTTCTCCTTGTGCGTTCGTCCAACTGTGGCTTCCTACGGCTGCGCCGGGGCACCCCGGACGGGCAGGCTGGGTCCATGCGCGACAGCACGGGGACCAGCGGCCGGACGGGGAGCAGCGGCCCGACGGGGACCAGTGGCCGGACGGGTGGCGATCGGCCGGTCGCCGCCCTGGTGCTGGCCGCCGGGGGCGGGCGGCGGCTCGGCGGCCGGCCGAAGGCGCTGATCCGGTACCGGGGCCGGCCGCTGGTCGAGCACGCGGCGGGGGTGGTCCGGGCCGGCGGCTGCGCCTCGGTGACGGTGGTGCTGGGCGCGGCCGGGGACCGGGTCCGCTCCACCGCCCATCTGCCGGGCTGCCGGCTGGTGGCCAATCCGGACTGGGCCGGCGGGATGGGCTCCTCGCTGCGGGCCGGGCTGGCCGCCCTGGCGCCGGAGGCCTCGGCCGTCCTGGTGATGCTGGTGGACACCCCCGGTGTCACCCCGGCGGCGGTGGCCCGGCTGCTCGCCGCCCACCGGGCCGGCGCCGAGCTGGCGGCGGCGGCCTACGCGGGGCGGCGCGGGCACCCCGTCCTGATCGGCGCCCGGCACTTCGCCGAGGCTGCGGCGGGCGCCACCGGCGACTCCGGCGCGCGGGCTCTGCTGGCGGCGCACGCCGACGGGATCACGCTCGTCGAGTGCGCCGACATCGCCGTCCCCGACGACCTGGACACCCCCGCCGACCTCGCCCGTTGGACGACGGGGTGATCCTCTCCCGGTCCGGACCGGCGGCCGGTCCCCCCACGGGGTGGGGCGGGCTCCTCCTCCCCGACGAGGGATCGACCGCACACCCCTGATCTGTCCCTGAGGATTGCCCCATTCCGCGCCGCGGCCCCCGCGTTTCGGGGAGCATGGGACACGTCCTTCCCCTCGATTCGAACGGACGGTGCCCGCGATGTCCGGACTGCCCGACGACTTCACCGGACGCGACCCCGCACAGCACGGGCCGGTGGCGGGTGGTGGCGCCCGGGCGATCCGCTGCCCCGCCTGTCGGCGCGAGCACCTGTACGAGCCGCCGTCGCTGCCCTGCCCGTGCGGCGCCTCGCTCAAGGTGCCGCTGCTGCGCGGCGGCGTGCCGGTCCAGGTGCGGTTCCGGTCCTGGGAGGACTCCTGGCTGAACATGCGCTGCCCGCACTGCGGCCGCTCCGACCAGTGGCCGCAGCCCGAGTTCACCTGCAACTGCGGCGCGACCGTGCGACTGCCGGTGGACCGCACCACCCGCCTCGGCGGCAGCGCGACCACCGGCCAGCTCGGCACCGCCGGCCCGCAGAACTCCCGCCCGCACCCCGCCCACCCGCTCAACGCGCCCGTCCCGGCCCCGCCCGGCGGCTCCGGTGCCGCGGCCACCCCCTGGCGGCGGCGCGCGCCGTTCCGCCCGCACCCGGTGCGCACTTCGCAGGACGCCGTGTTCACCGCCGCCCGCTACCTGGAGTGGCTGGGCTTCGACGACCTTGAGCTGACGGAGGCCCAGGAGCGCGACGGCGTCACCCTGCTCGGCAGCCGGATGGTCGCCCAGGTGGACACCTGGACCGAGCCGGCCGACGTGAAGTCGGTGGAGTGCCTCTGGCTGCAGACCCTGCACGCCGAGGAGATGGCCGCCGCGATGTTCACCCTGGCCGGCTACTCGCACCAGGCCACCGTGCGCGGCGAGCAGTTGCTGGTCGCCCTGTTCAGCCTCGACCTCGCCGGAGTGCCCCAGCCCGCCAACGGCGCCGCCGAGGCGCTGATGGAGACCGGCTGGACGTCCTGACCCCGCTCCGACCGGCCCGGCCCGCCTGACACCGTCCGCCCGCGGCCCGGGCCGTCGGCCTGCCCGGCCCACCGGCCCCGGCCGTCCCGGTGGCCCCGCCCGCCCCCGGGAGCGATCGGCGCGGAACCGGTTCGCCCGCAACAACCTGCGCTCGTGATCTGGTGCACAAGCTCACCCCCGTGTTGAATTGCCGCCACAACGCGGGCCTTGGGGGCAGAGGCCGGCGTCCTGCTGGATGGCGCACACAAGGAGGTGGCGTTGTCGGAGCACGGATGGGGCCCGAGTGGCCAGGGCGGGCGCGACGGCCGGGGGCGGCCGGCGCCCCGCGAACCGGGGGACACCGTATGGCGGCTGCGGTCCCGGGCGTGCTGGCAGGAGGCCGCGGAGCTGTTACGCCCGGCCGCCGAACGCGACCCCGAGGCCGCCCTCGGCCGGGCCGAACTCCTCATCGAGCAGTGCCTGTTCACCGCGGCCAACTGGACCCAGGCGGAACAGGCGCTGCGCCTCGCCGAGGCGTTGGTGACCAGCACCGAGCAGCGCGCGGGCGCCTCCTGCGCCCGCGGGTTCCTCGCCTACGTCTCCAGCGTGCTCGGCGCACGCGACCGGCTGGACGAAGCACAGGCGGCGCTCGGACGCACCTCGGCGCTGCTGCCGCCGGACGCCCCCGGGCGTCCGCTGCTGGACTTCCGCCGGGGGCTGGTCGCGGAGAACCTGCTGCGCGACCCGACGGCGGCCTGGATCGCCTACCGCCGCGCGCACGAGGGGGCCGACGAGCGCGGGGACGAGCTGCTGCGCTCCTACACCTGGCGGCACCTGGCCGCACTGGCCCAGGCCGCCGGGGACCACGACCGGGCCCGGGAGGGGTTCGACGCCTCGCTGCGGCTGCGCGAGCAGCTCGGCTTCACGGTCGGGGTGGCACCCGCGCTGGCGGCGCTTGCCGAGGTCTCCGAACCGGACGAGGCGGTCCGGCTGCGGGCCGAGGCGACCAGGCTGGTCCAGGCGCTCGGGGGCGTACCGGTCTGGCTCGCGCGCCAGTTGAGCGCGGTGCGTACGCCGGGCGCTCCCCCGGACGGACGCGTCGAACGGGAACCCCGGGGAACAATCAGCTAAGGTGAGCCTAACCTGGCCGGGGTGAGCAGTACTCCGGCCAGGTTCGCCTTGCCGTTCCCGGGCTCCGCCAGGCCCCGGCCGGCCGGGCCCGGCCGCCGCCGAACCCGGCCGGGTACGGGTCGGACGGTCCGGCACGGGGCCGGTCGACCCGATAGGGCCCGCACCATGACCGCGAGCAGCACCCGACCCGGCCCCGCGCCGTACGCCCCCCGCACCACCCCCGCGCACGCTGTCACCCGCACGCCGGCGCCATGCACGACCAGCTACCGCAGACTCGGCCGGCTCTTCCCGGCACTGCGGGTGCACAGCGCCCCTCCCCGCACCGGCGACGGCTGGATCAGCGGCGCCGACCTCCTCACCGACCCGGACGCACTGGCCGAACTGATCGCCCACGACGCCCGGGAGGGGATCGCCCGGTACGGCCGCCCGCTGCGCCCCGACGTCGCGGCCGGCTTCGGCCTGCACCGCTTCAGCTGGCCGACGGCGCTGCTGTTCACCCTGCCCTGGTTCCTGGAGCGCCGGGTGCCGCTGCTCACCCCCGAGGACGTCTCGATCCGCCGCGCCACCGGCGAACTCACCGCCCGCCCGGGGGTGTTCGTCTGCCTGCCGGACGACCCGGCGGCCGGGCTGCCCGGCGCCCGGACGGTGGCCGACGAGGCGGCACTGGCCGCCGAACTGCGCACCGCGCTGGCCGGCTTCCTGGCCCCGGTGCTGACCGCCTTCCGCCCGGCGGTGCGGCGCAGCCCGCGGATGCTCTGGGCGATGGCGACCGACGCGGTGGTGGAGGGCCTCTGGTACGTCGGCGGGCTGCTCGGCGAGGAGGAACGGGCCCGGGCGGAGCTCTCGGACCTGCTGGCACCGGACCGGGCGGACGACGGGCCAGCGGCAGCCCCGGCGCTCCCGGTGGCCAGGGCGTGCACGCCCGGCGTGTGCGCGCCGTCCTTCACCCCCGGCGCGGGCTTCGCGACCGGAGGTGCTTCGGGCACCGACCGTGCCCGGGCCAGTTGCTGCCTCGTCTACACCGTGCGGCCGGAGGAGATGTGCGGCGGCTGCCCCCGCGTCACGCGAAGTTGACGGCATCGGCCTTCGGACGGCCCCCGGAATCCCCGGAATTCCGGGGAATAGCACCCCTTAATTAATACGACAATGGGACTTCTCCCACGTCAGAAATCCCTCTCCTCAGCGCATTGACGGAGAATCGGCCATTCTCGGGCCGAGCATCCGCCATGATGGTCCCCGCCATCACGACGCAGGAAAGCGAGGCTGGTCCAGGCGATGAAATTGTCCGACATACCGCTCGGTTGGGCCGTCACCGGCGTTGCGGTGCTGCTGGTCACCGCCCTGCTGGTGGCCCTGGTCCGAAATCGGGGATCCGCCGGCCCGCGCGGCTCGGATTCCTGGGAGCGTTCCGAGGAACGCCGCCGCCGCAAGGAATCCCTGTACGGCGCGGCCTCGTACACGCTGCTGTTCTGCTGCGCCGGCGTCGCGGCCGCGCTGTCGTTCCACGGCCTGGTCGGCTTCGGGATGCAGAACCTCAACCTCTCCGGTGGCTGGGAATACCTCGTCCCGTTCGGCCTGGACGGGGCGGCGATGTTCTGCTCGGTGCTCGCCGTCCGCGAGGCCAGCCACGGTGACGCCGCACTCGGCTCGCGCCTGCTGGTCTGGCTGTTCGCCGGTGCCTCCGCCTGGTTCAACTGGGTGCACGCCCCGCGCGGCTTCGGCCACGCCGGTGCCCCGCAGTTCTTCGCGGGGATGTCGCTCTCGGCCGCCGTGCTGTTCGACCGGGCGCTCAAGCAGACCCGCCGGGCCGCGCTGCGCGAGCAGGGCCTCGTCCCGCGCCCGCTGCCGCAGATCCGGATCGTCCGCTGGATGCGCGCCCCGCGCGAGACCTACGCGGCCTGGTCGCTGATGCTGCTGGAGGGCGTGCGCAGCCTGGACGAGGCGGTGGACGAGGTCCGCGACGACAAGCGGGAGAAGATCATGGAGAAGGAGCGCCGCAGGCTGGCCGGGCGCCGCGAACGGGCCGAGATCCGGGCCATCAACCGCTCCAACAGTGCCTGGCGCGGCCGCGGCGCCGCCCGGCAGCTGGAGGCCGGCCAGGAGTCCGCCATAACCGGCGGGCCCATGGCGGAGCGCCCCGCCGTGGAGCCGCCCGCCGTGGAGCCGCCCGCGCCGGCCGCCGAGGGCCCGGTGGTGCAGACCGGGCTGCCGGCCCGCCCGGAGCGGCGCACCATCGACCTCACGATGGAGGAGGACACCGTCGCGCTGCCCCGGCTCGACTCGCTGGAGCGCAAGCTGAAGGACCTGGAGCAGCAGTTCGGCTGAGGCCGCCCGCCGGCCGGCGCTCCACCGGCCGGCCCCGGGCCGCTCGGACGCCGCAGGGCCGACGGTCGTGCGCCGGACGGCAGCGCCCGGCGCACGACCCGCGCCCGGCTCAGGGGCGCCGGGCGGCCCGGGGCCGGCCGGCGCCGGTGAGCCGGGCCGGTCAGGCCGTCGGCGTCGTCGCGGTGAGCTCGAACCACATCCGCTTGCCCGAGCCGCGCGGCTCCACGCCCCAGCCGTCCGCCAGCGCCTCGACCAGCATCAGCCCGCGCCCGGAGGAAGCCTGCTCCCCCGGTGTCCGGCGGGTCGGCCAGAGGTCGGACTCGTCCTCCACCTCGACCCGCAGCCGGGCCCGGCCGCCGTCCGCCGCCGCCTCGCGGTAGAGCCGGGCGGTGAACATGGCGTCCCGGTCGGTGTGCCGGATCGCGTTGGTGACCAGCTCCGAGGCGAGCAGCTCGGCGGTGTCCACCAGCTCGGCCACGCCCCAGCGGCGCAGCGCGTCCCGCAGCTCGGCCCGCACCTCGGAGATCCGTTCGAGGTCGGCCTGCCCGATCCGGCGGCGCAGCTGCTGGGCGGCGAGGCCGCCCTCCGGGCCGTCCCAGCGCAGCAGCAGGAGCGCTATGTCGTCCTCGCGCTCGCTGGAGTCGGCGACCTGGGAGGAGATCCGGTCGGCCAGTTCCTCCAGCGGGTCGGCGTGGCCCTCCCGGCGCTCGGCCAGCGGGCCGGCGACCACCTCGGCCAGCCGGGCGATCCCGTCGTCGAGGTCCATGCCGCGCGCCTCGACCAGGCCGTCGGTGCAGAGCAGCACCGTCTCACCCGGGTCCAGGCTGAACCGGGTGACCCGGTACTCCTCGTCCGGGGCGATGCCCAGCGGCAGCCCGCCGGCCACCTGGACCACGGTGGCGGTGCCGTCGGCCCGGCGGACCAGCGGGTCGAGGTGGCCGGCCCGGACGGCGTAGACCACGCCGTAGTCGACGTTGACCTCGGCGTAGGTACAGGTGGCGAAGTGGTCGGTGTCCAGGTCGGCGAGGAAGCGGGAGGCGCGGGCCATCACCGCCGCCGGCGGGTGGCCCTCGGCCGCGTACGCGCGCAGCGCGATCCGCAGCTGGCCCATGATCCCGGCGGCGTGCACGTCGTGCCCCTGGACGTCGCCGATCACCAGTCCGACGTGCCCGCCGGGCAGCGGGACGACGTCGTACCAGTCGCCGCCGATCTGCAGGCCGGAGCCGGCCGCCAGGTAGCGGACGGCGGTGGTCACGCCGGGCACCGACGGGACATTGCGCGGCAGCATCACCCGCTGCAGGCCGGCCGCCAGCTCGTGCTCGGCGTCGTGCAGCCGGGCCCGGGCCAGCGACTGGGCGACCAGGCCACCGAGGGTGGAGAGCAGGGTGCGCTCGTCGGTGTCCAGCTGGCGGTCGTCGTCGAAGCTGACCAGGCAGACGCCGATCGGCCGGCCGCTGGCGACCAGCGGCAGGAAGGCCCAGGAGCTGCGGCCGGTCCGGCTGGTCGGCGTCCAAACCTTCGCGTAGCGCTCCAGGAACTCCTCGCGGCTGGCGATGAAGACCGGCGCCCGGTTGCGCAGCGCCTCGGCCGCCGGATGGTCGGCGGGCAGCACCGAGCGGTCCCAGAAGGTGAGCTCCTCGGGCCGGTAGCCGGAGGCGCCGAGGATCTGTACCCGGCCGGACTCGAAGGAGGCCAGCACCAGGCCGTCCGGCGGCAGCCCGGGCAGCGGGAGCTCCGTGAAGACCCGGGCGACGTCACGGACGGTGACGGCTTCGGAGAGCGCGCGGGCGGCCTCCTTGATGAACCGCGAGCGCTCCTCCCGCAGCAGGGCCATCCGGTCGGCGCGGTCGCGCTTGCGCAGCTCGACCGTGGCGTCCCAGATGAAGCCCACCATCCGCGAGGCCCGGCCGAAGGCGTCCGCGAGGACCCGGCCGCGGAACCGCACGGCACGCATCGTCCCGCTCGGCCCGACGGTGCGGTAGTAGGCGCCGCACTGGCCCAGCTCGGCGACCGCGCGCTCGACCCGGCGGCGCACCACCGGCGCGTCCTCGGGGTGCAGCAGGGCCAGGAAGGAGGACGAGGTGCGGTCGAAGCGGTCCCGCTCGGCCGCGTCCAGGCCCATGATCGCGCAGGCCCGCTGGTCGCCCTCCAGGACGTCGCGGCGGATGTCCCAGTCGAAGGAGCCGATGCCGTTGGCGGCCATCGCGGGCTCCAGCCAGTCCGGCGTGGAGTCCCCGGAGGCGACGGGCAGGCCACCCGAGAGCATCGGCGCCAGCCGGCCCCCGGCGAGTCCGGGCGTCGTCCGCAGTGCGTGCCTGCGCACCGCCTGGGCGGGTGGTCTCGCCCGCCCCGACCCGGCCGTGGACTGACCGGGAGGAAGCGCCGGCCCCGGCGACTCGGGCTCAGTGGGCATGCTGCTCCTGCCGCTGCCGTGGCGAGCCGCGCCGGGTGTCCGGCCTGGCCGCGGGGCAGTGTGAGTGGGTGGTGCTCGATCGGACCGTGCGGCCGGGCGGCGACCAGTCGAGGTGAGGTCTCCCCGCTGTTTGCCGCACGTGGACACACATTCCCACCATCCTCGCCAATGTTCGGCCGAGCGGCAATGGCACCGGACCGGGAATCTTCGGCTCGCCCTTCGCCCGGAGGTGCCGTTCGGCGGCGAACGACCTGGTCCTCCCGGCTCGGACGCCGGGTCGGCCGGGGTCCGGAACTGCGCCGAACGGGTGGAGCCGGGGCCACCGGAGCGGCGCGGCGGCGGGCGGGCGCGGAGGCGCGGCGACGGCGGGCGCGGAGGCGGGCGGGCGTCACGCGGCGGGAGCGCGGGCGGCGACCAGCCCGAACAGCTCAGGCGGTGACCAGCTCGAACCAGGTGACCTTGCCGTCCCCGCGCAGCTGGACCCCCCAGGAGTCGGCCAGCGCCTCGACCAGCAGCAGCCCGCGCCCCGAGGTGGCGTACTCGGCGTCCGCGTCCCGGCGCCGGCCGGGCAGCCGGGTGACGCTGTCCTGGACCTCGATCCGCAACCGCAGGTCGGCGGTGAGCACCGCGTCGAAGACCGCACCCTGGCCGGTGTGCAGCAACGCGTTGGTGACCAGCTCGGAGGAGAGCAGCTCCGCCGTGTCGGCCAGCTCGGGCACCCCCCAGTGGCCGAGCGCGGAGCGCAGCCGCCGGCGGACCGCGCCGACCGCGACCAGGTCGGCCGCGTCGAGCGTCACGTGCAGCCGGCGGTTCAACGCACACCCCGGGGCCGGAATGCTCGGCAGTGCCTGGCCCGCCGTGCCCGTGGCCGCCGACGCACCCGGCGCACCCCCCTGGGGCCTGGCTCGGAAGGCGTCCCCCGAGCCCGTCCGCTGCCGCGGGAATCGCGACTGACCGTCCATCACCACTTGCCCCCGCCCTCAATCCGGGCACCCGCTGCCGGATCCCCCGCCGGTCGGGTGGCCGCCTCGTTCTGACCACCATCCTCATGCCCAGCTTTCGCCGTTTGGAACAGTGTGCGTCCGATCACCTGGGGTGAAAGGGGCACGGCGCGGCACTCGTGATCCAACTGCCCGCGCCGGACAGGTTTGCGATGCGTACGAGTCGTTTTCGGGCAACGCTGGACAGAGCGGCCGGGTCCGGGTTCAATGACCCGAGATGTTTGAACGCCGTTCTAACTTCACCCCCAGTACCCCCAGCACCCCCAGCACCCATCGGCACCCCCCCCGGCGACCGCGAGCGAGGAACCGTGCGACTGACCCCCACCGAGCGGGACCGGCTGCTGATCTTCACAGCAGCCGAGCTGGCCCGCGCCCGGCGCGCCCGAGGCGTACGCCTCAACGTCCCCGAAGCGCACGCCCTGATCGCCGACACCGTCTGCGAGGCCGCGCGCGACGGCCGGCGGCTCGCCGAGGCCATCGAGGCCGGGCGCAGCGTGCTCACCGCCGACGACGTGCTCCCCGGCGTCCCGGACGTGGTCACCGTGGTCCAGGTCGAGGCGGTGTTCGACGACGGCACCCGGCTGGCCGTGGTGAACGACCCGTTCAAGGGCGCCGGCTCGCTCGGTGACGACGCGCCCGGCGGCGCGCTGATCGGCGCGGGCACGGGCTACGACCCCGTCGAGGAGACGGTGGTGCTGCCCGTCCACAACACCTCCGGGGTGCCGATCTCGGTCACCTCGCACTTCCACTTCTTCGAGGCCAACCCGCGCCTGGCCTTCGACCGCGCCGCCGCCTACGGGACCCACCTCGCGGTACCGGCCGGCTCCTCGGTCCGCTTCGACCCGGGCGCCACCGTCGAGGTCGGCCTGGTGCCGATCGGCGGCGAGCGGGTCGCGATCGGCTTCGCCGGGCTGGTGGACGGCCCGCTGGACGCGCCCGGCGCCAAGGAGGCCGCCCTGGCCAAGGCCCGCGCGACCGGCTACCTGACCAACTTCGACGACGCCGAGGTGGAATCGTGACCGCCATCACCCCGCACGACTACATCGCGGTGCACGGTCCGCGCGCCGGGGACCGGATCCGGCTCGGCGACTCCGGTCTGATCGTCCGGGTCGAGTCCGACTCGCAGGCGCCCGGCGAGGAGTTCCTGGCCGGCTTCGGCAAGACCGCCCGGGACGGCCTGCACCTCAAGGCCGCCGCCGTCCGCGACACCTGCGACGTGGTGATCAGCAACGTGCTGGTGATCGACGCGATCCAGGGCATCCGGAAGACCTCGATCGGTCTGATCGACGGCCGGATCGCCGCCATCGGCCGCGCCGGCAACCCGGACACCCTGGCCGGCGTGGAGGTCGTCGTCGGCACCGGGACGACCATCGTCTCCGGCGAGGGCATGATCGCCACCGCCGGCGCCATCGACACCCACGTCCACCTGCTCTCGCCGCGGATCATGGAGGCCTCGCTCGCCTCCGGCGTCACCACGATCATCGGCCAGGAGTTCGGCCCGGTCTGGGGCGTGGGCGTGAACTCGCCCTGGGCGCTGCGGCACGCCTTCAACGCCTTCGACGCCTGGCCGGTCAACATCGGCTTCCTCGGCCGCGGCTCCTCCTCCGACCCGGCCCCGCTGGTCGAGGCCCTCGCCGAGGGCGGCGCCTCCGGCTTCAAGGTGCACGAGGACATGGGCGCCCACACCCGCGCCCTGGACACCGCCCTGCGGGTCGCCGAGGAGTACGACGTCCAGGTCGCCCTGCACACCGACGGCCTCAACGAGTGCCTCTCCGTGGAGGACACCCTCAAGGTCCTGGCAGGCCGCACCATCCACGCCTTCCACATCGAGGGCTGCGGCGGCGGGCACGTCCCCAACGTCCTCAAGATGGCGGGCGTCGAGAACGTCATCGGCTCCTCCACCAACCCCACCCTGCCGTTCGGCCGCGACGCCCTCGGCGAGCACTTCGGCATGATCGTCTCCGCCCACGACCTCAAGGTCGACCTCCCCGGCGACGCCGCGATGGCCCGCGACCGCATCCGGGCCGGCACCATGGGCGCCGAGGACGTCCTGCACGACCTCGGCGTCATCGGCATCACCTCCTCCGACGCCCAGGGCATGGGCCGGGCAGGCGAGACCGTGCGCCGCACCTTCGCCATGGCCGGCAAGATGAAGGCCGAGCTCGGCGCCCTCGACGGCACCGGCTCCTACGGGACGGCCGAGGGCGGCGACGACAACGAGCGCGTCCTGCGCTACATCGCCAAGCTCACCATCAACCCGGCGATCGCCCACGGCCTGGCCCACGAGGTCGGCTCGATCGAGGTCGGCAAGCTCGCCGACATCGTCCTGTGGCGCCCCGACCACTTCGGCGCCAAGCCGCAGCTCGTCCTGAAGGCCGGCTTCCCCGCCTACGGCGTCGTGGGCGACCCCAACGCCTCCACCGACCGCTGCGAACCCCTCGTACTGGGCCCCCAGTTCGGCGCCCACGGCGCCACCGCCGCCGACCTCTCGGTCGCCTTCGTCGCCCAGGCCGCCGCCGACGGCGCCTACCTGGACCGGGCCGCCGACGGCATGCCCACCCGGCGCCGCCGGGTCGGCGTCCGCAACACCCGCGGCATCGGCCCGCGCGACATGGTCCGCAACGCCCGGATCGGCGACGTGCAGGTCACCGAGACCGGCCTGGTCTCGCTGGACGGCGACCCGCTGCGCTCCGAGCCCGCCGACAGCGTCTCGCTCAGCCGCCTGTACTTCCTCTGACCCACCCTCACCTCCCCTCCAAGGACGCGAAGATGACCCCCACCCCCGCCTCGCTCGGCTACCGGATGCCCGCCGAGTGGCACCCGCACGAGCGGACCTGGATGGCGTTCCCCACCACCAACCCGACCTTCGACAGCCCGGAGCACCTGCACGCCGGGCGCGAGGCCTGGGCCGCGGTGGCCAACACCATCGTCCGGTACGAGCCGGTGACGCTGGTGGTCAACACCGGCGAGACCGAGGAGGCGCGCAAGTACGTCGCCCCCGAGGTCGAGATCGTCGAGCGCCCGCTGGACGACGCCTGGATGCGCGACATCGGCCCGTCCTTCCTGATCGACGGCAAGGGCTCGCTGGCCGCCGCCGACTGGATCTTCAACGGCTGGGGGGCGCAGTCCTGGGCCCGCTGGGACAACGACCAGCACATCGCCGAGCACATCAGCGAACTGACGGGTGTTCAGCGTTTCGCCTCCCGCCTGATCAACGAGGGCGGCGGCATCCACGTCGACGGCGAGGGCACCGTGCTCGTCACCGACACCGTGCAGCTCGGCGAGGGCCGCAACTCCGACTGGACCCGCGAGGAGGTCGAGGCCGAGCTGCACGCCCACCTCGGCACCACCAAGGCGATCTGGCTGCCGCGCGGACTCACCCGCGACTACGACGAGTTCGGCACCCGTGGCCACATCGACATCGTCGCCTCCTTCGTCCGCCCCGGCGTCGTGGTCGCCCACGTCCAGCCGGACCCGGCCCACCCCGACCACGAGGTGTGCCAGGAGCTGGTGGCGATCCTGCGCGCGTCCACCGACGCCCGGGGCCGCGCCCTGGAGGTCATCGAACTCCCCGCCCCCACCGTCCTGTCGGACGAGGACGGCGAGCCGGTCGACTACTCCTACATCAACCACTACGTGGCCAACGGCGCCGTGGTGCTCTGCGCCTTCGACGACCCCCGCGACCAGGAGGCCGCCGCCGTCCTCGGCCAGGCCTACCCCGGCCGCACCGTCGAACTGGTCGACGCCCGCGAGATCTTCGCCAACGGCGGCGGCATCCACTGCATCACCCAGCAGCAGCCCAAGGTGTGACGTTCCGGCAGGTCAGAGCACTGGCCTGGGACTTCCCCGTTTCGTGACCCACTAGGATCCAGCAGTAGCCAGCAGCGGTTCACGAAGATCATCTCCCACTATTCTCCCACTTGATCTTGGCAGGAGCCGGAGTCGGGCCGCCGCGCACTTCTTGGGAGTGCCTGGTTAGAGCTCGACTCCGGCCGCCTGCGTTACGGAACTGGGAGTGACCGATGCGGCCGCGCGCCTCGGTATGGCCGAGTTACGGCGTGCCGGAGAACTCGAAGGAACTCGGCGGACGCGGCTCTTCGTAGCGCATCCTCCTGCTGTGTGCGCACTCTCCTCGACCCGATGGAGCCTGGCCCTACCCCCGCGGGAAAGGGCCACCGGCAGCTGCCGAGCAGACGCCGGCCTTGCCAGCCGGCTCGACCTGCCCGAGCGAACCCGGCTTCGCTGGCACCGCGAGGAGATGCTCGACCCAGACCTCAGACCCAGCCACCTCATCACCACCTGGTGGGCCGGAGAACGCGCCAGCGCCTGGCACGAGTGCCGCGCGGACGCACAGCTACACCACCTGACAGGCCCCGAAGCAGACCAGCTCGGCCTGCCTCAGGGCGTGCCCGCCTGGCTGATCCAGCGCACCCGGTACACGGCCTCTGGTCGACCGGTGGAGACCGCCGACATGGTGCTCCGCGCTGATCGGTGGCGAGTGAGGCTGCGGTAGCCCTGGCCGGCGCACCGCCGTACGCCGGCCAGGGCGATCAGGAGACGGCGATCCGATGGTCCGGGTGGTGCCAGGACTGGTGTCCGCGCATCCAGATACGCACGTCCACGGCCGCCGAGTAGTCGAACCGTTTCGAGGCGTCGGCGTGCTGCCGCGTCAGCTCGGCGCAGGTCTGGCACCCGTCGCACGCGGCCGGCATCTCCCCGGGGTCCTCGCGCTCGATCGCCTGGCCGCTGGCAGCGCTCACGCGGCACCGCCAGCTGCGATGCTGCGGGTCGACTGGTAGCCGGCCAGATTGCTCTGGCGTGCAATCCACCCGCGGGCGCCGTCCTCGATGCCGAACCGGAGCTCGGCGTCGTCCTCGACCTCGCGGACCAGGCGGCCGGTCTGCGTGTCCTGTACGGCCCACAGGCCCGGGCAGCGGCTGGTCCCCGGCAGCTGCACCGGGACGTACCGGTCGCCTATGCGCTGCTGCGGCGATCGCGCGCCGGGCCGGGACACCCGCATCACCAGCCGGGCGCCGCGGCGGAGATCCAGCGTCCAGTCCATGCTGCCCTCGACGGCCAGCGCAGGCAGGACTCCAGGGTTGTCCCCGCAGAGCTGCCGCCGCATCGCCTCGTGCTGGGTCTCGCACAGGTCCAGCTCGACCACGATCCGCCACAACCTGCGGAGCGCCTCATCCTGCACAAGGGTCTGCGAGGGCAGCCGCCCCGGTACCTCGATCGTCAGGTCACTGCTCACTGCTCCTCCTCAGGGGCGGTTCGGCAGTCAGGGTGTGCGACGACAGGCCAACCGAGCGGCGACGTCTTCTCACCGGTCTTTGTGTAGCGGTGGCCGGCCGGCACCAGCGGCGGTTCCGGAGAACCGCAGGTGATACACGCCTCCCCATGCAGCCGCGCGGGGCTGATCGTTCCCGGTTCAACCGCAGCCGGGACCTGTGTCTCTGTCACGCCCACTACGATCCCCACCTGGAACCCCCAGAAGTGCCACAACCTGTGGCACTCCGGCGTCCTGCCTCAGACGGCCTTCGCCCAGCGGGCCAGAGCGAGCACCTTCTGGTCCCGCCCCCGTGTCAGCCGCACCATCGTGGCCAGCTCCGCCCGCACCTGCCCGTGCTCCCGGACATGCTGCGGCGCAATCTGCCTCGCCACCAGCAGACTCTCGGCAGCGTGCTGCGGGCGGCCGAGTTGCACCTGGGCCCTGCCGAGGTCGATGTAGTAGTGGCTACGGCGCTCAGCCGGAAGACCGCGGGGCGGCGCCCACCTCGCAGCCGCGTCCACCGCAGCGCGCAGATCCCCCGGCTCGCCCAGCTCAACGGCCACCGACAGACGGTGGATCTCCAGCGAGTCCGGGCCCACTGCGGTGCCGTCGTAAAGCCGCTCCCGCACCTCGGCCGCGAGCCGCTCGGCCTCCCGAAGGTGAGCCCGGGCATCGTCCGCCTGCCCCATCCGGCCCGCAGCTACAGCGGCCCGCATGTGCAGCGCTGCAGCGGCTGCGGCCAGCGGCTCAGTGGTGGGGGCCGGCATACGGTCCACCGCCGCACGCAGAGACCGCAGCCCCGGGCCGAGCCGATTCGCCGAGAAGAAGATCTCCATGCGCACATAGTCCGCAGCCGCCGATAGCGCCCGGTCGCCTGCCAGCTCAGCTGCCCATCTCATCAGCTCCACCAGGCGGCCGCTGAGGTCGCGGTAGCCGTACTTGTAGGCGACGGCATCCGCCGACCGGACGGCCAGGGCCAGGAGGTGCGCGGCCCGCTCCCGATCGCGGCCACTGGCCTGATCGACCGCGCGGAACAACTCCTCCAGCAGCCCAGTCACCTGCTGAGCGAGGCGGGCGTACTGGGACTGGACGCGGTCTTCCACCACCGCGACGACGGCCGTCGCCAGTTCGTCGAGCGGGCGGGTGGGCCCGTCCTCAGGCAGGTCGTAGCCAGCGATCGCACGCTGCAAGGACGGAATGGCGAGGTGAACGCGACTGTCCGTCCGGGCTGGCCCGCCTGTCAGTTCCTCCGGGCTGGTGCGCATCGTCCGGGCCAGGGCCCCCAGGACATCGTCGCTCGGGGCCCGCTCTCCCGTCTCGACCTTACGGAGCATGCTGACGCTGACACCCGATGCGTCGTACACCTGCTGCCGCGTCAGACCAGCGGCAAGCCGGGCGGTTTTGATGCGCAAGCCGAGTGCGGTAGCGCTGGTGCCGGGCATACTGGACTCCGTTCCGTGGTCGCACTCGGAACGGTACCGGCGCCCGCGCAGCGCCGGGCTTGATCGCCCCGACGACCACGCCGTCGGGGCGATCCTGCTATCGACTGACCAGCAGATCGGCCAGCTCGGTGAGCGAGGAGACCGTCCAGTTTGCGTCGGGCGCCGAGGTGGTCAGCCCGATCGGACCGCGACGGAGGTGCGCGGTCCGCAGCCCGGCGCGCGCTGCCGGGGCCACGTCGTTGGCGGGGTGGTCGCCGACGTACACGATCTCGCTGGGGTCCCCCGGCGCCCAATCGATGACCCGCTCGAAGAACCCGGGCGCCGGCTTGGACACGCCCCACTCACCCGACGTCGCAATGGCGTCGGCAGGCAGGGCAAGACCACGTAGCAACCCTGTCACCTGCTCGTTCTGGTTTCCGGCGATGCCCACCCACCAGCCGCACGACTGCAGCCGAGCCAGGGCCGGACGGACATCGGGGTAGAGGTCCGACTCGTCGAGGAAATCGCCTCGGCCGGCCGCCTGGCGGGCCCGCCACTCCGCGCCGACATCTATGCCCGGCCTGATGATCCGAATCGCGTCGGCGTTGTCCCGGCCCTCCGCCACCACCGCTCCGACCAGAGCCGACATGGTGTGCGCCGGCACTCCAAGCCACCGGGCCCAGTCCGCCCAGTAGCGGGTGTCACTGGTCAGGGTCTCGCCGATGTCGAACACCACGGATCTCACCATGCGCCGAGCCTATCGGCCCTGTCGGTGGCCTCTCGTACGATGGCGGCATGCCCAGCCGTTGCCGCTGCCCGACGAACTGCCGCCCCTCCACGTCGCCGTCGTTCAGGCCGACCGCGGCATGACCGAGGCCCGGCTCGCCGACGGGGACGTCGACGCCGCCCGCGACCTGTACGTCCAGGCGATGCTCGCCCTACGCGCGCACCCCATCTGGGAGCAGGCCCGCACCGCGGCCGAGCCCTGCTACGCGCAGACCTGGCAGGCCTCGCTCGACCGCGCGAAGCGGCAGCTGGACGGGCAGGCGGCCGCAGCGTAGGCGCTACCAGTCCAGGCCAGCCGCGCGGAGCACGACCACCAGGGCGCAGGCGTTCTCCGCAGTCGGCCGCTGCATCACCTCGCGGATCGCGGCGGTCACCTGGGCCCGCGGCTCTGGCGCCAGCCCTTGTGCCATGTTCGACAGCTCGCCGAGCCGCCAGGCGGAGGCCGGTGACAGCGGATCATCGAAAGCCATGCCGCCATGATGCCCACCGCTGCTGTCGCGGCGGGCCGAAATGCGAGAAGCGCCCCGCCATCCTGGAGGAGGGCGGGGCGCTACGTCATCGACTGACCACCCGGAAGACTCGCTGGCTGATGCCAGCAGTAGCTACGAGAGTCGTTTCGCCTACTTCCCTCCAGTTCCGCCAGTAGGCAGCGCCACCGTGGTTCTCGCCCATGCACTGGCAATCGCAGTCGTCACCCTCCGCATCGCGGCAACGGTCGTCGCATCGGCTGTTCGTGCGGAAGTCGATGGTCACGTCCACTGAGCCGAAGCGTTCCGCGAGGGCCTCAACCAGCGTGCGCATGTGCTGGCGCGAGATGTCCCAGGACTTGTCCTCCCGGTTCCACTCCGGTCGGGTCAGATCCCCGAGAATGCTGTGGATCCACGCCCGGTTGCCGACGGCATAGGGCAGGCGGACCTTGATCCGGGCGGTGCCAACGGGCCGATAGACCGTGGCTGCTGTCACGATGCCTCCTTGGCGAGGAGGTGAGCGAGGGCTGCAAGGGCATCGGGGGTCAGGTGTTTCCGCAAAGCGCGCGCGGTTGCCTCGGCGTCGTCAACGGGCACGCTCACGGTCCGGCGCCGGAACCCGGCCTGGATCATTGCTGCGTGCGCGGACAAGCGGCCAGCCAGCACTTCGGCATGTAGCTCGGGGGTGTCCTTCCGGAGACGGCGGAGTGCGGCTGCTCGTGAAGTGCCGTCCGGTTGAGCAAGGTTGATAATATCAACCTTGCTTCTGTCGCCCCCATGCTGCACTTGCAGGGCCTGGTCGAGCAGGTCGAGTGCCACCGGGTCGTCGTCCACCACCCGACGGACCAGGGCCACTGTCGCGCCCAGTCCCTTCAACGGTGGAGTGGTCACGAAATCGGCGAGCCGCTCATACTCCACCAGCTCGCCGCGAACGGTGACGAAGGACCGCCAGGACCCGTCGGTCAGCAACCGCCGCAGCAGTTCCGGAGCGTTGTCCAGGCCGCTGCCGCCCCGATCCAGTGCCGAGGACAGCGCCTCCACGAGCGTTCCCCGCGCGCGGCCCTCTTCCTGGGCGGTCACTGCGCCTCACGGAGCATCTGCTCCACGAACTCCAAGCCCTTCTGGAGCTGCTGGACACTTGCATCGGCACGCTTTCGCACGCCCATGATCTGGTTGACCCGCCACTGTACGTCCATGTGCTCCAGCCCGAGCTTGAACACCGCATGGCGTGACCGCTTCGTCAGCTGGTCCGCCAACGCCTTCCGCTTCCGGTGGAGCGGCTCGTCTGCGGCCCCAGCCGCCAGCTGGGTGCCCTGCGCCGGAATAGGCATCGGCACGGTCCCCACCTTGGTCAGCTCGCTGAGCTCCTCCCGTACGAGCTTGCGCATCGACGCCAGCACGCTCGGCGGGAAGTCGTGCTTCTTCAGCAGTTCCTCGGCGCGCTCGTTCTCCTCCGCAGTCCACTCGGTCCCGCCATGGATTGCACCATGAAACGTGGGCTGGGACGCCGCGAGCGGGATGCGTGCGAAGAGGTCCAGCATCTGCTGCCCGTTGCCATCGCTCAGCTCGCGCTCGATCTCCTCGTCTTCGAGTTCGAGTTCGTGCCGAATCTCCTGCTCGATCTGTGCCGCCATGATCCGGAGACCTGAGAGGGCCGGGGCGAAGACCATCGCAATCTGCTCGTCATCCTTGCCCTGGCGTCGGACGAACCGCCCCACGGCCTGGCGAAAGAACATCTCCGTCTTCGTCTTCGTGGCGTACACCCCGAGCGCCAGCCGCGGGACATCGACACCCTCCGACACCATGCGCACCGCGACCAGCCACCGCTGATCGCCGTCGGAGAACCGGTCGATGCCCAGCTTGGCCTCCGGCCCGTCCTCGGACAGCACCACCACGGGCTCCTCCCCGGTGATGGCCTTCAGCATCTTGGCGTAGGCCTTTGCCTGAGGAGCCCGGTAAGCGATGACCAGCCCGCCAGCCCGGGGCGCCTCGACCCGCATGGCGGTGAGGGTGCTGTCAGCCTTGATCAGCAGCCCCTTCATCCAGCCGGTCACCGGGTCGAGTGCAGTTTCCAGGACGGCAGAGACGTCGCCTCGCTCAAGCTCGGCCGAGAGGTTGGCGCTGGAGGTCACCGACCCCGAGTCCATCCACTTCATCTCGCCGTCGTAGAAGTGGAAGTCGACTTGACGGCACACCTTGTCCCGGATCGCCCGGCCGTAGCCATAGGTGTAGTCGGCGATCGAACGCGGCACCCCGTCGCTGTCTTTCTCGTACCGTACGAAGGGGATGGGGTTGTTGTCGGATCGGAACGGCGTGCCGGACAGTGCGAGCCGGCGGGTGGCTTCCCCGAAGGCGTGCTTGACGGCGGCGCCCCACGCCTTCTCGTCTCCCGCGTGATGGACCTCGTCGAGAATCACCAGCGTGCGCCGGTTGCAGCCCATTCGGTGCAGGTCTGGCTGGGCGGCGACCTGGGCATAGGTGACAGCCGCTCCACGGTAGTCGGTCTGATTCTCCAGGCCATTGCCGTTCTTGGTCGTCGGGTCGATCGCCATCCCGCACTCGTGGGCGGCGCCAGCCCACTGGACCTTAAGGTGATCGCTGGGTACGACGATGACCACCCGCTGGATCTGGCCGGACTCAAGGAGGTCGCTCGCCAGACGAAGGGCGAACTTCGTCTTGCCGGCGCCCGGGGTCGCCACCACCAGAAAGTCGCGGGCGTCACGCGTGACGTATGTCGTCAGGGCAGCACGCTGCCACTCGCGGAGGTCCGGGCCAGTCCATGCCATGCGCTTTGAGCCCTTCTGCAGGTTGCAGTCTCGGCAGAGTGCCTGCCCGTTGATCACATCGGTGGGGCCGTCGGCAGACCAGGGGGTGATGTGGTCGCCGTGCCAGCCAGGGAGAAGCTTGGTGCCGCACTTCGTGCAGTTGCCGCCAGCAGCTAGGTACATGGCCACGCGCTCGGAGGAGTTGAAGCGGCGTCGTTCAGCGGGAGGGGTCACCACGCGGTGGCGGTGGCGCGGAGGACGGCGTTACGTTGAGCCTGAGCCATGGGAGGTTGCTCTCCTCTGGTCGGCGCCCTCGTCGGGAATCGGAAGTTCCCGGTCGGGGGCATCGTTGTGCCTTCACCGAGTCGACGTGGACTCGGCATGGACAGATTACTCCGAGTGTCTGACAATCTGACGAAATGTCACTCTGTGCCACTGCTAGTCATATGCCGCAGCCCACAGTGACACCCAGTGCCGCCCTGACCCCCGGCATGACGAAGCGCCCCCGCCCGGGAGTCCGGGCGGGGGCGCAGTCGATCAGCGGTCGTCGTCGGGAGGGTGATCGGACCGGTCGGGTTGGTCGCGCTGGGTGTCCGTCATCAGCATGACCCGGGTTCCCACCGGACCACGGGACCCCCGTTCGATCCGGCTCGCCCCGGGGCACCCGCCCGCGCCACGAGGGCCGGGGGCAGGGCGTCGGCCCGGTGGGCTCCTGGTCAGGGGGGCTTCGGGCGCCGCCGGTATCGTGGGTGCCGCTGCGGCGCGGTCGCAGCGGCACAGAGGAGAGCAGCACATGGCGGACGCCCGCCCGCGCCGGCCGGCGCGGCCCCGCGAGGAGGTCTTCGCCACCGCGCGGGCCGCCATCGCCGAACACGGGCTCGCCAAGCTGACCATGGCCGGCCTCGGCAAGCAGCTGCAGATGAGCGCCGGTCACCTGCTCTACTACTTCGGCAGCAAGGACCAACTGCTGCTGGAGACGCTGCGCTGGAGCGAGGACCAGCTCGGGGCCCGCCGCCGCACCGCGCTGGCCGACGGCGACCGGGACGTCTGGGAGCGGCTGGGCGACTACACCCGGCTCTACCTGCCCGAGGGCGCGGGCGATCCGCGCTGGATCCTCTGGGTGGAGGTGTGGGGGCGCTCCCCCGCCAGCGAGGAGCTGCGGCAGGGGCAGTTGGAGATCGAGGCCCCCTGGGACGCCGACCTGGTCGCCCTGCTCGACGAAGGCGCCGCCTCCGGTTCCTTCGCCGCGGCGCCCGGAGCGACCACCGAGCGGGCCGCCCAGATCCGCGCGCTGCTGGACGGTCTCGCCGTACCGCTCGCGCTCGGCCTGCCCGGCGCGCTCCGCGCGAGGGCCCTGCACCTCGCGGAGTCGGCCTGCCGGACCCTGCTGGCGCCCGCCTGACGGAGGGACTCCGGCAGCGTCACTCCGTCCAGATCGCGGCCGCCGTGCGGTCGTCGGCGTACCCCTTGGCACGGACCTGGACCTGGCGCAGGAAGTCCACGGTGCCCGGCGGGTGCGGGTGTGCCCAGTGGGCGGCGAGGAAGTGCGCGACGGCCGGCTCGTCGGCGATCGGCCGGGCCAGACCCGGGGTGCAGAGCAGCAGGATGTCGCCCGGAGTGGCCGGGACCATCCGGAACCGGAACGGGCGGGGGTCCGGCGCCGGACCGTCCGGCAGCGGGGGCTGACCGTCCGGGTGGTGCAGCAGCCGGGCCGCGTAGGCGTCGATCCAGTGACCGGAGCGCAGCAGGTAGAGCCCGCCGGGGCCGACCCCGAAGGCCGCCCGGTAGGAGGCCGACGGGTCGAGCGAGAGCAGCAGGCAGTGCAGCGAGGCCGGGAAGACCGGGTCCTCGCCGGCCGCCCGGGGGGCCAGGCCGCGCAGCGGGGCGGCGGCGGCCGTCGCGAGCCGTTGGAGGCCGTAGCGGAGGCGGTCCCGCGCGCCGTCGCGCAGGTCGGCGGCGAGGCCGGCCCGACTGCGGCCGATCGCGGCGGCGAGCTGGCGGCACGCCTCGGCGGAGGCCGTCGCGACCGCCTCCGGGGCGATGTCGGCGAGGCCGGCAAGCGTCTCGGCGGAGCCCGCGCCCGTGCGGTCGAAGCCGCCGAGCACGGCGAGCAGCAGGCCGTCCGTGCCCTCGCCGAACCTGGTCACCAGCAGCGCGTCCCGGCGGGGCTCGCCGCGGTAGCGGGCGGAGTCGCCGCGGACCGAGACGGCGCGCACGGTGGCGGTGGCGTACTGGGCCCCCTCCAGCACGGTGTCCGGCACCACGGCGCCGAGCGAGCCCGGGTCGGCCTCCGGTACGGCGGTCGGCTCGGGCCCGTACGTGGGCGGGCGCTCGCCGACGTGCGGGACGGCGGGCCCGGCGTCGGCGAGTACCGACCGGGCGGCGGGGCGGGCGACGGCCACCGCCGCAGCCGGGGGGACGGGGTCGGGTTCGGGCTCGGGCGCAGGAGCGGGCTCGGGCTCGGGCTCGACGGCGGGCTCGGGGCCGGCACTCGTCGGCTCGGGCTCGGGCTCGGGCTCGGGCTCGGGCTCCACCACGGGGTCCGGCTCCGGTGCCGGCTCCGGGCCCTTCCGGAGAACGGGCTCCTCCACCGCCTCCGGACCCGGACCCGGCTCCGGCTCGGGCCCCGCCTCCGCCTCGGGCGCGGCCGCCCAGGCCGGGGCCGGGAACCGGTGCGTCTCCTCCGGCCCGCGCTGCTGCCCGATCACCCCGACCGCGGTGTCGAACCAGTCGTCGATGCTGTCCCGCTCCAGCAGGTCGGGCTCCGGCACGGCCCGCTCCGACGCCTCGGGGGCCGACCCCTCGGGCACCGGCGCCGCCGGCGCCGCAGGTTCCGCCACCTCGGGCGCCATCGCGGGCTTCGCCTCGCCCTCCGGCCCACCCGTGCGCTGCTGGCCGATCAGCCCGGCCGCCGTGTCGAACCAGTCGTCGACGCTACCCTCCCCCGGTACCGCGTCCGGAGTGTCGGGGAGGGTGCCCGCCGGCCCTTCGTAGACCGTTTCCCACCAACCGTCGTCCGGTCGGGGCTGCTGTGCGGGTGCACCCTTTTTGCTCATCTGGCGGCTCCTGGTCGGTCCGTGGTCGCGCCGCCCCCGGCGGGGCCGGACTCGACGTCATTGTCTCCGAGTGCAACGACGGTGTCCGGGTTTCGGCGACAACCGCACACTGATCGGATGATCCCAATGACCGGGTTCGCCCCATGTTTCGTTTCCGTTCCGTCCGCGCTTGCCGGAACTGCCCCGAGCAGGGCGTTTCCGGGGTATTCAGGAGGTTCGGGGGCCGAAAATGGGGGCCTAGGAGGGGCATCGCTTCACCCGTTCGGCTGATTAAATGTGCGCATGACCGCGTCGGCCCCCAGATCGCTCCGACCGGGGAGGACCGCGTTCGCGGGCCGCCCGGTGGGCGCCCTGTGGTTCCTCCTGCTGGTCGGGCTGCTGGCGGCGCTCCCGTGCGCGGGCCAGGCCCAGGCGGTCTCGGTGGACCGGTCCGCCCCCGCGTCCGTTCCGGACGGCGCCGCCGGCCCGGCCCTCGCGGCCGCCCCGACGACGGGGACACCGCGGACCGCCGGGACACCTCCGACCGCCGGAGCGCCGCGGACGCCGGCGGCGGAGCACGCGTCCCGGCAGGCCGGAGCCCCGCGCACCGGTCCGGCCGGCACGCTCGCCGACCGGCTCGCCGAGCAGAAGCGGCACCGGACGTGGTGCTCCGCCGACGGTGAGCCGCCGCACCGCGACAACGGCTGCTCCGGTCACCCGTACTGCGCCCAGGACGCCCAGCTGCCCAATCCGCCGCCCCAGCAGCAGCCCGCCCTGACGCCCCGCCCGGAGACTCCCGGGGCCCGGCCCCGGATGCTTCCGCGCGGGCTCCCGGACGGTCCGCGCCCGGCACCCGACCTGCACGAGCTCCAAGTTCACCGGTCCTGAGCGGAACCCACCGCCGGTCCTCCCCCCGCCCGTCCGAACGGACGGCGGCCGGGGCGGCACCGACGGATCCGCCCCTCCGCCCTCTCATCTGACCGCCGCGCCCGAAGCGCGCGGCGGGGACAAGGACACCTCATGGGTTCCGCCTCGAAGCAGTCCAACAAGCCGAGCGGCAAGCAGGCCGGTCTCGACCGTCGTGCCCGGATAGCCGAGCTGCGCGCCGCCGAGCAGCGCCGCGACCGCCGCAACAAGATCATCGCCTCGGTGGTCGCCGGGACCCTGGTGATCGCCGCGATCGCCACCGGCACCTGGATCGTGGTCGACGCCAACAACGACAAGAAGGCCAAGGAGACCGCGGCCGCCGCGCCGATCGACGGCGTCCAGACCTTCGGCGACCTGAGCCGCAACCACGTCAAGGAGAAGGTCACCTACCCGCAGACCCCGCCGGTCGGCGGCGACCACAACGCGATCTGGCTGGACTGCATGGGCCACGTCTACGACCAGCCGGTCGAGAACGAGCGCGCCGTCCACTCGCTGGAGCACGGCGCGGTCTGGGTGACCTACAACGGCAAGGCCACGCCGGACGACATCAAGACCCTCTCCGACAAGGTCAAGGCCACCCCGTACTCGCTGATGAGCCCGTACCCGGACGAGAAGGGCACCATCACCCTCAGCGCCTGGAGCACCCAGCTGGTCGTGGACAGCGCCAGTGACCCCCGGGTGGGCGAGTTCTTCACCAAGTACGTGCAGGGCAAGCAGACCCAGGAGCCGGGCGCGTCCTGCACCATGGGGGCGATGTGACCGCCGACGCGGCGGTGTCCGGGGCGCACGACGACGGCCGGGACACCGGCCACGGCGACGCCCTGGACGACACCCCGGACGCGGCGCCCCGGCCCGGCCGCAAGCGGCTCTGGTGGCCGGCGGCGCTGGCCGCCGCGCTCGCCCTCGCGCTCGGGGTCCCCGCGCTGGTGGCGAGCGGGACGTCGGCGTCCGGCTCGTCCTCGATCGCGGCACCGGCGGACGACTCGCCCGAGGCCGGGTTCGCCCGTGACATGGCGACCCACCACCAGCAGGCCGTGGACCTGTCGTTCATCGTCCGGGACCGGACCGGCGACGCGTCGGTGCGCACCCTCGCCTTCGACATCATCAACACCCAGGCGAACCAGCGCGGGATGATGATGGGCTGGCTCGACCAGTGGGGGCTCCCGCAGCACTCGGCGGCCAAGCCGATGGCCTGGATGAAGATGGGCCACGACTATGCGGCGCACGACGGTTCGCTGATGCCCGGCATGGCCACCAACACCCAGCTCGCCAAGCTGGGCTCGCTCAGCGGGCGGGACGCCGAGGTGCTCTACCTGCAGCTGATGCTGGAGCACCACAAGGGCGGGGTGGAGATGGCCCAGGGCTACGTCGACCTGGCGAAGAACGAGACCGAGAAGCGGCTCGCCCAGTCGATGGTGGTCGGGCAGACCTCGGAGATCCAGCTGATCACCGACATGCTCACCGAGCGCGGCGCCACCCCTGGTGTGCCCGCGTCCTGATCGACCCGCAGCACCCGGCCGGGGGCGGTGGACGGATTCCGTCCACCGCCCCCGGCCGTCTCAGCCCTGGCCGTCTCAGCCCCGACCGTCTCAGCCCCGGCCCTCTCGGAGGGTGTTCGACAGGGGATTCCCCCCAACTGTCCGGCTTTGATTCTTGGGGCACGGACTCGGTTCCAGGATCTCGTGGCGGCCGGATCCGTGTCCGCGACATTGATCAGTTGTGACGGAACGACGCAGGTCTCCCTGGGACCTGAAGGGCGGTCAGGGGGGAGCTCATCGAGCCGATGCTGGTGGAGTGGCGACGCAGCCGCGCTGAAGGCATCACCCAACACCCCGGCCGACAGCCAGGGTTACGACGGCGGCAAGCGGGTCGAGGGCCGCAAGCGGCACATCGCCACCGACACCCTCGGCCTGCTCCTGGTCCTGATCGTCACCGCCGCCGGTGTCCAGGACTCTGCCGGCGGCAAGCAGGTCCTGGACACCCTCGCCGGCCAGTGACCCACGGTGACGAAGGTCTGGGTGGACGCCGGCTACCACAACGCCGTCGTCAGGCACGGCGCCGCGCTCGCCTTCGCGCTGGTCCTGAGCGCGGGCGCGCTGCGCCGCGCCGAACGTCCCGCCGTGCCGGCCGGCTCCGGCCGCCCGCACCCCGCCCCGGTCCTGACAGAGTGAAACACGCTTCCCGCCCGTCCCCGCGGTGTGATCCAATACGCGCGGCCGTGCAGGGAGCACGCCACCGATCCACAGGGGGGCCATTGATCAGAGCCATCGACACCAGACGCATCGCCTCCGCCGCCGCGGTGCTCGCCGCGACCGCGGGGCTCGCCGTGGCCGCGCCCGCCGCCCCGGCCCGGGCCGACACCCCGAGCGTGTTCCAGCTCGTCAACGCCGCCAGCGGTAAGTGCCTGGACGTCTCCGGCGGGTCCACCGCCGACGGCGCCGCGGTGATCCAGTGGAGCTGCCACGGCGGGGCCAACCAGAAGTGGACCTGGGACCGGGGCCTGCTGGTCAACGTCCTCACCGGCAAGTGCCTGGACATCCCCGGCGGAAGCACCGCGTGGGGCACCCAGGCCGTCCAGTGGACCTGCCACGGCGGCGACAACCAGTGGTGGTTCGAGGAGTCCGACGGCACCAACGACTCCGCCCGCCGGTTCCCCAACCTGAACAGCGGGCTGCTGCTCGACGTGTCCGGCGCCAGCACCGCCGACGGCGCCGCGGTGATCCAGTGGGCCCGCACCGGCGGCACGAACCAGGGCTGGCACTACGTGGCCTCCTGATCCGGAACACCACCGGAGCCCCGGCCGAAGGGCGCCGTCGGCCGGGGCTTGCGTCTGTCGCGCACCCACCGGTCCGCCGACGGCCGGCAAATCCACCGGAGCGACGCACAACCTTTTCGAACGACGCACGTCCAATCACATGACGCCTCCGGCCACCCGGCGCCCGATCCGCGCAACCGGCCGCCGGCCGGACCGGGGCGGTCCGTCCTGCCCGATCTCTGCACAGCTCCGTCCCAGGGGGACTCATGAACAGCATCAAGCGACACCTCGGCTCCGCCGCCGCAGCCCTTCTCCTCGGCGCGGCAGGCACGGCCGGCATCGCCGCACCCGCCTCGGCCACGACCGCCTACCGGCCCGTCAACAGCACGGGCGACGTCGAGATCCGGGCCACCTTCAGCGACAAGTGCCTGGAGGTGGCCGACTGGCGCACCGACGACGGCGCCCCCGTCCGCCAGTGGACGTGCACCGGCGGCGACAACCAGAAGTGGCGCTTCACCGACGGCTACGCCGTCAACGTGCACAGCGGCAAGTGCTTGGAGGTCCCCGGCTGGAGCACCGCCCCGGCCGCCCCGATCGGCCAGTGGACCTGCACCGGCGGCGACAACCAGCGCTGGGGGGCCGTCAACGTCGGCAACGGGGGCCTGGGCGTCAGCGACCGGAGCATGGCCGTCGTCAACTTCCACAGCGACCTCGTCCTGGACGTCAACGGCGGGGACTTCGCCGACGGCGCCCCGGTGATCCAGTGGTACTCGACCGGGGTGCGCAACCAGCGCCTGCTCCTCACCCCGCCCGCGACCGCCGCGCGCTGATCCTGAACGTCCGGGGTGGGGAGTCGGCGGACTTCCCACCCCGGACCCACCCCGCCCCTCCTGCCGCCCGGCTGCCACACACACCCTGCCGCCCTCCTCGTGCCCCGTCACCAGGAGGAAAGCCATGACCACCCGCCTCACCCCCGCCCGCCGACGTCTCGGCGCCGCCGCCGTCCTCGCCCGCCCCGGCCGTCGCTCCCATCGGACGGGGCCGCCCGGTGGGCGGGCGTCACGAGGTGAGGGAGGCCACCTCGGCGGCGTAGAGCAGCTCCGGGTCGAGGTCCATCCCGGTGAAGTGGCCCGCCAGTTCCAGCGAGAGCGTGCCGTGCAGGCGGGTCCAGAAGGCGAGCGCGCGGCGCAGCTCGGCCGGGCGGGCGCCGGGGTGTCCGGCGGCCCAGGGGCGGTGGTGCTCCAGGTGGGCGTCGAGCGCGGCGGCCGGCCCCGCCGGCTCCGGCCCCGGACCGGCGGCGACACAGGCGTCGAGCAGGGTCGACATGATCTCCGAGGCGATCACGGTGGTGTCCTCGGGAGCGTGGTAGCCCGGGACCGGGGTGCCGTAGACGAGGAAGTAGCGGTGCGGGTCGGCCAGCGCCCAGCGGCGCAGGGTCCGGGTCAGCTCCAGCAGGTCCGCCGGGTGGGTGCCCCCGGCGGAGCCGGTGGCCAGCAGGGCGTCGGCGAGGCTGCGGTAGGCGTCCCGGACGAGCTCCGTGATCAGCTCGTCGCGGTTGGCGAAGTACCGGTACAGCGCGGGTCCGCTCAGGCCCATCTGCTTGGCGATCGCGTTCAGTGAGAGCGCGGACGCGCCCACCCCGGCGATCTGCTCCCAGGCCCGTTCCTTGACCTCCGCGCGGACCTGCTGCCGGTACCGCTCGCGTGGGGTCGGCGCCTTGTCGGCCATGTCTGTCTCCTTCTTCCGCTCGCCCCGGGATCCGCCCGTCCCGGGATCGGTCCCTCCCTGGATCAATCCGTCCCGGGATCGGTCCGTCGCCGTACCCGGCCGCCCGCCCCCGTCCGGCCCGCTCGCCCGCCCCCGCCGCCCGCCGGGTACGGGGACCACAGCACGGGTTAGACGGTATCACTCACGGCAGAGGCGCTCACGATCGATGGATTCGCTCGCTTGACACGACCCTCGGCGGCATTCATTCTAGTTATAGCTTCTAACGGAAGCGAGACCATCAAACGCAGAGGAGATCACCATGGTTGCCACCGAGTACGTCGAGGTCGTCCTGCCGGGCAAGGTCGAGCCGGAAGGCCTGGAGGTTCGTTCGGGGCTGCCGCTCCCGGTGCCCGCCGCCGGTCAGGTGCTGGTCGGGGTGGAGGCCACCGGGGTCTCGTTCGCCGAGCAGCAGATGCGGCGCGGCCGCTACTACGACCAGCCGGCGTTCCCCTTCGTCCCCGGGTACGACCTGGTCGGTACGGTCCTGGCGGCCGGCCCCGGCGTCGGGCCCGAGCTGGTCGGCCGTCGGGTCGCCGCCATGACCAAGACCGGCGGCTGGGCGAGCCACGTCGCGCTGGACGCCGCGGACCTCGTCGAGGTGCCGGACGGCGTCGGCGCGGCGGAGGCCGAGACCGCGGTCGTCAACGGCCTGACCGCCTGGCAGATGCTGCACCGCAAGGCCCGGGTGCGGGCCGGTCAGACCGTCCTGGTCCACGGCGCCAACGGCGGGGTCGGCTCGGTGCTGGTCCAGCTGGCGCTCGGCGCCGGCGCCCGGGTGATCGGCACCGCCTCGGGCCGCCACCACGACGCCCTGCGGGCCCTCGGCGTCACGCCCGTGGACTACCGCCGCGAGGATGTCCCCGCCCGGGTCCGGGAGCTGGCCCCGGGCGGCGTGGACGCCGTGTTCGACCACGTCGGCGGCCCCGGCATCACCGACTCCTGGCGGCTGCTCGCCCCCGGCGGCACGCTCGTCTCCTACGGCAGCGCCGCCACCCGCGACGCCGAGGGCTCCAAGCAGCTGCCCGTGCTCGCGCTGCTCGGCCGGGTGTGGCTGTGGAACCTGCTGCCCAACGGGCGCCACGCCTACTTCTTCAACGTCTGGGCCGGCCGCGCGTTCGCCCCGAACCGGTTCCGGGCCCGCCTGCGCGCCGACCTCTCCCAGGTGTTCGCGGCCCTGCACCGGGGCGAGATCACGGCCCGGATCGCCGCCGAACTGCCGCTGGCGCGCGCCGCCGAGGCGATGCGCCTGGCGGAGTCCGGCACCGTCGCCGGAAAGGTCGTCCTCGTCCCGTAGGCGCGGCCCCGCCCGATCGCCCCCAGGCATCCCCCCTAGGCATCCCCCTCAGGCACCCCGACCAGGAGACCCACCGTGTTCACCACCCTCGCCGCCAGGGCCGCCGCCCTGCCCGTCGCCGTCGTCACCGGGCTCTGCGGAGGCGGCGGGCAGCAGCCTGCCGTCCGGATCGACCCCCGGGCCCCGGTGATCACCCGCGACGACATCGTCATCCACGCGCCGCTGGAACGGATCTGGCGGATCCAGACGGACATCGGGGCCTGGCCGTCCTGGCAGCCCGACGTCACCCGCACCGAGTGGCTGACTCCCGGCCCGCTGCGCACCGGCTCGGTGTTCCGCTGGTCGGTGCACGGCCTGAGCGACATCACCTCCACCGTCCGGGAGGTGCGCCCGCCGCACCGGATCGTCTGGGGCGGCCCGGCCCAGGGGATCACCGCCGTGCACGTCTGGACCTTCACCCCGGTCCGGGACGGCGTGCGCGTCCACACCGAGGAGTCCTGGGCCGGGGCGCCGGTGGAGGCCGCCCGGCCGGAACTCCAGGCGGCGCTGGATGCCTCGCTGGACGCCTGGCTGCACCACCTCAAGGCCCGGGCCGAGGAGTGACGGGCCACCGGGGCCGGCGCCCCGGGCCCCCTCCGCGGCGCCACCGGTCAGGCCCCGCCCGGCTCCGGCCGCCCCGGCGTGCGCCCGGCCGGGCGGACCAGCGCCACCGCGAGGACGGCCACGGCGGCGAGCGCGAGCAGGACCGTCCGCCCGCCGGACGCCGCGCCCGCCAGATGGACACCGAGGACGGGCAGCGCGGTGCCGAGCGCCGTCCCCAGGCTGCGGGCCATGTTGACCATGCCGCCGCCGACCGCCGAGCACTGCGGCGGGACCGCCCGCATCACCAGCGCGTTGTTGGCCGGCAGCAGCAGCCCCAGCCCGTACCCGGCGACCAGCAGCGGGCCCGCCGCCGTCGCCGCCCCCACCGGCAGCAGCGCGAGCAGCAGCAGCCCGGCGCCCGCGACGGCGGCGCCCAACCGGCAGCGGTCGACGTCCGACCAGCCCCGCGGCAGCAGCGCGCCGCCGACGGTCGCGGCGAGCGCGAAGGCGGCCGGGAGCAGGGTGATCACCAGGCCGGCCCGGACCACCGGGACGCCCGCCCCGGCGAGCAGCACCGGGCCGAGCACCAGCGGGCAGAACAGCAGCAGATAGCCGATCAGCGCGACGGCCAGCCCGGGCCGCACGCCCGGGGTGTTGACCAGCCCCGGCGCCAGGATCGGCCGGGCGGCCCGCCGCTCCTGGCGGACCAGGCCGAGGGTGAGCAGCGCCGAGGCGAGTAGCAGGGCCGCCGCGGCCCAGCCGGGCAGGGGCAGGCCGGAGGCGGTGGAGAGGGCGAGCAGCAGCGCGGTGGTGGCTCCGGTGAGCAGCAGCAGCCCGGACAGGTCGAACCGGCCGCCCCCGGTAACGCCCCCGCCCCCGCCCCCACCCCCGTCGCCGTCGGCGACACCGGGGACCCACGCCCGGGCGCGGGTGCGGGGCAGCAGGAACCAGCCCGCCAGGATGCCGAACAGTCCGATCGGCACATTGATCCAGAACACCCAGCGCCAGGAGGCGTGTTCGACCAGCAGCCCGCCGAGGCTGGGCCCGAGCGCCAGGCCGAGGCCCTGGGCGGCCGCCTGGATGCCCAGCGCCCGGCGCATCGCGTGGCCGGGGACGCCGCGGGCCACCAGGGCGACGCTGTTGGCCTGCATCATCGCGCCGCCGACCGCCTGCACGGCCCGGCAGGCCACCAGGATCCAGAGGCCGCCGGCGAACCCCGCGCCGAGTGAGGCCAGTGCGAAGACGGCGAAGCCGCCGAGGTACATCGTCTTGCGCCCGACCAGGTCGGAGAGCCGGCCGACCGGGGCCAGCAGGGCCACCAGCACCAGCAGGTAGGCCAGCGCGACCCATTCCACCGCGGCGAAGTCGGCCCGGAAGTGCCCGCCGAGCGCGGGCAGCACCAGGGCGGTGATGCCGGCGGTGAGCTGGCCGAGGAACGCCCCTAGGCAGACGGTGCCGACGGCCAGCCAGTGGGCGTGCCGCCACCCGGCGATGCCGCGCGGCCGGGGGCGCTCGGCGAGCAGCCTGGCGGCGAGGGCGGTGGCGTTCATACGGCGAAATATATCGGATGCAGATATGTTCCTTCTACGAGCTGATCGGCCACCGATGGGTGTCGGCCCGGTGTCGAGACGGTACGCGACCGGCGGCCGCGGCCTCCGGCGGGCGGCCGGGGGTGGGCGGTCGGTGGGCGGCCTGGGGTGGGCGATCGCCCCCTTCTCGGCAGGTGATCGGGCCGACGGCGCGGCCGCCACCAGGCGCTACGCTGTCCGCCATGCCGTTGTCACCCCCCGTTCCCGACCCCGCCGCCGCGCCTGCCGACACCCAGGCCGCCCCCGGGGTCCCGGCGGAGCTCCCCGCTCCGGCGATCGAACGCGCCCGGCGGCTGACCGACGTGGTCACCCGGCTGCGCCGCGCCCTGCGCAGCAGCATCCGTACCGAGTACCCGTGGGAGTCCCTGCCGATGGCGCAGGTCGAGCTCCTCCAGACGCTCGCCGCCGCGCCGCTGCGGGTCGGCGAACTCGCCGCCCGCCAGCGGCTGGCCCCGAACACCGTCAGCGGCCTGGTCGGCAAGCTGCTGGAGGCCGGCTTCGTCGACCGCCAGGCCGATCCCGGCGACCGCCGCACCGCCCGGATCGCGCTCACCCCGGCGGGCCTGCGCCAGCTGGACGACTGGCGGCACGCCCACGAGCGCCGCATCGCCACCGCCCTCGCCACCCTGACCGCCGCCGACCGCGAGGCCGTCATGCAGGCGCTCCCCGCCCTCGACCGGCTCGCCCGCGCGCTGGCCGACCCGGGTGCGCCCGAGCAGCGGACCGGGCCCGAATAGTCGGGTGACGAGCGGGCCCGGCGGCGGCTACCGTCCGTGGGTGGAGAGCACTCGGGCGGACGCCGCACGGATACGGATCGAGCCCTGGACGGACGCCGATCTGGCGCTGCTCCGCCAGGTCAACACCCCGGAGATGAAACGGCACGTCGGCGGCCCGGAGACGGAGCGGCAACTCCTCCACCGGCACCGCCGCTACCTCGACTTCGTCCCCTCCGGCGTCGGCTGCATGTACCGCATCGTGCTGCTCCCCGGCGGCGAGCCGGTCGGCACCGTCGGCTACGGCACCCGGACGTGGCAGGGCGCGACCGTCCACGAGATGGGCTGGAACGTCCTGCCCGCCCACCAGGGCCGGGGCATCGCGGTGGCCGCCACCAGGGCCGCCGTCGCCGCGGCCCGCCGCGAGGCCCGCCACCCCCATCTGCACGCCTTCCCCGACGTGGCCAACCCCGCCTCGAACGCCGTCTGCCGCAAGGCCGGCTTCACCCTCCTCGGCGAGACCGCCTTCGAGTTCCCGCCCGGGCGCCCCATGCGCAGCAACGACTGGCGGGTGGACCTCCGCGCGGACCCCGCCTAGCCCCGCCCACCGGGGAGTTGCGGACCCCGCCTAGCCCCGCCCGCCGGGGAGTTGACGGGTGCGGTAACGGCCCGGGGTCTCGCCGACGAGAGCGGCGAAAGCCTCGATGAAGGTCGTCGGATTGGCCCAGCCGCAGGCGAGAGCGGTCTCGGTGACGGACTTCCCCGCGGCGAGCCGGGTGAGCGCGTGGTGGACGCGGAGCTGAGTGCGCCACTGGTGGAAACTCATCCGCAGCTCCTGCCCGAAGAGCCGGCTGAGCGTGCGCTCACTCGCCCCGACCCGCGTCCCGAGCTCGGCGAGCGTCTGCTGGTTGGCCGGGTCGGCGTAGAGGATGCCGGTCAGCGCCCGGAGCCGGTCGTCGGCCGGCTCGGGCAGGTGCAGCGGCTGCTCGGGCGCCAGGGCGAGCTCGTCGACGACGACGGCGTGCAGCCGGTCGACCGCCTCCGGCGCCCGCCCGCCGGCGGCAGCCTCCTCGGCCGTGAGGGCGAGCAGGGCTTCGCGGGCGAGCCCGGAGACGCTGAGCACGGCCGGGCGCGCGGGCAGCCGGGCGGCGAGCGCGTCGACCAGGAACAGGATCCGCATGTCCGCGTTGCCGTGCGCGGTGTGGTGGTGCTCGAAGGCCGCGGGAGTCCACGCCACCCGGGTCGGCGGGGCGATCCACGTGCCCCCGACGGTGGTCACGGACAGCACGCCGGTGGCCGGATAGACCAGGTGACCGCGGTCGTGGGCGTGGACGGGCAGCCGCTGCCCGTGCGCCAGGGCGATGCGGCCGCGTGCCGCGGGATCGAGATGGCGGGTTTCCCTCATAGCTTGGCATCCTATCGGTGGCCCGCCACGCCGGCTCCGCCCGAGAGTGGACGGCATGACCAGCCCAGTGACCCATCAGGCCCCGGCGGCCCACCCGTCGGCGTCCCGGCGGCCGTCCCTCCCCGGACCGGCCGGAGCACGCGCCGTACAAGCCGCTCTCGCGTTCAGCCTGGCCGCGCTGAACCTGCGCATCGCCGTCGCGTCCCTGTCCCCCGTCCTCGCGGAGGTCGAGCACGACGAACACCTCTCGTCCTTCGGCGCCGGAGCCCTCTCGACGGTGCCGGTCGTCTGCTTCGGGGCGTTCGCGTTCCTCGCGCCCCGGCTCACCCGCCGCTTCGGCCCCCACCACCTGCTCTGGTACGCGCTGCTCGCGCTGGCCGGCGGCATCGTGCTGCGCTCCGTCCCGGGAGTGCCCGCCCTGTTCGGCGGGACCCTGATCGCCGGGGTGGCGATCGCGGTCGGCAACGTCCTCATGCCGCAGCTCATCAAGCACGACTTCGCCGGCCGCGCCGGGCTGATGCTCGGCTGCTACTCCCTGGCCCTGTCCGGCGGAGCCGCGCTCGCCGCGGGCCTGGTCGTCCCGCTGGTGTCGGCCACCGGCTGGGGCTGGCGGCCGGTGCTCGCGCTGTGGGCGGTCCCCGCCCTCCTGGCCGCTCTCGCCTGGCTTCCCGAACTGCTCGCGCCGGACCGGCGTTCCGCGAACCGCCGGCGACCGGAGCCGGTGCAGCGGGGAGGAGCCGATACCGCCGCACGCGGGTCGCTGTGGCGCGACCGGACCGCCTGGGCGGTGACCCTGTACATGGGTCTGCAGTCCCTCGGCTACTACGCGATCCTCTCCTGGCTGCCGACGCTCCTGCGGGACCACGGCATGAGCGACAGCCAGGCCGGATGGATGCTCTCCTTCTCCAGCTTCCCCGGGATGGCCGCGTCCTTCGCGGCCCCCTGGCTGCAGCACCGCCTGCGCCCGGCCTTCATCCCGCCCCTGGCGGCGTCCCTGCTGTGCGCCACCGGCTTCGTCGGCCTGCTCACCTCCCCCGTGTCGGGCGCCTACCTCTGGATGACCGCGCTCGGGCTGGGCCAGGGCCTCGCCATCGGTCTCGCCCTCGGCTACATCGTCGCCCGCTCGCCCGACGCGCACCACACCGGCCGGCTCTCGACCATGGCCCAGGGGATCGGCTACCTCGTCGCCTGCCTGGGCCCGCTCGGTCTCGGCCTGCTGCACTCCGCGAGCGGGGGATGGTCGCTGCCGGTCGCCGCGCTGCTCGCCGTGCTCGTCGCCCAGACCGTCGCGGCCTTCGGCGCGAGCCGTGACCGCCACGTCCTGGCGTCCTCCTGACGGACCGGAGCGGTCCTCCTGAAAGACCGGAGCGGTCCTCCTGACGGACCGGGCCCGGCGGGGACCGCGCCGGGCACGGTCCCCGCCAGGCTCAGAACAGCGTGCCGCCCTCCAGCTCCAGCAGCCAGCGCTTGCGGTCCACCCCGGCGGCGAAGCCGGTGAGGGAGCCGCTGGCCCCGATCACGCGGTGGCAGGGCCGGACGATCAGCAGCGGGTTGGCCCCCACGGCGCCGCCCACCGCGCGGACGGCGTTCGGCGAGGCACCGGCCAGCTCGGCGAGCCGGCCGTAGGTGACCGTCTCGCCGTACGGGATGCCGTCCAGCGCCGCCCAGACGCTCCGGCGGAAGTCGGTCCCGACCGGGGCCAGCGGGAGGTCGAAGGCGGTGCGCTCACCGGCGAAGTAGGCGGTGAGCTGGGCGACCGGCTCGACCAGCGCGTCCGGGTCGTGGACCCAGTGGTCGGCGGGCTCGGCCAGCGCGTACTTCTGGCCGGGGACGGTGACGGTGGACAGCGCGGCCGGTCCGCCGTCCGTCGGCAGGACGCCGCTGAGCAGCAGCCGGCCGAACGGGCTCTCCATGAAGGTGAAGACGGTGGTGCTCATGCTCGGGTGTTCTCCGTTCCAGTGCTGAGGTCACTCGCGGCGCCCGCCCAGAGGCGGTGGACGGCGTAGGAGCGCCAGGGGGCCCAGGCCTCGGCGGCGCGGTCGGCGGATCTCGGGTCGCCGGGGGCGCCGAGCCGGACGAGGCCGTGGCGCACGCCGACGTCGCTCGGCAGGAAGACGTCCGGGTCGGCGAGGGCCCGCATCCGCAGGTAGCCGACGGTCCAGGGGCCGATGCCGGGGAGGGCGAGCAGCTGCGCCGCCGCCTCCTCCCGGTCGACGCCGCCGTCCAGCCGGACGACGCCCTCGGCCAGCGCCGCGCAGAGACCGGTGAGCGCCCGGCGGCGGGCCGCCGGCATCGCGAAGTCCTCGGGGTCGGCCACCGCCAGGGCGGCGGCGGTCGGGAAGAGCAGCCGCAGCCCGCCGTTCGGCTCAGGAAGGACGGCGCCGTACTTCTCGGCGAGCCGCCCGGCCAGGGTGCGGGCCGCGCCGACGGTGATCTGCTGGCCGAGGACGGCGCGGACCGCCAGCTCGTGCGGGTCGACGTGACCGGGCGAACGCAGCCCGGGGCGGGCGCGGACCAGCGCGCCGAGCACCGGGTCGGTGCCGAGCCGGCCGTCCACCGCGTCCGGGTCGGCGTCCAGGTCGAACAGGATCCGCAGCCGCTGGACGGCGGTCGGCAGGTCCCGCAGGTCGGTCAGGAAGAGGCGGCAGTCCAGCCAGCCGCGGGTCCGGGGTTCGTCGGCCGCCAGCCCGTCCACCTCGGCGATGCCGTGGCCGTACGGAAGCGTGAGGGTGCGGCGGTAGGTGCGCAGGCCCGGGCGCGTGCCGGTGACCACCTCCTCCACCCCGGGCACGGCGCGCAGGGCCAGGAAGCCGATCAGGTGGTCGCTGTCCAGCGCGCCCCGGTAGGCCAGCCGCAGGGTGAGCCCGCCGGCCGGGGTCGCGGTGCGCCGCCCCGCCGTGACCTCGGCGCGCAGCCCGCTGGGGGTGCGGTCGTAGACCTCGCGGACGGTGTCGTTGAACTGCCGGACGGAGGCGAACCCGGCCGCGAAGGCGATCTCGGTGACCGGCAGCTCGGTGGTCTGCAGCAGCAGCCGGGCGGTCTGGGCGCGGCGGGCCCTGGCCAGCGCGATCGGCCCGGCGCCGAGTTCGGCGGTGAGCTGGCGCTGGAGCTGGCGGGAGCTGTAGCCGAGGCGGTGGGCCAGACCGGCGACGCCCTCGCGGTCCACGATGCCGTCGCCGATCAGCCGCATCGCCCGGCCGACCAGGTCGGCGCGGTGGTTCCACTCGGGCGAGCCGGGCACCGCGTCGGGGCGGCAGCGCCGGCAGGCGCGGAAGCCCGCGCCCTGGGCGGCGGCGGCGCTGGGGTAGAAGGTGCAGTTGACGCGCTTGGGGGTCACGGCGGGGCAGCTCGGCCGGCAGTAGATGCCGGTCGAGGTGACGGCCGTGAAGAAGACGCCGTCGAAGCGGGAGTCCCTGCTGTCCACGGCTCGGTACCGGATGTCGTCGTCAATCACGCTGTCCAGTCTGCGGCACTCGGCGGGGTGGGACTGGCGGGAATCGGACATGGGCGTGCGGGTCCGCCGGAGCGGCTTCCGACCGCTCGCCCGCGCCGGGAAAACCACGAGCCGTGCGGCCGGGCCCGCGGCTACCCTGGCCGGGCCGGGCACCCGATCCGCCCGACCGACTGACCCATTCTCCCCGCGACTAGGAGCCTCCCGTGACCGAGCAGCCGTACACCGGCCCGGACGATCCCCGGGTCACCGCGCTACGGGTGGAGCAGTTCGCCTTCCCCGGGCCGCTGCGCGACCGGCTGGTCGCGGCCGTCGTCAGCGGCGCCAAGACCAGCACCACCGGCCTGCTCGCCGAGTACGAGCACGAGGACGAACCGCTGCCGAGGGTGGGCGTCCGCTCGGCGGTGATCGACTCGGACGGCCGGGCGGTGGCGGTGACCGAGACCACGGACGTCCGGGTCGTCCCGCTCGCGGAGGTCGACCTGCGGCACGCCGTGGACGAGGGCGAGGGCTTCACCACGGTGGCCGCGTGGCGCGCGGGCCACGAGGACTTCTGGCACAGCGAGGAGCTGCGGGCGGCGCTGGGCGATCCCGGCTTCACCGTCGACGACTCCACTCCCGTCGTGCTGGAGCGGTTCCGCGTGGTGGCCGACCTCCTGCGCTGACGGAGCTCCGACCGGCCGCCGACGCCGCCCGCTCGGCGTCGCGCCGCACCGGCCGCCGACCGCTACGCCGCCGGGCCGCCGTCGCCCGTCAGCCGCTGCAGCGCCCGGTCGAGCCGGTCCCGCCGGGCCAGCGGGGTGAGCGCCTGGAGCAGCGGGAGGACGAGCCGGTAGCGCGCCGTCCGGTCGAGTGCCTCGAACGCCCGCCGGGCCCGCGGGTCCGCCTCCAGCGCCGCAGCCGGCTCCGGCGGCACGGTCGCGGCCCGCTGCGAGGCGTAGGCCGCCGCCCACCGGCCGTCCGCCTGGGCACGGCGCACCTCGGCGGGCCCGGGTCGGCGCATCCGGCCCTCGGCCGTGAGGGCCGCCACCCGGTCGACGTTCACCTGCGACCAGAGGCTCCTGGGCCGGCGCGGTACGTACTTCTGCAGGTAGTACCGCTCGTCGAGCGCGCGGCGCTGCCCGGAGATCCAGCCGTAGCAGAGGCCGATGTCGACCAGTTCGTCGTCGGTGACCGACGCGATGCCGGACTTCCGCCTGGCCATCCTGATCCACACGCCTTCGTGGCGCGGGTGGTTGGCGGCCAGCCAGTCCTCGAAGGCCCGGGCGTCCACGAAGGCGAGGACCTCCACCCCGTCGATCTCGTCCACGCGGTCGAGCGTAGCGGCACGCGCCCGGCGGGGCGACGGGCCGCCGCAGCGCGCCCGCCGCCCCGCCGGTCCGCCGTCACCGCTTGACGACGCCCCGGGCGCGCACCGACTTGGTGATGGTCTTCCACTTCTTCAGCCGGGCCGAGGCCAGCCGGGCGTCCGAACGGGAGGCGATCCACTCGCTCTCGCGCTGGAGCTTGAGGTAGCTGTCCATCCGCCGCTGCGGGAGCGTGCCGTCCTCCAGCGCGGCCCGCACCGCGCAGCCGGGCTCGGTGTGGTGACCGCAGTCGTGGAAGCGGCAGCCCTCGGCCAGCTCCTCGATGTCGGAGAAGGCCATCGCCACGCCCTCGCCGCCGTAGAGGCCGACCTCGCGCAGGCCGGGCGTGTCGATCAGCACGCCGCCGCCGGGCAGCGGGATCAGCTCACGGGTGGTCGTGGTGTGACGGCCCTTCTGGTCGACCGCCCGGGCCTGCTGAACGGTCATCACCTCGGCACCGGCCAGCACGTTGGTGAGCGTGGACTTGCCGACGCCGGACTGGCCGATCACGGCGGTGGTGCCGGGCGTGCAGGCGCGCAGCACGTCCACCCCCTCGCCGGTCTCGGCGCTGACCACCAGCACCGTGACGCCGGGGGCGATGGCCTCGACGTCGGCCCGGATGAAGTCGGCGTCGTCCACCAGGTCGGCCTTGGTGAGGACGACCACCGGATCGGCGCCGGACTCCCAGGCCAGGGCCAGGAAGCGCTCGATCCGGCCCAGGTCGGGCTCGGCGGCGAGCGAGGCGGCGATCAGGACGGTGTCGACGTTGGCCGCCAGCACCTGGCCGTCCGAACGCTTGCCGGCCACCTTGCGGATGATCGCGGTGGAGCGCGGCAGCAGCGCCGCGACGGCCGGCATGGGCTGGGCCGCGAGGTCCACGGCCGCCCAGTCGCCGGTGCAGGGGCAGTTGATCATGTCGACGTCGCCGACCGACCGGGTGTCGGCCCGGACGGTGCGCGGCTCGCCGGTCGACGGGTCGGCCAGGACGACGTCGCACTGGCCGCGGTCCACCCGGACGATCCGGGCGGGCGTCAGCCCGGCCTCGGCGAGCGGGGCGAAGAGCTCCTCGGACTCGGCCGTCCAGCCGTAGTCGGCCAGCGGGAAGTCACAGGAGTCGGAATCGGAGGAGAGGAGGGACGAAACGGAGGCAGCGTTGAACAACGCAGTGGGCCCTTCGGGAGGAAAGTGATCCCGCCGGGCTACGGCTGCGCGCGCGAAGGCGGCGTCAGCCGACGGCCGGGAGGGAGAGGTGGTGGGTGCGAGCGCTGCCCAGGGCAGCCGTGACGGCAAAGACGGTCACAAGGCTCACCTCGCTTCTCTTCTCCGTGGACCGGTACAGCGGTCCCCTCAAACCGAACTGGTCACACCGTAGCGGCCGTCTCCGGCGCTGCCAACCGGTTTTTCACCTGCGCCGATCCGGTCGCCGACGACCCGGTCGCCGACGGCCGGCGCCGCGCCGACCGCCCGGCGCCGCGGCGCGTCAGCGCTGTTCCCACGGCGGCCGCGGCGGGTGGCTGGGCAGCGTGCGCTCGGGCGGCGGCGCGGTCGGCCGGTCGCTGTCCGGCGGGGGCGGGGTCGGCCGGTGGTGCGGACCGCTCCGGCTGGTGAGCCGGGCCCGGACGTTGTCGGCGGCGAGCACGTCGGCCCAGCGCTCGGGGTACTCGGAGGGCACGTCGACGTCATCCCCCTCCTCGGCGTACTCCTCCTCGGCCCCCTCGGCGAGGCCGAGCTCGCGCGCCCGCCGGGCGCGCTCGGCGGCGCGCCGGGCGGCCACCTCGCGGACCACGGCGGCGGCGGCCTCCTCCTGCGCGCGCTCGTTCTCGGCGCGGGCGTCGGCGGTCTCCAGGGTCGGCCAGCGGCGGTCTATGGCGGCGTTCATCGCGGCGCCGATCAGCACCGCGAGCGCGACCACGAAGATCCAGAGCAGCACGGCCACCGGCGCGGCCAGCGAGCCGTACACCGAGGGGCCCTCGACCGAGCTGACCAGGTACAGCCGCAGTCCGACGCTGCAGAAGACCAGCACCACCAGCGCGACCAGCGCGCCCGGGATGTCCTCCCGCCAGGGCGTCGAGACGGGTACGGCCAGGTGGTACAGGGTGGTCAGGAAGACGATCAGCAACAGGATCGCGACCGGCCAGTAGAGCGCGTTGACCACGGTCGCGAGGTCCTGGACGGTGTTCTGGACCAGCCCGGGCCCGACCAGCAGCAGCGGCAGGACCAGGGAGCCGATCACCAGGGCGCCGAGGTAGAGGCCGAGCGACATCAGCCGGGTCTTGACGATGCCGCGCTTCCCGTCGAGCCCGTACATCACGGTGATGGTGTCGATGAAGATGTACAGCGCCCGGGACCCGGACCAGAGCGAGAGCAGGAAGCCGATCGAGACCAGGTCCGGGCGGGTGTGCTTGAAGACCTCGTCCAGCAGCGGGATCACCACGTCCTGGATGGACGAGTCCGAGAGGACCGTCCCGGAGGCCTTGAGGATGTCCTGCTTCAGCTTGTCGATCGTGCCCGCGCCGAGGAGGTCGTCCAGGTAGCCGAGGGTGCCGGCCAGGCAGAGCAGCAGCGGCGGGATGGACAGCAGGGTGAAGAACGCCGCCTCCGCCGCGAGCCCGGTGACCCGGTACTCGACGCAGGTGTTGGTGGTGTCCCTGACCAGCGCCCAGGCCGTCGTGCGCCAGGTGGCCTTGGCCGCCCGTCGGGAGCCCTTGCCCCGACGACGGGAGGGCCGCTCCGGGTTCGGTCTCGTCGTTTCGCCTGCTGCTTGCACAGGGCTAACGGTATCGGGCCGGGGCAGGTCCGTTGATCTCCCGTGTCGCGGGCCGTTCGACGGGGGTCCGATCCGGGGAGCGGCGGGAACGTCTCGGCATCTCGGTATGCGAAACCTTTGCGTCCATCATTCGGACGTTAGTGGACCTCGCGTCGTGCTCCGTGCGAATCTCTTGCCATGCCTAGCGCCGGAACCACCCTAGTAGGTCGACTCCACGTCGATCTCCTTCGCGTGTCCAGCGCCATCTGTCCGGTGATCTGAGCCCCACCCCGCCGCCACCCACCGCACCCGGCGCCACCACCCCGCCATCCCCGCCGACGCGGATGCGCAGGCGCCCGCCCGGCCACGGTCACTGCTCTCCCGGCCTTGAGAAACCCGCAGGTCACAGCAGCAGCGCCCGGCCGAGCACGCCCAGCGACCGATCCGGCGTCAGAGCCACCTGCCCCGAAGGACTTCACCATGGCCACCACCCCCGAGACCGCCGAGCCGACGGCCGATCGCGCCGAGGCACGCCGCCCCGCCGCGCCTCGCAAGGTGACCCGCCACCGCGGTGAGGGCCAGTGGGGCATGGGCCACTTCACTCCTCTGAACGCCAACGAGCAGTTCAAGAAGGACGACGACGGTCTCAATGTGCGGACACGTATTGAGACGATCTACTCGCAGCGCGGCTTCGACTCGATCGACCCCGCCGACCTGCGCGGCCGGATGCGCTGGTGGGGCCTCTACACCCAGCGCAAGGAAGGCATCGACGGCGGCAAGACCGCGATCCTGGACCCGCACGAGCTGGACGCCGAGTACTTCATGCTCCGCGTCCGCATCGACGGCGGCCGGCTGACCGTCGCCCAGCTCAAGGCGATCGCCGAGGTCTCCGAGCTCTACGGCCGGAACACCGCCGACCTGACCGACCGGCAGAACGTCCAGTACCACTGGATCCGGATCGAGGACGTCCCCGCGATCTGGCAGAAGCTGGAGGCCGTCGGCCTGTCCACCACCGAGGCCTGCGGCGACACCCCGCGCGTCATCCTCGGCTCCCCGGTGGCCGGCATCGCCGAGGACGAGATCATCGACGGCACCTCCGCCATCGAGGAGATCCAGCGCCGCTTCATCGGCAACAAGGACTTCTCCAACCTGCCGCGCAAGTTCAAGTCCGCCGTCTCCGGCTCCCCGCTGCTGGACGTCGCGCACGAGATCAACGACGTCGCCTTCGTCGGCGTCGAGCACCCCGAACACGGCCCCGGCTTCGACCTCTGGGTCGGCGGCGGCCTCTCCACCAACCCCAAGCTCGGCGTCCGCCTGGGCGCCTGGGTCCCGCTCGACGAGGTCGCGGACGTCTACGGCGGCGTCATCGGCATCTTCCGCGACTACGGCTACCGCCGGCTGCGCAACCGCGCCCGGCTGAAGTTCCTGGTCGCCGACTGGGGCGTGCAGAAGTTCCGCCAGGTCCTGGAGGACGAGTACCTCAAGTACCAGCTGGTGGACGGCCCCGCACCGAAGGAGCCCGCCGGCCGCTGGCGCGACCACGTCGGCGTGCACCGGCAGAAGGACGGCAACTACTACGTCGGCTTCGCGCCGCGGGTCGGCCGGGTCGACGGCGCCCTGCTCGGGCGGATCGCCGACCTCGCCGCCGCCCACGGCAGCGACCGGCTGCGCACCACCGCCGAGCAGAAGATGCTCGTCCTCGACATCGCCGAGGACCGGGTCGAGTCGCTGGTGGCCGGCCTGGAGGCGCTGGACCTGCGGGTCACCCCCTCGCCCTTCCGCCGCGGCACCATGGCCTGCACCGGCATCGAGTACTGCAAGCTCGCCATCGTCGAGACCAAGGAGCGCGGCCGCACGCTCATCGACGAGCTGGAGAAGCGCCTGCCGGACTTCGAGGAGCCGCTGACCATCAACATCAACGGCTGCCCGAACGCCTGCGCCCGCATCCAGGTCGCGGACATCGGCCTCAAGGGCCAGCTGGTGACCGACACCGACGGCCGGCAGGTCGAGGGCTACCAGGTGCACCTGGGCGGCGCGCTCGGCCTGGAGGCCGGCTTCGGCCGCAAGGTCCGCGGCCTCAAGGTCACCAAGGACGGCCTGCCGGACTACGTCGAGCGGGTGCTGACGCGCTACCAGGCCGACCGCGCCGAAGGCGAGCGCTTCGCCCAGTGGGCCGCCCGCGCCAGCGAGGAGCAGCTGTCATGAGTGAGCGGGCGGCACCGTTCTTCTGCCCGTACTGCGGCGACGAGGACCTTCGCCCCTCCGAGGCCGGGCACGGCGCCTGGGAGTGCCACGGCTGCCGCCGGGCCTTCCAGTTGAAGTTCCTCGGCCTGCTCTCGGCACCCGACAGGACCACGGCGACCGACGGGGGTACGTCACATGACCGGCACGACGACTGACTACGAGGCGATCGCGACCGCCGCCGGCCGCGAGCTGGAGGAGGCGACCCCCCAGGAGATCCTGGCCTGGGCCGCAGACACCTTCGGCGCGCGGTTCTGCGTCACCTCCTCGATGGAGGACGCGGTCGTCGCCCACCTCGCCTCCTCGGTCCTCCCCGGCGTGGACGTGGTCTTCCTGGACACCGGCTACCACTTCCCCGAGACCATCGGGACCAGGGACGCGGTGGCCGCGGTGATGCCGGTCAACCTCATCACCCTCAAGCCGCTGCAGACGGTCGCCGAGCAGGACGCCCAGTACGGGCCCGCCCTGCACGACCGCGACCCGGACCTCTGCTGCTCGCTGCGCAAGGTCGAGCCGCTGAACCGCGGCCTCGGCGGCTACGACGCCTGGGCCACCGGGCTGCGCCGCGACGAGTCGCCCACCCGGGCCGGCACCCCGGTGGTCGCCTGGGACGCCAAGCGCCGCAAGGTCAAGATCGCCCCGATCGCCCGCTGGACGCAGGAGGACGTGGACGCCTACGTCAACGCCAACGGCGTCCTGCTCAACCCGCTGCTGTGGGAGGGCTACACGTCGGTCGGCTGCTCGCCGCTGTCGTGCACCCGCAAGCCCGAGGAGGGCGAGGACGCCAGGGCCGGCCGCTGGTCCGGCTCCGGCAAGACCGAGTGCGGCATCCACCTCTGAGCGAGCCACCGCCCCACCACCGATCCACCGTCACTACCCGTCTGGAGAACCCACCGTGAGCACAGCCACCACCCTGGCCGCCGACGGAGCCGCGGAGGCGGCCCCCGCGGCCGCCCCCTGCGAGCGCGGCGCCACCGTGTGGCTGACCGGGCTCCCGAGTGCGGGCAAGACCACGCTCGCCTTCGCCCTGGCCGAGCGGCTGCGGGCCGAGGGCCACAAGGTCGAGGTCCTGGACGGCGACGAGATCCGCGAGTTCCTCTCCAAGGGCCTCGGCTTCACCCGGGAGGACCGGCACACCAACGTCACCCGGATCGGCTTCGTCGCCGAGAAGCTCGCCGCCAACGGCGTCAAGGTGCTCGCCCCGGTGATCGCCCCCTACGCGGACTCCCGGGCGGCGGTCCGCGAGCGGCACGCCGCCCACGGCACCGGCTTCCTGGAGATCCACGTCGCCACCCCCGTCGAGCTCTGCGCCGAGCGCGACGTCAAGGGCCTGTACGCCAAGCAGGCGGCCGGCGAGCTCTCCGGCCTGACCGGCGTCGACGACCCGTACGAGGCCCCCGTGGACCCGGAGCTGCGGCTCCAGACCCAGGGCCGCGAGGTGGCCGAGAGCGCCGCCGAACTCCACGCCTTCCTGACCGAGAGGGGTCTCGCGTGACCACCGCGACCGACAGCCTGGTCCCCACCGAAGAGAGCGGCTTCGCGCTGTCCCACCTGGACGCGCTGGAGGCCGAGTCGGTGCACATCTTCCGCGAGGTCGCGGGGGAGTTCGAGCGCCCGGTGATCCTGTTCTCCGGCGGCAAGGACTCCATCGTCATGCTGCACCTGGCGCTCAAGGCCTTCTGGCCGGCCGCCGTCCCGTTCTCGTTGCTGCACGTCGACACCGGCCACAACTTCCCCGAGGTCATCGAGTACCGCGACCGGGTGGCGGCCGAGCACAACCTGCGCCTGCACGTCGCCCACGTCCAGGACTTCATCGACGACGGCCGGCTGCGCGAGCGCCCCGACGGCACCCGCAATCCGCTGCAGACCGTCCCGCTGCTGGACGCCATCGAGCGCAACCGCTTCGACGCCGTCTTCGGCGGCGGCCGCCGCGACGAGGAGAAGGCCCGCGCCAAGGAGCGCGTCTTCTCCCTGCGCGACGAGTTCGGCGCCTGGGACCCGCGCCGCCAGCGCCCCGAGCTCTGGTCGCTGTACAACGGCCGGCACGCGGTCGGCGAGCACGTGCGCGTCTTCCCGCTCTCCAACTGGACCGAGCTGGACGTCTGGCAGTACATCGAGCGCGAGGGCATCGAGCTCCCGGAGATCTACTACGCGCACGAGCGCGACGTCTTCTCCCGCAGCGGCATGTGGCTGACCGCGGGCGAGTGGGGCGGCCCCAAGGAGCACGAGCCGGTCGAGCGGCGCCTGATCCGCTACCGCACGGTCGGCGACATGTCCTGCACCGGCGCCGTCGACTCCGACGCCGCCGACATCGGGGCCGTGATCGCCGAGATCGCCGCCAGCCGCCTCACCGAACGCGGCGCCACCCGGGCCGACGACAAGCTTTCCGAGGCCGCGATGGAAGACCGCAAGCGCGAGGGATACTTCTAAATGAGCACCACCACCCGGACCAGCGCCACCGCCCTGCTGCGCTTCGCCACCGCCGGCTCCGTCGACGACGGCAAGTCCACCCTGGTCGGCCGGCTGCTGCACGACTCCAAGTCGGTGCTCGCCGACCAGCTGGAGGCCGTCGAGCGCGCCTCCCTGAGCCGCGGCCAGGAAGCGCCCGACCTCGCACTGCTCACCGACGGCCTGCGCGCCGAGCGCGAGCAGGGCATCACCATCGACGTCGCGTACCGCTACTTCGCCACCCCCCGCCGGCGGTTCATCCTCGCCGACACCCCCGGGCACGTGCAGTACACCCGCAACATGGTGACCGGCGCCTCCACCGCCGAACTCGCCGTCGTCCTGGTGGACGCCCGCAACGGCGTGGTCGAGCAGACCCGCCGGCACGCCGCCGTCGCCGCGCTGCTGCGGGTGCCGCACGTGGTGCTGGCCGTCAACAAGATGGACCTCGTCGAGTACGCGGAGCCCGTCTTCGCCGCCATCGCCGAGGAGTTCACCGCCTACGCCGCCTCGCTCGGCGTCCGGGACGTGGTCGCGGTCCCGATCTCCGCCCTCGCCGGGGACAACGTGGTCGAGCCGTCCGCCCACATGGACTGGTACGGCGGCCCGACCCTGCTGGAGCACCTGGAGACGGTGCCGGTCGGCAGCGACCCGAGCGTCGAGCCGGCCCGCTTCCCGGTCCAGTACGTGATCCGCCCGCAGAGCGACGAGCACCCCGACTACCGCGGCTACGCGGGCCAGTTGGCCTCCGGCGTGCTGCGGGTCGGCGACCCGGTGACGGTGCTGCCCTCGGGCCACACCACCACCGTCGCCGGCATCGACGCGCTCGGCGCGGAGACCGACCTCGCCTGGGCCCCCCAGTCGGTGACCGTCCGCCTCGCCGACGACATCGACGTCTCCCGCGGCGACCTGATCGCGGCCGGCCCGGTCCCGGTGCCCACCAAGGACATCGAGGCCACCGTCAGCCACCTCAGTGAGCGCCCGCTGCGCGCCGGTGACAAGGTGCTGCTCAAGCACACCACCCGCACCGTGCGCGCGCTGGTCAAGGCGATCTCCTACCGCATCGACATCGACAGCCTCGAACAGCGCTCCGGCGCCCAGGGGCTGGAGGTCAACGACATCGGCCACGTGGTGCTGCGCACCGCCGAGCCGCTGGCCCTCGACGACTACCGCGTGAACCGCCGGACCGGTTCGTTCCTGCTGATCGACCCGGCCGACGGCACCACCCTCACCGCCGGCATGGCGGGCGAGGCCTTCGACACCGTGCGCCCCGACGCGTCCGGCGCACCCGACGAGGAGGACTGGGTCTGATGCCCCGCGAGGCGTTCTCGGGCATGGACAAGGAAGGCGGCCGCATCGGCAGCGGCGTCCTCGGCAGCGGCCAGGGCGGCCTGACCCGATGTGCGGGCCGACAGGGCTGACCGGAGCCCTGTCACCGGGCCGGCCGCTGTCCCACCCCACAGCTGGTGCGGCGCACCGACCCGGCTTGCCCGGCATCCCCCGATGCCGCGAGCACGACCCGCCCCTTCCCGCCCGGGACCGTCCCCGCGACGGTCCGCCCGTGAACAGGACTTCGCCCATGGCACCGAACCACGCACTCGCGCCCGCCACCCTCCCCGATCGGCCGACACACCCGGCCGCCGGCCGGATCAGACGCTCCGCCGCGGCCGCCGTCGCCGGCCTCACCGCGGTGGCGCTGCTCTCCGCCTGCGGCTACGGCTCGAAGAGCGAGGACGACAAGCCCGCCGCGGCCGCCGCCGCCGGCGGTTCCGCCTCCGGCGTGAAGCTCTCCGCCGACACGGTCAAGATCGGCTACTTCGCCAACCTGACCCACGGCACCCCGCTGGTCGGGCTCCAGGAGGGCCTCTTCCAGAAGGAGCTCGGGACCACCCAGATCAAGACCCAGGTCTTCAACGCGGGTCCGGCCGAGATCGAGGCGCTGAACGCCGGCTCCATCGACATCGGCTGGATCGGCCCCTCCCCCGCGATCAACGGCTACAGCCAGTCCAACGGCGAGTCGCTGAAGATCATCAGCGGTTCGGCCTCCGGCGGCGTCAAGCTGGTGGTCAACCCCGAGAAGATCCAGAGCCTGGACGACCTCAAGGGCAAGAAGATCGCCACCCCGCAGCGCGGCAACACCCAGGACGTGGCGCTGCTCAACTACCTGGCGGGCAAGGGGCTGAAGGTCAACCCCGACACCGGCGCCGGCGACGTCTCGGTGGTGCGGAGCGACAACAAGGTCACCCCGGACGCCTACAGCTCCGGCTCGATCGACGGCGCCTGGGTGCCCGAGCCGACCGCGTCCAAGCTGGTCACCCTCGGTGCGAAGGTCCTGCTCAACGAGAAGGACGTCTGGCCGGACAAGAAGTTCGTGATCACCAACATCATCGTCTCGCAGAAGTTCCTCAAGGAGCACGCCGACGTGGTGGAGGCCGTGCTGCGCGGCTCGGTGAACACCAACACCTTCATCAAGGCCAACTCCGACAAGGCCAAGGCCGACGCCAACGCCGCCATCAAGAAGGAGGCCGGCAACGCCCTGCCGGCCGAGATCCTCGACCCGGCCTGGGCCGACATCGACTTCCTGGACGACCCGCTGGCCGGCACCCTGCAGGCCGAGGCCGACCACGCCGTCACCGCCGGCCTGCTCAAGAAGCCGAACCTGGCCGGGATCTACGACCTGACGCTGCTCAACAAGGTGCTCAAGGAGAAGGGCCAGGCTCCCGTGGCGGACGCCGGGCTCGGCGCCAAGTAGCACCGCGCGGCACCCGCGCCACCCACGGCGCACGGAAGCCCCGCCGCACCCAAGCCCCGAGGTCCGGTTCCCCGCCCGCCCGGTCGATGCCCGATCGATGCCCCCAGAGCACACGGGACGGGCGGGGCCGGACCCCGGCCCCGATTCCTTCGCCACCCGCCCTCCTCGCCCGCCGACCGGCAGGAGGGGCCCATGACCGCCCCCGGCCCCCGGCCGGGAGCTGCCCCCAGATGCAGGAGGTGCCCGGATGACCCCGGCACTGACCACCTCGGACGACGCCGTCGGCGTCGACACCCGCGGCGGCTCGCCCGCCGTCCGGATCTCGCACGTGCACAAGTCCTTCGGCCGCCCGGGTGCCGCCACGCACGTCCTGGACGACATCACGCTCGATGTCGCGCCCGGCGAGTTCGTCACGCTGCTCGGCGCCTCGGGCTGCGGAAAGTCCACCCTGCTCAACCTGGTCGCCGGCCTCGACAAGCCCACCGCGGGCTCGATCGAGGTGACCGGCGGACGCCCCGCGCTGATGTTCCAGGAGCACGCGCTGTTCCCCTGGCTCACCGCCGGCAAGAACATCGAACTCGCGCTCAAGCTCGCCGGCGTGCCCCGCCCCGAGCGCCGCCCCGAGGCCGAGCGGCTGCTCGAACTCGTCCGGCTGGGCGGCTCCTACGGCAAGCGCGTGCACGAGCTGTCCGGCGGCATGCGCCAGCGCGTCGCACTGGCCCGCGCGCTCGCCCAGGGCGCCTCGGTCCTGCTGATGGACGAGCCGTTCGCCGCGCTCGACGCCATCACCCGGGACGTGCTGCACGACGAGATCACCCGGATCTGGGCCGAGCACAAGCTCTCCGTCCTGTTCGTCACGCACAACGTGCGGGAGGCCGTCCGGCTCGCCCAGCGCGTGGTGCTGCTCTCCTCGCGCCCCGGCCGGGTCGCCCGCGAGTGGCGGATCGACCTGCCGCAGCCGCGCCGGATCGAGTCCGCCGGCGTCGCCGACCTGTCCATCGAGATCACCGAAGAACTGCGTGGGGAGATCCGCCGCCATGGCCAGCACTGACAGCACCACCACCCTGGCCAAGGACCGGCCGGCGGACATCGCCGACGTCGGCGCCGGCCTGGACGCGCTGGACGCCGTCCAGGTGCGGCGCGTGCCGCTCGGCGAGATCCTGCGGACGAAGGCGCTGCCGCCGCTGCTCGGGCTGCTGCTCGTGCTGGCGCTCTGGCAGGGCGCCTACAGCCTCGAACTGACCTCCTCCTACAAGCTGCCCAGCCCGGCCGACGTCTGGCGCTCGCTGGTCGAGCTCTGGGAGGCCGGGACACTGTTCAGCATCATCTGGACGAGCGTCTGGCGCGGTATCTCCGGCTTCCTGATCGCGGTCGTGATCGGCACCCCGATCGGTCTGCTGGTCGCCCGGGTCAAGCCGGTCCGGGCCGCGCTCGGGCCGGTGCTCTCCGGCCTGCAGTCGCTGCCCTCGGTCGCCTGGGTGCCCGCCGCCGTCATCTGGCTCGGCATCAACGACTCGATGATGTACGCCGTCATCCTGCTCGGCGCCGTCCCCTCCATCGCCAACGGCCTGGTGGCCGGCATCGACCAGGTGCCGCCGCTGTTCCTCCGGGCCGGCCGCACCCTGGGCGCCACCGGCCTGTCGAACGCCCGCCACATCCTGCTGCCGGCCGCCCTCCCCGGTTACCTGGCCGGCCTCAAGCAGGGCTGGGCGTTCTCCTGGCGCTCGCTGATGGCCGCCGAACTCGTCGCGTCCTCCCCCGACCTGGGCCTGGGCCTGGGCCGGTTCCTGGAGAACCAGCGGGAGTCGGCCAGCATGTCCGGCGTCCTCCTCGGCATCATCCTCGTCCTGTTCGTCGGCATCGCCATCGACCTCCTGCTCTTCGCCCCGCTGGAGCGCCGGGTGCTGCGCAACCGGGGCCTGGTGGGCACGGCCCGCTGACCATCGAGGTTCCTGTGATCATGTCTGCACCGGATCGACCGCTCCTGCTGATCGCCCACGGCAGCCGCGACCCCCGCCACGCCGCGACCGTGGCGGGGGTGGTCGAGCAGGTCCGGGCGCTGCGCCCCGGGCTGGAGGTCGCCACCGCGTACCTGGACCACTGCGCGCCGCGGATCCCGCAGGTGGCCGGCCGGCTGCCGGCGGCCGTGGCCGTTCCGCTGCTGCTGAACCGGGCCTTCCACGCCAAGCACGACATCCCCGCCGCCCTGCGCGCCGCCGGCGCCGACCTGCCGGTCGCGGACGTGCTGGGCCCGGCGCGACCGCGCGTCGCGGACGCGGCGCCGGCGACCGGGCCGCTCCCCGTCCCCTCCCCACTGCTGCTCGCCGCGCTGGACCGCCGCCTCGCCGGGGCCGGGCTGGCCGTCGGCTCCCCCGCCGTCCGCGCCCGCACCGGTGTCGTGCTGGCCGCGGCCGGCTCCTCCGACCCGGCCGCCGACGCCGCCACCCGGGCGGTGGCCGCCGAGTGGCGCCGGACCCGCGGCTGGGCCGGCGTCGAGGTCGCGTACGCCTCCGCCGGCGGCCCGCGCGTCCCCGCCGCCGCCGCCGCGCTGCGGGCGGCCGGGGCCCGCCGGGTGGCCGTCGCGCCCTACCTGCTCGCCCCGGGTCTGCTGCCGGACCGGATCGTGGACGCCGCGGCCGAGGCGGAGGCGGACGTCCTCGCCGAGGTCCTCGGCGCCGCCCCCGAGATCGCCCGCCTGGTGCTCGGGCGCTACCTCGGGGCCTGCCGCGAGGCCGTCGCCGCACCGGCGCTCAGCGCCAGCGCCTGAGCGGCCCGGCCGGCACGCCCCCTCCGGCGCACGCGAACGGCCCGGCTCCCCCACCGAGGGGAGCCGGGCCGTTCGTCCTCGTCCGCGTCCGGAAGGACTCAGTCGGTCTTGCGGCGCTGGCGGCCGGTGCCGTAGTTGGCGCCGGTCTTGGAGCCCGAGCCGGGCGCCGGGCGGCCGGAGGAGCGGCCGATGAAGCCCGCGGCCTGGCGGCTGCCACCGCCGCCCTGGCCGCCGCCGGCACCGCCGAGGCGCTGCTTCGGACGGGGGCGGCGCGGGTTGCCGTTCATGTCGACGTCGGTGGGCAGGCCCGAGCGCTTGGCGGGGCGGCGGCGCGGGGCGCCGGCCTTGGCCTCGGCGGCCGGAGCGGCGGCCGGGGCCGGGACGACCACCGCGACGGGTACGCCGCTGGGAGTGCGGGCACCGGTGATCCGGGTCAGCTCGGCGTCGCCCGGGCGGATCTTGGTCGTGGTCGGGCGGATGCCGGCGACCGTCATCAGCCGGTTGACCTCGCGCCGCTGGTCGGGCAGGACCAGGGTGACGACCGTGCCGGACTCGCCGGCCCGGGCGGTGCGGCCGCCGCGGTGCAGGTAGTCCTTGTGGTCGATCGGCGGGTCCACGTTGACGACCAGGTCGAGGCCCTCGATGTGGATGCCGCGGGCGGCCACGTTGGTGGCGATCAGCGCGGTCACCAGACCGTCGCGGAACTGGTCGAGCACCCGGTTGCGCTGGGGCTGGGACTTGCCGCCGTGCAGGGCCGCCGCCTTCACGCCGTTGGCCAGCAGCTGCTTGGCGAGGCGGTCGGCGCCGTGCTTGGTGTGCACGAACATGATCACGCGGCCGTCGCGCGAGGCGATGTGCGCGGTCGCGGAGGCCTTGTCGGCCGGGTCCAGCTGGAGCACGTGGTGGTCCATGGTGGTCACCGCGCCGGCCGACGGGTCGACCGAGTGGGTGACCGGGTCGGTCAGGAAGCGCTTGACCAGCCGGTCGACGTTGCGGTCCAGGGTGGCGGAGAACAGCATCCGCTGCCCGCCCTCGGCGACCTGCTCCAGCAGCTTGGTGACCTGCGGCAGGAAGCCCATGTCGGCCATCTGGTCGGCCTCGTCGAGGACGGTGATGGCCACGTCGCCCAGTCGGACGTCGCCGCGGTTGATCAGGTCGTCCAGCCGGCCCGGGGTGGCGACCAGGACCTCGGCGCCCCGGCGCACGGCGTTGGCCTGCCGGGTGATCGACATACCGCCGACGACGGTGGCGATCCGCAGGTTCACGGCGGTGGCGTACGGGGTGAGCGCGTCGGTGACCTGCTGGGCCAGCTCACGGGTGGGCACCAGGACGAGGGCCAGCGGGTGCCGGGAGTCGGCGCGCTTGCCGGCCGTGCGGGCCAGCAGCGGCAGGCCGAAGGCGAGCGTCTTGCCGGAGCCGGTGCGGCCGCGGCCGAGCACGTCGCGGCCGGCGATGGAGTCCGGCAGGGTGGCGCCCTGGATCGGGAACGGCTCGGTGACGCCCTCGCGGGTGAGCGCGCTGAGGATGCCCTTGGGCAGGTCCAGCTCGCCGAAGGTGGCCGCCGGGGGCCGCGGCGGGGTGCCCCCCTGGACGACGGTGAAGTCGGCGGGCGCCTGGGCGGCGCGCGGGGCGCTGTTGCGCGGGGCGCCGCCGCGGGAGGCACGGGGGGCGCCGCCGTTGCGGGCGCCGCCGCCGGTGCGGGGCTTGCGCGAACGGTCGCCGCCGCGCTCGTTGTCACGGGGTGCGCGGGCAGGGGTGGTCATGGATTCTCCATCCGATGGGAGGCACAGCCCGGTCGGGGCTGGTCGGCCGTCGGGTGGGAATTCGCCGCCCCGGCCGTTCGGCGGCATGCACGAGGGCCCGCACCGTGCGGTACGGGCCCTCGCTACGCGAGATCGCGAGTCAGCTCGGAAGCTGGACTCAGATGACGCGGATGTTCTCGGCCTGCGGGCCCTTCTGGCCCTGCGTGACGTCGAACTCGACCTTCTGGCCCTCGACGAGCTCACGGAAGCCCTGAGCGCTGATGTTCGAGTAGTGGGCGAACACGTCAGCGCCGCCACCATCCTGCTCGATGAAGCCGAAGCCCTTTTCGCTGTTGAACCACTTCACGGTGCCGGTAGCCATAACCGTCTCCTCAAAAAACTGGGGCATCAGAGCCCACACTTCGTGGACCCCAAGTAGCCGCGATCCCCATCCGGAGACTGAAACACCGGACAAAACAAATGCGCCTGTTGGGTTGAACCAGCAGGCGCACACAAACGTTCATGGGAACCAAAACTGCAACTGAGTCGACTGTAGCACGGCGCCACCCCGATTGACCGGGGACTTTTTGCCTGGCACGTCACGTTTGCCCGCGCCGCAAAGCGGGCACGCGGCGCCCGCCGAAGCGGACGCCGCGTGCCGTGCGGTGCGACGGGGCGGTCAGTGCCGTCCGGCCGGCTCCGGCACACCGTGCGAACCGGCCACCGGGGCCGGGCCGGACTGGTGCTGGTCGTCGGCGCCGTGGCCGGGCCACCAGGCGGCGCGGCCGATCAGCGCGGTGAGCGCCGGGGTGAAGAAGAGCGCCATCACGAAGGCCGCCAGGGCGATGCCGAAGGCCATCGCGAAGCCGAACTCCAGCATGAACACGTTGCCCGCGAGCATGAAGGTCGCGAACGACGCCGCCAGGATGAACCCGGCCGCCGCGACGGTCGGGCCGCCGTGGCGCAGCGCCTCACGGGCCGCCTCACGCGGGTTGCGGCCCGCGCGGGCCTCCTCCCGCAGGCGGGCGATGATCAGGATGTTGTAGTCCGTCCCGATCGCCACCACGAAGAGGTAGATCAGGATCGGCAGCATGAACATCAGACCGCTCTCGCTGCCCAGCTTCTGGAAGAGCAGCGTGGCGGAGCCGAGGGTGGCCGTGAAGCCGAGCCCGACCGAGACCATCAGGTACCACGGGGCGACCACGCTGCGCAGCTGCAGGCCCAGGATCAGCAGGATCAGCAGACCCGCGACCGGGAACACCAGCTTGTAGTCGTGGTTCATCGCGAGGTTGATGTCCTTGTAGACGGCGGTCAGACCGCCGACCTTCGCCTCCGTGCCCGTCGGCGCCTGGCTGTGCGCGACCTCCCGCAGCTCGGTGAGCGAGTCGATCGCCGCGTTGCTGGACGGCTCGTTGTTGAGCAGCACGGTGAAGTCGGCCGTCGTGCCGTCCTCGCTGAGCTGGGGCTTCGCCGCGACCGGGGACACCCCGTGGACGCCGCCGAGCTTGGCCGCGAAGCCCTCGAACGCGGCCGGGTCGAGCTTGGCGCCCGCGGTGCTGGTCAGGTAGACGTGGCTCGGGTCGGCCGCGCCGGCCGAGAAGCCGTTCATCAGCTTGTCCTGGACGACCATCGACTCCTTGTCCTTGGGCATGGAGCTGCCCGCGAGGTCGAAGGTGCCGTTGTAGCCCAGGGCGCCGGCCGACAGCGCCACCAGCACGCCGCCGGAGGCCAGGGCGACCAGGGCGGGGCGCTTCTCGACCATGCGGCCGAGCGCGGTGAAGCGGGCGTTGCCCGGCTCGTTCATCCACTTCTTGCCCGGCCAGAACACACCGCGCGCCGGGATGACCGCGAGCACGGCGGGGGCCAGGGTGAGCGAGGCGAGCGCGGTGACGATCACCGCGATGGCCAGCGCCGGGCCGAGGGCCTTGAACATGCCGAGGCTGGAGAGGATCAGCACCGCGAAGGCGACGGTGACGGCGCCGGCCGCCGAAGCGATCGCCTCACCGACCCGGCCGACGGCGTTGGCCACGGCCTCCTTGCGGTCGTCCCCGGCCCGCAGCCGCTCGCGGTAGCGGAACGCCAGGAAGAGGAAGTAGTCGGTGCCGACACCGAGCACGACGACGATCAGGATCGCCGACAGCACCGGGGTGCTCTCCAGGCCGAACGCCTTGGTGGCGTAGGCGATCACGCCGTTGGCGGTCGGCATGGCGACCACCAGCGAGATCAGGATCGGCAGGAGTCCGGCCAGGACGCTGCGGAAGATGATTCCGACGATGAGCGCGACCAGGACGACCGTGGACATCGCGATGAGCGCGTCGGCCGAGCCGGAGGACTCCTTCTGGTCCAGCGCCTGGGCGGCGGCGCCACCGAGCTGGAACTTCAGGTCGGTCCCCGAGGTGAGCGACTTGCCCTCCTCGCGGAGGTGCTTGGCGGCCTCGCCGAAGTCCTCGGACTGCTGCTTGGCCTTGTCGATGGCTATCGGCGCGAGCGCGTACTTGCCGTCCTTGGACGTCGTCTGCTCGCTGACCGGGATGACCTTCTCGACGTCCGCGATCTTCTTGTCCGAGAGACCCTGGACGATCTTGGCCATGGCGGCCTTGTCGGCGTCGTTCATCGCGGCGCCGTCGTTGCGCTCGAAGAGCACCATCGCGGAGGGCGTGAAGTTGGCCGGGAACGCCTTCTCCTGGAGCGCCGAGGCCTGGATGGACTCGTAGTGCTTGGGAAGGAAGGAAGCCTCGTCGGTCTGTGCGGTGATCGTCGGCGCGCCGGCCACGATCGCGATCATCGCGACAACCCATGCCGCGATCACCCACCAGGCGCGACGGACGACGAAATGTCCGAGTCGGTGGAACATGCTCGTGATGCCTCCTGGGCATGGTTCACCGCCAGCCCTTGGGGGACGGGACTCCGGGCGACGGAGGACCGGGCAGGGCATGGCGACGAGGCCCGCCCCTAGCCGGTCGGCAGGTAAGTGAGATGAGGACATCATCATACGAGAACTTGCTTGCCGACCGGCAAGCAAATATCCCCCGTAGACCAACCCCCTCAGGGACGCCGTCCAGCCGCCCCGCACCATCTTCACCCGCCGGGCGGCCCTCTCACCTCGTGCTCGGGGTGGAGACCACTCCCCCTCAGGGTGGAGTTCGCACCCACTCTGAGGGAGGAGAAGTCAGGGTTCCCCGGTAGGGATGACCCCACCCCGTTCCCGTGGCCGACCCCCCGGACGACTCCCCCGCCAGCCGGATGCCTGCTCAACGGCCCCTTCCCGGCCAGGTCTCCCGAGCCGCGCGGATCCTCGACGACGCGGGGCTGACCGCCCCGGCGAGCGAGACCGTGCTGGTCCAGGGTGCCACCACGACCGCCGACGCACCGGCCTTCCGTGCCGCCGTCGACCAGGTGCTCGCCGGAGTGACCGGCACCGGCCGGGCCACCTACGTCCGCTCCCCGTACGACACCGGGGCGGTCTCGGCGGACGGCCGCTCCGTCCTCGTCCGGTTCGACGTCGCCGGCGGCGACGAGGTGCCTGTGAAGAACGTCACGGCCGTGCTGGACGCCGTCGCCGCCGCCGCCAGCCGCCGGGCCGTGCTGGTCTCCGGGGTCGCCGTGGTGGTCGCGATGGCCGGCATGTTCCTCACCGGCATGGCCGAGTTCCAGGCGATGGCCTACGCCACCATCGTGGTCGTGGTCACCGCCGTGCTCGGCTCGCTCACCGTGCTGCCCGCCCTGCTGTCCATGCTGGGCGACCGGGTCGAGAAGGGCCGCGTCCCGCTGCTCGGCCGGCTGCGCCGCCCCGGCACCGCCGGGGTGGTCACCAGCGCGGTAGTGATCATGGTCGCGGTGTTCGCGGTCTTCGGCACCCTCTCCATGCGGGCGATGAAGCAGATGGGCGCCGGCCTCGCCGTCGCGGTACTGATCGACGCGACGGTGGTCCGCGCGGTGCTGCTGCCCGCGGTGATGACCCTGCTCGGCGAGCGCACCTGGTACCTGCCGACCTGGCTGCGGTGGCTGCCCGGGCTCTCGCACGGCGGGAGCCTCCCGCCGGTCGGCGCAGCGGTCCACGGCCCCGGAACCACCACCGGGCCGGCCGAACCCGAGCGGCCCCGGCACCGCCGGGTCGGGGTCTGACACCACCGCCGGCACCCCGCCGTCCACCGGCCGCCACCCGCCCGTCGCCCGCCGGCCGCCGGCCGTGACCGGGCCCCGCGTCGCGCGGGGCCCGGCCCGCGTGCGTCATGATGATCACCGTCCAGGCGTCCCGCGGAACGGAGCAGCCCCATGATCCCCTTCGACGAGGGCCGCGCCCGGCTGCTGCTCGCCCGGGCCTGCGCGTCCGCCGGCCTGCCCGAGCCCGGCGGCGCCCGGCTGCTCGCCCTGGGCGAGAACGCCGTCTTCGACCTCGGCGACCCGGCCGTGGTGGCCAAGGTCGGCCGCGGCCCCGAGCTGTCCGACCGGGCCGGGCGGGAGCTCGGCTTCGCCCGCTGGCTGGCCGACCGGGGCATCCCGGTGGTCCGCCCGTACGACGCCGTCCCGCCCGAGCCGAACGTCGTCGACGGCCACCCCGTGACCTTCTGGGAGCGGCTGGCCCCCGCCGAACGGCCCGCCCGGCCGGTGGACCTCGCGCCGCTGCTGCTCGCCCTCCACCGGCTGCCGCTGCCGCCCTTCCCGCTCGCCCGCCGGGACCTCCTCGCCCCTGTCGAGCGCTGGCTGGCCTCCGCCGAGGGGCACGTCGACCCCGCCGACGTCGCCTTCCTCCGGGACCGCCGCGACGACTTCGCCGCCGCGCTGCCCGGCCTGCCCGCGCAGCTGCCGACCGGCGTGATCCACGGCGACGCGCTGCCGCGCAACGTCCACATCGGGGCCGACGGGCCCGTCCTGCTCGACCTGGAGTACGCCTCGCACGACCTGCGCGAGCACGACCTGGTGGTGCTCGCGCTCAGCCACGACCGGTACGGCGTCCCGGCCGAGGAGTACCGGGCGTTCACCGAGGCGTACGGCTGGGACGTCCGGGAGTGGGCGGGCTTCGCGGTGCTGCGCGGCGCCCGCGAGACGGCGAGCGCCTCCTGGGTGGCCCAGCAGGCGCCGGGCAACCCGGCCGCGCTGGCGGAGTTCCGCCGGCGGGTCGATTCGCTGCGCGAGGGCGCCACCGGGGTGCGCTGGTACCCGTTCTGAGCCTGCCGTCTTCCGCGTGGGATCGGCGGCTCCGGCGTGCAACCGGGGCGGTCCGACGGGCGTCTTGTCGGACAGTCTCCCTGATCGGGGACCGGTAGCCGCCCAGTGCCTCAGGAGCCGCAGCCATGCCGGAGCACACCACCTCGCAGCGTCCCTCCCCCTCCGTCCGACGCCGCCGCCGGCTGCTCGCGGGCTGCGTGGCGGTGGTCGCCTCACTCGCCCTGGCCGCCTGCGGCACCGCCAACGGGGCGCTGCAGCCGCAGCCGGACACCACCGCGTCGGGGAACGCCTCGGGCACCACCGCGTCGGGCACCGGCGCCCCGGCTCCGTCCGCCTCGCCCGCCGGGTCCCCCTCCGGCTCCTCTTCGGCGTCCTCCTCCCCGTCCTCGTCCCCGCCGTCGGGCAGCGCCCCCGCCGCCACCCCGCCGGGCGACGCCGTGCCGGCTTCGAAGCCCGCGACCGGCGGACCGGCCACGCCCAAGCCACCGGCTCCTCCCCGGACCCCGGCTCCCTCGAAGACCCCGGTGCCCGCCAAGACCCCGTCCACCGCACCGGCCGCCCGGCCGCCCACGACGACACCGGCCCCGCCGGCCCCGCCCGCCCCGCCCGCGACCGGGGTGTCCACCTCGGTCGTCCGCTCCACCGCCTCCGGCGGGCGGACGGTGGCGCTCACCTTCGACGACGGGCCGGGCCCCGCCACCGGCGAGGTCCTGGACCTGCTGGCCCGGTACGGCGTCAAGGCGACGTTCTGCCAGATCGGCCAGCAGGCCGCCGCCCAACCCGCCATGGTCAAGCGGATCCGGGCGGCCGGCCACCGGCTCTGCGACCACACCGTGAGCCACCCGCTGCCGTTCGCCCCGCTCTCGCACGACAACGCCGCGTCCCAGATCTCCGGCGGCCGGGACATGATCGTGCGGGCCGGCGGGCCGGGCACCGAGGTCGCCTGGTTCCGGGCCCCCGGCGGCGGGTTCACTACCGACAACCAGCACCTCGCCGCGGCCGAGGGCCTGCGCCCGCTCGGCTGGTCGGTCGACCCGCGCGACTGGTCCCGCCCGGGCGTCGCCTCGATCGTCTCCACCGTGCAGAGCCAACTCCGGCCCGGCGGCGTGATCCTGATGCACGACGGCGGCGGCGACCGGAGCCAGACCGTCGCCGCGCTGAAGCAGCTGCTCCCCTGGCTGATCGCCCAGGGCTACCGCTTCGACCTCCCCGCGCGCTGACCCGGCCGACCGGCCGAACACCTCGCGACAGCCCGGCCGGTGATCACCGGGCCGCACCGGGCGACCGATCAACCCGACGCGCCCGGACAGCGGTTGACCACCGGGTACGGGGTGCGACGGCCTCCCCACCGCCGGCCACCCGGTCGGCGGACCTGATCACCGTCCCGCACGACCGGCCGGTGCCCGACGCGGCGCGAGGCCCGGTCGGCCCGGCCCGCGCGGCCGGGTGCTCCGGCGGTCAGGCCCTCAGCGCAGGGGCCAGCGCGGGTCGATGACGGCCTGCGGGTCCTTGCCGCGGCGGAGCCAGGCCTCCAGGCCCTCCGCCCAGCTCCGGTACCAGTCGATCTGGCGGGTGTGCAGGACGGCGAGCGGCACCTCGCCGACCTCGGCCGGGTACCGCTCCGCGAGGGCGACGGCGACCCGGACGGCGGCGAGGGCGTCGCTGCCGGCCTCGTGGGCGTCGGTCAGCTCGACCCCGTACACCTCGCAGACCCGCTGGAGGGTGCGCGAGCCCTTGCGGTACTTGTCGACGGCCCGGTCGATGACCAGGGCGTCGAGGACCGGCGCGACCGGACCGCCGAGGCGCTCGGCCAAGGGGGCCAGGCCGTGGCGGCGCAGCTCGGCGTCGAGCAGCGAGAGGTCGAAGGGGGCGTTGAAGGCGACCACCGGGTGACCGGCCGCGAGCCGCTCGCACAGGGCGGTGGCTATCTCGTCGACCGCCGCCTTGGCCGGGCGGCCCTTGCTGCGGACGAGCTCGTCGCCGATGCCGTGGATCGCCTCCGCCTCGGCGGGGATCGGGACGCCCGGGTCGACCAGCCAGCCGGTGGCGCTCAGCCGGCGGGCTCCGACGGTGTCCACGAGGGCGGCCGTGACGATGCGGTCCACGGTCGGGTCGGTGCCCGTGGTCTCCAGGTCGAAGCCGACCAGTGGCTGCTGCCACCAGCTCATAGGGGTGCGTCCTTCCGTCCTGCTGGTCGAAACAGCCCCTATCATCGCCCGGGCCACCGACAACGCCGCCGGTGGGGCGGTCGGGCACCGCCCCCGGGCCCCGCCGGGCAGGCTCCGGCCCGGCCCGCCGGCACCGTCCCGGGCCCGGTGGAGACCGGCGAAGTGCCCAGCGGCGGTGGCCCGCCGCGAGTGGCCCGGCGACCGGTCCGGACCGCCGCTGACCGACGCGGGCCATGACGGCTCCGCCCCTGGCCCAGGGCCGGTCGACAGCCCGCCGGGACCGACGCGGCGGCGGCGCTTCGGCGGTGGTGGCGGGACGCCCGGCGCCCGCGGGTCAGTTCGCCGCCGCGGCCGACGCCCCGGCCGCCGCCCCGGCCCCGGCCCCCGCGTGCGCGGTCAGCCGGCGGGCCTCGGCCCACACCTCCTCGTCGAGTTCGCCGGGCGTCCGGGTGCTGCGGCCGAGCAGGTCGTAGTCGTCGTCGAGGAGGGCGAGCGCCTCGGCCGGCCCGTCCTCGTGCCCCCACCGCCGGTGCGCCGCGTGCGCCAGCTCCCTCGGCGTCAGCTCGCCGGTCAGCAGCCGGGCGGCCAGCGCCACCAGCCCCGCCCGCTGGGCGGAGCGGCTGTCGACCGGCGGGAGGTCGAGTCCGAGCTCCGCGAGCGCCGGCGCCAGCAGCTCGGCGACCGAGGCGTCCGCCTCCCCGTAGGTGCGGGCGGCGAGGGTCCGCAGGGCCGGGGTGTCGAGCCCGGCGGCCAGGGCCCCGCAGGCCGCCTCCACCACCTCGCGGGCCCGCAGCTCACCGATGGTCCAGAGCAGGGCCCGGTCCCGCAGCCGGGCGGCGGCGGGCGAGCCGACGGGCCGGCGGAGCAGCCGGACGTCGACCGGGTCCTCGGAGACCAGGGTGAAGCCGTGCCGCTCGTAGAGGCGGCGGGCGGGGCTGCCCCGGAGGACGTCGAGCCGCACCGGCTCGCCGGCGGCGTCGGCCTCGGCCAGGACGGACCGCAGGACGCCGGAGCCGACGCCCCGGCCCTGGAGCTCCGGGGCGAGGTAGAAGTGCTCCAGCAGCCGCCCGCCCAACCCGTCGGGGCGGACGGTGACGCAGCCGGCGAGGGCGCCGTCGACCAGCACGGCCGACGTCCAGCGGGTGGAGAAGGAGTCGCGCAGCCGCCGCCGGACCCGGTGCTCGTCGTAGCGGCCGAGCCGTTCGAGGTCGGGGCGCAGCACCACGGCGCGCAGCTCGACCAGGGGTTCGAGGTCGGCGGTCGTGGCGGGGCGCTTCGTCCAGGCGGGGGTGGTGGTCACCGGGGCAGTCTTCCAGCGGCCCGGCCGGCCGGGCCAGCCGGTTTCGCGGCGGCCCCTGCGCGCCAACCGGCCCGCCGGCCGCTCAGGAGACCGGCCGGGAGTCCCCCCAGATGCCCTCGAACTCCTCGCGGTAGACCTCCAGCAGCCCGGCGTCGGTGCCGCCCGGCTGCTGGCCGGCGCCGCCGCGCAGGACCAGGGCGGGCGACTCCATGCCGCGGGCCCGGCGCAGGTAGGGCTGGACCACCCCGAGGTCCCGGGTCTGCCGGCGGGGGCCGCCGGTCTGGCCGGACGGGCGCGGGCCCTCGACCAGGTAGGCGGTGAAGCGCGGGGTCTCGTCGAAGACCCGGATCTCGAAGCCGCCCTGGTCGCGCAACCGGGCCCGGACCCGGCGCACGTGCATGATGTTCATCTCGATCGAACGGGCCAGCTCGCCGCGGCCGAGGCCCAGTTCGCGTTCCCGGCGGCGGACGGCGCTGCTCGCCGGGTTGAGGAAGAGCAGCCGGACCCGGCAGCCGTCGGTGGCGAGGCGGACCAGGCGCTTGCCGGTGTAGTTCTGGCAGAGCATGCCGAGGCCGATGCCGAGCGCGTCCAGCCGCCGGGCGCCGTCCAGCAGGTCCTCCACCGGCAGGTCGCGCTGGAGCCGGACCCGGTCGGCGTGCACCGCGACCACGTCCGCGTACCGGCCGGCCACCAGGGACTCGACGACGTCGGCGGGGACGCCGCCGGTGCCGCCGTCCAGCACGGCGAGCAGCCGGGCGGCGGCGCGTTCGGTCTGGGCGAGCACGGTCGGGGTCAGGACGCGGTTGCGGGAGACGACGTGCCGGGCCACCTCCAGTTCGTCCAGCGCCAGCTCGATCTCCCGGCGGTCGGCCAGGTAGGGGTCGAAGCAGGGCCAGTGCTGGACCATCAGCTCGCGCAGCTGGGGCAGGGTGAGGAAGACCAGCGGGTCGTCGTCGGCCGGGTCGAGCAGGTAGCCCTTGCGGCGGCTGACCTCGCGGACGGCGCCGGCCCGGTGGGCCCACTCCTCGCCGGCCGGGCCGGCCGCGGCCGTCACCCAGTCCTCGCCGTGGGCGGGCGCGTAGATGGGGTAGAGCACCTCGTCGACGAGGGAGCGCAGCCGCTGCTCGACCAGGTTGAGCCAGACGTACGCCCGCCCGGCCAGCCGGACCCGCTGGTAGGCGTCCTCCCACTCGGCGCCGGACCAGGCGAGGGCCGGTATCTCGACCGGGCCGCCCTGGGCCGGCACCACGGCCCGGCCGGTCATGGCGGGGCGCATGACGACCGTCGGGGCCTCGCTGCGGGCGCCGCCCCGGTCGGGGCCGCCGGGCCCACCGCCACGGCCGCCGGCGGGGTACACCATGCGCCACCTCACCTGGTTGCTGCCGGAGCCGGTGGTCTGCCGGATCGTCTGTCGGGTCTTCTGTCGGGTGCTGCCGGTCCTGCCGCGTCCGCCGGCGCCGCACTCCCTGATGGATCGCCACGGCGCGGGAAGCGGCCGGACGATCAAGGGTACTGCCCGCCGCGAGGCGCCCGCAGCCGGTTGGCCGAGGGGGGCGCGTGCGCCCCGGCCGCCCCGTGCGTCCCGGCGGCCCCGGGGGTACCCGGCGGACACCCGTTCGGGCGAACACGCGGCGAATGGCCCCGCCCTCGGGGGCGGCGTCGGGGAGTATGCGGACTGTGCCGTGCGTCACGGCGCGCGACCGTCGCACATGCCCGGCCGCCCAGCCGGGAAGAGAGCGTCGGGGTCCGGGCTGATAGTCGGACTACCTGTCAGTTTCCCTTCGACACAAGGAAGTTGAGGACTCATGCAGGTCTGGCCAGGGAAGCCCTACCCCCTCGGTGCCACCTTCGACGGGGCCGGTACCAACTTCGCGGTGTTCTCCGAGAGCGCCGACCGCATCGAGCTCTGCCTGCTCGACGAGGACGGGTCGGAGACGGCCGTCGAGCTGCGCGAGACGGACGCCTTCGTCCGGCACGCCTACCTCCCCGGGGTCCAGCCCGGCCGGCGGTACGGCTTCCGCGTCCACGGACCGTACAACCCGGGCCTCGGCCAGCGGCACAACAGCGCCAAACTGCTGCTGGACCCGTACGCCAAGGCGATGAGCGGGAACATCGACTGGGACGAGTCGGTCTACGGCTACCACTTCGGCGCGCCCGAGCGCCGCAACGACCTCGACTCCGCCCCGCACACCATGCACTCGGTGGTCGTCAATCCGTACTTCGACTGGGGCACCGACCGGCCGCCGCGCACGGACTACCACCGCACGGTGGTCTACGAGGCCCATGTGAAGGGCCTCACCAAGCTCCACCCCGGCATCCCCGAGGAGATCCGCGGCACCTACGCGGGGCTGGCCCACCCGGCGGTGATCGAGCACCTGGCCAAGCTCGGCGTCACCGCGATCGAGCTGATGCCGGTGCACCAGTTCGTCCGCGACCACCGGCTGCGCGACCTCGGCCTGGCCAACTACTGGGGCTACAACACGGTCGGCTTCTTCGCCCCGCACTCCTCCTACTCCTCCACCGGGGACAGAGGCCAGCAGGTGCAGGAGTTCAAGTCGATGGTGAAGGCGCTGCACGCGGCCGGCATCGAGGTGATCCTGGACGTCGTCTACAACCACACCGCCGAGGGCAACCACCTCGGGCCCACCCTCTCGCTGCGCGGCCTGGACAACGTCTCCTACTACCGGCTCGCCCAGGACCAGCGGTTCTACGAGGACACCACGGGCACCGGCAACAGCCTGCTGATGCGCAGCCCGCACGTCCTCCAGCTGATCATGGACTCGCTGCGCTACTGGGTCACCGAGATGCACGTCGACGGCTTCCGCTTCGACCTCGCCGCCACGCTGGCCCGGCAGTTCCACGAGGTGGACCGGCTCTCCTCGTTCTTCGACCTCGTCCAGCAGGACCCGGTGGTCTCCCAGGCCAAGCTGATCGCCGAGCCGTGGGACCTCGGCGAGGGCGGCTACCAGGTGGGCAACTTCCCTCCGCTGTGGACGGAGTGGAACGGCATGTACCGGGACACCGTGCGCGACCTGTGGCGCGGCGAGAACGCCACGCTCGCCGAGTTCGGCTCCCGGCTCACCGGCTCCTCCGACCTCTACCAGGACGACGGCCGCCGCCCGATCGCCTCGATCAACTTCGTCACCTGCCACGACGGCTTCACCCTGCGCGACCTGGTCTCCTACAACGACAAGCACAACGAGGCCAACGGCGAGGACAACCGGGACGGCGAATCCTTCAACCGCTCCTGGAACTGCGGCGCCGAGGGCCCGAGCACCGACCCGGCCATCGAGGAACTGCGCGCCCGCCAGCAGCGGAACCTGATCGCCACCCTGATGCTCTCCCAGGGCGTGCCGATGCTCTCGCACGGCGACGAGCTCGGCCGCACCCAGGAGGGCAACAACAACGCCTACTGCCAGGACAACGAACTCGCCTGGGTGCACTGGCCCGAGGGCGACGGCCCCGAGTCCCGGCTGCTCGAATTCACCCAGGGCATGATCTGGCTCCGCCGCGACCACCCCGTCTTCCGGCGGCGCCGCTTCTTCCACGGCCGCCCGGTCTCGGGCCGCCCGGCCAACGGCCTCTACGAGGACCTCACCGACATCGCCTGGTTCACCCCCGGCGGGGAGGAGATGACCAAGCGCAACTGGGGTGCCAGCTACGCGAAGTCGCTCACCGTCTTCCTCAACGGCTACGCCATCTCGGAGCCGGACCGGCGCGGCGGGCGGATCGTCGACGACTCCTTCCTGCTGATGTTCAACGCCCACTTCGAACCGCTGGAGTTCACCGTCCCGGCCGACCACGGCCAGGAGTGGCAGGTCGTGGTCGACACCGCCCAGCCCCGGCTGCCCGCCCCCGGCGCCGGCGCCCGGGTCAAGGCAGGGGACGCGCTCTCGCTCGTCGACCGCTCGCTGATGGTGCTCCAGCGGCCGGCCTAGGCCGGGCGCCGGACGCCCGGCCGCGGGGCGGCGCTCGGGGTCCGCGGACGGGCCCCACGGCGTGCCGCGGTCACCACGTTCACCTGTTCGGATCAGCAACGGGTCTTGGCCGCGGGCTCGCACGGGTAGTCATGGACACATGACCTACGCCGCCGAGCCCGCCCAGCCCCGCCCGGCCGCAGTACCGTCCGCCACCTACCGCCTCCAGCTGCAGCCCGGCTTCACCCTCCACGACGCCACCGCCGCGGTGCCCTACCTCGCCGCCCTCGGCGTCTCCCACCTCCACCTGTCCCCGCTGCTGGAGGCCGCCCCCGGATCCACCCACGGCTACGACACCGTCGACCACGGCCGGATCAGCGCCCAGCTCGGCGGCGAACCGGCGTTGCGCGCGCTGGCCGCCGAAGCCCACCGGCACGGCCTGCGGCTGCTCGCCGACGTGGTGCCCAACCACATGGCCGTCCCCGTCCCCGAACGGCTCAACCGGCCGCTCTGGCACGTCCTGCGGGACGGCCCCGACTCGCCGTACGCACCCTGGTTCGACATCGACTGGACCGCCCAGCCGGGCCCCCCGGACTCCCCCGGCCGCGGCCGGGTGCTGCTGCCGCTGCTCGGCGACCGGCTCGGGGCCGTCCTCGGCGACCTCGTGGTCGACGGCGAGGAGCTCCGCTACCACGACCACGCCCTCCCGCTGCGGCCCGGCACCGCCGGCCTCCCGCTCCCCGAGCTGCTCAGCCGGCAGTGGTACCGGCTCGCCTGGTGGCGGCTGGCCCGCACCGAGCTGAACTACCGGCGGTTCTTCACCGTCAACGAGCTGATCGCCGTCCGGGTCGAAGTCCCCGAGGTGTTCGAGGCGACCCACGGCGTGCTGCTGCGGCTGCACCGCGAGGGCGTCCTGGACGGGTTCCGGATCGACCACCCGGACGGCCTGGCCGACCCGCGCGGCTACCTGCGCCGGCTCGCCGGGGCCACCGGCGGCGCCTACACGGTCGTGGAGAAGATCCTCACCGGTGAGGAGCGCCTCCCCGGGGACTGGCCGTGCGCCGGCACCACCGGGTACGACGCGCTGCGCCGCATCGACGGCGTGCTCACCGACCACGCCGGCGCCTGCCGGCTGGCCGGCGCCTACGAGCACGCGGTCAGCGGGGCCGGGTCCGGCGGGGAGCCGTGCGCCGACCCGCACCCGGCCGTCGCCGCCGCCCGGCGCGGGCGGGCCGACATGACCGGCCCGCGCGGCGAGCTGGCCGCCGAGGTCGAGCGGCTGGTCCGGCTCGCCGTGCGGATCGGCGCCGCCGAACCCGCCCACGCCGACCACGCGCCCTGGCAGCTGCGGGACGCCCTGCGGCGGGTGCTCACCGGCTACCCCGCGTACCGCCCGTACGTCCGGCCCGGCGAGCCCGCCCCGGCGGTCTCCGAGGAGCAGGTGCGGGCGGCCCTCGACGGCTCCGAGGACGCCACCGGGCGGCTGGTCGCCGACCTCGCCCTCGGGCGGCTCGGCAGCGGGCCCGAGAAGGACGAGTTCTGCGCCCGCTTCGCGCAGACCGCCGCCGCCGTCGCCGCCAAGGGCGTCGAGGACACCGCCTTCTACCGGTGGAACGCGCTGCTCGCGCTGAACGAGGTCGGCGGCGAGCCGGCCCGGCCCGGGCTCCCGCCCGCCGCGTTCCACGCCTGGTGCCGATACGTCGAGGAGCACTGGCCGGCCACCATGACGGTGCTCTCCACCCACGACACCAAGCGCAGCGCCGACGCCCGCGCCCGCCTCGCCGTGCTCGCCGAGCAGCCGCGGGCCTGGGCCGACGAGGCCGCCGCCTGGTCCACCGCCGCCGGCCCGGGCGGCGACCCGAACAGCGACTGGCTGCTCTGGCAGACGCTGGTCGCGGCCTGGCCGATCACGCCGGACCGGCTCGTCCCCGCGCTGCTCAAGGCCGCCCGCGAGGCCAAGCTGCGGACCTCCTGGACGGCCCCCGACGCCCGCTTCGAGCAGGCCCTGGCCGACCGGGCCCGGGCCGCCTACGCCAACCCGGGGCTGCTCCCGCGGATCGAGGGCTTCGTCCGGGCCCTCGCGCCCCACGCCCGGGCCAACACCCTCTCCGCCGCCCTGCTGCACCTGACCGTGCCCGGCGTGCCGGACCTCTACCAGGGCAGCGAGGAGCCGCTGTACACCCTGGTCGACCCGGACAACCGGGGCGTGGTGGACCTCGGCGCGCTCGCCGTCCGGCTCACCGACTCGGCCACCCCCCGGGCGGGCGACCTCGCCCGGGAGAAGCTGCACCTGACCGCGACGGCGCTGCACCTGCGCCGCCGCCGGCCGCTGGGCGCCTACCGGCCGCTGGCCGCCCGGGGCCCGGCCGCCGACCACCTGCTCGCCTTCGCCCGCGGCGACGACGTGATCACGGCGGTGACCCGGCTGCCGTACGGGCTCGCCCGGGCCGGCGGCTGGCAGGACACCGCGCTGGACCTGCCGGCCGGCGGCGCGTGGACGGACGAACTGACCGGGCACCGCCACCCGGCCGGCCCGGTACCGGTGGCGGAGCTGCTGACCGCGCAGCCCGTGGCGCTGCTGACCAGGAGGGGCGAGGCGTGACGACGCACGAGGTCCGGACCTACGGGGTGTGGGCCCCGGCGGCCACCGAACGGGTCGAGGTGGAGGTCGACGGCGCGCGGCACCCGCTGGCCCGGGACGACGGCCGGCCCGGCTGGTGGCACGGGCCGGCGCCGGCCGGGGACTACGCGTTCCGGCTGGACGGCGGCCGCCCGTTGCCCGACCCTCGCTCGCCCTGGCAGCCGCACGGACCGGACGGGCCCAGCCGGTCCGTCGACCACGCCGCGTTCCGCTGGTCGCAGACCGGCTGGCGCGGCCGCCCGCTGCCCGGCGCCGTGCTGTACGAACTGCACGTCGGCACCTTCACGGCCGCCGGTACCTTCGACGCCGCCGCCGAACACCTCGACCACCTCGTCGAGCTGGGTGTCGACTTCGTCGAACTGCTGCCGGTCTGCCCGTTCCCCGGCCGGCACGGCTGGGGCTACGACGGGGTCTCGCTCTGGGCCGTGCACGAGCCCTACGGCGGTCCGGAGGGGCTGAAGCGCTTCGTGGACGCCGCGCACCGCAAGGGCCTCGGCGTCGTGCTGGACGTGGTGCACAACCACCTCGGCCCGTCCGGCAACCACCTGCCCGCCTTCGGGCCGTACTTCACCGACCGGCACCACACGCCGTGGGGCTCGGCGGTCAACCTGGACGCCCCCGGCTCGGACGAGGTGCGCCGGTACCTGATCGGCAGCGCGCTGGCCTGGCTGCGCGACTACCGGATCGACGGCCTGCGGCTGGACGCCGTGCACGCCCTCGCGGACGACCGCGCCGTCCACTTCCTGGAGGAACTCTCCTGCGAGGTGGACCGGTTGGCGACCGCCACCAACCGGCCGCTGTTCCTGGTCGCCGAGTCCGACCTCAACTCCCCCCGCACCACCACCCCCCGCGAGGCCGGCGGCCAGGGCCTCACCGCCCAGTGGAGCGACGACTTCCACCACGCGCTGCACACCGCGCTCACCGGCGAGTCCCAGGGCTACTACGGGGACTTCGCCCGCGCCCCGCTGGCCGCCGTGGCCCGGACGCTCACCCGCGGCTTCTTCCACGACGGCACCTGGTCCTCGTTCCGGGAGCGCAGCCACGGCCGGCCCTTCCCGCCCGCGCACGGCCACCGGCTGCTCGGTTACCTGCAGACCCACGACCAGATCGGCAACCGGGCCCTCGGCGACCGGCTCTCCCCCGGTCTCTCCCCCGGGCGGCTCGCCTGCGGGGCCGCCCTGGTGCTCGCCTCGCCGTTCACCCCGATGCTGTTCATGGGCGAGGAGTGGGGCGCGGCCACCCCGTGGCAGTACTTCACCGACCACACCGACCCGAACCTGGCCGAGGCCGTCCGCCAGGGCCGGCGGCGGGAGTTCGCCGAGCACGGCTGGCGGGCCGACGCGGTGCCGGACCCGCAGGAGCCGGCCACCGTGCTGCGCTCCGTCCTCGACTGGACCGAGCCGGGGCGCGCCCCGCACGCCGAACTGCTCACCTGGTACCGGACGCTGATCCGGCTGCGGCGCACCCGGCCGGAGCTCTCCGACCCGGACCTCGCGGCCGTCCGGACCGAGTACGACGAGGCGGCCCGGTGGCTGGTGCTGCACCGGGGGGCCCACCGGGTGGCGGTCAACCTGGGCGGCGCCCCCGCCGCGCTGCCGCTCGGGGGGCCGGGGCGGGAGGTGGTGGCGTCCTTCGGCGAGTGCGCGCTCGACGGGACGGCGGTGCGGCTGGGGCCGGACTCCGTCGCGGTCGTCCGGCTGTGAGCGGCGCGGCCGGGGCCGGCCCGCGCCTCGGTCCGCCCGCCGGATCACCAGAGGAAGGTGCCGATCCGCTCCCGCAGCCCGGGCGCGTCCAGGCCGTAGGCGGCCAGGTGCTCGGCCATCGAGCCGTAGTGCCGGTGCTCCGCGCGCGGCACCCCGAGGGCGAGCACCCGGTGCGCCCGGTCCGCCAGCGCCGCGTGCACCTCCCCGGCGGACGTCCCGGCCAGGTAGGGCTCGACCACCACCACGTCCGCGCGTCCGCCGACCACCGCCCGGAGCCCGGCCGCGTCGAACGGCCGCACGGTGGCCGCGTACAGCACCGAGACGTCCAGCCCCTCGGTGGCCGCCAGCACGGCGTCCAGCATCGGGCCGACCGCGAGCACCACGCCCTTGGCGCCCCGGCGCAGGACGGTGAACCGCCCCGCCTCGACCGGTACCGCCGAGGCGTTGCGGTGCTCGGACAGCCGCACGTACACATTGCGGTCGCCGTCGGCCACCGCGTGCCGCAGCAACCGCTCCGCCTCGTCGGGGTGCCCCGGGACGTGGACCGTCCAGTCCGGCAGGGTGTCCAGCAGCGCGACGTCGCCCGGCGACATGTGGGTCCGGCCGCCGGCGGGCCAGTCGTAGGAGCCGACGGCGCTCACCAGCACCGCGCCGACGCCCTGGTGGACGAGGTCCAACTTGACCTGCTCGAAGGGGCGTTCGATCAGGAAGCTGGCGAAGGTGTGGGCGATCGGCCGCATCCCGGTGAGCGCCAGTCCGCCGGCCGCGCCGATCAGCAGCTGCTCGCGGATGCCCACGTTGACCACCCGGTCGGGGTGGCGCTCGGCGGCGGTGGCGAAGCCCGAGGCGCTGATGTCGGCCAGCACGACGGCCAGCCGCGGGTCGTCGTCGAGCAGCCGGGCGGTCACGTCGACGAAGCGCTCGCGCATGGTGTCCATGGAGGTGAAGTCCCTTACTGGTGAGAGGTCTTGTCGGGGCGGCGGACGGACGCGGCGCTCAGGGGTTCTTCGGCTCCACCCGGGCCACCACGACGCGCGGGCGCCCCGGGTGCTCGGCGGTGAACGCCGCGTACAGCGCCTCGTGGTCGCGCCCGTCCACGGTCTCGGCCGACCAGCCCTCGCCCGCGAAGCGCGCCGCGATGCCGCCCCGCCACCCGTGCGTGGCCGAGGAGTTGTCGATGACGACGACGTGCAGCCGGTCCAGCCCGTACGCGCCGGCGAAGGCCAGCGCCTCGTGGTTCGAGCCCTCGTCGAACTCCGCGTCCCCGAGCAGGACCCAGACCGCCGGGTCGTCGAGCCCCTGGGCGCGCAGCCCGAGCGCGGTCCCGACCGCCAGCGGCAGACCGTGCCCGAGCGAGCCGGAACTGATCTCCACCCCGGGGATCAGCAGGCGGTCCGGGTGGTGGCCGAGCGGCGAGTCGTAGGCGCCGAAGCTCGGGAGCAGCTCCGGGTCGATGAAGCCCTTCGCCGCCAGCACCGCGTAGTACGCCATCGGGCCGTGGCCCTTGGAGAGCAGGAAGCGGTCCCGCTCCCGGTCCTCCGCGGTGCCCGGGGTGACCCGCAGGACGCGGTCGTACAGCACCCAGAGCACGTCCAGGGTGGAGGTGGCGGCCGGGCCGTGCTTCTCGGCGCCGGTCATCCGCCCGATCAGGTCCGGGAGTTGCTCGAAGCCGGCCGCGGTGGCGGTGTTCGTCGTCATGCCCACGATCCTGCAACTTGAAGTCAGCTTGAAGTCAAGCGGCTACAGTGAGCGGCATGACCGCCCCCGCATCCGCCCGCGGCGAGAACTCCGGAGCCTCCACCGGACCGAGCCGGCACGACCTGCTCACCATCGGCCAGCTCTCCGAACGCAGCGGCCTCGCCACCTCCGCGCTGCGCTACTACGAGAAGCTCGAACTGATCCACGCCACCCGCACCACCGGCGGCCAGCGCCGCTTCACCCGCGGCACGCTGCGCCGGATCGCGTTCGTCCGCGCCGCCCAGCGCGTCGGCCTCTCCCTCGACGAGGCCAGGGTCGCCCTGGACCGGCTCCCCGAGCACCGCGCCCCCACCGGCACCGAGTGGGACGGCGTCGCCCGGTCCTGGCAGAACCGGATCGACGAGCAGATCGCCGAGCTGGAGCGACTCAGGGCCAAGCTCACCGGCTGCATCGGCTGCGGCTGCCTCTCGCTCTCCCGCTGCGCCCTGTACAACGCCGCCGACCGTGCCGCCGCGGCCGGCCCGGGCGCGCGCTACCTGCTCACCCGCGACCCGGCCACCGGCCCCGAACCGGGCACCGACGACTGACCGCGCTCCCACTACGCACGCCGAGGGCGGCCGCACCGGGCGCCGTGACGGCGAACGGCCCGGGCCTCACCCTCCGAGCAACCGCTCCAGGTCGGCGCGGCCCGGCACGGCGCCGCGGGCGCCGAGCGCGGTGACGGCGAAGGCCCCGGCGGCCACCGCGGTGGCCGCCGCCCGGGCGAGCGGGAGGCCGCGGGCGAGTTCGGCGGCGAGCGCGCCGCAGAAGACGTCACCGGCGCCGGTGCTGTCGACGACGGCCACCGGCGGCGCCGTCACGCGTTCGCCGCGGCCGTCCTCGGCGACCAGCGCGCCGTCGCCGCCGAGGGTGACCACCGCGGCCCCGCCGAGCGCCGCCAGCGCCCGGGCCGCCCCGGCCGGATCGTCGTCGCCGGTGAGCTGCCGGGCCTCGACCGCGTTGGCGACGAGCAGGGTGCCCGGTCCGGCCGCCCCGGCCGGGAGCGTCCCGGCCGGCGCGGCGTTGTGCACCCATCGCGCACCCGGCACCGCGGCGACGGCCGCGGCCGCCGCTTCGAGGCACGGCGGCGGGACTTCGCCGCTGGTCAGCACCACGTCGCCGGCGCGCAGCCGCAGCGCGGCGAGGGCGTCGGTGACGTGCCCGGCCGAGAGCAGCGCGTTCGCGCCCGGCAGCACCAGGATGCTGTTCTCCCCGCCGGGATCCACCATGACCAGGGCCTGCCCCGTCGCGGCCGCGCCCTCGGTGCCCACCGTGCCGGTGCCGACCACGCGGCGCCGCAGCTCGGCGAGTGCCCGGCGGCCGGCGTCGTCCGCGCCGACCCTCGCGACCAGGTGGGTGGCGGCCCCCAGCGCGGCGGCGGCGACCGCCTGGTTGGCACCCTTGCCCCCGAAGCCCTCGTCGACGGAGGTCACCAGCACCGTCTCACCGGGCGCGGGCAGGACGGGACAGCGCAGGATCCGGTCGGCGTTCACCGATCCGACGGCCACCACACGGCCGGGAGTCTCTCTGTTCACCCCTCCTGTCTAGACGGTCGGACGCCCGCGTGCCAGGCCGCCACGGACGGGTCGCGTGCGGAGTGAATATCCGGGCCGGCCGACTTCCCACTCCCGGCACGACCACCACCCCGGCATTCCGGCTATTCACCGGCATCACTCCCGCCGGAATTCCGCCGAACCCCGAGCCTTCCGCACATTCGCACGCATGGAATTGCGCGGACTGGTAAGACTCTTGTGATCACGAGAGGAGGTGGCAGACTGTGACTCGACGTCAACTGACAAGGAGCGGCCAGAGTGGACAGCCCGACCGTGCTCCGGCGTAGGCTCGGATCCGAGTTCCGCCGCCTGCGCGAGCAGACCGGGCTGCAGGCGAAAACCGTCGCCGACACCCTGGGATTCAGCGCCGCAAAGGTCTCGCGCATCGAATCGGGCCAGACCACCCTGAAGGAATCGGACGTCCGCGCACTGCTCGAACTGTACGGCGTCCGGGACGATTTCGAGCGGCGGCAGTTCATCTCACTGACCCGCCGCAGCACCCAGCGGGGTTGGTGGCACGACTACGGGGACGCCCTCCCCGACTGGTTCCAGACCTACGTCGGGCTGGAGGCCGATGCCGCCCGCATACGCGCCTACGAGACCGAGTTGATCCCCGGGCTGCTGCAGACGCCGGACTACGCCCGCGCCATGTTCCGGATCTCGCCGTCGGAGCAGGGGCACGGTGAGATCGAACGCCGGGTCAGACTCCGGATCCAGCGCCAGGAGGTCTTCCAGCGCGCCGATCCGCCGGTCGTCCAGGCGGTCCTCAACGAGTCCGCCCTGCGCCGCGCGGTCGGCGGGGCAGAGGTCATGCGCGCCCAGGTGCGCCATCTCGCCGAGTTGGCGCACAAGCCCAGCGTCACGATCCAGGTGCTTCCCTTCAGCACCGGAACGCACCCCGCCATGAGCATGGCCTTCCACATTCTCTCCTTCGCCGACGTACCGGGCGACATCGTCTATGTCGAGGCATTGACGAGCAGCCTCTACCTGGAGAAGGAGTCGGACATCGCGCGTCATGTGCTCGTGTTCGACCAGCTCGCGTCGACCGCCATGAACGCCGAGGAGTCCCTGTCCTGGATGCACGATCTCGTCGCGGAGGGGTACGGAAATGACGACTGACCTGGTGTGGCGCAAGAGCAGCTTCAGCGGCAGCGAGGGCGGGAACTGCGTGGAGGTCGCGGACGGTGCCCCCGGTGCGGTGCCGGTGCGGGACAGCAAGGACCCGTACGGCCCCTCCCTCACCTTCACCGCCGACGCCTGGTGCTCCTTCCTGACCGCCCTGCACAGCGGTGAGCTGCCCGTCCGGCCCTGAAGTCGCCGGCGACGCCTGTGGTCTACTGCCGGTCATGCCGCTGCTGATGCTGGACCTCGACAACACCCTGATCGACCGTGATGCCGCCTTCCTGGCCTCCGCCCGGGCGTTCCTGGCCGAGCACGGCCTGCCCGGCAGCGACCTCGGCTGGATCGCGGAACTCGACGCGAGCGGGTACACCCCGGAGGACCGGATGGCCGCCGCCCTGGCGGCCCGGTACGGGAGTTCGGTACCGGCGCGCGCCGTCGACGCCCTGCTCGACAACGGTGGAGCCGACCTCGTGGAGGTCGCCGCTCCCACCCGCCGGGCACTGGCCCGGGCCCGGGCCGACGGCTGGGCGTGCGTCATCGTCACCAACGGCCGTACCGGGCAGCAGGAGGCGAAGATCCGCCGTACCGGGCTCGACCGGATCGTCCAGGGCTGGGTGGTCTCCGAGGCCGTCGGCCACAAGAAGCCCGCTCCGGAGATCTTCCGGGCCGCGGCCGAGACGGTGGGGCAGCCGCTCGGCGGCGCCTGGATGGTCGGCGACTCGGCGCACGCCGACATCGCGGGCGCGCACGCGCTCGGCCTGGGCAGCGTCTGGGTGTCGGCCGGCCGCCCGTGGGCGCAGGACGCGTACCGGCCCACCCTGGTCGCCGAGGACGTCGCCACCGCGATCGGCCACGCGCTCGACCACGCCTGCGGCGGGGCGACCGGCGGCGGGGCGACCGGCGGCCGGTGACGGCCCGGAAAGCTTTACCTCCTGCTGGGGAAACGGCCCCCTCCGCCGAGCTCCCCACGCCCCCTCGACGGCCGCCGGAGGCACCCCCGGCGGGCGGACGCGGCGGGCCGCGAGGGGTGGGGCCAGAGCCGTCCGACGGGCCGTCGGGGCCGCCCCGGCGGGCTTCCGGCACGGCCTCCACCGGCCGGGAAATGGCCTCTCACCAGCCACTTTCTCTCTTCCGGCGACTAGAATCGAGGGGACCGGACGGCCCCGCGTCCGCCCGTGGAGAGGACCAGATGCACCGCGACATCCGCACCACCGACGACGTCCTGGACCTGCTGGACCAGCTCTTCCTCCCCGCCGCCGACCGGTGGACGGACCAGGCCCGCGACTGGTGGGACCAGTTCTACGCGGACCGCTCCGCGCCGCGCCCCTTCTTCGTCCCCAAGCCCGACGAGAACCTCGTCTCCTACCTGGACCGCGGCCTGCTCACCCCCGGCCGTGCCCTGGACCTCGGCGCCGGCCCGGGACGCAACGCCATCCACCTCGCCTCGCAGGGCTTCGAGGTGGACGCCGTCGACCTCTCCCCCACCGCCGTCGCCTGGGCCGGCGAACGGGCCCGCGAGGCCGGCGCCGACGTGCGCTTCCACTGCGGCAACATCTTCACCGTCGAACTCCCGCACCGGCAGTACGACCTGGTGTACGACTCGGGCTGCCTGCACCACCTCCCGCCGCATCGGCGGATCAGCTACCTCGCCCTCCTGGAACGGGTGTTGAAGCCCGGCGGGCACCTCGTCGTGAACGCCTTCGCGGCCGGCGCCATGGGCTCCGAACTCCCCGACCGGGAGCTCTACCGCAACGGCCGGCTGGACGGCGGCCTCGCCTACACCCCGGACGAACTGCGCCACCTTTTCTCGGAGTTCACCGAGATCGAGATCCGCCCGATGGTGCCGCACGGGCCCGAGTCGCCGCTCTTCGGCATCCCGGTGCTGCTGAGCGCCCTGTTCCGGCGCCCGGCCGAGTAGGCCCGGGCGCCGGGGTTCGCGTGGTGCCGGGGGCGCGTGGTGCCGGGGGCGCGTGGTGCCGCTACGCCACGACGGCGAGCGGCATCACCCGCCCACCGTCGGTCAGCAGCATCGCCACCGCGCTCACCGCGCCGGTGGCGAGGTCGACCCGCAGGACCAGCACCCGCTGCCCCTGGTCCTCCGAGCCGTGCTGGACGGTGGTGTACGCCGCGTTGGCGGCGCGGTCGACCACGAACGCCTCCTCCTGGACGGCGGGCCCCCAGAACTGCTCGGGGATGGTGGCGAGCGGCTTGAGCGCGATCCGCGGGTGGGCCGGGTCGGCGGTGTCCACGGTGGCCAGCGCGAGTTCGCGCCCGTCGGCGCTGAGCACCTGGCGGTCGCCCACCAGCGCCTTGGGGTTGAGCACTCCGCCGCTGACCTCCGCGACCGGGTTGGCGGCGAGCGTGGCCACCGGGCCGACCCGGACGGTCCGCCGGTCGTCCGCGGCGACCGTCAGCGAGCCGTCGCCGTTGGCCACCGCCCGCTTCGCCACCTGCGCCGACACCACCCGGCCGCCGAGGAAGGCGAGCGCCTCGGGGGCGCGCACGCCGATCCCCTCGACCGGGTGCTCCCCGGTGCCGTCCGGCCGGACGGCCCGCAGGCGCCCGTCGGCCGCCGGACCGCTCGACTCGGTCCAGTGCACGACCTCGCCGCTCACCGGGTCGACGACCGGGGCGCTCTGGCGGGTGCCCGCACCGGCGGCGGGCAGGCCGGAGATGTCCTTGAGGTCGGCCGGGCCGCCCTGGCCGAGCACGGAGACGCGGGGCTCACCGGGGTGGTCCGCGTCCTGGAAGCCGTACTGCGCGGTGCCGACCATCCCGGCGAAGCCGGCGGTGAAGCCGGCCGGGGTCGCACAGCCGCGGATGTTGGTCGGCGGCTTGGCGAGCCCGTTGCTGACCGCGAAGCTGCGCACCTTCCGCGCCGCGCCGTCCGCGCCGACGGTGACCAGGACGCAGCGCTCGTCCGGCGTCCCGGCGTGCGTGCTCACCGAGAGGACCAGCCCGCCGACCTCGGTCGCGGTGGGCAGCGTGTCGAGGAGCACCTTCTCCGGGAACCGCACCTCGGCCGTCGGCCCGCCGGTGCCCGTCGTGGCACCCGCCGACGGGGTGGCCTCCCCCGTCCCCGTACCGCCGCTCTGGCACGCCGTCAGCGCCAGCAGCGGCACGGCGGCCGCCGCCAGGACAGCCCTGCGCAAGGGCTTCATGCCCCCCACCTCCACCCGTTCGGTTCCGGCCCAGGGTAGCCGGGCCCGGTTCCGGGCCGTACGGCGGCGGCCGGTCGGTCCGGCGGGCGGCCGGGGGCGGTCCCGCCGACCACCGGGCGCGGGCGCGGCCGCGGCAGCTCAGGACCGCGCCGGGGCAGTGGTCCCGCGAGGGGTACCGGAAGGCGGACTCCTCGTCGCCGCCCCCCTGGCCGTCGCCGGACGCCGATGCCCTACGGTGGGCGCCGGAAGGGGTGACACATGACCGACGACCGACCGACGAACTCGGCTCCACCGCCCGCGCCTTGGCCGCTGATCGGGACCGGGAAGCCGTTCGCCGACCGGGTCGGCGACCTGGTCCGGGCCTGGGAGGCCGGCGGGCGGGCCCCGGACCGGCTGGTGGACGGGAAGCCGTTCTTCGCCCTGTACTGCTGGCACCTGTGGACCATCCGCGAGGGCCGGCCGCACGACGCCGCCACGGCCGCGTACGTGGCGAGCGCCCACCGGGCGAACGGCGGCGCGGCCGGCTGGGACGCCCTGCTGCGCGGCCGGGCGTACTGCTCCTGCCACGGCGAGCGCTGGCGGCTGGAGAACCTCTCGATCTGCCTCGGCTGCCTGGAGTACGTCTGCTTCGAGCTCGGCCGGCCGTGCTGCCACGGCGCGCCGGTCGTCGGCTGAGACTCGGCCGGGACCGGACCCGCCGGACCGCCCCACCGCCAAGCCCGCCCGGGTTCCGCCCGGGTTCCGCCCGACCGACAGTCCGTCAGCCGGCCAGCAGCCGGGCCAGCAGCGCCGCCGGACCCTCCGGCAGGCTGCCGTGCACCAGCTCCGTCCGGTGGACCAGCCGCGGCTCCCGGACCGGCACGGCGACGACACCCGCCGCGCCCTCCGCCGCCGGGGCCGGGAGGACGACCAGGCCGTGCCCGGCGGCGACCAGGGCGAGCAGGCCACGGACGTCCGTACCCAGGTAGCGCGCGGCCGGGCGGAACCCGTCGACGGCGGTGGCTGCCCGCAGCCGGGCCGCGTCCGGCGCCAGGTCGGGAGCGTCCAGCCAGCGCGCGGCGGACCTCCCTCTTCCAGCCCGAACTGGCCGGGGACGGCACCCGGGCGCACCCCTTCGTCCGGGCGCTGGCCGCCGCGGCGGCCGAGCACGCCGGCGAGGCCGCCCGCGCCTGAACCGCCCGCGCCTGAACCGGCCGCCGGGGTGCGGGCGGGAACGGCGGGCTCACATCGGCAACGACCGCAGCCGCACCGGCCCGTCGGGCAGCCGCGCCCCCTCGGTCAGCGGTGTCCACATGGTCCGCAGCGGCATCGGCACGACCCGCCCGCCCGGCTGCTCCACCAGCACCTCACCCGCCGCCTCCCGCCAGCCGAGCCGCTCGTAGAGCGCGACCAGCGGCGGCCGGCAGAACAGCAGCGCGTACCGCGGGCCCAGCGTCCGGGCGTGCGCCAGGGCCGCGCCGACCACTACCCGGGCCAGGCCCCGGCCCCGGGCGTCGGGGGCGACGGCCACGCCGCCGACCCCCACCGCCTCGGTGTCCGTCCCGCCGACCGTCAGCGGCAGCGGCAGCAGGCCGGCGTGGGCGACCAGGCGGCCGTCCGCCGCCCGGACGCCGAAGTGGATCTCCTTCGGCAGCCAGGTCAGGCCGGTGTGCGCGACCCCGAAGGGATCGTCACCGGCGCCCAGGATCTCTTCGAGGTCGCGTCGGGCGTACTCGGCGAGGCGAACGGCAGCGGGTGCGGATGCGGCGGCGGGTGCGGCAGCGGCGGCGGGAGCGGGGTGATCGGCCATCCCCCCATGATCGCCTTCCCGGCCGGCTTCGAGAAGGGTCAGCCCTGACGGGTCTTCAACGCGTTCCAGACCTCGTCGACCCGGGGGGCGAGTGCTTCCAGCGGTCCGCTGTTGTCGATCACCACGCCCGCGACGGCCAGCCGGTCGGCCCGGGAGGCCTGCGCGGCCATCCGGGCCCGGGCCTCCTCCTCGGTCATGCCGCGCAGCCGGACCAGCCGGTCGATCCGCACCTCGTCGTCGGCGTCGACCACCAGGACCAGGTCGTACAGCGGGGCGAGACCGTTCTCCGCCAGCAGCGGGACGTCGTGCACCACCACCGCGTCCGGGGCGGCGGCCGCCTCCAGCTCGGCGGACCGGGCCCGGACCAGCGGGTGGACGATCGCGTTCAGCGCCCGCAGCCGCTCGGGGTCGGCGAAGACGACGGCGCCGAGCGCCGGGCGGTCCAGCGCACCGTCCGGCCGCAGCACGCCCTCGCCGAACTCGGCCACCACGGCGCCCAGGCCGTCCGTCCCGGGGGCGACCACCTCACGGGCGATCACGTCCGAGTCCACGATCACCGCGCCGTGGGCGGCGAGCAGCCGCGACACCTCGCTCTTGCCCGCACCGATGCCACCCGTCAGTCCGATCTTCAGCATGGCGCCAGGCTACCGGCGGCCCCGGCCCGCGGTCAGCCCCGACCCGGTTCAGTCCAGGTCGAGGCTCTCGCCGTCCCCGAGGGTGCGCAGCTCGGCGCCCGTCCCCGGGCCGCCGGGGCCGACCAGGCGGGTGTGCACGGCCAGGCCCGCCGGGCTGAGCACCGCGTCGTGGATCGGCAGCGCCCGGCGCGGGCCCGCCTCCCGGACGTAGTCGACCAGTTCGGAGACCTTGGTCCAGGGGGCGGCGATCGGGAGCAGCAGCGTCTCCACGACGTGCGGCGGCACGGTCAGCGCGTCACCGGGGTGGAAGAGCCGGCCGTCGAAGAGGAAGCCGATGTTCTTCACCGGCGGGATGTCCGGGTGGATCACCGCGTGCCACTCGCCGTGCACGGAGACCTCGATCCCGCCGATCTCGAAGGCGTCGCCCTCGCCGACCACCGCGACCCGAGGGGCGACGCCCTCCAGCTGGTCGGCGACCGCTCGGTTGGTCCAGACCCGCAGCGCCGGGTCGGCCTCCAGAGCGGCGCGCAGCCGGGCCTCCTCGAAGTGGTCGGCGTGCTCGTGGGTGATCAGCACCGCGTCCGCGCCTATGAAGGCGGCGGGGTCGGTGAACATCCCGGGGTCGACGACGACGGTGGTGCCGCCGTGCTCCAGGCGGACGCAGGCATGGCCGAACTTGGTGATTCGCATGGGAAAACCGTACAGCAAGGCTGTGCAGTTTCGCTGCACACCTGAGCGATAGACTTCTCCCATGACCAGCGACACCGCAGGCGGCCGCGACACCGCCGCCGCTCCGCGTCCGGAGACCCTCGAACTGGCCGCCGACCTCCGCGCCGCCGTCGGCGACCTGGTCCGCGCGCTCCGCCCCGGCGACACCCTGCCGCAGAACCAGGCGGGCGTCCTCGGCCTGCTGATCCGCGACGGGCAGGCCCTCACCGTCAGCGAACTCGCCACCCGCCAGCGCGTCCGCCACCAGTCGATGGCCCGCACGGTCGCGCTGCTCACCGGGGCCGGCCTGGTCACCCAGGAGCCGCACGCCACCGACGGACGCAAGCTGCTCGTCTCCCCCACCGGGGCCGGCCGCGCCGCCCTCGCCGAGCAGCGCGCCCGCCGCGAGGCCCGGATCGCCACCGCCATCGAGGCCCGACTCACCCCCGGGGAGCGGGAGACCCTCCGCGACGCCGTCGCCCTGCTGCGCCGCCTGCCCTGACCGCCGCGCACGGCGGCGGGCCGCCGCTGGCCGCCGCCTCCTCCGACGCGCGCCAGCGCTTCGCCAACCTGGTCGACGTCTGCTGCGACCGAGACACCCGCCTGGTGCTGATCGGCGCCGACCCGCTCGCCGGACTGCCCGCCGGCTCCGGTCCGCTGCGCGACCTCGACCGCACCGCCGGCCGGCTCGCCCTGCTCCGGCAGCCCGGCTGATCAGGTGTTCGCGGCCACCCCGGCGCCGGCCAGGTCGTGGACGGGGGTCCGCTGCACCGGCAGCACGGCCGGCTCGATGGCCGGCAGTTCGACGTGCTCGCTGAGGCCGAACCGCCGGTGCAGCCGCCGTAGCGGAGCCGGGGCCCACCAGTTGAACTCGCCGAAGAGGCTCATCGCGGCGGGCACCAGCAGGCAGCGGACCAGGGTGGCGTCCACCGCCACGGCGACGGCCAGCGCGATGCCCATCTGCTTGACCATCAGCATGTCGCCGAGCGCGAATCCGGCGAAGACGATCACCATCAGCAGGGCCGCCGAGGTGATGATCTTCCCGCTGCGCTGGACGCCCAGTTCGACCGCCCGGGTACAGCTGTGCCCCTTGTCCCGCAGTTCCTTGATCCGGGCGAGCAGGAACACCTCGTAGTCCATCGACAGGCCGAACGCGAAGGCGAAGACCAGCACCGGGATGAACGTCTCCAGCCCGCCCGTGGGGCTGAAGCCGAGCAGACCGCTGAACCAGCCGTCCTGGAAGACCAGGGTGAGCGCGCCCAGGGAGGCGCCGAGCGAGAGCAGGTTCATCAGCAGGGCCTTGACCGGCATCACCAGCGATCCCGTCATCAGGAAGAGCAGCACCAGCGTCCCGAGCGCCACCAGGCCGAGCGCGATCGGGCCCCGGGTGAGCAGTTCGTGCTGGAAGTCGACCACCGAGGCGGCCCCGCCCGTGACGTAGGTGGCGAGCCCGCTCCGGTCGGCGCGCAGCTCCTTGACCACCTGTTCGGCCTCGGCGCCCTGGGGATCGCCGTGCACCAGCACGTCGATGGTGGAGAGCCGGTCGCCGACCGGGGTCACCGCCCGGACGCCGTCCACTCCGGGCAGCTTGGCGACCACGTCGTCCGCGTACGCCTGGGCCACCGGCGCGCCGCCCTCGACGACCACGGTGATCGGGGCCTGGGCGGACTGCGGGAAGCGCTGGTCGATGGTCTCGGCGACCTGCCGGCCGGCCGAGGAGGCGGGCAGCACGGCGGCCCCGGAGGTCCGCATGTCGGCGTGCAGGAACGGCGCCCCGGCGGCCATCAGCAGCGCGGTGCAGGCGAGGGCGACGGGGACGGCGCGCTTGCGGACCCGGCGGACGGTGCGACTGAAGAAGCCCTCGTCGGGGACGGGCGCGCTCGGTGCCTTGATCCGGCTCCCGGCGAAGCCGAGCAGCGCGGGTATCAGGGTCAGCGCCGCGGCCACGGCGATCACCACCACGCTGACTCCGGCGGCGGCGACCGCGCCGAGCACCGGGCTGGTGAAGACGAAGAGGCCGGAGAGCGCCACGGCGACGGTCAGTCCGGAGAAGGCCACCGTCCGGCCCGCGGTGGCGGCGGTCCGTTCGACGGCGGCGGCGATGCCCGCGCCGTGCCCGCGTTCCTCGCGGAAACGATTCACCATGAGCAGTGCGTAGTCGATCGACAGGCCCAGTCCCAGCACGGTGGCGATCGGCAGCACGCTGGTGTCGATGTCCATGATCCTGCTGAACCCGAACATGGCCAGCAGCGCGCCGCCCACCGAGGCGACCGCGCCGATCACCGGCAGGCTGGCGGCGGCCAGGCCGCCGAAGACCAGCACCATGACGACCAGGGTGAGCGGCAGGGTGACGATCTCGCCGAACCGGGTGTCCTTCTCGGTCTGCTTCTTGACCTCCTGCTCCAGCACGAGGTCGCCGCCGACGGTGACCTCGGCCCCGTCCGCCCGGATCCCGGCGAGGCGCCGGCCGACGGCGTCGGTCTGCGCGGCGGTGCTGTCGTCGGCCATCCGGACCGAGACCAGGCCGGCGTCGCCGTCGGCCGAGCGCAGCGCGACGGCGGCCGGGCCGGGGCCGTAGGCGTCGCTGACCGAGGAGACCCCCGGCAGTGCGGCGATCTCGGCGGTGGCGCGGGTGACGGCGTCCCGGACCCCCGGGTCGTCGACGGGCCTGCCGTCCACCACCGCGGTCACCGTGCCCCGGGCCGGGTCGGCCGCGGTGACCACCGCGCTGCCGCGGTCGGCCTCGGAACTGGCCGAGGAGGCACCGGCGACGGACCCCTCGAACACCCGGCCGCCGATCAGGACCCCGACCACCAGGACGACGGCCCAGAGACCGAGGACCCACCGCCGGTGCCGGAAGCAGAACCGGCCGAGGGCAGCGAGCCGCCCGTCGACCTGACGGCCGACGGACGTGCGGGTGGGGGGCGTCACTGCGGTGCTACGGCGCATGTGCGGGGGGTGCCTAGCGTGTGGGGCCGGAGTGAACGACCCGTCGGGCAACTCATCCCAAGGTAGGGCCTAGGTCCCGAATCACCCATAGGCACCCGATGAGCCCCTTATCACAAAAATCCAGCGGATAAGGAACAAATAAGTGAATGCCCAAAACAATGAGCCCCACCCGGAGTTCCGGGTGGGGCTCATCGATCAAGCGGCTATGCGCAGGGCACTAGCGAAGGGCGAGAGCTCAGCTCTGGCCGCCCGCCAGCTTCTCGCGCAGGGCAGCCAGGGCCTCGTCCGAAGCGAGAGCGCCGGAGCCCTCGTCGCTGCTGGAGGAGTACGAGCCACCGGCGGCGGCGGCGACAGCGTCGCCACCCTCGGCAGCGGCCTCGGCGTCGGCCTCGCGGCTCTTGATGACCTGGGCCTGGTGCTGCTCGAAGCGGGACTGCGCCTCGGCGTACTGGCGCTCCCACTCCTCACGCTGCTTCTCGAAGCCGGGCAGCCAGTCGTTCGCCTCGGGGTCGAAGCCCTCCGGGTAGATGTAGTTGCCCTGGTCGTCGTACGAAGCGGCCATGCCGTACAGGGTCGGGTCGAACTCGACCTCGGCCGGGTTGGCACCGAGGGCCTCGTTGGCCTGCTTCAGCGAGAGGCTGATGCGACGACGCTCGAGGTCGATGTCGATGACCTTGACGAAGATCTCGTCGCCGACCTGGACGACCTGCTCCGGGATCTCGACGTGGCGCTCGGCCAGCTCGGAGATGTGGACCAGACCCTCGATGCCCTCGTCCACGCGGACGAACGCACCGAACGGAACCAGCTTGGTGACCTTACCCGGAACGACCTGGCCGATCTGGTGGGTACGGGCGAACTGCTGCCACGGGTCCTCCTGGGTCGCCTTCAGCGACAGGGAGACGCGCTCGCGGTCCATGTCAACGTCGAGAACCTCGACGGTGACCTCCTGGCCGACCTCGACAACCTCGGACGGGTGGTCGATGTGCTTCCAGGACAGCTCGGAGACGTGAACCAGACCGTCGACGCCGCCGAGGTCCACGAACGCACCGAAGTTGACGATCGAGGAGACGACGCCGGAGCGCACCTGACCCTTCTGCAGGGTGGTGAGGAAGGTCTGGCGGACCTCGCTCTGGGTCTGCTCCAGCCAGGCACGGCGGGACAGGACCACGTTGTTGCGGTTCTTGTCCAGCTCGATGATCTTGGCCTCGAGCTCCTTGCCCACGTAGGGCTGGAGGTCGCGGACGCGGCGCATCTCGACGAGCGAGGCCGGCAGGAAGCCACGGAGGCCGATGTCGAGGATGAGACCACCCTTGACGACCTCGATGACGGTACCGGTGACGATGCCGTCCTCTTCCTTGATCTTCTCGATCGTGCCCCAGGCGCGCTCGTACTGAGCACGCTTCTTGGACAGGATGAGACGACCCTCCTTGTCCTCCTTCTGGAGAACCAGGGCCTCGATGTTGTCCCCGACGGAGACGACCTCGTGCGGGTCGACGTCGTGCTTGATCGAGAGCTCACGGGACGGGATGACGCCCTCGGTCTTGTAACCGATGTCGAGGAGCACCTCGTCACGGTCGACCTTCACGATGACGCCCTCGACGATGTCGCCATCGTTGAAGTACTTGATGGTCTCGTCGATCGCGGCGAGGAACGCTTCCGCGTCGCCGATGTCGTTGACCGCGACCTGCGGGGTGGTGCTGAGGGAGGAGTCGGTGGGGCTCGTCATTAGGAAAAGGGCTCCGGTGCGGACATGAAGTCGTAGGTAATGCCACGCGGAGGGCCCGTATCGCTCCCACCGAAAGCCGGACAGCCAAGAACACGGCGCACCGAAACATCCCGCACAGCGAGAAATCGGTGTCCGTCTTGCGACCGTGGGGTCTTCGACAGATGCGAGCGCGACCTGCTCCGTCCGAGGCGCGCAGGCCCGCAGCGCAACTTGTAGCATACGGGGACGGCCAGGCACGGTCAACGCCAAGGGCGCCAAGACGGTGGAGGCCGGTATGGATCAGGCCATATCCTCCGATTGCGCACCTATGGTGGCGTCCGCAGGAAGCCCTTCCCCGGATGCCACCGCCTGGATCCGGGCCCTGACGGGCCGGCTCGCGGCAGCGGCGCTTCCGCAGACCACACCCTACGCGATGGGCTCTATCACCGTGGCCACCACCCCCCTGTCCGACCCGCATGATCTTGACGACGACGGCGACGACGCGCTAAGGCGCGAGGCCGAGGCCGGCGAGAGCAGCCGGGCCAGCCGGCACTGGTGGGACCGCAACGCGGACGAATACCAGGACGAGCACGGCGAGTTCCTCGGCGACGACCGCTTCACCTGGTGCCCGGAGGGCCTGGACGAGGCCGACGCGCGACTGCTCGGGGAGGTCGCGGACCGCCGCGTCCTGGAGATCGGCGCCGGCGCCGCCCAGTGCTCCCGCTGGCTGGCCGCCCGGGGCGCCCGGCCGGTCGCGCTGGACATCTCGCACCGCCAGCTCCAGCACTCCCGCCGGATCGACCTCGCCCGCGGCGGCACGCCCGTACCGGTCGTCCAGGCCGACGCGGCGGTGCTGCCGTTCGCCGACGGCGCCTTCGACCTGGCCTGCTCGGCGTACGGGGCGGTGCCGTTCAGCGCCGACACCGGCGCGCTGATGCGCGAGGTGCACCGGGTGCTGCGGCCCGGCGGGCGCTGGGTGTTCTCGGTGACCCACCCGATCCGCTGGGCGTTCCCGGACGAGCCCGGCGTCGAGGGGCTGACCGCCACCGCCTCGTACTTCGACCGCACCCCCTACGTCGAGCAGGACGAGCGGGGCCGGGCCACCTACGTCGAGCACCACCGCACGATCGGGGACCGGGTGCGCGAGCTGGTCGGCGCCGGGTTCCGGCTGCTGGACGTGGTGGAGCCGGAGTGGCCGGCCGGACTCGACCAGGAGTGGGGCGGCTGGTCGCCGCTGCGCGGGCGGCTGATCCCGGGCACGGCGATCTTCGTCTCCGAACGGGACTGAGCGGGCCGCCGGGGCCGTCGGACCGGCACCCGTCGCGGCCGGGCCGGGGAATCGGGGCCGCCGCGGCCGGGCCGGGCCGGGGCGTCCGGGAGTCGGGGAGACTGTCCGGGTGAACCCCGCCTGGCGCGATCTGCCCGTCCGTACCGCCCTGCCGGCCCTGCACCGCGCGCTCGACCGGCGCGGGGTGGCCGCGCTGGCCGCCCCGCCCGGCACCGGCAAGACCACCCTGGTGCCGCTGGCCCTCGCCGGGCTGCTCACCGAGGAGGGCGACCGCCCGGTCCGCCGGGTGCTGGTCGCCGAGCCGCGCCGGCTCGCGGTGCGGGCGGCGGCCCGGCGGATGGCCTGGCTGCTCGGCTCGACGGTGGGGGCCGAGGTCGGCCACACCGTGCGCGGCGAGCGCCGGGTCGGGCCGGACACCGTGGTCGAGGTGGTGACCACCGGCGTCCTGCTCCAGCGCCTCCAGCGCGACCAGGAACTTCCCGGGGTGGACGTGGTGGTGCTGGACGAGTGCCACGAACGGCACCTGGACGCCGACACCGCGCTCGCCTTCCTGCTGGACGTCCGGGCGGCGCTGCGGCCGGAGCTGCGGATCGTCTGCGCCTCGGCGACCTCGGACACCGCCGCCTGGGCCGAGCTGCTCGGCGGCGCCGAGGGCCCGGCACCCGTCGTCGAGGCGCACGGCGTCTCGCACCCGGTCGACGTGGTGTGGGCGCCGCCGCCCCGGGCCGTCCGGCCCGCGCACGGCACCCGGGTCGACCCGGCGCTGCTGGAGCACGTCGCGGCCACCGTCCGGCGGGCGCTCACCGAGTGCCGGGGCGACGTGCTCTGCTTCCTGCCGGGCGTCGGCGAGATCACCCGGGTCGCCGGGCTGCTCGCGGACGCCCCGGCGCAGGTGCTCCAGTTGCACGGCCGGGCCCCGCAGTCGGTGCAGGACGCGGCGCTCGCGGCGGGCGAGGGCCGCCGGGTGGTGCTGTCCACCGCCGTCGCCGAGTCCTCCCTGACCGTGCCGGGGGTGCGCGTCGTGGTCGACGCCGGCCTGGCGCGCGAGCCGCGCACCGACCACGCGCGCGGCCTGGCCGGCCTGGTGACCGTCCGGGCCTCGCTGGCCGCCGCCCGGCAGCGCGCCGGGCGGGCCGGGCGCGAGGCGCCGGGCACCGTCTACCGCTGCTGGGCGGAGGCCGAGGACGCCCTCGCCGCACGCTGGCCGACGCCCGAGATCGCGCTCGCCGACCTGACGCCGTTCGCCCTCCAGGCCTCCTGCTGGGGCGACCCGGACGCGACCGGGCTCGCGCTGCCCGACCGGCCCCCGGCCGGGGCGATGGCCGCCGCCCGGCAGACCCTGCGGGCGCTCGGCGCGGTGGACGCCGACGGCCGGGCCACCGCGCGCGGCGTCCGGCTGGCCCGGACGGGGCTCCACCCCCGGCTCGCCCGCGCCCTGGTGGACGGCGCACCGGCGGTCGGCGCGCGGCGCGCCGCCGAGGTGGTGGCCCTGCTGTCGGAGGAGCCGCCGCGCGCCCTCGGGGACGACCTGGGCGCCGTGCTGCGGACCGTCCGGGACGGCCGCGACCCGTACCCGGGCCGCTGGCGCGAGGAGGTGCGGCGACTGCTGCGCGGGGTGGACGGGAGCCCGGCGACCCCGCTGCCGGACGCGACGGCGGTCGGTCTGGTGGTGGCGCTGGCCTTCCCCGAGCGAATCGCCCGGGCCCGGGTGGAGAAGCCCGAACCGGGAGCCCGCAGCCCGTACCTGATGGCCTCGGGCACCGCCGCCGAGCTGGCGCCGGGCACCGCGCTCGGCTCGGTGCCCTGGCTGGCCGTCGCGGCGGCGGACCGGCCGGCCGGCTCGCCGTCCGCGCGGGTGCTGCACGCGGCCGCACTGGACGAGGAGACGGCCCGGCTGGCGGGGGCCCCGCTGCTGACCACCCGGGAGGAGGTGCGCTGGGACGTCCGGCGCCGCGAGGTGACCGCCCGACGGGTGGAGTCGCTGGGCGCCGTCGAGCTGGCCGCGGCGACGCTGGACCGGCCCCGGCCGGCGCTGCTGCGGGCCGCGCTGCTGGAGGGGCTGGCCCGGGAGGGCGTCGGTGAGCTGCTGAGCTGGCCGGCCGGGGCGGCCGGCCTGCGCGAGCGGCTGGCCTTCCTGCACGCGGCGCTCGGCGAGCCCTGGCCGGCGGTCTCGGACGAGGCCCTGCTGGCCCGGGCGGACGACTGGCTGGAGCCCGAACTCTCGCGCGCCCGGCGGCGCTCCGACCTCGCCCGGATCGACACCGCGGGCGCCCTGCAGCGGCTGCTGCCCTGGGCGGGCGGCGCGGCCGGGCGGCTCGACGAACTGGCGCCGGAGCGGATCGCGGTGCCGTCCGGCTCCCGGATCCGGGTCGACTACAGCGGCGAACGGCCGGTGCTGGCGGCCAAGTTGCAGGAGCTGTTCGGCTGGGCCGCCGCGCCCGCGCTGGCCGGCGGGCGGGTGCCGCTCACCGTCCACCTGCTCTCCCCCGCCGGGCGCCCGGCCGCCGTGACCGGCGACCTCGCCTCGTTCTGGCGCGAGGGCTACCGGGCCGTCCGGGCCGAGCTGCGGGGCCGCTACCCGCGCCACCCGTGGCCGGAGGACCCGAGCACCGCCGAGCCGACCCGGCGCCTGAACGCCCGGCGCTGACCGGCCGGGTGGCCGCCCGCGGGGTTGCGCCCCGCGGGCGGCCGCCGGTCGGAACCGTCGGAACGTCAGAACTGCTCGACGAAGTACGGCTCGACGGTCATCCAGCCGTTGCCGCGGGCCCCGTTGAGCCGGCCCGAACTGGTCCGGGCGAGGGTGTACCAGGACTCCACGTAGTCCGGGTCGTCGACCCACCAGGAGGTCGGCAGGGCCGCCAGGACGGCGTTGACCAGCGGGATGTAGGCACCCTGGTCGGCGATGGTGAGCAGGACGGCGGCCACCGCCTGGGCCAGCGCCAGGTAGTTGGTGTCGCCGTCGTCCTCCATCAGGACGACGTCGGCCAGGTTGTACTTGTAGTTCGACCAGTTCACCAGGATCTGGTTCGGGTAGTACACCGTGCCGTCGTACTGGAGGTACGGCATGGCGACCGAGTCGACCCGGACCTTGCCGTCCTGGCCGAAGCCGGTCACCAGGCCGAACATCTCGGCGGCGCCCTTGAACCAGGGCTCCTCGTCGTCGGCGACCTCGATGCCACTGATCTTGGTGGCCCACCAGCCGCCGGCCGCCTGCGCCGCGCCCGGTCCCTGCGCCGTCGCCGGTCCGTTCGCCGCCCCCGGCCCGTTCGCCGCGGCGGCACCGCCGGCGGTGTCGAGACCGCGTGCGGCGAACTCCCGCTGGAGGACGGCCATACCAGCGGCCAGCGTCCTGGCGGTGTCGATGTCCACCAGGTAGACCGGCTGCCCGGGCACCGCCGCGGCGTCGAGCGCGTGGGCCCGGCCTGCGGTGTCGTAGGCGCGGACGGTGCGGGCGTGGTCGTCGGCGACGGCGGTGGCCACCAGCGGCGCGGCGCCCGCGTCCAGCGCGGCCCGCATCGACGGGTCGGCCAACTGGACGCGCAGCAGCGGGCCGAGGTCGCCGAGGCCCTTGGCGGCGGCGATCCGGCGGTCCGCCTGCGCGGTGGCGGCGGCGAGCCGGCCGGCGGAGCCCTGGGCGGCCGCGGCCAGCGGGCCGAGGTCGGCGGCGCCGGAGGCCGCGTCGGCGGTCGCGGACCGCAGCCGGTCACGCAGCGCGGCGTCGGTGAGGGCGCCGGCCAGCGCGCGGGCGACCTCGTCCTCGATCGCGGACACCTGGGTGGCGGTGGCGATGGCCCGGGCGGCGGGCGCCTGGGCGGGAGCGGTGGGGTTCGGTGCCGGGGCCGGGGCGGCCAGCGCCTGGCCGGCACCGAGCGTCAGCAGCGGCAGGGCCGCGAGCGCCACGACGGCGCGCCGCAGAGGGGGCACGGACATGAGGGGATCTCCAGACTCGTCGGGTGAGGCGTCGGAGCGGGTGGAGCGGCACGGCGCGCGGATCATGGACGTCGGTGCCATGACAAGTGAAGAGCTCTCCTGACGCCGGATCAACCCCCGGTACGAAGCAATCGCCCGCCGGGCGGCCCGGTCGGCCGCCGGACGGCGAGAAGGCGGTGGGCGCGGCCCGATCCGGACCGCGCCCACCGCCTTCTCGCCGGCCGTCAGTGCGCGGCGGCCTCCCAGTTCGCGCCAACGCCCACCGAGACGTCGAGCGGGGCGCGCAGCGGGTAGGCGCCGGCCATCTGCGCGCGGACGATCGCCTCGACCTGCTCGCGCTCACCGGGCGCCAGCTCCAGCACGATTTCGTCGTGCACCTGGAGCAGCATCCGGGAGGTGAGGCCGGCGGCGGTCAGCGCCTCGTCCACCCGGAGCATGGCGATCTTGACGATGTCGGCGGCCGAGCCCTGGATCGGGGCGTTGAGGGCCATCCGCTCGGCCATCTCGCGGCGCTGGCGGTTGTCGCTGTTGAGGTCCGGCAGGTAGCGGCGGCGGCCGAGCAGGGTCTCGGTGTAGCCGGTGGCGCGGGCCTCGTCGACGACCCGGCGCAGGTAGTCGCGCACGCCGCCGAAGCGCTCGAAGTAGGTGTCCATCAGGCCCTGGGCCTCGGCGGGCTTGATGCCGAGCTGCTGGGAGAGCCCGTACGCGGAGAGCCCGTACGCCAGACCGTAGGACATCGCCTTGATCTTGCGGCGCATCTCGGCGTCCACCGCGTCGCCGGGGACTTCGAAGACCTGGGAGGCGACGGTGGTGTGCAGGTCCTCGCCGGTGGCGAAGGCCTCGATCAGGGCCTCGTCCTCGGAGAGGTGGGCCATGATGCGCAGTTCGATCTGGGAGTAGTCGGCCGTCAGCAGCGCCTCGTAGCCCGCGCCGACGACGAAGGCGCGGCGGATGGCGCGGCCCTCCTCGGTGCGGACCGGGATGTTCTGCAGGTTCGGGTCCTGCGAGGAGAGCCGGCCGGTGGCGGCGACCATCTGGTTGAAGGTGGTGTGGATCCGGCCGGCCGGCGAGACCGTCTTGAGCAGGCCCTCGACGGTGGTGCGCAGCTTGGCCTGGTCGCGGTGGCGGAGCAGGATGACCGGCAGCTCGTTGTCGGTCTGGCCGGCCAGCCAGGTGAGCGCGTCGGCGTCGGTGGTGTAGCCGGTCTTGATCTTCTTGGTCTTGGGCAGGGCCAGCTCGCCGAAGAGGATCTCCTGGAGCTGCTTGGGCGAGCCGAGGTTGAACTCGTGGCCGGCGGCGGCGTGCGCCTCCTCCACCACGCGCTGGATCTCGGTGGCGAACTGGGCCTCCAGGCCGGTGAGCCAGGGGCGGTCGGCGGCGATGCCGGTGCGCTCCATCCGGGCCAGCAGGGCGGCGATCGGCAGCTCCATGTCGCGCAGCAGCTCGGTGGCGCCGACCTCGGCGAGGCGGGTGTCGAAGAGGACGGCGAGGTCGAGCACGGCGCGGGCCTGGAGCATCAGCGCCTGGGCGCGGGCGGCCACCGCGTCGACCTCGTCCGGCTCCTCGGGGGCGTCGAAGGCGAGCTGGCCGCTCTCGGCGACCGCGGCCGGGGCGAGCGAACGGGCCAGGTACTCCTCGGCGAGCACCTCCAGGGTGAAGGTGCGGCGGCCGGGCTTCTCCAGGTACGCGGCGAGGGCGGTGTCGGCGACGACGCCCGCGATCGTCCAGCCGCGCTCGGCGAAGGCGCGCATCACCTGCTTGGCGATGTGCAGGGCCTTGGGGGCGGCCGGGTCGGCCAGCCAGTCGGCGAAGGCGCGTTCGTCCTCCTCGGCGAGCAGCGCCGGGTCGAACCAGGCGGCGGTCTCGCCGGCGGCCAGCGCGATCTCGGTGACCTCGCCGGTGCCGAGCGCCCACCGGTAGACGGCGGCCAGCGCGACCGGGGCCTTGCCGTCGGAGTGCCCGCGCAGCCACCCGGCCAGCGTGCCCGGGTCGGTGAGCAGTTCGCCGTCCACCTCGACGCCGGGGGCGAGTTCGACGGCGGCTTCGGGCTCGGCGGCGGCCGGGTCGATGCCGAAGACCCGGTCGCGGAAGTTGGCGTTGCGGAACTCCAGCGACTCCATCAGACCGGCGACCGCCTCGCGGTCGAACGCGGCGCGCTCCAGGTCGGCGACCGCGAGCGGGAGTTCGACGTCGCGGACCAGCTCGGTGAGGACGCGGTTGCGCTTGACCGAGTCCAGGTGGTCGCGCAGCTTCTCGCCGATCTTGCCCTTCACCTCGTCGGCGCGGGAGACGAGTTCGTCGAAGGAGCCGAACTGGTTGACCCACTTGGCGGCCGTCTTCTCGCCGACGCCCGGGATGCCGGGCAGGTTGTCGGACGGGTCACCGCGCAGCGCCGCGAGGTCGGGGTACTGGCGGGGGGTGACGCCGTACTTCTCGGCGACCTTCTCCGGGGTGTAGCGGGTGAGCTCGGAGACGCCCTTGGTCGGGTAGAGGACGGTGATGTGGTCGGTGACCAGCTGGAGCGAGTCCCGGTCGCCGGTGACGATGTCGACGTCGAAGCCGGCCGCCTCGGCGGCGGTGGCCAGGGTGGCGATGATGTCGTCGGCCTCGAAGCCCTCGACCGTCATCCGCGGCACCCGCATGGCGTCCAGCAGTTCGCCGATCAGGCCGATCTGGCTGCGGAACTCGTCCGGCGTCTTGGCCCGGTTGGCCTTGTAGTCGGGGAACTCGACGGAGCGGAACGTCTGCCGGGAGAGGTCGAAGGCCACCGCGAGGTGGGTGGGCCGCTCGTCCCGGACGGTGTTGGCGAGCATCGAGGCGAAGCCGTACACCGCGTTGGTGGGCTGGCCGGTGGAGGTGTTGAAGTTCTCCACGGGCAGCGCGTAGAACGCCCGGTAGGCCATCGAGTGCCCGTCGAGCAGCATCAGCCGGGGCCGCGCCCCGCCGCCACCCGCCGCGCCCTTGTCCGTACTCTGCGTAGCCACGTCAACGTCCGTTCCTGCCGATTCCACTACCGGCCACCGATCCTATGGCCCGGCACCGACAAAAAGGGCGCCGCGCGGTCCGGGCGCCGGGCCCGGGGGCGTGCCTGGGCGGGCGCGCACCCGCGCGGGCGCGCCCGTGCGCGAGCAGCCGGGTCCGACCGGCGGGGGGCGGGTCCCGGCCGACGGGGGTCGGCCCGGGCGCACCCGCCACGCCAACTCCCCCACGCGATCACTACCGCCGAGTAGGACGGTCGTACGATCGCAGGCAGCACGACGACGTGACACCCGAGCGGCAGGAGCTCCCCCATGACCGAAGCGGCCCCCGGCGCGACCACCCCCGAACCGGCCCCCGCCCTGAACATCCCGCAGGAGGTGCTGGACCACTTCGCGAAGCTCGGCGTCGACCCGGCCACCTTCTCCGGCGGCCACCTCGGCGACAAGCTCGGGATCCGGGTCGTCGAGGCCTCCGGCGACCGGGTGGTCGGCACGATGCCGGTCGAGGGGAACCAGCAGCCGTACGGGCTGCTGCACGGCGGCGCCTCGGCGGCGCTGGCCGAGACCCTCGGGTCGGTCGGCGCGATGCTGCACGCCGGCCCCGGCCGGTACGCGGTGGGCGTGGACCTGAACGCCACCCACCACCGCTCGGCCACCTCCGGCCTGATCACCGGGGTCGCCACCGCCGTGTTCAAGGGACGCACCGCCGCCACCTACGAGATCGCGATCACCGACGACACCGGCAAGCGGATCACCAGCTGCCGCCTGACCTGCATGCTCCGCGACCTCTGACGCCCCGTCGGCCCGGCCGACCCGTCAATGGCCCGCCGGTCGGGCCGACCGATCATCAATTCCCTTGTCCGCCCCCTTGTTTGACCTTCGACTGCCCTGGGCAGGCGTTGGTCCAGACAAGGGGGCGGACGCGTTTGCGCGCACTGCGAGGGATGTAACACTGCGTAACAAGCAGGAAATCCGAACTTTCGACCGCTTCCGGACCCACATCGACCCGGGGGTGCTTCGCCATTCCCGGGAATGTCCGATATTCGGACGCACACGCCCGACACCAGCACGGCGGACAGTCGCGTCCGATTATCGGTGAGGCCAGGAGTCACCCGCAATTCTGGCCCTTACATGCACCTACCAGCGAGTAGACGCCCGTCAGTACAGGATCGATCGGGCCAGAACGACCACATAGTGAGACGGTCGCTCCGTGTGCTCATAACAAGAGAATCACAGCCTCGCCACAGCACTGCCCGAGCCGCCCAGAGGCATCTAGAGTCACGGCCAGTCACCGCGCCACCGGATTGGGCCAGGCCCATTGCGCATCCCGGCTCCCGCCACTCAGGCGCGGCGCCCTCCTGAACCGAAGGGGACCCCTGTGCGTCACCGTTCAGCAGTTGTCGTGAGCATTGCCGTGATCGGCGCCCTCAGCATCAGCGCCTGCGGATCCCGCGGCGAGAAGAAGTCCGGGGACGGCAACGCCGGGGCCACCACCGTCACCATCGGCGTGGACGCGCCGCTCACCGGCGACCTCTCCGCCCTCGGCCTCGGCATCCGCAACTCCGTCGAGCTCGCGGTCAAGCAGGCCAACGAGAAGAACGAGGTCCCCGGCGTCAAGTTCGAGATCAAGGCCCTCGACGACACCGGCAAGCCCGCCCCGGGCCAGCAGAACGCCACCCAGCTGGTCGCCGACAAGAACGTCATCGGCGTCGTCGGCCCGCTGAACTCCAGCGTCGCCCAGTCGATGCAGCAGATCTTCAACGACGCCAACCTCGTCCAGATCTCCCCCGCCAACACCGGCGTCGCGCTCAGCCAGGGCGAGAAGTGGGCCAGCGGCGACAAGGCCCGCCCCTTCAAGTCCTACTTCCGCACCGCCACCACCGACGCCGTCCAGGGCCCCTTCGCGGCCCAGTTCCTGGCCAAGGACGCCAAGAAGACCAAGGTCTTCCTCATCGACGACCAGAAGACCTACGGCGCCGGCCTCGCCGCCACCTTCAAGGGCGAGTTCGTCAAGCAGGGCGGCACCATCGTCGGCGAGGAGCACGTCAACCCCGACGACCGCGACTTCGCCGCCGTCGTCACCAAGGTCAAGAGCTCCGGCGCCGAAGCCGTCTACTACGGCGGCGAGTACCCCGCCGCCGGCCCGCTCTCCCTCCAGCTCAAGGACGCCGGCCTCACCATCCCCCTGATGGGCGGCGACGGCATCCAGAGCGGCGACTTCATCAAGCTCAACCCCAAGAGCGCGGGCGACTACGCCACCGCCGTCGGCCTGCCCGTCGAGGCGCTCCCCACCGCCGCCAAGTTCATCGCCGACTACAAGACCGCCGGCTACAAGGACGCCTACGAGACCTACGGCGGCTACTCCTACGACAGCGGCTGGGCGATCATCGAGGCCGTCAAGAACGTCGTCAAGGACAACGGCGGCAAGCTCCCCAGCAACCCCCGCGCCAAGGTCGTCGAGGCCGTCCAGAAGGTCTCCTTCGACGGCGTGACCGGCAAGGTCTCCTTCGACGAGTTCGGCGACACCACCAACAAGCAGCTCACCGTCTACACCGTCAAGGACGGCAAGTGGGCCGTGGAGAAGTCCGGCACCTTCAGCGGCTGACCTGACCACCCGTCAGGCACAGTCCGGAACACCGGAGTCATCCCGCGCGGGGGCGCCACCAGTGCCCCCGCGCGCGCCCACATCCCCCACCCACGCGGACTTCACGCAACGCACAACGGAGGCCCAGCGGTGCACGACCTACCGCAGCAGCTGGCCAACGGCCTGATCCTCGGCGCCCTCTACGGGCTCGTCGCGATCGGCTACACGATGGTCTACGGCATCGTCCAGCTCATCAACTTCGCCCACGGCGAGATCGTCATGGTCGGCGGCTTCGGCGCCCTGACCGCCTACCTCGCCCTCCCCGGCGGCACCACACTCTGGCTGGCCCTACCGCTGATGCTGATAGCCGGCATCCTGGTCTCCACGCTCACCGCCGTCGCCGCCGAGCGCTTCGCCTACCGGCCGCTGCGCACCGCGCCCCGACTGGCCCCCCTGATCACCGCGATCGGCCTGTCGATCGTCCTGCAGCAGCTCGTCTTCTCGTTCTACCCCGACGCGAAGAAGGCCCGGGTCTTCCCGAAGATCCCCGGCGACCCGTTCGAGCTCGGCTCCGTCACCGTCCAGCGCAGCGACATCTTCCTGATCATCGCCGCCCCGCTCTGCATGCTCGCCCTCGGCTGGTTCGTCACCCGCACCCGCTCCGGCCGCGCCATGCAGGCCACCAGCCAGGACCCCGACACCGCCAAGCTCATGGGCATCGACACCGACCGGATCATCGTCATGGCCTTCGCCATCGGTGCCGCGTTCGCCGCCGTCGCCGCCGTCGCCTACGGCCTGCGCAGCGGCCAGATCGACTTCCGGATGGGCTTCCTGCTCGGCCTCAAGGCCTTCACCGCAGCCGTCCTCGGCGGCATCGGCAACATCTACGGCGCCATGCTCGGCGGCGTCGCCCTCGGCCTCGCCGAAGCCCTCGCCACCGGCTACATCCAGCACCTGCCCGGCATGCACCTCTTCGGAGGCGGCGCCTGGAAGGACGTCTGGGCCTTCGTACTCCTCATCCTCGTCCTGCTCGTCCGACCCCAGGGCCTGCTCGGCGAACGCGTCGCGGACAGGGCGTGAGCACCATGACCACCACCTCGACCACCGAGACCACCCCGGTCATCCCGCTGCCGGCCCGCGCCGCCGCCCTCCTCACCGGCCTCGGCGCCCTCGCCACCGCCGGCTCCGCCCTGATGTCCTGGACGTACACCGACGAGTTCCCCGGCGACCTCACCTACTACGGCTCCCCCGCCGGCCTCCAGTGGCTCGCCCTCACCGCGGGCCTGCTCACCCTCGCCCTGCTGCTCGCCACCCACGGCGTCCGCGGCCTGCGCTGGGCCGCCCCCACCCGCAGCCACAACGCCGTCCTGCTCGCCGCCGCCGGCGCCTTCGCCGTCAGCTGGTTCTCCGTCATCGCCATCGCGGTCGACCTCGGCGGCCTCGCCAACCTCGACCCCGGCGGCTGGGTCGCCGCCCTCGGCTCGCTGCTCGCCGTCGTCGGCACCCTCGGCCTGCCGCTCGACCGGCGCACCCACGTCCCGGTGCGGATCCTCGACCGGCGGCTGTTCCTGCTCCTCCCCGCCGCCCCGGTCGTCTGGTTCGCCACCCACGCCGTCCCCGAGGACAAGCCCGTCGCCCCGGTGCTGACCGCCCTCGCCGGCGCCCTGGTGATCGCCGCCGCCGTCGTCCTGCTCCTGCAGATCGGCCACCTCGCCAACAGCGGGCTCCGCCTCGGCACCGTCGAGCGGCCACTGCCCGCCGCCCGCGAACTGCCCTCCTGGGCCGAGGTCCTGCTCATCGTGCTGGCCTTCGCCATCGGCCTGTTCGCGATCACCTTCGGCATCGACACCGAGTACGGCGAACTCTTCACCGCCTACCTGCTGCTCGCCGCCGCCGTCGTCCCCGCCCTGGCCAAGGGCGGCCTGCTGGCCCGGCTGCGCGCGCTGACCGTCAAGTACCGCCCGGTCACCACCGGCGCCGCCTTCGCCGCCGCCGCCAGCTTCCCGTTCACCCAGACCAGCGACCAGTACACCTCGGTCGCCGCCAACATCCTGATCTTCGCCACGGTCGCCCTCGGCCTCAACATCGTGGTGGGCCTGGCCGGCCTGCTCGACCTCGGCTACGTCGCCTTCCTCGGCGTCGGCGCCTACGCCGCCGCCCTGGTCTCCGGCTCCCCCGCCTCGCCGATCCACGTCCAGTTCCCCTTCTGGGCCGCGATGCTGACCGGCGCCGTGGTGTCGATGATCTTCGGTGTGCTGATCGGCGCCCCCACCCTGCGGCTGCGCGGCGACTACCTCGCCATCGTCACCCTCGGCTTCGGCGAGATCTTCCGCATCACCATGCTCAACCTCAACGGCACCACCGGCCCCAAGATCACCAACGGCTCCAACGGCATCCCGCGGATCCCCGACCTCCAGATCCTCGGCTTCGACCTCGGCAAGCCGCACACCGTCCTCGGCGTCGAACTCGGCCGGTTCTCCAACTACTACCTGCTGATGCTCCTGGTCACCGCCCTCGTCGTACTGGTCTTCGCCCGGGTCGGCAACTCCCGCATCGGCCGCGCCTGGGTCGCCATCCGCGAGGACGAGACCGCCGCCGAGGCCATGGGCATCAACGGCTTCCGGCTCAAGCTCCTCGCCTTCGCCCTCGGCGCCTGCCTCGCCGGCCTCGCCGGCACCGTCCAGGCCCACGTCAGCTACACCGTCACCCCCGACCAGTACACCTTCGCCGAGGCCCTGCCGCCCAACTCCGCCTTCCTGCTCGCCGCCGTCATCCTCGGCGGCATGGGCACCATCAGCGGCCCGCTGGCCGGCGCCACCCTCCTCTTCCTCATCCCGAAGAAGCTGGAATTCCTCTCCAACTACCAGCTGCTCGCCTTCGGCATCGCCCTCATCGTGCTGATGCGCGTCCGCCCCGAAGGGCTCATCCCCAACCGGCGCAACCAGCTGGAATTCCACGAGGCCGCGATCCCCGCGCAGCTCTCCGGCGACACCGTCGCCCTCACCAAGGCAGGGGCGTGACCAGCCAGATGACCACCACCGACGCCCCCGCCGCCGTCTCCGGGCCCGGCCCCGCCAAGCCCCTGCTCGAAGTCTCCGGCGTCACCATGCGGTTCGGCGGCCTCACCGCCGTCAACAACGTCTCCCTCACCGTCGGCGAAGGCGAGATCATCGGCCTGATCGGCCCCAACGGCGCCGGCAAGACCACCTTCTTCAACTGCCTCACCGGCCTCTACGTCCCCACCGAGGGACGCGTCGCCTACCGCGGCACCGTCCTGCCGCCCAAGCCCCACCTCGTCACCCAGGCCGGCATCGCCCGCACCTTCCAGAACATCCGGCTCTTCGCCAACATGACCGTCCTGGAGAACGTCCTCGTCGGCCGGCACAGCCGCACCAAGGAAGGCATCTTCTCCGCCATCCTGCGCGGCCCCGGCTACCACCGCGCCGAAGCCGAGAGCCGCGCCCGCGCCATGGAACTGCTGGCGTTCACCGGACTCGCCGACAAGGCCGACCACCTCGCCCGCAACCTCCCCTACGGCGAACAGCGCAAGCTGGAGATCGCCCGGGCCCTCGCCTCCGACCCCGGCCTGCTGCTCCTCGACGAGCCCACCGCCGGCATGAACCCGCAGGAGACCCGGGCCGCCGAGGAACTCGTCTTCGCCATCCGTGACAAGGGCATCTCCATCCTCGTCATCGAGCACGACATGCGGTTCATCTTCAACCTGTGCGACCGCACCGCCGTCCTGGTCCAGGGCCAGAAGATCGTCGAAGGCGACCGCGAGACCGTCCAGAGCGACGAACGCGTCATCACCGCCTACCTCGGCGCACCGCTCGAAGGCACCGCCCCCGCAGCAACGGAGACCGACCAGTGACCGCACTCCTCGAGGTCAAGGACCTCCGCGTCGCCTACGGCAAGATCGAAGCCGTCAAGGGCATCAGCTTCACCGTCAACCAGGGCGAGGTCACCACCCTGATCGGCACCAACGGCGCCGGCAAGACCACCACCCTGCGCACCCTGTCCGGCCTGCTCAAGCCCACCGGCGGCACGGTCACCTTCGACGGCCAGGCCCTCACCACCGTCCCCGCCCACAAGATCGTCGCGCTCGGGCTCGCCCACTCCCCCGAGGGCCGGCACATCTTCCCGCGGATGACCATCGAGGAGAACCTGCTGCTCGGCGCGTTCCTGCGCACCGACACGGCCGGCATCGCGGCGGACGTCGAGCGGGCCTACGGCCTCTTCCCGATCCTCGGCGAGCGGCGCAAGCAGGCCGCCGGCACCCTGTCCGGCGGCGAGCAGCAGATGCTCGCCATGGGCCGGGCACTGATGTCCCAGCCGAAGCTGCTGATGCTGGACGAGCCCTCGATGGGGCTCTCCCCGCTGATGATGCAGAAGATCATGGCGACCATCGTGGAGCTGAAGGCCAGCGGCACGACCATCCTGCTGGTCGAGCAGAACGCCCAGGCGGCGCTCTCGCTGTCCGACCAGGGCTACGTGATGGAGACCGGCCGCATCGTGCTCAAGGGCACCGGCGCCGACCTCCTGCACGACGAGTCCGTGCGGAAGGCCTACCTCGGCGAGGACTGACCTCCCGCCCGGGCGGCACGTGGAAGGGCCCGGCAGCGTGCGCTGCCGGGCCCTTCCACGTGCCTGTCGGCCCACGGGCCGCTACTGCTCGCCCTTGGCCTCGTCGGCCTTCTTCTTGTCCTGGGCCTCGCCCTCTTCGATCACGGCCTCCGCGACCGCGGCCATCGTCATCCGACGGTCCATCGAGGTCTTCTGGATCCACCGGAACGCGGCCGGCTCGTTCAGCCCGAACTTGGTCTGCAGCACGCTCTTCGCCCGGTCCACCAGCTTCCGGGTCTCCAGCCGCTGGGTGAGGTCCTGGATCTCCTCCTCCAGCGTCCGCATCTCGGTGTACCGGGAGACGGCCATCTCGATCGCGGGGACCAGGTCGCTCTTGCTGAACGGCTTCACGATGTACGCCATCGCGCCCGCGTCCCGCGCCCGGTCCACCAGCTCGCGCTGCGAGAACGCTGTCAGCATCAGCACGGGCGCCAGGTGCGCCTCGTGGATCTGCTCGGCGGCGGAGAGCCCGTCCAGGACGGGCATCTTCACGTCCAGGATCGCCAGGTCGGGCCGCAGCTCCTCGACCAGTTTCAGCGCCGTCGCCCCGTCCCCGGCCTCGCCGACGACCGTGTACCCCTCCTCTTCGAGCATCTCCTTCAGGTCGAGGCGGATCAACGCCTCGTCCTCGGCGATCACAATTCGGGTGATCTGGGGCATGTCGGTCTCAAGCGGCTCTGCCTGCTCGTCGGCGGTGCTCACGGGGCTCCTCGTTCCGGCGGGGTACTGCATGCACGAGGGTACCCAGACACGGTATGTTTGACTTCAAGCAGGGTCGGGGGAAACCTTCGAATCTGTGGGCGCCCCGGTAGCCCAGCGGAAGAGGCAATGGTCTCAAACACCATCCAGCGTGGGTTCGAATCCCACCCGGGGTACTTTTCCTTCGATTAAAGGCTGAGACGGCGAGCGCCGGATCTCGACCCCGACACAGGTCCCGCACTCGCGACCCCTCCGCACGGTCAGCCCGCCTTGTCCAAGGGCTCCAACTCGACCGTGAGACGCATCCCCAGTGCCGAGGCCAACCGTTCCAGGACGACGATGGTGGGCATCGTCCCGCCCGCTTCGAAACGGGCCACCGCTGGCTGCTGCATACCGGCCGCCGCCGCGAGTCGGGACTGGGTCATACCGAGGGCCTCCCGGCGAAGTCGCACCTTCTCCCCGAGTTCGAACCTGATCCGGGCGGCCTCGTAGGCCGCACCGGCACCTGGACGGTCGAGGATCTCCTCCCGCATCGCACGCCAGGACGTCCGCTCACTCATGTCGCCCACTCCTCCTCGTCGTCGACGGTGTGCTGCTCGGCCGCGCAGCGGCGCAGCGCACGCCGGGCCCGGTCGACCTCGGAGCTCTCGCGCATCCGCGTCTTGCGGAACACCGTGAGCAGGATGATCCTTCTGCCGGTCGCGATCCAGTAAGTGATCCGCATGTCGAGCTCACCGAGATGGAAGCGGAGCTCACGGAGCTTCCCGTCCAGTTGCCTGGTGTAGGGCTCCCCGAGCAGCGGGCCACGGTCGGCGAGCAGGTCCACGTAGAAGGCGACCGTTCCCCGCCCGTCCGACCCGAGGCCGAGGATCCAGTCCCGGACTTCCGGTTCGAGCTCTACTTCTCCCCAAGTCATAACACGGATGGTATGAAGGCGCCAGAGCGCGTCGGGTCGGGAGGAACGGCGAACGGGCGGCATTCCCCAGGATGGGGGATGCCGCCCGTGGACCCGTGTACGAAGCCCGGTCAGCTGTCCAGTGTTCCCACGTGGTGGACGCGGACGAGGTTGGTGGAGCCGGCGAGGCCGGGTGGGGAGCCGGCGGTGATGACGACGATGTCGCCCTTGCGGCAGCGGCCGAGGGAGAGCAGCGCGGCGTCGACCTGTTCGACCATCTCGTCCGTGGTGGCGGCGAAGGGGCCGAGGAAGGTCTCCACGCCCCAGGTGAGGGCGAGTTGGCTGCGGACGGCCGGTTCGTAGGTGAAGGCGAGCACCGGGATCGGCGAGCGGGAGCGGGAGAGCCGGCGGGCGGTGTCGCCGGACTGGGTGAAGGCGATCAGGTACTTGGCGCCCAGGAAGTCGCCGATCTCGGTGGCCGCGCGGGCGACGGCGCCGCCCTGGGTGCGCGGCTTGGTGCCGGCAGTGAGCGGCGGGAGGCCGTCGGCGAGGACGTCCTGTTCGGCGGCCTCGATGATGCGGCCCATGGTCCGGACCGTCTCGACGGGGTACTTGCCGACGGAGGTCTCGCCGGAGAGCATCACCGCGTCGCTGCCGTCGAGGACGGCGTTGGCGACGTCGGAGGCCTCGGCCCGGGTGGGGCGGGAGGCGTTGATCATCGAGTCCAGCATCTGGGTGGCGACGATGACCGGCTTGGCGTTGCGCTTGGCCAGCTTGACGGCGCGCTTCTGGACCATCGGGACCTGTTCGAGGGGCATCTCCACGCCCAGGTCGCCGCGGGCCACCATGATGCCGTCGAAGGCGTCCACGATGGATTCCAGGTTCTCGACCGCCTGCGGCTTCTCGATCTTGGCGATGACCGGGACGGAGCGCCCCTCCTCCGCCATCACGCGGTGGACGTCCTCGATGTCGCGGCCGCTGCGGACGAAGGAGAGCGCGATCAGGTCGGCGCCGGTCCGCAGGGCCCAGCGCAGGTCGGCGATGTCCTTCTCGCTCAGCGCGGGCACGGAGACGGCGACGCCGGGGAGGTTGAGGCCCTTGTGGTCGGAGACCAGGCCGCCCTCGACGACGGTGCAGCGGACCAGCGGGCCGGCCACCTCGACGACCTCCAGGGTGACCCGGCCGTCGTCGACGAGGATCCGCTCGCCGCTGGTGACGTCGGCGGCGAGGCCCGGGTAGGTGGTGCCGCAGAGGTTCTGGTCTCCGACGACGCCCTTGTCGGTGGAGATCGTGAACTCGTCGCCGCGTTCGAGAAGTACCGGACCTTCGGCGAAGGTCTCCAGTCGGATCTTCGGGCCTTGAAGGTCGGCGAGCACGCCGACGCTGCGGCCGGTCTCGTCGGCGGCCTTGCGGACCCGGCGGTAGCGCTCCTCGTGCTCGGCGTGGGAGCCGTGGCTCAGGTTGAAGCGGGCGATGTCCATCCCGGCGTCGACCAGCGTCTTGATCTGGTCGTACGAGTCGGTGGCTGGCCCGAGAGTACAGACGATTTTTGCTCGGCGCATACCCCTGAGCGTAGGCATTACCGGCGCGTAACATCGACGCCCGTCCGACCGGCGGGATGACCTTTGCAGGAAGGTGAGTTGAACAATCTGACACCCGCTCGGACTGGTGTGCGCGCGGCGCCCCGCGGGCGTCCGCCGATGCGATTCCGTGAAGGGGTGTTCACCCCCGGTTCACCACGCCTTCGACCGCCGCTCGCGGCCCGGCGGGACGCTCGTCACCCGGGTGGGAGCCCGGACACGGGTCCGACGAGGGGGAATCGCCCGGTATGAAGCGTGCGTTCGGGGTGATCGCGGCACTGGTGCTGCTCGGCGGGGTGGCGTTCGCGCTGCTCAAACCCACCGGCCGGGACGATCCGGGCTCGAAGGTCGTCACGGTGACCGGCGTGATCGGCTCCGAGAAGCGAGACTTCTTCAAGGATCCGGACGTCGTGGCCGCGCTGGCGGAGCAGGGCCTCAAGGTCGATGTGCAGACCACCGGATCGTGGCTGATGAGCGAGAGCGACCTCGGCCGGCTCGACTTCGCGTTCCCGGCCAGCCTGTCGCCGGCCGAGGCGATCCGCCGGCAGCTGCAGCTCAAGGACGGGCCGGTCCGCCCGTTCTACTCGCCCCTGGTGGTGCTGGCCCACCAGTCGACGGCCAAGGTGCTGGCGCAGAACGGGCTGGCCTCCCAGGACCAGAACTCCCGGGTGTGGACGTTCAGGATGGACGAGTACGTCAACGTGGTCAGGGCCGGCCGCCGGTGGGAGGAGCTCACCGGCGCGAAGGACCAGGCGGACCTCAGCGGTGCGGTCTTCATGACCACCACGGACCCCGCCGAGTCCTCCTCCGGGGCGCTGTACCTCGCGCTGGTCTCCTACCTGCTCAACAACCACCAGGTGGTGTCGAGCGACGCCGAGGTGCAGCAGGTGAAGGCCGTGCTGTCCTCGCTGACCAGCAAGCAGGGCATCCAGAAGAGCAGCAGCGACGAGCCGTTCCGGGACTTCCTCTCGAACGTGGGCAATCCGCTGGTGCTCGCCTACGAGTCGCAGGCGGCGCAGCTGGCGGTGGAGGGCAAGGGCACCGGCGACATGGTGGTGCTGTACCCGGACACCACCATCTCCTCCGACCACACCATCGTCGGGCGCACGGCGGCCGGGCAGAAGCTGGCCGCGCTGCTGAACGACGACCAGAAGCTCCGCAAGCTGGAGGCCAGGTACGGGTTCCGGCCGCAGTCGGATCCGGCCGCCTTCGGTCTGCAGACCGCCGGGCGGGAGAATCCGGCCTTCGCGGCGGACCTGACGGCGGCGCGGGTGAAACAGGCGCCGGTGCCGTCCTCGGAGGCGCTGGCCAAGCTGGTCGACGCGGCGAAGGGGAAGTGACCGGCCGATGGCGGGCGGGACGGTGGCGGGGCGAACGGGACCGCCCGAAGCGGTACACGACGGCACGACGGACGGGGCGACGATGAGGACGACCAGGGTGGGGGCCGCGGCGGGGCGCGGCGGGCGGGTGCTGGTGGCGGGGCTCGCCCTGCTGGTGGCGGCGACGGCGTGCACGTCCTCGCCGGCGCCGGCTCCGCAGCAGAGCGACGCGCCGGCGCCGACCGCGCGGGCGGGGGTGCTGCGGGTGCTGGCCGGCAGCGAACTGCAGGACATGGCGCCGGTGCTGGAGGAGGCGCAGAAGGCGACCGGGGTGACCGTCCAGTTCGCCTGGACCGGGTCGCTGGACGGTGCGGACGCCGTGGCCTCGGGCCGGGCGGACGGCAAGTACGACGCGGTCTGGTTCCCCTCGAACCACTATCTGCGGCTGGACGACGCGGGGAAGTCGAAGCTGCTGTCGGAGACGCCGGTGATGGTGTCGCCGGTGGCGGTGGGTGTGCGGTCGTCCGCGCTCGACGAGCTGGGCTGGGGCGACGGTTCCAAGGTGAGCTGGGGGCAGCTGGCGGACGCGGCGTCGACCGGCAGGCTGGCGTACGGGATGGCCGACCCGTCGCGGTCCAACTCGGGCTTCTCGGCGCTGGTGGCGGTGGCGGCGGCGTTCTCGGGGGCGGATTCGGCGCTCACCGAGGCGGACGTGCGGAAGGCGACGCCGTCGTTGAAGCAGTTCTTCACGGGGCAGAAGCTGACGTCGGGTTCGTCCGGCTGGCTGGCGCAGGCGTACGCGCGGGCGGAGCAGGGCCGGGTCGGGGCGCTGGTCAACTACGAGTCGGTCCTGCTGTCGATGAACAAGACGCTGGCGGCGGACCAGCAGCTGACGGTGATCCGGCCGACCGACGGCGTGGTGTCGGCGAACTATCCGCTGACGCTGCTCAGTTCCTCGGCCGAGCGGGAGCGGGACTCGTTCCGGCGGCTGACCGACTACCTGCTGAAGGACGATGTGCAGAAGCGCGTCTCGGAGTTGACGCTGCGTCACCCGGTGTCGGCGGGGGTGGCGGCGGCGCCGTCGCTGCCGGCCGACCGGCGGCACGAGTTGCCGTTCCCGGGCAGCAAGGCGGTCGCGGACGGCCTGTTGGCCTCGTACCAGGACGAGCTGCGCCGGCCGTCGCGGACGGTGTACGTGCTGGACACCTCGGGGTCGATGGCGGGGGCCCGGCTGGCGGCGCTGAAGTCGGCGCTGGGGCGGCTGACCGGGGCGGAGGACACCCGGGGGGTGCGGCGGTTCCGCAACCGCGAGGAGGTGACGCTGCTGTCGTTCGCCTCCAAGGTGAAGTCGACGAAGACGCACACGGTGCCGGCGGCCGGTGCGCAGCAGGAGCTGGCGTCGATCAACGCGGATGTGCAGGCGCTGTCGGCGGACGGCGGGACGGCGGTGTACAGCTCGCTGCAGGAGGCGTACCGGTTCCTGGACCGGCAGCAGGCGGCGGCGCAGGACGACCGGTTCACGTCGATCGTGGTGATGACGGACGGTGAGAGCAACGAGGGCGCGTCGGACAAGGACTTCCGGAACTTCTACAACGGGTTGTCGGCGGCGCAGAAGGCGGTGCCGGTGTTCCCGATCCTGTTCGGGGACGCGGCGAAGAACCAGTTGCAGGGGATCGCGGAGCTGACCGGGGGCAAGCTGTTCGACGGGACGGCGTCGCTGGACGGGGCGTTCGAGGAGATCCGTGGGTACCAGTAGCCGCGGGGGTCCCGGCGGGCGGCGGATGGTGGGGTATCTGGAGTCCACCCGCAATCTGGTCGGCTGCGGGGGCGGGGCGGTCGGGCTGGGGCTGCATTTCGCGGGGCTCGGCGGTGCGTGGTGGCCGGGGATCGTGGCGGCGTTGTACGTCGTGGGTGTGCTGCTGGCGCCGGCGCCGCGCCCGGTGACCCCGGGGCGGGTGCCGGACGTGCCGGTGCCGGACGTGCCGGTGCCCGCGCCGCCGGTGCGCTGGGTGGAGCTGGACGCGCTGGCGGGTTATCTGGGGACGGTGGCCCTGCCGTCGTCGGTGAAGCTGGACGACCTGGTGGAGCGGTTGCGGGTGGTCGGTCCGGGGCCGGTGGCGGAGCGGATCGTGCTGCGGCGGCTGCCGGTGGCGGTGGACGGCTATCTGCGGGCGCGGACCTGGGAGCGCTGGACGCCGGACGGGGAGGATCCGGGGGTGGCGCTCGCGCGGGAGGTGGAGCGGATGGCGGCGGTGCTGGCGGGTTGAGCGAGGGAGGCCCGCGCCGGGTGTCGGCGCGGGCCGGTCACGTCTCCAGGGCGCCGGCGAGTTCCGCCCGGCGGCGGACGCCGAGTTTGCGGAAGCTGTTGGTCAGGTGGGTCTCCACGGTCCGGACGGCCAGGTGCAGCATGGCGGCGATCTCGGCGTTGGAGTGTCCGGCCGTGGCCAGGCGGCAGATCCGCAGTTCGCTGTCGGTGAGTGCCTCGGCGCCGGCGTGCTCGCCGCGGCCGCGCCGGGCGCCGCTGGCGCGGAGCGCCTCGACGGCGACGGCCCGCAGTCGTATCGCGCCGAGCCGTTCGGCGCGGCCGGCGGCCTCGCGCAGGGCGCGGCGGGCGGCGCCGCGGCGGCCGCCGTCGGCGAGCAGGCGGCCGTGGGTGATCAGTGCGGGGATGAGTTCGGTCTCGATCTCGGCGGTGCGCAGGAGCTCGACGGCCTCGGCGGCGAGGTCGAGTCCGTGGCGGCCGCCGGTGGCGGCGCCGAGGGCGCGCAGGGCGCGGCCGACGGTGCGCGGGGTGCCCCAGATCCGGGCGAGCCGCAGTTCCTCCTCGGCGAGGGCGACGGCGGGGCCGGGTTCGCCGAGGGCGGTGTGGCAGTCGGCGGCGGCGGAGCGCCAGGGGGTGACGATGGGGCTGAGGACGTGCCGTTCGCCTTGGCGGCGGCCGCATTCCATCAGGTCGACGAGGGCTTCGGCCGGTTCGCCGGTGGCGAGTCGGAGCAGGCCGCGGGCGTACAGGTACTCGTTCCACTCCCAGGAGCCCTGGGCGCGGTCGGCGGCGACGGCGCGGGCGAGGCCGTGGGCCTGCCAGTAGCGGCCGGTCTCGGTGAGGGCGATGACGGCCTGGGCGACGAGGTGGGCGTTCTGCTGGCCGAGCAGGCCGGCGTAGGTGGCGGGGGCCTGCGCGTCGGCTTCGGCCGGTTCACCGGGCGCGGTCGCGGCGCCCGGGGTGGTGACGTCGCGGTCCACGAGGTGCGGGTCCGCGGTGCCCGGGGCGCAGGCGCCCGGGTGGCCCGGTCCGGTGGCGCCCGGGCCGGTGTCCGCCGGTGTCCCGCACCACCAGGACCAGACGGAGCGCTCGTGGCGTTCGGGCCGCTCGGCGCTCTCGCCGCCGGACCGGCCGCGGGCGCCGGTCCGCAGCCCCTGACGGACGGCCTGGGCGGGGGCGGGCGGGGCCGCCTGGGCGGGGGCGGGCGGGGCCGCCTGGGCGGGGGCGGGCGCCGGTCCCGGGAGCGCGGCGGGCCCCGCGCAGGCGGCGGGCGCGGACGCGGCGGCGGCCGACGCGGCGGACGATCCGGTCAGCGCGAGGTCGTCGAGCAGCGCCTGGTACTCGCCGCGCATCACCCGGCTCTCGGCGCGCACGCTCAGCAGGCACTGGTAGCCGGGGTCCAGCGAGGGCCCCCGGTACGCGGCCAGGCCGCGCGCCACCAGCCGGTCCGCCTCGGGCAGCAGGTCCGCCCACTGGGCCAGGGTGGCGGCGGAGACCAGGACGTAGGAGCGGCAGAGCGGGTCGACCGGGGCGTCGAGCAGGTCCTTGACCCGGGCGGCGACCTCGGCCGCGGAGAGCACCCCGCTGGTCGAGTCGAACTCGGTGAGCAGCGCGTACGCGGGCGGTGCGAGCCGGTGCTGGGTGCGGGCGGCGAACCGCTGGACGCCCTCGACCACCTGGAGCCAGCTGTGGCCGTCGTGCGCGGCGATCAGTGCGGCGGCGGCCTGGACGGCGTGGACGAGGTCGTCGCGGTCGGCGAAGCGTTCGGCCAGTTCCTCCATCAGTTCCAGCGCCGCGGGGGCGTCGCCGCGGGCGGCCAGTACGGCGCCGAGCGTGTTGGCGGTCTGGAAGACGCCTTCGTCGGACTGCTGGAGGTGCACGGCCTCGGCGAGGTGGCGGACGCCCGCGGTGCGCTCGGCCGGGCCGAGGGTGACCTCCAGGCCGCCGAGCTCGGTGAGCAGCAGGCCGCGCCGGCGGTCGTTGAGCGGCTCGGTGAGGACCCGGCGCAGCAGGGTGACGGCGTCCTCGGGGCGGTCGGCCTCGGCGGCCTTGCGGGCGGCGCGGCGCAGGGCTTCCGCGGCCCAGCGCGGGGCGGGGGCGGGGGTGAGCAGGAGGTGTCCGGCGACGCGTTCATCGGGTGCTCCGGTGCGGTGCAGGAACTCGGCGGCGGCGCGGTGGACGCGGGCGCGGTGGCCGGGTTCGTGGCCGGCCAGGACGGCGTCGGTGAGCAGCGGGTGGGCGAAGCGGGGCCAGCGGCCGGGGCCGGGGTCGTCGAGCAGCTTCTGGGTGGTGAGCTCGGCGAGCCAGCCGGTGATCTGGTCGGGGTCGGCGCCGGCGAGTTCGGCGAGCATCGGTACCGGGTCGAAGTCCCCGGCGCCGGGCAGGGGGGCGGTGCGGGCGGCGGGGTGTTCCTGCATCCGGGCGAGGACGCGGGCGGCGGTGAGGGCGCGGTCGCCGCCGCCGCGCAGCCACTGTTCGACGGCCTCGGGGAAGGCGCCGCCGGGCATCCGGGCGCAGCTGTCGGGCAGGGCGCGGAGGGTGGTGAGGGCGCGGGGCGCGGGCAGGGCCGGGAGGGCGACGAGGGCGGGCGGGGCGGGCAGGGCGGTGAAGGCGGCGGGGCAGCACTCGTCGGGGTGGTCGCGCAGGTCGGCGAGGAGTGCGGTGAGCAGCAGCGGGTTGCCGCCGGTGGCGCGGACGCAGTCGTCGGCGAGGGCGGGCGGGGCGCCGAGGCCGAGGTGGAGTTCGGCGAGCCGGGTGGCGGCGGTGGTGTCGAGGGGGTCGAGCCGGGTGGTGTCGGCCAGTCCGGGGGGCAGGCCGCGGCCGAAGCGGGCGGGCGGGCTGCCGAGGGCGCTCTGGCGGCGTTCGGTGGCCAGCAGGAGGACGGGCAGCCGGTCGATCCGGCGGGCGAGCTGGAGCAGCCAGTCCCGGGAGGCCCGGTCGGCGAGGTGGATGTCGTCGACGGCGAGCAGGACGGGGCTGTGGGCGGCGTGCAGGCGCAGCAGGGCCCAGAGGTCGGTGTCGGTGTCGGTGTCGGTGCCGGGGGCGGTGCGGCCGGCCCCGGGGGGCGGTGTGCCCTGGCCGGGGGCGGCCTCGAACAGCTGGCGGGCGGCGGCGTAGGGGGTGGTGGCCTCGTCGACGGAGCAGCGGGCCCACAGCACGGTGGTGCCGTGGGCGGCCTCGCGACGGGCGGCTTCGGCGAGCAGGGCGCTGCGGCCGGTGCCGGCGGCGCCGGTGACCAGCAGGACGCCGCCGGTGCCGGTCCGGGCACGGGTGGCGAGGGCGGCGATCCGGCGCAGCTGGGGGTCGCGGGCCGCGAGGTGCGGTGGTGCGGCGACGGTCCGGTCCTGCTGGTGTCGGCGCGTCCTGACGGTACTCATCTGCTTCCCTCCCGCGACGCCCGCCGATGACCGGACGGGCACTTTTCCCCGTTGTGCAGGGAAACGGCTTGACGCCGTGTCAGCGGCTCGGTTAGAGCTGTGATTCTCGTCGCACCCCTTTCGGAGCCGCTCCGCACCCCACCCCCGCCCGATCCGTCCGGCTGCCCTCCGCGCCCCGCACCGCCCCCGCCCGGGCCGGGGCCGCGCCCGTCGTCCGCGTGTCCGCGCGGCGCTGCGCTGCTCCGTTGCCGTCGGGTGGCCGATCTCGTGGTGGACCACGATGGCCGTGGCCGCCCGTGGCGGGGACCATGGAGCCTACCGGGGGGCCGTCGTCGTTCCCGCATCGCACGCCGCACGCCTGTGCCCGCCGGGCCCGCAAGGGCCTGGTCGCGGCGCACCGCCGTCCGGCCGCGAGCCGGGGATTTTCCAGGAGGGGGCCAGCTTGACTGTCCTGCACACCGACCACGAACGCCGGGCCGTGCCCAGGCACGCTCCCGCGTCGGCGGGCCAGCGGATGGTGCCGCCGCAGCGTCCGATGTCCGCCCGGCACGTCGCCCCGTCCGCCGCTCCCCCGTCCAGCGGTGGCCGGACCAGCGTCGTCGTCCAGGCCGCGGACCCGATCTCGCGGGCCGGGGCGGAGGCGCAGCTGCGCCGTCACCCGGGGCTGGAGCTGTTGGATCCGGCGCCGGGTGCGCCGACCACACCGGGGGCGGTCACCGTGCTGCTGGCCGAGTCGGCGGACGCCGCCGTGATGGCGAACCTGCGGCGGCTGGTGCGCGGTGCCGAGCAGCGGGTGGTGCTGGTCGTCGAGCGGATGCGCGAGGCCGAGCTGCTGGAGGCGGTGGAGTGCGGCGTGGCCGCGATCATCTGGCGCCGGGAGGCCACCGCCGAGCGGCTGGGCCGGGCGGTGCTGGCGGCGGCCCGGGGTGACGGTGATCTGCCGGCGGACCTGCTGGGGCGGCTGATCAGCCAGGTGGGCCGGTTGCAGCGGAGCGTCCAGGGGATGCCGGGCCATGCGCCGTCGGGGCTGTCCGAGCGGGAGTCGGACGTGCTGCGGCTGGTCGCCGAGGGCTGGGACACGGGTGAGATCGCGGCCCGGTTGTCGTACTCCGAGCGCACGGTCAAGAACGTCCTGCACGGGTTGACGACCCGGCTGCAGTTGCGCAATCGGGCCCACGCGGTCGCCCACGCGGTCCGCGAGGGGTACATCTAGGCCCCGCGCCCGTCCTTCGGCCACCCGCCCGCCGCGTCCCGTCCGCCGGCGCGGCGGGTGGCCGCCTTTCCGGCCGCGGCGGGTGACCTGTTCTGCGGCCGCGGCGGGTACGGTGCGCGATGCCGGTGCGGGGGTGTCACGAACGAGTCGCCAAGATCTCACCTGCTGGAAACGTTTCGGGGCTACCCATCGGCCGGGTCGCGCGGCACACTTCTACGCGCGTACCTCTACGCGCGTCACCACACCTGACGACCCATTCGCCGTCCCCACCCGGGAGAGCCGTCCATGCCTCTGAACCGTCGTGACTTCGTCGCCCGGTCCGCCGCCACCGCCGCCGGCGCCGCCCTGGCCGGCGGCGCCGGCCTCGTCGCCGCCACGCCCGCCGCGGCGGCGGGCCCGGACGAGGCCCGCGCCAAGGGGCGGGCCAAGAAGCAGGCCTTCACCGTCATGGGCACCACCGACCTGCACGGCCGGGTGCTCAACTGGGACTACTTCACCGACGCGGTCTACGCCGACAAGGCGCACAACGAGGTCGGCCTCGCCAAGATCTCCACGCTGGCCAAGCAGGTCCGCGAGGAGAAGGGCTGGGACCGCACCCTGCTGATCGACGCCGGCGACACCATCCAGGGCACCCAGCTGACCTACTACTACGCCCGGGTCGACCCGATCGCCACCGAGGCCGACACCGCGCCCGAGCACCCGATGGCGCTCGCCATGAACACCATGGAGTACACGGCCGCGGCGCTCGGCAACCACGAGTTCAACTACGGCATCGACACCCTGCGCGCCTACGAGGAGCAGCTGGACTTCCCGCTGCTGGGCGCCAACGCGCTGAACGCCCGCACCGACAAGCCGGCCTTCCCGCCGTACGTGATCCGCAAGCTGCGGCTGGGCAACGGGCCGGCCCTCAAGGTCGGCATCCTGGGCCTGACCAACCCGGGCATCGCGATCTGGGACAAGGCGAACGTCGCCGGCAAGATGACCTTCCCCGGCATCGTGGAGACCGCGAAGGTCTGGGTGCCCAAGGTCCGCGCGGCCGGCGCGGACGTCGTCGTGGTGGCCTGCCACTCCGGCATGGACGAGGCCACCTCCTACGGCGACCAGCTGCCGTGGGCGGAGAACGCCTCGGTCGCGCTGGCCGAGCAGGTCGCGGGCATCGACGCCGTCCTGGTGGGCCACGCGCACAAGGAGATCCCGCAGCGGCTGGTCGTCAACAAGGAGACCGGCCGGACGGTCGTGCTCTCCGAGCCGCTCTGCTGGGGCCAGCGGCTGACCTGCTTCGACTTCGAGGTGGAGCTGGACAACGGCGCCTGGAAGGTGGTCTCGCTCTCCTCCCGGGTGCTGAACTCCAACACCGTCCCGGAGGACCCGGAGATCGTCGGCCTGATGACCGACCAGCACAAGAAGGTGGTCGAGTACGTCAACCAGGTCATCGGCACCGCGAAGATCGAGCTGTCGATCGCCGAGGCGCCGTTCCGGGACGTCCCGATCATCGACCTGATCGGCCGCGTCCAGGCCGACGTGGTCAAGGAGGCGCTGGCCGGCGGCCAGTACGCCAAGCTGCCGGTGCTCGCGCAGGCCGCGCCCTTCAACCGCACCGCCGTGATCCCGTCCGGCCAGGTCAAGCTGCGCGACGCGGCGGGCCTGTACATCTACGAGAACACCCTGGAGGCCCGCATCCTGACGGGCGCCCAGCTCAAGGACTACCTGGAGTTCTCGGCCCGGTACTACAACCAGCTCGCCCCGGACGCGCCGGTCGACAAGGCCACCCTGACCAACGCGCAGAACACCCCGGACTACAACTACGACTCGGTGTACGGCCTGGGCTACGACATCGACATCGCCCAGCCGGCCGGCTCGCGGATCGTCAACCTCACCTTCGAGGGCAAGCCGGTCGACCCCGCCGCCCAGTTCGTCCTCGCGGTGAACAACTACCGTGCCAACGGCGGCGGCAACTTCCCGCACGTCGCGGCCGCCCCGAAGGTGTGGGCCAACTCGGACGAGATCCGCAACGCGATGATCGCCTGGGTGAAGGCCCGGGGCGTCATCGACCCGGCCGACTTCGCCGCCGAGTCCTGGCGCCTGGTCCGGGCCGGCCGCCCGGTGTTCTGACCCCGCCCGCCCCACGACCGCCGCGACCGCCCCGCCACCCCTTCCCCGGTGGCGGGGCGCCCGCGTCCGGCCCGGCGGGCCCGTCGCGGTGGGAGGATGGCGGCATGACCGAGTTCCGTGTCCCCGAACGACATGCCCAGCTCCTGGCGTACGCGCAGGGCCTGACTCCGCCGTCGGGGTGGAAGATCGAGATCTCCGGCGACGAGATCATCATGATGGCGGGGCCGTCGGTGATCCACCAACGCAACCTGCTGATCGTCCGGGAGCAGTTCGACGCGCACCGGCCGTCCGACCTGATGCCCAGCGAGAACACCGACCTCGCCTCGCCGAACGTCGGCAAGCTGCGCAATCCGGACCTCACCTACATCCCGGTCTCGGTGGTCGAGCTCGGCGGCAACGACGTCCCGGCAGAGCTGGCGGCGATCGCGGTCGAGATCGTCTCGCCCTCGAATCCGGAGAACGACCTGGTCGGCAAGGTCCGCGACTACCCGCTGATGCAGATCCCGCTGTACCTGGTGATCGACCCGCGCGACGGCACGCTCACCCTCCACTCCGAACCCGGCAACGGCGTCTACCGCCGCCGGTGGAGCGGCGGGTTCGGCGACCGGGTGCCCGTCCCGGAGCCGTTCGCCTTCGAGCTCACCACCACCGAGCTGATCCGCTACCCCCGCTGAGCCCGGGCGCCCGCGCGGCGGGTTGGGCCCCCGCCACCGGTGGTCCGGGTGGCGGGGCGCCCGCGTCCGGCCCGGCGGGCCCGAGGGGTCAGAACGGGAAGCGGCTGCGCCCGTGCTGGATGGAGATCCACTTCACCGTGGTGAAGGCGTCCACCGTGGACTCGCCGTTGAGGCGGCCCACCCCGGAGTTCTTCTCGCCGCCGAACGGCACCACGGCCTCGTCGGCGATGGTCCCGTCGTTGACGTGGATCATGCCGGTCTCGATCCGCTGCGCCACCCGCACACCGCGCTCCACGTCCGCCGTGTGCACGGCGCCGCTGAGCCCGAAGGGGGTGTCGTTGGCGATCCGGACCGCCTCGTCCTCACCGTCGAACGGCACCACCAGGACGACCGGGCCGAAGAGTTCGCGCTGCAGGATCGGCGCGCCGGCCGGCAGGCCGCCGAGCACGACCGGGTCCATCAGGCTGCCGTTGGTCTCACCGCGCAGCAGGGCGGTGGCCCCGCCGGCGATCGCCTGGTCGACCTGGGCGGTGATGGCGTCGGCCTGCACCGGGTTGATCAGCGGGCCGATCTGGGTGGCCGGGTCCTTCGGGTCGCCGACCCGCAGCGTGGCGACCTTGCGGACGAACCGCTCGGTGAACTCCGCCTCGACGCTGCGGTCGACCAGCACCCGGTTGGCCGCCATGCAGACCTGGCCCTGGTGGGCGAAGCGGCTGAACACCGCGGCGTCGACCGCGTAGTCCAGGTCGGCGTCGTCGAGCACGATCAGCGCGCTGTTGCCGCCGAGCTCCAGCACCGTGCGCTTGAAGTGCGAGGCGGCGACGGTGGCGACGTGCCGGCCGACCTTGTCCGAGCCGGTGAAGGAGATCACCTTGGGGACGGGGTGCTCGATGAAGGCGTCCCCGATCTCGGCGATGTCGGTGATGACGACGTTCAGCAGACCGGCCGGCAGGCCCGCCTCCTCGAAGATCCTGGCGATCAGCGTGCCACCGACCACCGGGGTCTCCTGGTGCGGCTTGAGCACCACGCCGTTGCCGAGCGCGAGGGCCGGCGCGACCGCCTTCAGCGACAGGAACAGCGGGAAGTTGAACGGGCTGATCACACCGACCACGCCGACCGGGAGGCGGTACAGGCGGTTCTCCTTGCCCTCCACCGGCGAGGGCAGCAGCCGGCCCTCGGCGCGCAGCGACAGCTGCATCGACTCGCGCAGCATGTCCTTGGTGAGGGAGAGTTCGAACCCGGCCTTGAGGGCGGTGCCGCCCAGCTCGGCCATGATCGCCTCGGTGATCTCCGCCTCGCGCTCCTCGACGATGCGCAGCGCGCGCTCGAAGACCAGCCGGCGCGCGTAGGGGTTGGTGGCGGCCCACTCCTTCTGCGCCCGCTCGGCCGCGCGGTACGCCCGGTCGACCTCCTCGACGGTGGCGACGGTGATGGTGGCGAGCTTGTCGCCGGTGTAGGGGTCGACGTCGACGATGTCCCAGGAGCCGCTGCCGGTCCGCCACTCGCCGTCGATGTACTGCAGCACCAACTCGGAAAGGTACGACATCTGATCCCTCTCGTGCTGATTCGGGAAAGCTGCGGGAAAGCCCGCAGGCTCTCCTCGATCAGATCTGATCAGGGCTCATCGTACTGACGCCTCACAGTTCTTGGCGTACGGAGCGAAGAAGTTCCCGGGTCAGCTCGGGGGTGAGGCTGTCGGCCACCAGACCGTCCGCCGCGCCGGAGTACTCGGCCACCTCGGCGGGCTTGTCCAGGTAGAGCGCGGTGGTGAACTGCTCCAGGTAGACGACGTCCGCGAGCTCCGGTTCGGCGAAGCTCAGTACCGAGAAGGCGCCGCCCTCGGCGCGCAGCCCGCCGAAGCGCAGCGGCATCACCTGGAGCACGACGTTGGGCAGTTCGGTCAGCTCCAGCAGCCGGTCGATCTGCGCCCGCATCAGCTCGGGCCCGCCCCAGGGGCGGCGCAGTGCGGCCTCGTCCAGGACGGCGAGCAGTCGCGGCGCCCGGTCGGCGGTGAGCACCCGCTGGCGTTTCAGCCGGACCTCGACCCGCCGCTCGACCTCGTCGGCCTCGGTGACGTGGCCGCCGTGGGTGATCACCGCCCGCGCGTAGTCGGCGGTCTGCAGCAACCCGTGGACGAACTGCACCTCGTAGCTGCGGATCTCGGTGGCGGCCTCCTCCAGGCCGAGGTAGGTCTGGAACCAGCCCGGCAGCACGTCGCCGTAACCGTGCCACCAGGACGTCGCGTTGGCGTCGCGGACCAGCCCGAGCACCGAGGCCCGCTCCTGCTCGGCCTCGACCCCGTACAGCGTGAGCAGGTCGGCGACGTCGCGCTCCTTGAAGCCGACCCGGCCGAGTTCCATCCGGCTGATCTTCGACTCGGAGGCGCGGATCGAGTACCCGGCCTCCTCCCGGCTGACGCCTCTGGCCTCCCGCAGCCTTCGCAGTTGGGACCCCAGTAGCAGGCGCCGTACCGTGGCACCTCCGCCTGCCTGAGTCATGCTCATCGCGTCACCCTCCGCACGTCGCGCAGCCCCCCGGCCGTCGGCCGCAGTCTGCCATCTGACACGGACAAACAACAGTCCGTCAGCGATCGCGTTCCAGGCGTAGCAGCCCGGGTACCGCGGCCAGGCTCAGGACCAGCAGGAACAGCCACGGCCAGGCGGCGCCGCGCCCCAGCAGCAGGGTGAGCAGGGCGGGAGCGACGGCCTGGCCGATGTTCCAGGACAGTTGGTAGACCGCCAGGTAGCGGCCGCGCAGCCCGGGGTCGGCGAGCGAGACGCTGAGCTCCTCCCGGAAGGGGGTGGCCATGGTCTCGGCGAGGTTGTAGAGGAACATCGCGGCGTAGAGCGCGGCGAGGACGGCCCAGCCGGGGGCGGCGGCCACCAGGGCGAAGGCGCCGAAGGCGAGGGCGTTGAGGAGCGAGGCGGCGGCGAGCACCCTGGTCGGCCGGAACCGCTCCAGCCGCCCGGCCACCAGGTTGCCGGTGAGGACGACCTGGAGGCCGTTGAGCACCAGCAGCGAACCGGCCACCCAGGCCTCGCGGTGCAGGCCCTCGGTGAGGTAGACGGCGAGCAGCATGCTCAGGATCATCGAGCCGAAGACGAAGGTGAGGTTGACGGCGACCAGCAGCAGGTACCGGCGGTCGCGCAGCACCGCGCGGTAGCCGCCCGCCTCCTCGGCCGGGGCCGTCTCCTCCGCCGGGGCCGTCTCCTCCGCCGGCGCGGCCGCCGGGGCCGGCCGCCAGGTGGCCAGCAGGACGGTCGCGACGACGTAGCTGACGCCGTTGAGCGCCACCAGCAGCCGCAGGCTCCCGGTGCCGCCGCCGGCCACCAGGAGGGCGCCCAGCGCCCCGCCGAGGCCGAGCCCGGCGTTGCGCAGCGTCTGCACCAGCGCGAACCAGCGGGTCCGCTCCCCCTCGGCGGAGGCCAGCACCACCAGGCCGGTGCTGGCGGTCCAGTAGGCGACGTGGCCGATCTGGGCGAGCAGGCAGACCAGCACGATCTGCCAGAGCTGCTGGGCGAGCAGGTAGCCGCCGAAGGCGAGCGCGGAGAGCGCGTTGCCGGCGGCCGCCACCACCCGGGCCCCGTAGCGGTCGATCAGCGGGCCGACGCCGATCGCGGTGGGCAGGGCGAGCAGCCGGGCGGCGGTGATCGCGGCGCCGACGGCGGCGACGGCCAGGCCGGTGGTGCGGGCGAAGTAGACGAGGGTGAAGGCGAGGATCAGCCCGGTGCCGAGGCTGTCGATCAGGTGGGCGCCGACCAGCCCGGTCCGGCCGGAGGTGTCCGGCAGGCCCAGTCGGTCGCGCAGCGGGGCGGGTGTGGCGGTCGCGGTGGTCATGGCCCCAGGTTCTCGGGCATGATCATCCCTGCCCAGAGATTCCATCCTGCTCGAATCCTCGCCGGAGGCCGCCATGCTCGTCTGGGAGTTCTCGGCCCAGGACCTCGCCCGGACGCGCTTCGCCTGCTCCCCGCTGTCCGAGGTCGCCACCAGCGTCGAGGTGCTGAAGGAGCCGGGCCGGCACGCCGTCCACCTGCCGTGGGTGCGGCAGGCCCGGCGGCGGCTGGAGGGCGTCGGCTGGGAGCTGCTGTCCGAGCTGATCCGGCTGCCCACGGTGTACGTACCGGACTTCCTGACCCCGGTGCCGACCCACTCCTCGCCCACCATCGAGCAGTCGGTGGCCGCGCTGGCCGCCACCGACCCGGCCGTCGTCCGCCGGGACCTCGACCGGCTCGGCGGGGAACTCCCGCCACTGGTCGCCGAACTGCGGGCCGATCCGGAGGCGGGCACGGCCCGGCTGGCCGCCGAGGTGCGGGCCTACTGGACGGCGGCGATCGCCCCCCACTGGCCGCGCATCCAGCGCCTCACCGAGGGCGAGATCCTGCGGCGGGCCCGCCAGATGTCGACGGGCGGCCCGGCCGCGCTCTTCGCCGACCTGCACCCCCAGGTGAGCTGGGAGCGCGACACCCTGCGGATCGACCACCGCCGGGTGGACGTGCAGCGACGGCTGGACGGCGAGCGGGGCCTGGTCCTGGCCCCCACCGTGTTCGCCTGGCCGGGCGTCTTCTCCCAGCAGAACCCGCCCTGGCAGCCCGGCCTGGTCTACCCGCCGCGCGGGGTGGCCACGCTCTGGGAGACCTCCGGCGCCACCGTGCCCGACGGCCTGGCCCGGGTGATCGGGCGGACCAGGGCCCGGCTGCTCGCCGAACTCGACGCCCCCGCCTCGACCACCGAACTCGCCGCCCGGACCGGCCTGTCGGCCGCCAACGTGTCGCACCACCTCACGGCCCTGCGCGGAGCGGGCCTGGCCGCCCGCCACCGCGCCGGCCGCACCGTCCTCTACCTGCGCACCGAGGCCGCGGAACTGCTGCTGCGCGGCTGAGCCCCGAGAACCGCCGCCGCGCGGCTGAGGCACGAAGACCGCCGCGCGGCCGGGGCCCGGAACCGCCGCGGCCCCCGGCCCGTCCAAGCGCCATGCGCCGACGCCGCCCGAGCCCCGCCGCCCTGCTGCTCACCGTGCTGGCCCTCACGGCCCTGGTGTTCGCCGTCCTGACGGTCACCGCTGGGGGGAACAACCGGGGGCTGCCGCCCCGGCCCGGCGATCCGGGCCTCCCCCGCCCCACCGTCACGATCGCCCCGGCGACGCCCCGGGTCTGAACCGCCACCGCGGCGGGCGCACGAAAGCGGCACCTGCCCTCAACTTGGTCGGGGAGAGGGCAGGCGCCGTGGGACCGCGTTTGGCCCGGCGACACTGGCGGGAGGAGCGGCTCGTACTCCCGGCGTTGCGGTGCCGGGCGCTCTGGGGGTGGACGGGTCCACCGGCGGGAGTGGCCGCCGGCGGTCCGGCCGGGGGTCAGACCACCAGCGGGCGGTCCGTCGGGCGGATCGGGGCGGGCAGCGGGGTCTTGCCGCCCAGGTACTTGTCCACCGCGGCGGCGGCCGAACGGCCCTCCGCGATGGCCCAGACGATCAGCGACTGGCCACGACCGGCGTCCCCGCAGACGTAGACGCCATCGACATTGGTGGCGAACTTCCCGTCCCGGGCCACATTACCCCTAGCGTCCAGGTCGACGCCAAGCTGCTCGACCAGGCCGTTCTTCACGTCCGTGCCGGTGAAGCCCATGGCCAGGGTGACCAGCTGGGCCGGGATCGCCCGCTCGGTGCCGGGGACCGGCTCGAAGCGGCCGTCCCGGAACTCGACCTCGACCAGGTGCAGCTCCTGGACGTTGCCGTCCTCGTCGCCCGTGAAGTGGGTGGTGTTGACGGCGTAGACCCGCTCGCCGCCCTCCTCGTGGGCCGAGGTGACCTTGTAGGTCATCGGCATGGTCGGCCAGGGCTGGTGGCCGGGGCGCTCGTCGCTGGGGCGCGGCATGATCTCCAGCTGGGTGACCGAGGCCGCCCCCTGGCGCAGCGCGGTGCCGAGGCAGTCCGCGCCGGTGTCGCCGCCGCCGATGACGATGACGTGCTTGCCCTTGGCGCTGATCGGCGAGTCGACGAAGTCGCCCTCCTGCACCTTGTTGGCCAGCGGCAGGTACTCCATCGCCTGGTGGATGCCCTTGAGCTCGCGCCCGGGCACCGGCAGGTCGCGGGCGGTCGTCGCACCGGCGGCCACGACCACCGCGTCGAAGCGCTCGCGCAGCTGCTGGCCGGTGATGTCCTCGCCCACGTGGACGCCGGTGCGGAACCGGGTGCCCTCCGCCCGCATCTGCTCGATGCGGCGGTTGATGTGGCGCTTCTCCATCTTGAACTCGGGGATGCCGTAGCGCAGCAGGCCGCCCACGCGGTCGGCGCGCTCGTACACCACCACGGTGTGCCCGGCCCGGGTGAGCTGCTGGGCGACGGCCAGGCCGGCCGGGCCGGAGCCCACCACGGCGACCGTCTTGCCGGAGAGCCGCTCGGGGATCTGCGGCGTGACGCCGCCCCGGTCCCAGGCCTTGTCGATGATGGTGACCTCGACGTTCTTGATGGTCACCGCGTCCTGGTTGATGCCCAGCACGCACGCGGACTCGCAGGGAGCCGGGCAGAGCCGCCCGGTGAACTCCGGGAAGTTGTTGGTCGCGTGCAGCCGCTCGATCGCGCCGACGAAGTCGTCCCGGTAGGCCAGGTCGTTCCACTCGGGGATGAGGTTCCCGAGCGGGCAGCCGTTGTGGCAGAACGGGATGCCGCAGTCCATGCAGCGGCCGGCCTGCTTGCTGATGATCGGCAGGAGGCTGCGTTCGACGTAGACCTCGTTCCAGTCCCGCAGACGGACGTCCACGGGCCGGCGCTCGGCCAGCTGCTTGCCGGTGGTCAGGAAGCCCTTGGGGTCAGCCACGTGCCGCCTCCATCATCTTGCGAGTGGTCTCGGACTCGGAGAGTCCATCGCGCTCAGCGGCGTCCTTGGCGGCGAGCACAGCCTTGTAGTCGGTCGGCATGATCGTGGAGAAGCGGGAGACCCCGCTGCCCCAGTCGGCCAGGAGCTCGGCGGCGACGGTGGAGCCGGTCTCCTCGTAGTGCTGCTGCACGGTCTCCCGCAGCCATTCGCGGTCGGCGGCACTCGGGGCCTCGATGCCCACCATGCCGTCGTTGACGTTCGCGGGCCGCAGGTCCAGCACGTAGGCGACGCCGCCGGACATGCCCGCCGCCAGGTTGCGCCCGGTCTCGCCGAGGATGACGACCCGGCCGCCGGTCATGTACTCCAGACCGTGGTCGCCGACGCCCTCGACCACCAGGGTGGCACCGGAGTTGCGGACGGCGAAGCGCTCGCCGGCCTTGCCGCGCAGGTGCACGCGGCCGCTGGTGGCGCCGTAGCCGATGGTGTTGCCGGCGATCACGTGGCTCTGCGCGTCGGCGCCGATCGCGGCCGCCTCGCGGGCCGGGCGGACGATCACCACGCCGCCGGAGAGGCCCTTGCCGACGTAGTCGTTGGCGTCGCCCTCCAGGCGCAGCGTGATGCCCTTCGGCAGGAAGGCGCCGAACGACTGCCCGGCCGAGCCGGTGAAGGTGACGTCGATGGTCCCCTCCGGCAGGCCCTCGCCGCGGTACCGCTTGGTCACCTCGTGGCCGAGCATGGTGCCGACCGTGCGGTTGACGTTGCGGATCGGCAGCTGGATGCGGACGGCGTCGCCGCGCTCCAGGGCGTCCTGGGCGAGGTCGATCAGCTGGTTGTCCAGCGCCTTGTCGAGCGCGTGGTCCTGCGTGGTGGTGCGGTGCAGGGCCGCGCCCTCGGGCAGCTCGGGGACGTGGAACAGCGGCGCCAGGTCGAGCCCGGCGGCCTTCCAGTGCTCGATCGCGGCCTGGGCGTTGATGTGCTCGGCGTGGCCGACCGCTTCCTCGATCGAGCGGAAGCCCAGCTCGGCGAGGATCTCGCGGACCTCCTCGGCGATGAACTCGAAGAAGTTGACGACGAACTCGGGCTTGCCGGAGAAGCGCTCGCGCAGCACCGGGTTCTGGGTGGCGACGCCGACCGGGCAGGTGTCCAGGTGGCAGACGCGCATCATGATGCAGCCGGAGACGACCAGCGGGGCGGTGGCGAAGCCGAACTCCTCGGCGCCCAGCAGCGCGGCGATGACGACGTCGCGGCCGGTCTTCAGCTGGCCGTCGGTCTGCACCACGATGCGGTCGCGCAGGCCGTTGAGCAGCAGGGTCTGCTGGGTCTCGGCGAGGCCGAGCTCCCAGGGACCGCCCGCGTGCTTGAGCGAGGTGAGCGGCGAGGCGCCGGTGCCGCCGTCATGGCCGGAGACCAGCACGACGTCCGCGTGCGCCTTGGAGACGCCGGCCGCGACCGTGCCGACGCCGACCTCGGAGACCAGCTTCACGTGGATGCGGGCCGCCGGGTTGGCGTTCTTGAGGTCGTGGATCAGCTGGGCGAGGTCCTCGATGGAGTAGATGTCGTGGTGCGGCGGCGGGGAGATCAGGCCGACACCCGGGGTGGAGTGCCGGGTCTTGGCGACCCACGGGTAGACCTTGTGGCCGGGCAGCTGGCCGCCCTCGCCGGGCTTGGCGCCCTGGGCCATCTTGATCTGGATGTCGTCCGCGTTGACCAGGTACTCGGAGGTGACGCCGAACCGGCCGGAGGCGACCTGCTTGATCGCCGAGCGGCGCTCGGGGTCGTAGAGGCGGTCCGGGTCCTCGCCGCCCTCACCGGTGTTGGACTTGCCGCCGAGCCGGTTCATCGCGATGGCCAGCGTCTCGTGCGCCTCCAGCGAGATGGAGCCGTAGGACATGGCACCGGTGGAGAAGCGCTTGACGATCTCGGAGACCGGCTCGACCTCGTCGACGGAGATCGGGGTGCGGCCGAGGGTGTCGAGGCGGAACAGGCCGCGCAGCGTCATCAGGCGCTCGGACTGCTCGTTCACCCGGTCGGTGTACTGCTTGAAGATGTCGTACCGGCGGTTGCGGGTGGAGTGCTGCAGCCGGAAGACGGTGTCCGGGTCGAACAGGTGCGGCTCTCCCTCGCGGCGCCACTGGTACTCGCCGCCGATCTCCAGCGCGCGGTGCGCGGCGGGGATGCCGGAGGCGGGGTACGCCTTGGCGTGGCGGGCGGCCACCTCCTTGGCGATCTCGTCGAGGCCGATGCCGCCGAGCTTGGTGGTGGTGCCCGCGAAGTAGGAGCCGACCAGCTCCTGGGAGAGGCCGATCGCCTCGAAGACCTGCGCGCCGCGGTAGGAGGCGACGGTGGAGATGCCCATCTTGGACATGACCTTGAGCACGCCCTTGCCGAGCGCCTTGATCAGGTTCTTGATGGCCCGCTCGGGCTCGACGCCCTCGATGAAGACTCCCTGGGCGACGAGGTCCTCGACGGACTCCATGGCCAGGTACGGGTTGACCGCGCCGGCGCCGTAGCCGATCAGCAGCGCGACGTGGTGCACCTCGCGGACGTCGCCGGCCTCGACCAGCAGCGACACCTGGGTGCGCTGCTTGGTGCGGATCAGGTGGTGGTGGATCGCGGAGGTGAGCAGCAGCGAGGGGATCGGCGCGTGCTCGGCGTCCGAGTGCCGGTCCGAGAGCACCACGATCCGGGCGCCGTCGGCGATCGCGGCGTCGGCCTCGGCGGCGATCTCGGCCAGCCGCGCGGCCAGGCCCTCGCCGCCGGTGGCGACCTTGTACAGGCCGGAGAGCGTGACGGCCTTGAGGCCGGGCTGGTCCCCGTCGTGGTTGATGTGGACGAGCTTGGCCAGCTCGTCGTTGTCGATCACCGGGAAGGTGATGCCGACCGAGCGGCAGGAGGCGGCCTCGGCGGTCAGCAGGTTGCCCTCGGGGCCGAGGTTGCTCAGCAGCGAGGTGACGAGCTCCTCGCGGATGGCGTCCAGCGGCGGGTTGGTGACCTGCGCGAAGAGCTGCACGAAGTAGTCGAACAGCAGCCGCGGCTTCTCGGAGAGCGCCGCGATCGGGCTGTCGGTGCCCATCGAGCCGAGCGCCTCGCCACCGGTGCGGGCCATCGGCGCGAGGATGACCCGCAGCTCCTCCTCGGTGTACCCGAAGGTCTGCTGGCGGCGGGTCACCGACGCGTGGGTGTGCGCGATGTGCTCGCGCTCGGGCAGCTTGGCGAGCTGGATCTGGCCGCCGTCGACCCACTCCGCGTAGGGGTGCTCGGACGCCAGCGCGGACTTGATCTCCTCGTCCTCGACGATGCGGTGCTCCGCGGTGTCGATGAGGAACATCTTGCCGGGCTGCAGCCGGCCCTTGCGGGCGACCTTCTCCTGCTCGATGTCGAGCACGCCGACCTCGGAGGAGAGGACGACCAGGCCGTCCTCGGTGATCCAGTAGCGGGCCGGGCGCAGGCCGTTGCGGTCCAGCACGGCGCCGATCTGGGTGCCGTCGGTGAAGGTGACGCAGGCCGGGCCGTCCCAGGGCTCCATCAGGTTGGAGTGGTACTGGTAGAACGCGCGGCGGGCCGGCTCCATGGTGGCGTGGTTCTCCCACGCCTCCGGGATCATCATCAGCACCGAGTGCGGCAGCGAGCGTCCGCCGAGGTGGAGCAGCTCCAGGACCTCGTCGAAGGAGGCCGAGTCGGAGTGGTCCGGGGTGCAGATCGGGAAGATCCGGTCGAGCCCCTGCCCGTTCTTGTTGGCCGGGATGAGGTCGGTGGCGAGCTGGGACTCGCGGGCGGTCATCCAGTTCCGGTTGCCCTTGACCGTGTTGATCTCGCCGTTGTGCGCGACGAAGCGGTACGGGTGGGCGAGCGGCCAGCTCGGGAAGGTGTTGGTGGAGAAGCGCGAGTGCACCAGACCGAGCGCGGAGGCGTAGAGCCGGTCCGACAGGTCGGGGAAGAAGGGCTCCAGCTGGCCGGTGGTCAGCATGCCCTTGTAGACGATGGTGCGCGCGGAGAGCGACGGGAAGTACACGCCGGCCTCGCGCTCGGAGCGCTTGCGGACGACGAACGCGAGCCGGTCGAGGGTGATGCCCTCGCTGCCGTCCTTGGCCAGGAACACCTGGCGGAAGCGCGGCATCACCGAGCGGGCGGTGGCGCCCAGCAGGTCGGGGGTGACCGGGACGTCGCGCCAGCCGAGGACGGTGAGGTCCTCCTCCGCGGCGATGGCCTCGATCTGCGCGACGGCGGCGGCGGCGGCCTCGTCCTCGTCGGGCAGGAAGGCGATGCCGACCGCGTAGGAGCCGGCGGCGGGCAGCTCGAAGGAGACCTTGGCGCGCAGGAAGGCGTCGGGGACCTGGGTCAGGATGCCCGCGCCGTCACCGGAGTCCGGCTCGGCGCCGGTGGCACCCCGGTGCTCCAGGTTGCGCAGGACGGTGAGCGCCTGCTCGACGATCGTGTGGTCGGCGATGCCGGTCAGCGTGGCGACGAAGCCGACGCCACAGGCGTCGTGCTCGTTCCTCGGGTCGTACAGGCCCTGAGCAGCAGGTCGCGCATCCGGAACGAGCGCGTACGGCGGGCGGGCGGCGCCGGCCTGGGGCTCGTTGGCGGAGTGCATGGATGCAGACAGCATCGGCTCTCCCGTCGTCGTCTTGAGCAATGAGCTTCGTGCAATAGGGACGACGTTGGCCCTCTGCGATTTCGTGCAGGTTACATGATGCCGGAGATCCCGAGAAGTGGAACATCTCGTCCATATGGCGGACATGACCCCAGGTCAGGGGCTATTACCGGCGAGTAGTGCGAGCGGGAGGAGTCGGTTTGCCGACTGCGCGCTCCCTCCAGTGTGCCCGTGCCGCGGAGGACCGAAACGGGACCGAAATCCCCCGTCGACAAGATCGCCACGAGCGCGCCTGCGATTCGATCCTCCGAGGCCGATCGGACCGAAGGAATCCTCGGACCGGCGGCTCTTCGGCCGATACTAGGACGACCGCGCATCCGGGCCCATGTGCGGAACGTCACGCGCTGCACGGCATAACCATGCAGCCTGCTGTAGCAATCGACGATTCCCCCGCCCCGGCCGCCACAGAGCCCCGGCAGGCCCCGGTCAGCGGCCCCCGGCGCGCCCCGGTCAGCCGACCTGCCCGCCGATGAGCATGCCCAGCAGATACGTCACCGCGGCCGCCGCCCCGCCCAGCACCAGCTGCCGCAGCCCGCTGAACCACCAGGTCCGCGCCGTCACCCGGGCGACCACCGCACCGCAGAGGAAGAGGCCGCCCGTCGCGAGCAGCACCGCGGGCAGCAGCGAGGTCGCGCCCAGCAGGTACGGCAGCAGCGGCAGCAGCGCGCCGACCGCGAAGCAGACGAACGAGGACCCGGCCGCGACCCACGGCGAGGGCAGGTCGTTGGGGTCCACCCCCAGCTCCTCCCGGGCGTGGACCTCCAGGGTCCGCTCCGGATCCGCGGAGAGCTGCCGGGCCACCTCGCGCGCCAGCTCCGGATCGACCCCGCGCGAGGCGTAGAGCTCGGCCAGCTCGGCCAGCTCCCCCTGCGGGTTGCGGCGCAGCTCCAGCCGCTCGGCCTCGATCTCCGCCTGCACCAGCTCGCGCTGCGAGGCCACCGAGGTGTACTCCCCCGCCGCCATCGAGCAGGCACCGGCCGCCAGACCGGCGAGGCCGGTGATCACCACCGTGCCGCTGGAGGCCGCGCCCCCGACGACGCCGGTCATCAGCGCGAAGTTGGAGACCAGCCCGTCCATCGCACCGAACACCGCCGGCCGCAGCCAACCGCCGTTCACATCGCGGTGGTGCCCTGCGGCGGGCACGCGGGGGTGTTGCCCGGCCTCGGGTTCAAGGGTGGTCACGCTCACGGTCCCGGCTCTCCGTCCGATCGTCCGACGACCCGAACGTAGTCCTTCCGGCCTGGGCACTTCCAGCAAAGTAAGGCTGTCCGAACACACCTCCGGCCGCCCTCCGCGGAAGTCGGGAGAGCGGCCGGTGGCAGGGGAAAGAGCTGGTCAGGTGAGGTTCTTGGCGTCCTTGTCGGCACTCCCGGCGACGGACCGGGCCGACTCGCCGTCCACCTTTTTGTCCGAGGGGCGAGACGCCGCCGGGCTGTCACCCGAGGAACCCGGAGCCTCCACGGGCTCGGCGGCGTCGGACGGGCCGGTCGCGGTCGGGTCGATGGTCGCCGGGTCCTCCCGGCCGGGGTGCTTCTTGCCGACGATCACGAGGTAGACGACGGCGGAGATGAAGACCGCGATCGCCACCCAGTCGTTGAGCCGCAGCCCGAAGAAGGTGTGCGCCTCGTCGATCCGCAGCCACTCGGTCCAGAACCGGCCGACCGTGTACGCGGCCACGTACAGCGCGAAGGCCCGGCCGTGGCCGAGGGTGAACCGGCGGTCCGCCCAGATCACCAGCGCCGCGACGCCCACGCACCAGAGCGACTCGTAGAGGAAGGTCGGGTGGTAGATCCCGGTGACCACCTCGCCGTTGGGCAGCGTCTTGTCGATCTCCAGGCCCCACGGCAGCGTGGTCTCCCGGCCGTACAGCTCCTGGTTGAACCAGTTGCCCCAGCGGCCGAGCGCCTGGGCCAGCGCGATGCCCGGCGCGATGGCGTCGGCGTAGGCGGGCAGCGGCACGCCCCGGCGGCGGGCACCGATCCAGGCACCGACCGCGCCGAACGCGATCGCACCCCAGATCCCGAGGCCGCCCTCCCAGATCTTGAAGGCGTTCCAGGGGTTCTTCCCCTCGCCGAAGTAGAGCTGGTTGTCGGTGATCACGTGGTAGAGCCGGCCGCCGACCAGGCCGAACGGCACGGCCCAGACGGCGATGTCGCCGACCGTGTGCTTGCCGCCACCACGGGCGACCCAGCGCTTGCTGCCGAGCCAGACGGCGACGACGACACCGAGGATGATGCAGAAGGCGTAGGCGCGCAGCGGGATCGGTCCGATGTAGAGGACACCCCGCGACGGGCTGGGAATGTAGGCGATATCCATGGCAGCTCCGACGCTACAGGGTCGGCGGCCCGCCCCGGTCACCCCGCGGGTCACAGATCCCGAACAACAGGGTGCCGGACGCCGGGCCGGACGCCGGACGCACCGCCGCCCGCTCCGGACGGGGAGGGGCGGCGGGCGACCGGCCGGGGCCGGCCTCAGCCGGCTTTCGGCGACGGGTTGTTGCTCTCCGGCGCGGTGCCGGTCGGCGCAGGGGACTGCCCGTGCGAACCCGGTGTGCCCAGCTTCTTGCCCTGGTTGGCGGCGTCCACCCACGTGACCAGGTTCTGCGGGGTGATCTCCTCGTTGCCGTTCTTCGGGTAGATCGGCTGGCCGTTGAGCAGCACCGTCGGCGTCGACTTGTAGCTGGACTTGTCGAAGTCCTGCTGCACCGCGGAGACCCAGCCGCCGTAGGTGTTGTCGTTGACGCAGGCCTCGAAGGCCGGCGTGGCCAGGCCGTCGACCTGCTTGGCGAGGTTGATCAGGGTGGCCTTGTCGCCGAAGGCGTCGTTGGTCTCGTCCGGCTGGTTGCGGTAGAGCACGTCGTGGTAGTCGCGGAAGTGCCCGGCCTGCTGGGCGCAGCCCAGCGCGTTGGCCCCGTACTTGGAGCCCTTGCCGGGCACCGCCCGGTCGATGAACGAGACGATGTGGTAGTTGGTGTAGATCTTGCCCGCGTCTTCCAACTGGTCGATGGTGGAGGCGAATTCACGCTCGAAGGTGCCGCAGGCGGGGCAGCGCGGGTCCTCGTAGACGGTGAGCACGGCCGGGGCGTCGGCGGCGCCCACCGGGACGACGAGGTTCTTGTCGCCGATGGTGCCGGCCGGCGCGGCGGTCGGGGTCTCCGGCTTGGAGCGCTCGTTCTGCACCACGACGCCGGTCACCACGGCGGCGGCGATCACCGCCAGCACCACACCGCCGATCACCAGCTTCTTCTTGCGCCGGCCGCGGGCCTCGTCGGCCGCCCGGTCCGCCAGCATCCGCTCGCGGGCGGTGCGCTTGCCTTCTCGGTTCTTCTCGCTCATCGCCTTGACATCCACTGTTCGCCTTGACATCCACTAGCGGGGAAAGGGGTGTGGGGATGGGTGCCCGCGGCCGCTCAGGCCGCCAGCCAGCCGTCCACCGAGAACTTGGTGCGGGGGCGCCAGATCAGCCAGCCGGCCAGGAGCAGGAACCCGGTGTCGCGCAGGATCTCCTGGAGGTACTCGGTCTGCGAGGCGTCCACCGCCCCGCCGCCGCCGAAGCAGCCGCAGTCGATCGAGATGCCGCGCGCCCAGGCCGAGGCGATCCCGGCGATGAAGGCGAGCAGCAGCAGCGCCGACACGCCCGCGACCAGCCGGACACCGAGCCCGATCACCAGCAGCAGCGCGAGCGCCAGCTCCAGGAAGGGCAGGGCGTAGCCGACCGGCTTGACCAGCGACTCGGGCAGGATCTCGTACGCGCGGACCGCCTGGGCCGCCTCCGCCGGATCGGCGATCTTGGCCAGTCCGGCCCAGCCCCAGACCACGGCGAGGCCGAGCCGGGCGGCGGTGCCGATCCACTCCGTCCAGGCCGGCCACGGACGCCGGGCCGCCGGCTCGGTCTGGCTGAGGTGCGCTGCCGGGCCGGCCATCGGGAAACCCCCCTCGGGAAACACGTTCACTTCCTGAGGAACCGTAAGGGATGAAGGGTGGTTCCTCCATATTCAGGAATTAAGCCGGATGAGTGACGTCTGATGGCGTTCTGCCCGAATGTGTTCTAGTGCCCGTTCGGGTCGCAGCCCGGCGGGCGCCCGGGGTCGTGGAGGTCCGGGCGGCTCTCGTGCGCCGAGCGCGTCGCCCGCGCCACCGCGTCCACCCGGGCCGCCTCGGCGCAGACGTACGCGTCCCGCTCGGCCCGCTCCGCCCCCCGCCTGGCCAGCGCGTGTCCCACCGCGGTGTCCGCCCCGACCGCCGCGGACAGGGCCAGCACGGCGGCCGCCGCCCGCAGCAGGACGGCTCGCTGCAGACCCGGCACCGGCGGACCCCTTCCGTTCGCTTCACGCCCGCGTACACGTGGTTCGTGCACTCGTCCCTCCACTCAACGCCGGTCAACCCCACCTGATGCGTCGGAGCCGCCTTGTTCACCCGTTCGGGTCCGGCCGGGCACGCCGACGGCCCGCCGCCCCCTCCGGTGGGGGCGACGGGCCGTCGGTGTCGGACGCGGGTGCCTACCGGCGGCGGACGCCCCGGGCCAGCTCGCCGGCCAGCTCGCGGACGGCGGCCAGCGCGGCCGGCTCGTCCCCGTCGGCGTCCAGGATCCGCTGGACGAAGGCCGAGCCGACGATCACGCCGTCCGCGAAGCCCGCCACCTCGGCGGCCTGGGCGGCGGTCGAGACGCCGAGGCCGACGCAGACCGGCAGGTCGGTGGTGGCCCTGGTCCGGGCGACCAGGTCCTCGGCGAGGTTGCCGACCTGCGCCCGGGTACCGGTCACCCCCATCACCGCGGCCGCGTAGACGAAGCCGGAGCCCGCCGCGGTGACCTCGGCGAGGCGCTTGTCCCTGCTGCTGGGGGCGACCACGAAGACGGTGTCGAGGCCGTGCTCGCCCGCCGCCTTGCGCCACTCCTCGGACTCCTCGACCGGCAGGTCCGGCAGGATGCAGCCGGCCCCGCCGGCGGCGGCCAGGTCGGCGGCGAAGCGCGCCGTGCCGTAGCGGTCGACCGGGTTCCAGTAGGTCATGACCAGCACCGCCGCCGCGGGGTGGGCGGTGGCCACCTCCTGGACGGTGCGCAGCACGTCCTTGATCTTCACCCCGGCCCGCAGCGCGATGTCGTCGGCGGTCTGGATGGTCGGGCCGTCCAGGACCGGGTCGGAGTGCGGCAGACCGATCTCGACGACGTCGCAGCCGCCCTCGATCAGCGCGTTGACGGCGCGCACGCCGCCGTCGACGGTCGGGAAGCCGGCCGGCAGGTAGCCGATCAGCGCGGCGCGGTTCTCCGCCTTGGCCCCGGCCAGGACGTCACTGAGCTTCGAAGCCATGGTCACTTACCCCCGTTGCCGGTGCCGTCGCCGGCGTTGCCGGCCGCCTTGCCGCCGGTCTCGTCGTACAGGCCGAAGTACTCGGCCGCGGTGTGCATGTCCTTGTCGCCGCGCCCGGAGAGCGAGACCAGGATGGTGGCCTCCGGTCCGAGTTCGCGGCCCAGCTCCAGGGCGCCGGCCAGCGCGTGGGCGCTCTCGATGGCCGGGATGATGCCCTCGGTGCGGGACAGCAGCCGCAGGGCCTGCATGGCGGCGTCGTCGGTGACCGGGCGGTACTCGGCCCGGCCGGTGTCCTTCAGCCAGGCGTGCTCCGGGCCGACGCCCGGGTAGTCCAGACCGGCCGAGATGGAGTGCGACTCGATGGTCTGGCCGTCCTCGTCCTGCAGGACGTAGGTGCGCGAGCCGTGCAGCACCCCGGGGTCGCCCTTGGTGAGGGTGGCGGCGTGCTTCGGGGTCTCGGCGCCCTCGCCGGCCGCCTCGCAGCCGATCAGGCGCACCGCGGCGTCCGGGATGAACTCGTGGAAGATGCCCATCGCGTTGGAGCCGCCGCCGACGCAGGCGACCACGGCGTCCGGCAGCCGTCCGGTCCGCTCCAGCACCTGCTCGCGGGCCTCGACGCCGATGACCCGGTGGAAGTCGCGGACCATCATCGGGAACGGGTGCGGGCCGGCCACCGTGCCGAACAGGTAGTGGGTGGAGTCCACGTTGGCGACCCAGTCGCGGAACGCCTCGTTGATGGCGTCCTTGAGGGTGCGGCTGCCGGAGGTCACGGACACCACCTCGGCGCCGAGCATCCGCATCCGCGCCACGTTCAGCGCCTGGCGCTGGGTGTCGACCTCGCCCATGTAGATGGTGCAGTCGAAGCCGAACAGCGCGCAGGCGGTGGCGGTGGCCACGCCGTGCTGGCCGGCGCCGGTCTCGGCGATGATCCGGGTCTTGCCCATCCGCCGGGTCAGCAGGGCCTGGCCCAGCACGTTGTTGATCTTGTGCGAGCCGGTGTGGTTGAGGTCCTCGCGCTTGAGCAGGACGCGCGCGCCGCCCGCCTCGGCGGAGAAGCGGTGCACATCGGTCAGCGGGGAGGGGCGGCCGGTGTAGTCCTTCAGCAGCCCGTCCAGCTCGGCCGCGAAGGCCGGGTCGGCCTTGGCCTTCTCGTACTCGTCGGCGACCTGTTCGACGGCGGCGACCAGCGCCTCCGGGATGAAGCGGCCCCCGTAGGCGCCGAAGTAACCGCGGGCGTCCGGCACCTCGGCGCCGGGCAGGTAGTCCTTCTCGGACATGGTGGAGTCCTTCTCGCAGATGACGGCAGTGACGTCGGAACGGCCTAGCGGCCGTGCGTCCTGCGCCATCGGCGGCCCTGCACCTGCCCGGGCTCGCAGCCGATCACGTAGCGCACCCGCCTGCCCAGCACCCGGCGTGCGGGCGCGCGGCAGCCGCGCGGGCGGCAACCGGGAGCGAGACGGGAGGCGAGTTTCATGGCGGCGGGATCAGTCCTTGTGCCGCAGGGCGGGGTGCGCACCGGCGGCGACCAGGTCGGCCACCGCGGCGCGCGGGTCCCGGCCGGTCACCAGGGTCTCGCCGACCAGCACCGCGTCGGCGCCCAGGTTGGCGTAGGAGATGACGTCCAGCGGGCCGCGCACACCGGACTCGGCGATCTTGACCACGTGGGACGGGATCGCGTGCACGATGTTGCCGAAGGTGTTGCGGTCCACCTCAAGGGTCTTGAGGTTGCGGGCGTTCACGCCGATGATCTTCGCACCGGCGTCCACCGCGCGGGCGATCTCCTCCTCGTCGTGCACCTCGACCAGCGGGGTGAGGCCGATCGACTCGGCACGCTCGATCAGCGACACCAGGGCCGGCTGGTCGAGCGCGGCGACGATCAGCAGCGCGAGGTCGGCGCCGTGCGCGCGGGCCTCCCAGAGCTGGTAGGCGGTGACGATGAAGTCCTTGCGCAGCAGCGGGGTGTCCACCGCGGCGCGGACGGCGTCCAGGTCCGCCAGCGAGCCGCCGAAGCGGCGCTGCTCGGTCAGCACGCTGATCGCCGCGGCGCCGCCCGCCGCGTAGTCGGTCGCCAGGGCGGCCGGATCGGCGATGGCGGCCAGCGCTCCCTTGGACGGGCTGGAGCGCTTGACCTCGCAGATCACCCGCACCCCGTCGCCCTTGAGGGCGGCGACGCCGTCCTTGGCGTCCGGGGCCTTGGCGGCGAGCTCCTTGAGCTGGTCCAGTGAGACCTCGGCCTGCCGCTCGGCGAGGTCCTCGCGGACCCCTTCGATGATCGTGTCGAGCACACTCACGCGAGCGCCCCCATCAGTTCTGCTAGTTCTGCTAGCGAGGAGCCGGACGGCCAATGGGCCCGCCGGCCCTTCGATGGTATCGGCACCGGGGAGCGCGAGGCGCATCCACCCGGCGCGCGTCTCGCGGAACGGACGCCCCCCGACATGCCCCCCGACACGCCTCCCAACTGCGGCTTCACACCGTCCACACCGCGCCGGGTCAGATCAGCGGCGGCGCCAGCCCCACGCCCACCGACAGGTTGCGCACCACGGTGAACACCAGGACCAGCAGCGCGACCAGCGCCCAGCGGCGGGCGCCCAGCGCGACCCGGGGCGCCGGTCCCCCGGTCAGCGCCGCCCACACCCAGCGCACCCAGAGCAGCGCCAGCACCGCGAAGAGCAGCACCGCGGCCGCGTTGTCGTGCAGCGCGCCGCTGAGGTCGCCGTGGGCGAGGGCGTGGACGCAGCGCAGGCCGCCGCAGCCCGGGCACCACCAGCCGGTGGCCGCCAGGAACGGGCAGGTCGGGTAGTGGCCGGGGGCGTTCGGGTCGACCACCGCGAGGTACACGGTGGGGACGGCCGCCGCGGCCAGGGCGGCCAGCGGCGGACCGAGCCGGCGCAGGACGGACGGCCGGGCGGAGACGAGGGGTGCGGCGTTCACGCCCACGATTGTGCCGGTACGACGCGGCCGCCGGGGGCACGAAACGGCCTCCGGCGGCGAAACGTTCCGGCCGGGACGACGAAACGGCGGGCGTGGCGCCCGCCGTTCGGTACCGCGCGGGGCTTCGTCAGGCGGCGGCGACGACGGCGGCGGCCGCGGCGCGGTCCTCCACGGTCTCGACGTGCGGGCTGGGCTGCTTGCCCATGCCGGCCATCGACATGGCCTTGCCGATCACGCCGCCCAGCACGACGACCGCCAGGCCGCCCCAGACGACCGGCACCGACGGGAGGATCATCGCCACGCCCGCGATCGCGAAGCCGACGAAGGAGATGGTCACGCCGGTCCAGGCGGCGGGGTTGTGGCCGTGTGCTGCTGCCGACATCTGCGGTGCTCCTTGGTTCTCCGGGGCCCGGCCGGGCCCCGGCGGGCCCCTGGCGGGTTGACGTGTTCCATTGTGCCGGGCCACACACCGTCGGCCCAAAGGGGGTGCTCGTCTATCGGGTCACATCGGGGGCGGGGCGGGGGCGGGTCAGCCCGCGGTCGGGTCCTCGCCGCGGTCGAGCGCCTTCCAGAGGTCCGCCGGCGTCTCGGCCGCCTTCGCCGGCGCCGTCCGGGTGGGGGCGTCGTAGCGGCTGCCCATGGCCGGCCAACTCCGCCCGTACCGGACGACCAGCAGCCCGGCCAGGGCCAGCAGCAGCCCGCCGACCAGGGCCACCCAGGGCCAGCCGGTGTGGCCGACCTCGGTGGCGGTGGTGCCGGAGAGCGCCAGCTTGCGGGCCGCCTCGCCGTCCAGCGCGGCGCTGTCGCCCGCCCCCGCGGCCGCGGTCGCCGCCGCGCCGAGGCCGGCCAGCAGGGTGAGCAGGCCGACGGCGATCCGGCCGGCGCCGCGCACCGCGAACACCGCCAGCGCCGCCGCCATCGCCACCAGGGCCAGCCCGCCGGGCAGTTCGGAGATCCGGCTGCCGGTGACGGACACCTCCAGGGTGCCGGCCACGCCGTCGGCCCAGACCCGGCCGACGGCGGTCAGCACCAGCACCGCGCCCAGCACGGTCAGCAGCAGCATCAGGCCGAGCGTACGGCGCCCGGACCTGGCGGGGGCGGCGGATACGGCTTCGGCACGCGACTGGGTAGGAACGCTCACCCGTCCACTATCCCCCGGCCGCCGCCCGGCTCCGCACCCGGGGTCGGCGACTCGACCGGAAAGTCGTCGGTCCGCAGCACCAGGGTCCGCCCCGCCAGCGGCAGGAACAGGTCGTTGCCGAACGGCACCCGCTCCGCCTCCCGGTACGTCCCGGCCGGCTGCGGCGCGCTGTACACCGTGCAGACCGCCTCCGCCGGGTCCACCAGCACGTACAGCGGGATCCCGCACTCCGCGTAGAAGCGGTGCTTGCGCACGAAGTCCTCGTCCTGCTGACCGCGCGGGACGGCCTCCAGCACCGCCTCCAGGTCGCGCCAGCCGTACCGGCCCCCGGCCCCGGGGCGCGCGCCCGGGGCGACCAGGGCCACGTCCGGCGCGTAGCCGTACCGCGCGGACGGGAAGTCCACGACGGCCTGGGCCAGCACCGTGCCGCGCCCGGCCGACTGCTCCCCGGCCTGCGCGGCGACGGCCCGCGCGATCGCCGCCGAGGCGGCCGTGCGCGGCGTCATGGTGACCTTCCCGGCGGTGATCTCCACCCGGTGGCCGGGCGGCAGCCGGGTGCCCGCCAGGACGTCCCAGGCCGATCCGGTGGGCTGCCGGTCGTCCGACATCGTGGCCTCCTCGCTGCTGGGCGTCGCTAGAGCGTCGGCGTGCGCAGGGTGTTGGCGGTCGCCACGGCGCGCAGGACGGCGGCGGCCTTGTTGCGGCACTCGGTGTCCTCGCCGTGCGGGTCCGAGTCGGCGACCACGCCCGCGCCCGCCTGGACGTAGGCGGTGCCGTCGCGCAGGACGGCGGTGCGGATCGCGATCGCGGTGTCGGAGTCCCCGGCGAAGTCCAGGTAGCCGACGCAGCCGCCGTACAGGCCCCGACGGGTGGGCTCCAGCTCCTCGATGATGCGCATCGCGCGCGGCTTCGGCGCGCCGGAGAGCGTCCCGGCCGGGAAGCAGGCGGTCAGCACGTCGAACGCGGTCCGGCCGGGCGCCACCCGCCCGGTGACCGTCGAGACGATGTGCATGACGTGGCTGTACCGCTCGATCTGCATGAAGTCGACCACCTCGACGCTGCCCGGCTCGCAGACCCGCCCGAGGTCGTTGCGGCCGAGGTCGACCAGCATCAGGTGCTCGGCCCGCTCCTTGGGGTCGGCGAGCAGCTCGGCGGCCAGCTCGGCGTCCTCGTGCGGGGTGGCGCCGCGGTGCCGGGTACCGGCGATCGGGTGCAGCATCGCCTCGCCCTCGGTGACCTTGACCAGCGCCTCGGGGCTGGAGCCGACCACGTCGAAGCCGCCCTCGGCGGCGCCGTCCGGACCGGGGAAGCGGAACAGGTACATGTAGGGGCTGGGGTTGGTGGTGCGCAGCACCCGGTAGACGTCCAGCGCGGAGGCCGGGCAGGGCGCCTCGAACCGCTGCGAGGGCACCACCTGGAAGGCCTCGCCGGCCCGGATCCGCTCCTTGATCTCCTCCACGGCCGCCCGGTACGGCGCGCCGCCGAACGGCGAGCGGACCTCCCCGGGGCCGGCCGGGGTGAAGGTGGCGAGGCCGGGGTCGACCGGCTTCAGCAGGTCGGCCTCCATCACGTCGAGGCGGGCCACCGCGTCCGCGTAGGCCTCGTCCACGCCGCTGGCCAGGTCGTTGTGGTTGACCGCGTTGGCGATCAGCAGCACCGTGCCGTCGGCGTGGTCGAGCACGGCGAGGTCGGTGGCGAGCAGCATGGTCAGCTCGGGGAGCCGCAGGTCGTCCGGGTTGAGGTCGGGCAGCTTCTCCAGCCGGCGGACGACGTCGTAGCCGAGGTAGCCGACCAGGCCGCCGGTCAGCGGGGGCAGGCCGTCGTCGGTGCGGCGCGGGGTGTGCAGCGCCTCCAGCGCGGCGCGCAGCACCTGGAGCGGGTCGCCGGTGGTGGGGATGCCGACCGGCGGGGCGCCGAGCCAGCGGGCGTTGCCGTCGGCGCCGGCGGTCAGCGTGGCGGCGCTGCGCACGCCCACGAAGGAGTAGCGGGACCAGCTGCGGCCCTGCTCCGCGGACTCCAGCAGGAAGGTGCCGGGGCGCTCGCCGGCGAGGCTGCGGTAGAGGCCGATCGGGGTGAGGCCGTCCGCGAGGAGCCTGCGGGTGACCGGGATGACCCGGGTGTCGACGGCGAGCTTGCGGAAGGCTTCGAGGTCCATGGCGGGCGGCACCTTCTGGTCGTGGTGGGCTGGGGGATCAGGCGAGCGGGAGCACGTCGGCGTCGAAGCAGGTGCGGTCGCCGGTGTGGCAGGCCGCGCCGCTCTGGTCGACCTTGACGAGCAGGGTGTCGCCGTCGCAGTCCAGCGCCACCGAGACGACCCGCTGGACGTGGCCCGAGGTGTCGCCCTTGACCCAGTACTCCCGGCGGCTGCGGCTCCAGTAGGTGCAGCGGCCGGTGGTGAGGGTGCGGTGCAGCGCCTCGTCGTCCATCCACCCCAGCATCAGCACCTCGCCGGTGTCGTACTGCTGCGCGACGGCCGGGAGCAGGCCGTCGTCGGTGCGCTTGAGCCGGGCGGCGATCTCGGGGGCCAGGGCGGTGGAGCCGGGGGCGGCGGGTGTGGTGGACATGGGGCCATTGTGTCAGCCCGGCCCCGGCCGCCGGGCCGCCGTCCGGATCGCGGCCCGGCCCGCGCGGCGGCGCGCCCGGCCCGCCCCCGGCCGCGGCTCAGGCGGGCCGCTCGCAGCCCTGCGGCCAGATCCGGTGGACGAACAGCCCGGCCCGCCGGGCCAGTTCGGCGACGTGGGCGGGCTCGCTGCCGGGCTCGCCGTCCCAGACCGCGATCACCTCGTCGACCATGCCGACCAGGGCGCGGGCGGTGTCGTCGCCGAGGCCGCCGTGCTCGACGGCGGCGAGCCGGTGGACGGCGCCGGCCTCGTTCATCAGCCGCAGCCGGGTGCCCCGGTGCCGGTCCTCGGCGCGGCCCACCGGCGCCGCCCCGGCGGGGACGATCACCTCCAGCTTGCCGCCGTGGTCCAGCACGGACCGGGCGAACCAGCTCTCCGGGCCCTCGCCGGCGCAGGTGACGCCGACCAGGTCGTAGGAGCCGAAGGTGGTGACGAGGTTCCAGAGGTCCCCGCGGACCAGCATCTCGGTGATGCCACCCGACAGGCCGTGGTGACCGGTGATTCCGACGCGCATCCGCAACTCCTGGGATCGTGTCGTGCCGGGGCGAGCCTAACCGACCCCCTCCGCGGCCGGGCTCCGCTCGGCCGCACCGGACCGGTCTGCTCGTACGAGTTGTGCCAACCGCCTGTCACCGGGCCCCGGAGTGGGCCATTCTCGTGGCCATGACCTCCGAGCAGCCCCCCGCAGCCGCCTCCCGTCCGTCGCGGGGCCTGGTCCTCGCCGTCTCGGCGGTGCTGGCCGTCCTGCTCGCGGTGGTGGCCACCGTGCTGCTCTGGCCCGAGAAGAAGCCGGTCGCGCCGGCGCCGCCGCCCGCTCCCAGCACGGCCGCCCCGACGCCCACGCCCACCCCGACCCCCACCCCGACACCGACCAGGACGGTGCCGTACACCTTCCTCCCGGTGGGCTCCTGCTTCGACCACCCGCAGCTGAACAAGACGGTCACCAAGCCGGAGGCCCGCCCCTGCGAGGGCGAGCACGACGGCGAGGCGATCGCCGACCTGCTGCTGCCGGACGGGCTGACCGGCGACAGCCAGATCGGCAAGGCGATGCGGGAGGGCTGCCAGCCGGCGCAGGCCGCCGCCGAGGCCCGCCAGGGCGGCGGCGGCCCCTACTACGGGTACCCGTTCGGTCCGTCCATGACCTACTACCAGCAGGGCTGGCGGGACTTCACCTGCACCCTGACGGCGAGCAACCGCCCGGGCGGCGTCCGGCTCTCCGGACACCTGCGCTGACGGCCCGGCCCGGGGCCGGGCCCCTAGGCTGTCCGCATGTCGAACCACGCCCTCGCCGAGCGCCACCGGCTGGCCGGACTCCTCGCCGCCGCCGGACCGGACGCCCCCACCCTTTGCGCCGGGTGGACCACCCGCGACCTCGCCGCCCACCTGGTCCTGCGCGAGCACCGGCCGGACGCCGCCGCCGGCATCCGGATCGGCCCGCTGGCCGGCTGGACCGAGCGGGTGCGCACCGGCTACGCCGAGCGCCCGTACGAGGAGTTGCTGCGGACGTTCCGCGCCGGCCCGCCACTGCTCTCCCCCTTCGCGCTGCCCGGCGCCGACGAGGCGGCGAACACCGTGGAGTACTTCGTGCACGCCGAGGACGTCGTGCGGGCGGGCGACCCCTGGCAGGCGCGGCCGGTGCCGCCCGGGCGGGGCGAGGCGCTCTGGCGCCGCCTGCCGCTGCTCGCCCGGCTGGAGGGCCGCCGCTCCCCCGCCCGGCTGGAGCTGTGCCACCCGGACGGCCGGAGCCTGACGGCCGGCCCCGCGGGGGCGCCGACGGTGCGGATCACCGGCGAGCCGGGCGAGCTGGTGCTGTTCGTCCACGGCCGGGGCGCCCGCACCGAGCTGTCGGTGGACGGCCCGCCGGACGCGCTCGCCGCGCTGCACCACCTGTTCCCGCTGCCGGCGGCCCGGGGGTAGGGCCCGGGCGGGCGGCCGCGGGGACGTGCCCGCGGCCGCCCCGGCTGCGGATGTCAGTGGCGGGGTGCAGACTCGCAACGGGCCGGGAAGAGGCGCGGCCGCGCCTCCGGAACGCCGCCCGGCCGTCTTTCCGTCGAAGGAGCACCACCTCATGCTCACCACCGACTTTCCCATCGGCTCGCCCTGCTGGATCGACCTCGGCAGTCCGGACCCGGCCGCGGCCGCCGCCTTCTACGGCGCGGTGTTCGGCTGGACGTTCCAGGACCTCGGCCCGGAGACGGGCGGCTACGGCTTCCTGCAGGCCGACGGCAAGACCGTGGGCGCGATCGGGCCGCTCACCGAGGAGGGTGCGAAGTCCGCCTGGACGACGTACTTCAAGACCGCGGACGCGGACGCCACCGCCAGGGCCGTCGAGCAGGCCGGCGGCACCGTCCGGGCCGCGCCGTTCGACGTCATGGACGCCGGGCGGATGGCCCAGCTGACCGACCCGCAGGGCGCGCAGTTCGCGATCTGGCAGGCCGGCACCACCAAGGGCCTGGACGCGGTGTCCGCGGACAACGCGCTGGTCTGGTCCGAGCTGCACACCACCGACACGGAGGCCGGATTCGGCTTCTACGAGAAGGTCTTCGGCTGGCGCAACGAGAAGTTCCCGGCCCCGGGGATGACGTACCTGGTGCTCTCCCCCGCCGAGGGCGACCTGCGGGCCACCAGCTTCGGCGGCGTCGCCCCGGTGAGGGACGAGGGGCAGCCGCCGTCCTGGACGCCGTACTTCGCCACCGACACGGTGGACGAGCTGGTGCGCCGCGCCCAGTCGGCCGGCGGCGCGGTGCTGATGCCCGCCGCGGACGTCCCGGAGGTCGGCCGGATCGCGTGGCTGGCGGACCCGTTCGGCGCGCCGTTCGCCCTGATCAAGGGCGACCCGCGGCAGGACGCCTGAGCGGAGCCGCCCGGGCCGGCCGCGCACCCGGGCGGCCCGGGCGGCGCGTCCTCAGCGGACGGGGTGCCCGGCCGCCCGCAGCGCGTCCTTGACCTCGCCGATCCGCAGGTCGCCGAAGTGGAAGACGCTGGCGGCCAGGACGGCGTCCGCGCCGGCCTCCACCGCCGGGGCGAAGTCGGCGAGCTTGCCGGCGCCGCCGGAGGCGATCACCGGGACGGCCACGGTCTTGCGGACGGCCCGGACCAGCTCCAGGTCGTAGCCGTCCTTGGTGCCGTCCGCGTCCATCGAGTTGAGCAGGATCTCGCCCGCGCCCAGCTCGGCCGCGCGGCCCGCCCACTCGACGGCGTCCAGGCCGGTGCCGCGGCGCCCGCCGTGCGTGGTGACCTCGAAGCCCGAGGCGGTCTCGGTGCCCTCGGGGCAGCGCCGGGCGTCCACCGACAGCACCAGCACCTGCCGGCCGAAGCGCTGGGCGATCTCCCGGACCAGCTCCGGGCGGGCGATGGCCGCGGTGTTGACGCCCACCTTGTCCGCCCCGGCCCGCAGCAGCCTGTCGACGTCGTCGACGGCCCGGATGCCGCCGCCGACGGTGAGCGGGATGAAGACCTGCTCGGCGGTGCGGCGGACCACGTCGTAGGTGGTCTCGCGGTCGCCGGAGGAGGCGGTGATGTCGAGGAAGGTCAGCTCGTCGGCACCCTCGGCGTCGTAGAGCTTGGCCATCTCGACGGGGTCACCGGCGTCGCGCAGGTTCTGGAAGTTGACGCCCTTCACCACCCGGCCGGCGTCGACGTCCAGGCAGGGGATGACACGTACGGCGAGGGTCACGGCTGTTTGCCTTCCAGAGTGCGTGCGAGCCCGGCGCGGTAGGCGTCGAGTTCGACCTCGACCATCATCCGGGAGTCGATCAGGCCGTCGACCACCACCATGGTGGCCGCCGGGCGGGCGGCGTCGAAGAGCGCGCGGTGGGCGCGGCCCACCTCGTCGGCGTCGCGGGAGTGGGTGATGTACATCCGGGTACGGACCACGTCGTCCGTCGTCAGGCCGTACGCGGCCAGGGCCTTGAGGCCCACGCCGAACGCGGCGAGGGTCTGCAGGTACGGGTCGCCCTCGTGCTCGATCTTCCCGTCCACCCAGGCGGTGGAGCCGGCCACGTGCACGTGGTCTCCCGCGGCGACCGCCCGCGAGTAGCCGAACTCGTCCTCCTTGGGGGAGAACCCGGCCACCCGACCGCGTACGACCTGACGTTCCGTCATCCTGAAACCGCCTCCAGGGCCTCTTCGAGGGTGAACTTCTGCTCGTAGAGTGCCTTGCCCACGATGGCTCCCTCGACACCCTCGCCGACGAGAGTGGCGATGGCGCGCAGGTCGTCCAGCGAGGAGACGCCGCCGGAGGCGACCACCGGCTTGTCGGTGGCGGCGCAGACGTCGCGCAGCAGCCGCAGGTTGGGGCCGGTCAGGGTGCCGTCCCGGTTGACGTCGGTGACCACGTAGCGGGCGCAGCCCTCGGCGTCCAGGCGGGCCAGCACGTCGAAGAGCTGGCCGCCGTCGCGGGTCCAGCCGCGGCCGCGCAGGGTGGTGCCGACCACGTCCAGGCCGACGGCGATCTTGTCGCCGTGCTCGGCGATGACCTTGGCGACCCACTCGGGGCTCTCCAGGGCGGCGGTGCCCAGGTTGACCCGGGTGCAGCCGGTGGCGAGGGCCGCGGCCAGCGACTCGTCGTCGCGGATGCCGCCGGACAGCTCGACCTTGATGTCCAGCGCGGCGGTCACCTCGCGGAGCAGGTCGCGGTTGCTGCCGGTGCCGAACGCGGCGTCCAGGTCGACCAGGTGGAGCCACTCGGCACCGGCGTTCTGCCAGGCGAGGGCGGCGGCGAGCGGCTCGCCGAAGGAGGTCTCGGTGCCGGAGGCTCCCTTGACCAGGCGGACGGCCTGGCCGTCCCGGACGTCGACGGCGGGGAGCAGTTCGAGGCGGCTCATGATGGTGGCAACTCTCAGATCGTCAGAGGGTGTTGACCCAGTTGGTCAGGAGGGCGGCGCCGGCGTCGCCGGACTTCTCGGGGTGGAACTGGGTGGCCCAGAGCGGGCCGTTCTCGACGGCCGCGACGAACGGCTGCCCGTGCGTGGCCCAGGTCACCAGCGGGGCGTGCAGCCGCGCGCTGTGGACCTCCAGCTCCCAGCGGCGCACCGCGTAGGAGTGCACGAAGTAGAAGCGGGTGTCGGCGTCCAGGCCGGCGAAGAGCCGGCTGCCCTCGGGGGCGTCGACGGTGTTCCAGCCCATGTGCGGGACGACCGGCGCGTCCAGCGGCTCGACGGTGCCCGGCCACTCGTCGCAGCCGGGCGTCTCCACGCCGTGCTCGACCCCCTTCTCGAAGAGGATCTGCATGCCGACGCAGATGCCCAGCACCGGGCGGCCGCCGGCGAGGCGGCGGCCGATGATCTGCTCGCCGCGGACGGCCTTCAGCCCGCGCATGCAGGCCTCGAAGGCCCCGACGCCGGGGACGAGCAGGCCGTCCGCGTCCATCGCGGCCTGGAAGTCCGACGTGACGGTGACGGTCGCGCCGGTGCGCTCGACGGCGCGCTGGGCCGAGCGGAGGTTGCCCGACCCGTAGTCGAGTACGACGACGTTCTTGCCCATGTTCAGGTGTCCAAGTCTCTCGGCTGTTCCGAAGCGGCTCTGTGCGGCGCCGTCCCGCGGGGCGGCGCCGGGGGCGGGTCTACAGCCGCATGAGGCCGGAGGCCAGGCAGAGCACCGAGCCTATGGCGAGCACGGCGATGACGCCCTTCGGGATCTTCTGCTTCCAGAACGAGATGACGCCGCCGGCCAGGAACAGGCCGACGAAGAGGAGGACGATCGCGGACTTGCTCACAGCGCACCCTTGGTCGAGGGGAGGATGCCGACCGCGCGCGGGTCGCGCTCGGAGGCGTAGCGCAGGGCCCGGGCCAGCGCCTTGAACTGGCACTCCACGATGTGGTGCGCGTTTCGCCCGTACGGCACGTGGACGTGCAGGGCGACCTGCGCCTGGGCCACGAAGGACTCCAGGATGTGCCGGGTCATGGTGGTGTCGTAGCTGCCGATCATCGGCGCCATCGACTCCGGCTCGGTGTGCACCAGGTAGGGGCGGCCGGAGAGGTCCACCGTGACCTGGGCGAGCGACTCGTCCAGCGGCACCGTGCAGTTGCCGAACCGGTAGATGCCGACCTTGTCGCCGAGCGCCTGCTTGAAGGCGGCGCCCAGCGCGAGGGCGGTGTCCTCGATGGTGTGGTGGGTGTCGATGTGCAGGTCGCCGTCGGTCTTCACGGTGAGGTCGAAGAGGCCGTGGCGGCCGAGCTGGTCGAGCATGTGGTCGTAGAACCCGACGCCCGTGGAGATCTCGGTCCGGCCGGTGCCGTCGAGATCGATCTCGACCAGGACCGAGGTCTCCTTGGTGGTGCGTTCAACGCGTCCGATGCGGGACATGCGGGTTACAGCTCCTGACTGGCCGCGCGCGCGGAGCGCGCCGCTGCGGGGGTGGGGGCGGGCGACGGGAGGGCGGAGCGGACGGCGTCCAGGAAGGAGTCGTTCTCGGCCGGGGTGCCGGCGGTGACGCGCAGCCACCCGGGCACGCCGTTGTCCCGGACCAGGACGCCCCGGTCGAGGATCGCCTGCCAGACGGCGTGGGTGTCCGCGAAGCGGCCGAACTGGACGAAGTTGGCGTCCGACTCGGTCACCTCCAGGCCCAGCCCGCGCAGCGCGTCGACCAGCCGGTCCCGCTCGGCCTTGAGCCGGCCCACGTACCCGAGCAGGGTGTCGGTGTGCTCCAGGCAGGCCAGCGCGGTGGCCTGGGTGACGGCCGACAGGTGGTACGGCAGCCGGACCAGCTGCACCGCGTCCACCACAGCCGCGTCGGCGGCCAGGTAGCCCAGCCGCAGGCCCGCCGCGCCGAAGGCCTTGGACATGGTGCGGGTGACCACCAGGTTGGGGCGGCCCTCCAGCAGCGGCAGCAGCGAGGCGCGGTGCGAGAACTCGACGTACGCCTCGTCCACGACCACCAGGCTGGGCCGGGCGGCCTGCGCGGCGTCGTAGAGCCGCAGCACCACGTCGGCGGCGACGGCGGTGCCGGTCGGGTTGTTCGGCGAGCAGACGAAGACGACGTTCGGCCGGTGCTCGGCGATCGCCGCGACGGCGGCGTCCACGTCGATGGTGAAGTCCGCGTTTCGCGGCCCGGAGAGCCAGCCGGTGCCGGTGCCCCGGGAGATCAGCGCGTGCATCGAGTAGGAGGGCTCGAAGCCCAGCGCCGTGCGGCCGGGGCCGCCGAAGGTCTGGAGCAGCTGCTGCAGGATCTCGTTGGAGCCGTTGGCGGCCCAGACCTGCTCGCGGGTGCGCGCGAAACCGGTCGTCGTGGTCAGGTAGGCGGCCAGGCCCTCGCGCAGCTCGACCGCGTCCCGGTCGGGGTAGCGGTTGAGGCCGCGGGCGGCCTCGGCCACCCGCTCGGCGATCCGGGCCACCAGCTCCGCGGGCAGCGGGTACGGGTTCTCGTTGGTGTTCAGCTGGACGGGGACGTCCAACTGCGGTGCGCCGTACGGGGACTGTCCGCGCAGTTCGGCGCGGATGGGGAGGTCGTCGATCTTCACGAGCGGGGAACCGTCCAGTCGCTGTGCCAGTTCTGTTCGTCTCCCACGAAACGTGCCTTGACGGCGTCGCCGTGACCGGGGAGGTCCTCGGCGTCCGCGAGGTTGACGACGTGCGCGGCGATGCCGGCCAGCGCCTCCCGGTCGTACTCGACGACCTGGACGCCGCGCAGGAAGGTCTGCACGGAGAGTCCGGAGGAGTGGCAGGCGCAGCCGCCGGTCGGCAGCACGTGGTTGGAGCCGGCCGCGTAGTCGCCCAGCGAGACCGGGGTGTAGCGGCCGATGAAGATCGCGCCGGCGTTGCGGACCCGGTCGGCGACCGCGTGGGCGTCCCGGGTCTGGATCTCCAGGTGCTCGGCGGCGTAGGCGTTCACCACCGCCAGGCCCTGCGTCAGGTCGTCGACCAGGATGACGCCGGACTGCCGGCCGCCCAGCGCCTCGGCCACCCGCGCGCTGTGCTTCGTCCGGGCGACCTGCGTCTTCAGCTCGGCTTCGACCGCCTCGGCCAGCTCGGGCGAGTCGGTGACCAGCACCGAGCCGGAGGTCGGGCCGTGCTCGGCCTGGCTGATCAGGTCGGCCGCGACCTCCGCCGGGTCGGCGCTGTCGTCGGCGAGGACGGCGATCTCGGTCGGACCGGCCTCGGAGTCGATGCCGATCCGGCCCGCGAAGTACCGCTTGGCCGCCGCCACGTAGATGTTGCCCGGACCGGTGACCATGTTGACCGGCTCGCACTCCTCGGTGCCGAGCGCGAACATGGCGACCGCCTGGGCGCCGCCGACCGCGTACACCTCGGTGACGCCGAGCAGCGCGCAGGCCGCCAGGATCGTCGGGTGCACCCGGCCGCCGAAGGCCTTCTGCGGCGGCGAGGTCACCGCGATGCCGGTCACCCCGGCCTCCTGCGCGGGCACCACGTTCATCACGACGGAGGACGGGTAGACGGCGAGGCCGCCCGGCACGTACAGGCCGACCCGGTCCACCGGCACCCAGCGCTGGGTGACCGTGCCACCCGGCACGACCTGGGTGGTGTGCCCGGTGCGGCGCTGGTCGGCGTGGACGAGGCGGGCGCGGCGGATCGACTCCTCCAGCGCGGCGCGGACCTTCGGGTCCAGCGTCTCCAGGGCCTCGGCGAGCTGCTCGGCGGGCACCCGGGTGGACTCCAGCCGCACGCCGTCGAAACGCTCGGTGATGTCGATCAGCGCCGCGACCCCGCGATGATGCACGTCCTCGGCGATCGGGCGCACCGTCTCCAGGGCGGCCGCGACGTCGAAGTCGGCACGGGGCAGCAGGTCGCGCGGGTCGTCGAGGGATCCGCGCAGGTCGATTCGAGAGATCACGCCACCCAGTGTAAGGAGTGGCCGGAACCGGCGGCCCCGCATTTCAGTCCGTGATACGAAAGGCGAGACGACCGGGGGAGACGGGGGAACGATGGCGGAGCGTGCGCCGGACGGCTGGACGCGGACCGAGCAGGGGCTCTGGGAGGCGTTCCGCCAGGGCGAGGTGTACGACCTGCGGGCCCGCGGCGCCGAACCGGAGAACGGCGCCGGCGGCCGGACCGGCACCCCGCTGGACGACCCCTTCGGCGACGCGCCCTGGGGCCCCGGGCGCACCGTCCGCGCCGAGGTCCTGGCCCACCTGCTGCTGGACGGCCCGCCGGCCGCCCCCGGCCGGGTCGCCTCGCTCAAGCTGACCGGCGCCCGGGTCACCGGCCCGCTGGTGCTGGCCGGCGGCACCATCGGCCACTACGTCGAGGTGCACGACTGCCGCTTCGAGCGGAAGGTCCTGGTGTCCGAGGCCGACGCCGGCACCCTGCGCTTCGTCAGCTGCGCGATCCCCCGGCTGGAGGCCTCCCGCCTGACCACCTCCGGCGACCTGCACCTGGCCCGCTGCCGAATACCGGGCGGCGTCCGGCTCACCGACTCCCGGATCGGCACCGACCTGCTGCTCAACCAGGCCGTCCTCGGCGGCGACCGGTTCGGCCGGGCGCTGTCCGCCGACGGCCTGGCCGTCAGCCAGGACTTCGAGGCGGACCGGCTGGAGTCGCGCGGCGAGGTCAGCCTGCGCTCCGCCCGGATCGGCGGCCGGCTCTCGCTGCGCGGCGCCCAGCTGTACGCCGTCCCGGAGAACCCGAACGCCCTCAACGCCGTCCGGGTCACCGTCGGCCACACCCTGTACCTCAGCGGCTCGGCGGACGGCGGCTGGTCCTCCTCCGGCTCGTACTACGGCTCCGGCTACGGCCAGGTCGTCACGGCCGGCGTGGCCGGCACGCCGTTCCGCGCGCACGGCGCCGTCCGGCTCTCGGACAGCCGCTTCGACAACGCCTGCCTGATCTCCGACGCCGAGTTCCATCTGGGCACGGACGACGAGCTGGCGCTGCGCCGGATCCAGACCCCCGAGCTGCGCTTCACCTGCCGCACCCCGCCCACCGGCAAGGTCTCGCTCTCGCGCGCCCGGGTGGGCAACCTGGTCGACGCCCCGGACTCCTGGCCGCACGGCAGGCACCTCGGCCTCACCGGCTTCACCTACGAGTGCCTGCGCCCGGCCGCGCCCTTCACCGTCCCGCAGCGGATCGCCTGGCTGGAGGGCTCCTCGGTGGAGTTCCAGCCCGAGTCCTACGAGCAGCTGGCCGCCGCCCTGCGCCGCGACGGCGCCGACGACGACGCCCGCGAGGTGCTGTACGCCAAGCAGCGCCGCCGCCGGCAGACCCTGCCGCTGCCGGCCCGGCTCTGGGGCCGGGTCCAGGACGTCACCGTCGGCTACGGCTTCCGCCCCGGCCGGGCCGCGCTCTGGCTGCTGCTCGCCTGGGCGCTCGGCAGCGGCTACTTCGCCGCCCACCGGCTCCAGCCGCTCAAGGCCGACGAGAGCCCGCACTGGAACCCGGTGCTGTACGCGCTCGGCCAGCTGCTGCCGGTCGTCGACCTCGGTCAGCAGGGCTGGAACCCCGGCGGGTTCAGCCAGTGGGTGGCCTCCGGGCTGGTGATCGTCGGCTGGATCCTCGCCACCACGGTCGCCGCGGGCGCGACCCGGATGCTCCAGCGCGGATAACCCGGGCGCGAGGCGGCCGTCCGGGGAACTACGCTGTCGGCCGTGACAGAACGGCTGCCGCTCTTCCCGCTGAACACCGTGCTCTACCCGGGCCTGGTGATGCCCCTGAACATCTTCGAGGAGCGTTATCGCCGTCTGGTCGCCGACCTGCTCGCCCTCCCCGAGGACCAGCCGCGGCGGTTCGGCGTGCTCGCCATCAAGGACGGCCGCGAGGTCGCGCCGGTCCGGCCCGAGGAGGGCCCGGCCGGTCCGCTGGACGGCCTGGGCACCGTCACCGGGGACCCTCTGGAGGCGCTGTACCACGTCGGCTGCGTGGCCGACGTCGCCTCGGCCCAGGAGCAGCCGGACGGCCGGTACGAGCTGCTGGTCACCGGGACCACCCGGTTCCGGCTGCGCTCGGTGGACACCGGCGGCGCGTACCTGAACGGCGAGATCGAGACGCTCGAGGAGTTGCCCGGCGAGGGCGCCGGGGCACTGGCCTCCGGCGTCGAGCGGGCGTTCCGGGCGTACCAGAAGCGGCTGGCCGGCGCCCGCGAGGCCAGCACGGTCGGCCGCCAGGAGCTGCCGGACGACCCGCAGGTGCTCTCCTACCTGGTGGCCGCGGCCTCGGTGTTCGGGACGCCGGTCAAGCAGGAGCTGCTGGCCTGCCCCGACACCGCCCGGCGGCTGACCTCCGAGCTGGAGCTGCTGCGCCGCGAGACGGCGGTGCTCAGCTGGCTGCCGTCGCTGCCCGCGGTCGATCTGACCCGGCAGTCGTTCAGTCCCAACTGATTACGCTCACCCACGCGTTCGAAGAGGTCCCGATGGCCAGGAAGCCGAAGAAGGCCGGCGGGGGAACGCCCGCCACCGTCGCCCTGGAGAACGCCGCGGTGGCGTTCACCGTGCACTCCTACCCGCACGATCCGGCCGCCGCCTCCTACGGCGGCGAGGCCGCCGAGGTGCTCGGCGTGCCGCCCGAGCGGGTCTTCAAGACCCTGGTCGCCGATGTCGACGGGGTGCTCACGGTGGGCGTCGTCCCGGTCGCGGGCCGGCTGGACCTCAAGGCGCTCGCCACCGCCGTCGGCGGCAAGCGGGCCGCGATGGCGGACCCGGCGGCCGCCGAGCGCAGCAGCGGCTACGTCCTCGGCGGGATCTCCCCGCTCGGTCAGCGCCGCCCGCTGCGCACCGTGGTGGACGACAGCGCGCTCGCCCACGCCACGGTGTACGTCTCGGCCGGCCGGCGCGGGCTGGAGGTCGAGCTGGCCCCGGCCGACCTGGTCGGCGTCACCGGCGCGCTGACCGCCCCGATCGGCCGCTGACCGCCGGGGCGCACCGGGCGGGTCCGGCGAAGGCCGCCCCCGCCCGGTGTGCCGTCACGGCGTGCGGCCCTGCGGCGGCTGGTCCTGCGACGGCTGGTCCTGCGACGGCTGGTCCTGCGGCGTGCGGTCGCCCGGGTGCTCCCCCGCCGGGCCCGGGTGGAACGGCCCGCCGGGCAGCGGACCGGCCGCGCCGGGCGGCCCGGCCACCGGCCGCTGCGGGTCGTACGGGCCCGCCCAGTACGGCGGCGGGTCCTCCTCGCGCTTGCCGAAGGCGGCCGAGAGCGCCAGCAGCACCACCATCGCGGCCATCGGCCAGGCCAGCAGCGCGCCGTAGGCCCCGAGGTCGATGTCCGCGTCGAAGTGGCCGCCGTTGCCGACCCGCCGCGCCTCGGCGACGAGGTCGCTCGCCGGGCCGAGCCGCCGGCCCAGGCCCCAGGCGCCCACCGAGGCCAGCAGGCCGCCGACCGCGAGGCCGGTCGCCACCGCGATCCCGCCGCCGCGCCGCCGGGTGAACAGGAAGGCGCCGAGCGCGGTCACGATGCCCATGCCCAGCCCGATCAGCACGAAGACGCTGTCCGCCCCGGCCCGCTGCTCGCCCTCCGGGTCGCCGTAGAGGATCTTGTTGCCGTCGACCACCAGCGGCACCTTCGGCGCCAGCCAGGCCCAGAGCACCGCCATCAGCAGACCCAGCGCCAGACAGGCCAGCACCGTGACCGCACCGACCTTCAGCTCGGGCAGCAGCCGCTCCAGCGGCGCCCGCCGGTCCGCGGCCCGCACGACGGCCTGGTCCACGGGCGGCGGCGCGTACGGGTCCCGGCCGGCGGCCGGACCAGGGGCGGTGGCGTCCGCGTCGGTGCCCGCGGCGGCACGCAGGGGGTCCGGAGGTGTGTTCGGTACGGTCACGGGCCCCATCGTTTCACGACCGCCGCCCGAACGGACCCGCCACCCGTACCGGCCCGCGCCCGGAGCCCGCCCGGCCTGGCGCGGCGGGACCGTCGCACGGGCCCGGGGCTTGCCCGGCACCTCCCGCCGCCCGCCGGTGCGACGCGAATTGATCGGAGAAGCCCTAGCGGGTGGTGGCCCGCCGGTACGCCCAGGTGGCCACCGCGAGCGACGCCACGCCGACCCCGGCGCAGACCGCCAGGTCGCCCGCCACCGCCGCCCAGTCCGGGTCGGCCGCGAAGGTCCGCGCGAACGCCTCCACGCCGTACGTGGAGGGCAGCAGCTCGCGCAGCCAGAGCACCGGCTGCGGCAGGTTGTCCACCGGGAGCACGCCCAGCAGCAGCGCCGCCGACATGCCGAGCTGCCCCAGCATGGTGGCGATCTCCTGCTTGGGCGCCAGCAGCCCGCAGGCCGCGCCCAGCCCGGAGAGCGCCGCCCCAGCCAGCGGCACCACCGCGAGCAGCGCCCAGAGCTGCCCCATCGGCAGCCCGAACATCCAGGCCCCGGCGACGGCCGTCACCAGGGTGCCCGGCAGCGTGAAGGAGGCGTACGCGGCGGCCGCGCCGAGGACCACCGAGGCCGCCGGAACGGGCAGCGTCGCGTAGTGGTCGAGGCCGCCGGTGGCCCGCAGCCGGCCGAAGTACTGGGCCAGCAGGTTGAGCGCGACGAAAGCCACCACCAGCACGCTGGAGCCGGCCACCACCGACCGCGCGGCCGAGGTCTGCCCCGGGTCGACGACGCCCCGCATCATCACCAGGATGCCGAGCGACTGGAAGGTCGCCACGAACAGCAGCGGAATGCGGGCCACCTTGGCCCGGGCCAGCTGCGCCCGGTAGACGGCGGCCAGCGCGGGCAGCAGCCGGGCGGCGGGGGCCAGCGGGGCGGGCCCGCCGGCCAGGGCCCCGGCGGTCTGCGGCGGCACCGAGAGCAGCGTCACTTGGCCAGTCCTCCATGGCGGCCGCCCAGCTTGAGGTAGGCGTCCTCAAGGCTCGGGGTGGCCAGGGTGAAGTCGTCCAGCGCGGCGAAGGCCGGGCCGGTGGTGACGGCGGCGACCAGTTCGCGGGCCCGCTCGGGGCTGGTGCGCACGGTCCAGCGCCGGCCGGTGCGCTCGGCCCGCTCGGCGAGCGCGGCGACGGCGGGCACCGCCATCGGTGCCTCGTCCCGCCAGACCAGGTCCAGCCGGACGTCACCGTCCACCAGTGCCTTGAGTCCGCCGGGGGTGTCGCAGGCGATCACCCGGCCCTCGTCCACGACCGCGACGCGGTCCAGCACGGTCTCGGCCTCGATGACGTTGTGGGTGACCAGCAGCACGGTGGTCCGCCGTTCGGCGCGCCGGCGGTCGACGGCGCTCCAGACCGCGCGGCGGGCGACCGGGTCCATGCCGGTGGTCGGCTCGTCCAGCACCAGCAGCGGCCGCTCCCCCACCAGCGCGGCGGCGAAGCAGGCGAGGCGGCGCTGGCCGCCCGAGAGCTTGGCGAGCGGCCGGTGGGCGAGCGGTTCCAGGGCGAGTTCGGTCAGCACGTCAGCGGCCTCGGCCCGGGCCCGGGCCCGGCTGAGGCCGCGCAGCCGGCCGGTGGTCTCGGCGGCGAGCGCGACGGTCAGCTCGTCCAGCGCGCTGGACTCCTGGCCGAGGTAGCCCAGCAGGCGGGCGGCCCGCTCGGGGTGGCGGACGACGTCGTGGCCGAGCAGCTCGATGGAGCCCGAGTCGGGCCGCAGCAGGCCGGTGAGCTGGCGGACCAGCGTGGACTTGCCGGCTCCGTTCGGCCCCAGCAGCCCGAAGATCTCGCCCTGCCGGACGGTCAGGCTGATGCCGTCGTTGGCCCGGATCCCACCGGCGGCCCCGGTGCCGCGTCCGGCGCGGTAGGTCTTGACCAGGTCGCGTACGGCACAGCACGGCGAGGCCTCCCCGGGTGCCCGCCCGGCCGTCTCGCTCATCCGCCCGCCTCGCTCCACCGAGCGGTCGCACCACGGATCGCGTCCCTGTCGACGCTCCGCTCCTTGCCCTCGCTCACGAGCGAAGACTCTACGCGGTGGACGCGGTCGGCCGGACAAGGGGGCCCGGCCGCCCGGGGCGGTTGGGCGGGTCAGTCGTCGACGACGAGGTCCCCGCCCGGCACCCGGCCGGCGAGCTCCTTCCAGAATCCCGCCCGGATGGCGTACCGGTCGTGCTCGTCGATCTGGTCGTCCTTGTGCGCGAGCAGCCCGAACCGGGCCGCGTAGCGGAGCAGCTCGCCGTCGACCCGGTGCGGGATGCGCGGGTAGTCGGGCCAGAGCACGGTGAGGCGTTCGACGTCGCCGAGCCGCTCCGTCCAGCGGCGGGCGAACACCTGGCCGACCTCGTGGGCGTCCCCGCCGATGGTGGTGATGTCCTCCTCGCGGTCGGCCCAGCGCTGCTCGGCGGTGGTCAGCTGGGCCAGCGTGGGCAGGCCGTCCCCGGCGGTGACGGCCTGTTCGGCGGCGGGCCGCTCGACCCAGCCCCGGTCCGACGACCAGCGCAGCACCGGGCCGGTGGGGTGCGCCGCCGTCGCCGGCAGCTGGGGGGTGCGCCCGGCGAGGTCCTTGGGCGTCGGCACGACCTTCAGCGCGGTGGCCGTCCCGGTGGCGCGCCCGTTCGCCACCGGCACCTGCTCGGCCGCGGGGACGGCGGCGGGCCGGGCGGCGGACGCGACGGCGGCGGGCGGGGCGGCCAGGATCTTGGCGATCTCGTGGCGCGGCCCGGGGGCGGGGAAGGCGGTGGCGGTGTCGCGCAGGGTGAACGAGCCCTCGATCCACTCCCGGTCGAGCACCCGCCGCTCGTCCGCCTCGCCGACCAGGTCCTCGGACTGGTTGAAGTCGCCGTCGGCGGCCTGCAGCGCCCAGAGGTGCACGACCACGCCGTGCTCCTTGGCGGACATCATGCCGGGCAGCAGGTCCCCGTCGCCGGTGATCAGGACGACGTCCGCGCAGGCCCGGTTGCGGGCGAGCTCGGAGAGCTCGGCGTGCATCGCGGCGTCCACGCCCTTCTGCACCCAGCGGCCCTCCGCCCTGGTCAGGGCGCCCAGCCGGACGGTGACCCGCGGCAGGACCCGGAGCCGGCGGTGCTCGGGCATCGGGCGGCGGTCGGGGGCGGCGTCGAACCAGTAGATCCGCAGCAGCGGCAGCCCGGTCTCGGCCTCGGCGCGCTCGCGCAGCGCGGTGATGAGCGCGGTGTGGTCGACACTGACCCGGGAACGGCTCGGGTCGCCGGCGAGCAGGCTGGCGGCGGCGCCCAGCAGGTAACCGGCGTCCACCAGGACGACACAGCGGTCCATCGCGCACCTCTTTTCGCTCGCCCTCGGGGATCCGGCGGCGCCGGTGTGCGGCGCTGCCGGGTGGGCGCGGTCGGCCCGGCGCTCGGGCCCGTGGGGTGAGGGTGCCCGTGGCCGCCCGATCGTTGGGTCACCTTTACCCCTGGTTCGCCCGCCGAATCTCGGCGGATGTCGCGGTCCGGCAACATCCGGCGGCGGTGCGGCCGGGGCGCGGGCGAGGTGCGCGCGAGGTGAGGCCGGGGCGCGGGCGAGGGCCGGGAACGCGCGGCGGGCCCCGTCCGAGGACGGGGCCCGCCGCGTGCGACCGCGTGCTCAGCCCTTGAGCTCGGCGGCGACGAGTTCGGCCAGCTGGACGGCGTTGAGCGCGGCGCCCTTGCGCAGGTTGTCGTTGGAGACGAACAGCGACAACCCGTTCTCCACCGTCTCGTCGACGCGGACGCGGCCGACGAAGCTCGGGTCCTTGCCCGCGGCCTGGAGCGGGGTGGGGATCTCGCTCAGCTCGACGCCGGGGGCGGCGGCGAGCAGCTCGACGGCGCGCTCGGGGCTGATCGGGCGCTCGAAGCGGGCGTTGATCTGCAGCGAGTGGCCGGAGAAGACCGGGACGCGCACGCAGGTACCGGCCACCTTCAGCCCGGGGATGCCGAGGATCTTGCGGCTCTCGTGGCGGAGCTTCTGCTCCTCGTCGGTCTCGTTGGAGCCGTCCTCGACGATGGAGCCGGCCAGCGGCAGCACGTTGAAGGCGATCGGGCGCTTGTAGACCTTGGGCTCGGGGAACTCGACCGCGGAGCCGTCGTGGGCGAGCGCCGAGGCGCCGTCGACGACCTTGGCGGCCTGGTCCTGGAGCTCGGCCACCCCGGCCACGCCGCTGCCCGAGACGGCCTGGTAGGTGGAGACGACCAGCCCGGCGAGGCCGGCCTCGTCGTGCAGCGGGCGCAGCACCGGCATGGCCGCCATGGTGGTGCAGTTCGGGTTGGCGATGATGCCCTTGGGGCGGTTCGCGATGGCCTCGGGGTTGACCTCGGAGACGACCAGCGGGACGTCGGGGTCACGGCGCCAGGCCGAGGAGTTGTCGATCACGACGGCGCCGGCCGCGGCCGCCTTGGGGGCGAGTTCCCTGGAGGTGGAGCCGCCCGCCGAGAAGATCACGATGTCCAGGCCGGTGTAGTCGGCCGTGGCCGCGTCCTCGACGGTGATGTCGGTGCCCTGCCAGGGCAGCGTGCGCCCGGCCGAACGGGCCGAGGCGAACAGCCGCAGCTGCTCCACCGGACCCACGCCTCCGGGAAGTCCTGCGCGCTCCGCCAGGATCTCGCGGACCACGCCGCCGACCTGGCCGGTGGCCCCGACAATGCCGATCTTCATTCCGAGTACTCCTCTTGATGGTGCTGGTCACAGCCGCCCTCCGCCCATCATGCCTTGTGACCCGGGCGGGGCGACCTGGTATTCCACGGTGTGAGAGCCCGGCCCCGGTCCGGCAGGTCCCGCTGGGCGCCGATCCGGCCGGATCGGCCCGGGCCGGACTAGTGGTCCAGACCGGTGGCGAGTGCGAGCGCCACCGCCACCTCGTCCGCCCCCGCCGGCAGCAGCGGCAGCCGGACGTCCGGGGTGGGGATCCGGCCCTGCGCGTGCAGCACGCCCTTGACCACCGCGGGGTTGGGCGCGGCGAAGGCGGCCGTCGCCAACGCGGTCAGCCGGTGCCCCAGGGCCCGCGCCCGCGGTACGTCCCCGCGCTCCCAGGCGTCGGTCAGCTCGACGAACCGGGCGGTGGCCAGGTGGGCCGAGGCCGGGATGCCGCCGGCGCCGCCGAGCGCCAGCACCGGCGCGAGGAAGGCGTCCTCGCCGGACAGCACCGCGAACCCGTCCGGGGCCTGCGCGAGCAGCTCGACGGCCGCCTGGTCCAGCCCGCCGGTCGCGTACTTGACGCCGACCACGCCGTCGATCGCGGCGAGTTCGAGCAGCGCGCCGGCCGACAGCTGCTGCCCGGTCCGGTACGGGATGTGGTAGACGACCAGCGGCACCGCGCTCGCCGCGGCCAGCGCCCGGAAGTGCGCGACCGTCCCGGCCTCGCCCGGGCGGACGAAGGCCGGGACGGTGACCAGCGCGGCCGCCGCCCCCGGCACCCGCGCGCCCAGCCCGGCCAGCTCCTCGGCGGCGGCCCGGGTGTCGGCCCCGCCCGCGCCGACCACCAGCTGGGCGCCGCGATCGGCGCAGACCGCCGCGCAGACGTCGACCACCGCGCGCCGCTCGGCCGCGTCCAGCGTGGCCGGTTCGCCGGTGGTGCCGAGCGCGACCAGCCCGGCCGCGCCGTCGTCCAGCAGCGAACCGGCCAGCTTCTCCAGTGCGTCCAGCGCCACCGAGCCGTCCTCGGCGAACGGGGTGACCAGCGGGACGTAGATGCCCTTGAGAACCGTGTGTTCCATGGCCACGATCCTGCGGCCCGGTCATCACTCAGGTCCAGTTCACATTTCTGACGCTTCTCGTAAGCTGGGCCGATGCTCGATGTCCGACGCCTGCGCCTGCTGCGCGAACTCGCCCACCTCGGCACCATCGCCGCCGTCGCCGAGTCGCTCTCGTTCAGCCCTTCGGCGGTCTCCCAGCAGCTGTCCGTCCTGGAGAAGGAGGCCGGTGTCCCGCTGCTGGAGCGCACCGGGCGGCGGGTCGCGCTGACCCCGGCCGGGCTGGGCCTGGTCCGGCACGCCGAGGCGGTGCTGGCACGGCTGGAACAGGCCGGCGCCGAACTCGCCCACGCCAGGGAGGGGCTGGCCGGTCCCCTGCGGATCGGCACCTATCCTTCGGCGGCCCGGGCGGTGATCCCGGCGGTGCTCGCCGAGCTGTCCGGCTGGCACCCGGGGCTGGAGCCGATGGTGGCGGAGGTGGACCCGGCGGACGTGGCGGCGGCGCTGCGCGCGGGCGAGCTGGACGTCGCGCTGGTGCACGAGTACGACCTGGTGCCGACCGACCCGGAGCCCGGCCTGGCGGTGACCCGCCCGGTGTTCACCGAGCCGATGTACCTGGCGGCCCGGGCGGCCGGCACCGTCGCCGAGCAGCGCGCCGCGCCCTGGATCATGGCGCCGCGCGGCACGCTCTGCCACAGCATGGCCGTCCGGGCCTGCGAGAGCGCCGGCTTCGCCCCCCGGATCCGGCACCAGATCGACGACTTCGCGACGGTGCTGGCCCTGGTGGCGGCCGGCCAGGGGGTGGCGCTGGTCCCGCAGCTGGGCACGGAGCGGACCCCGCCCGGGGTGGTGCTGACCCGGCTGCCGATGTACCGCCGGACCCGCGCCGCCTTCCGGGCGGGCGCGGGCTCGCACCCGGCGATCTCGGCCTTCGTCTCGGCCCTGCACACCGCCGTCCCGCCCGCCCTCGGCGGCGCGGTGCTCTGACCTCGCCCCGGGGCGTCTCCCGGGGCCGGTCTCAGTTCGCCAGGCAGCTCGGCCCGAGCAGCTGCTTGAGGTCCCCGAACAGCGCCGGGTCGGACTTCACCCGGTGCCGGTCCAGCCGCAGCACCGTGGTGGTGCCGCCGCGCCGGAGGTGGACGTGCACCTCGGTGGTCCCCTTGTGGTGGGCCAGTACCTCGCCGAGCCGGGTCACCACCTGCGGGTTGAGCCGGCTCTCCGCGATGGTGAGGGTGATCGGGAGCTGGGCGGCGACGTTCGACAGGTCCGGCACCGACAGCTCCATCCCCATCAGCCGCGGCACGTCCTCCCGCTTGTCCAGCTTGCCTCGGACGAACACCACGGAGTCCTCGACGAGTTGCGAGGAGACCAGCTGGTAGCTGGCGGGGAAGAACATGCAGTCGATCGAGCCCGCCAGGTCCTCGACGGTGGCGATCGCCCAGGCGTTGCCCTGCTTGGTCATCTTCCGCTGGAGGCCCGAGATGATGCCGCCGATGGTGACGATCGAGCCGTCCGGCCGCTCCGCGAGGTCGGCCACCGCGCAGTCCGCCCTGTCGGCGAGGAGGTGCTCGATGCCGTGCAGCGGGTGCGAGGAGACGTAGAGGCCGAGCATCTCCCGCTCCTGGGTGAGCAGGAAGGCCTTGTCCCACTCCTCCTCGGAGAAGACCACGTCCAGCCCGAAGCTCGGCTCGTCGGCGACCGCGTCGCCTCCGAACAGGTCGAACTGGCCCTCCGCCTCCTTGCGCTTGACCCCGACCACGTTGTCGATCATCGGCTCGAACTCCGCGGTCAGCCCCTTGCGGGTGTGCCCGAGCGAGTCGAACGCGCCCGCCTTGATGAGCGATTCGACGGTCCGCTTGTTGCAGACCACCGACTCCACCTTCTCCAGGAAGTCGGGGAAGGAGGTGAACTTCCCCTTCGCCTTCCGGGTGCGGATCATCGACTCCACCACCGGCCCGCCGACGTTGCGGATGGCGGTGAGACCGAACCGGACGAGGGTGTCCCCGTGCGGGGTGAAGTCGGAGTCGGACTCGTTGACGTCCGGCGGGAGCACCTGGATGCCCATCTTCCGGCACTCGTTGAGGTAGACCGCCGACTTGTCCTTGTCGTCCTTCACCGAGGTCAGCAGCCCGGACATGTACTCGGCCGGGTAGTTGGCCTTGAGGTACGCCGTCCAGTACGAGACCAGCCCGTACCCGGCGGTGTGCGCCTTGTTGAAGGCGTAGCCGGAGAAGGGGACGAGGACGTCCCACACCGCCTGGATCGCCGCGTCCGAGTAGCCGCGCTCGCGGCAGCCCCGCTGGAACGGGACGAACTCGGCCTCCAGGATCTCCTTCTTCTTCTTGCCCATCGCGCGGCGCAGCAGGTCGGCCTGGCCGAGCGAGTAGCCGGCCAGGATCTGGGCGGCCTTCTGCACCTGCTCCTGGTAGACGATCAGGCCGTACGTCGGCTTGAGGATCTCCTCCAGGGGCTTCTCCAGCTCCGGGTGGATCGGGGTGATCTCCTGCTGGCCGTTCTTGCGCAGCGCGTAGTTGGTGTGCGAGTTGACGCCCATCGGGCCCGGTCGGTACAGCGCGAGGACGGCGGAGATGTCCTCGAAGTTGTCGGGCTTCATCAGGCGCAGCAGCGAGCGCATCGGGCCGCCGTCGAGCTGGAAGACGCCGAGCGTGTCGCCGCGGGCCAGCAGCTCGTAGGCGGGCTTGTCGTCCAGGGGCAGGTCGAGCAGGTTGATCCTGACGCCCTTGTTCCGCTCGATCGCCTTGACGGCATCGTCCATGATCGTCAGGTTGCGCAGGCCGAGGAAGTCCATCTTGAGAAGGCCGAGGCCCTCGCAGGTGGGGTAGTCGAACTGCGTGATGGTGACGCCGTCGGTGTGCCGGGTCCAGACCGGGATGTGGTCGGTGAGCGGCTCGGCGGACATGATGACGCCGGCCGCGTGCACCCCGGGCTGGCGGATCAGGCCCTCGATGCCGCGCGCGGTGTCGATCACCTTGCGGACGTCCGGGTCGTTCTCGTACAGCCCGCGGATCTCGCCGGCCTCGCCGTAGCGCGGGTGCGAGGGGTCGGTGATGCCGGAGAGCGGGATGCCCTTGCCCATGACGTCCGGCGGCATCGCCTTGGTGATCCGGTCGCCCATCGCGTACGGGTAGCCGAGGACGCGCGAGGAGTCCTTGATGGCGGCCTTCGCCTTGATGGTGCCGTACGTGACGATCATGGCGACCTTGTCGGAGCCCCACTTGTCCGTCACGTACCGGATCACGTCACCGCGCCGGCGCTCGTCGAAGTCGATGTCGACGTCGGGCATGGAGACGCGCTCGGGGTTGAGGAAGCGCTCGAAGATCAGGCCGTGCGGGATCGGGTCGAGGTCGGTGATGCCCATCGCGTAGGCGACCAGCGAGCCGGCCGCCGAGCCGCGGCCCGGGCCCACCGCGATGCCCTGCTCCTTGGCCCACATGATGAAGTCGGCGACCACCAGGAAGTACGCCGGGAACCCCATCTGGATGATGGTGTCCATCTCGTACTCGGCGAGCTTCTTGTGCTCCTCGTCGTACCCGCCCGGGAAGCGCCGGTCCATGCCCTGCCAGACCTGGGCCTTGAAGAAGTCCGCCTCCGACGCGAAGCCCGCCGGGATCGGGAAGCGCGGCATCAGGTTCTTGAACTCGAACATGCCCTCGGTGTCGACCCGCGAGGCGACCAGCAGCTGGCTGTTGCGGCAGCCCTCCTGCCAGGCGTCCGAGGAGTCCAGCGCGTACATCTCGGCGGCCGACTTGATGTAGTAGCCGGTGCCGTCGAAGCGGAAGCGGTCCGGGTCCGAGAGGTTCTTGCCGGTCTGGACGCAGAGCAGCAGGTCGTGCGCGCCGGCGTCGGACTCGGTGGTGTAGTGCGAGTCATTGGTGACCACCGGCGGGATGTCCAGCTTCCGGCCGATCTCCAGCAGCCCGTCGCGGACCCGCTTCTCGATGTCCAGGCCGTGGTCCATCAGCTCCAGGAAGTAGTTCTCCCGGCCGAAGATCTCCCGGTAGTCGGCGGCGGACCGGAGCGCCTCGTCGAACTGGCCGAGCCGCAGCCTGGTCTGCACCTCGCCGGAGGGGCAGCCGGTGGTGGCCATCAGGCCGGCCGCGTGCTCGGCGATGATCTCCTTGTCCATCCGGGGCCACTTCACCAGCCAGCCCTCGGCGTAGGAGCGCGAGGTCAGCTTGAAGAGGTTGTGCAGGCCCTGCTTGTTGCGGGCCCAGATGGTCTTGTGGGTGTAGGCCCCGGACGCCGAGACGTCGTCCCGCTTCTGGTGCGGCTGCCCCCAGAGGACGCGCTTGGTGTTGGTGCGCGACTCGGGCGCGACGTACGCCTCGATGCCGATCACCGGCGTGATCCCGGCGGCGGTGGCCTGCTTGTGGAACTCCGCCGCGCCGTACATGTTGCCGTGGTCGGTCATCGCGACATGGGTCTGGCCCAGCCGCTCGACCTCCTTGAAGAGCTGCTTCAGCCGGGCGGCGCCGTCCAGCATCGAGTACTCGGTGTGGACGTGCAGGTGCGCGTACGGCTGGTCGCTCAAGGCGGGGCCTCCGGAGGCTGGTGCTGTCTGTTTGGCCGGCGAACGCACAGGTCACGGAGGTGCCTGGAAACAGCTGTGGTCCGAGCCGCCATCGGGGCCCGGACCAGCTCTCACACGTTCACGGTCCTACTCTAGCCTCCGGCCCCAGAAGTGCCCGGCCGCCCACCACGCCGCAAAGGACCCTTCCATGTCCCACCCGCAGCCCATCGCCGACCACCGCGCCGAGACCGTCCTGAGCGTCTTCGACACGGCCTTCGGCGACCTGCTCGCCAAGGACCCGGCGGCGTTCCGGGTGAAGTTCCGGAAGATGGCCGCCTCGGCGTTCGCCTTCTACCGCGGCACCGCCGGGCTCTACTACGCCGACCTCGCCGACGGCCCGTTCGCCGGGTACGGCGCCACCTTCCTGGACGAGCGCACCAGCCGGGTCTGGATCCACGGGGACCTGCACGCCGAGAACTTCGGCACCTACCTGAACGCCGAGGGCCGGCTGGTCTTCAACGTCAACGACTTCGACGAGGCCTACGTCGGCGCCTTCACCTGGGACGTCCAGCGCCTCGCCGCCTCGCTGGCCCTGATCGGCTACGCCAAGGCACTGTCCGACACCACGATCACCCAGCTGGTCACCGCCTTCGCCACCGCCTACCGGGCCCAGATCGCCGCCCACGTCTCCTCCGGCGACGCCGACCCCTTCACCCTGGACACCGCCACCGGCCCGATCCTGGACACCCTGCGCCGGGCCCGGCTGCAGACCCGGGTCGCGCTGCTCGACGGCGACACCGTCGTCGAGGGCTACGAGCGCCGCTTCCGCCTCGGCGGAGGCGCGATCGAGCTGGACGAAGCGACCCGCGCCGAGGTGCTCGCCGCCTTCGAGGCGTACGTCGCGACCCTGCCGCCCGCCTCCCGCACCCGGCCGGAGTCGCTGAAGGTCAAGGACGTCGTCGGCCGCCGCGGCATCGGCATCGGCAGCGCCGGCCTGCCCTCCTACAACCTGCTGTTGGAGGGGCACACCGACGCGCTGGAGAACGACGTCGTCATCTACATGAAGCAGGGCCAGACCCCGGCCGTGTCGCGGCACGTCACCGACCCGGCGATCGCCGGGTACTTCGCGCACGAGGGCCACCGCACGGTCATCTCCCAGCGCGCCCTCCAGGCGCACAGCGACCCGTGGCTCGGCCACACCACCCTGCGCGGGCGCGGCCAGCTGGTCGCCGAGGTCTCCCCCTACACCACCGACCTCGACTGGACCGACCTCAACGAGCTGTCCGACCTGCTCGCCGTCACCGAGTACCTCGGCCGCGCCACCGCCACCATGCACGCGGCCGCCGACGAGTCCTCCAGCGGCCACACCCTGGTGCCGTTCTCCACCGAGCACGCCATCGACGCCGCCATCACCCGCGACGAGGCCGGCTTCACGGCGATGCTGGTCGACTTCGCGCACGCCTACGGGGCGCAGGCCCGCCAGGACCACCAGCTCTTCGTCGACCTCTACCGCAACGGCCGCATCCCCGGCCTGTAGGGCTACCCGGCCAGGGCCGCCAGCCGTTCCCCGGCGGCGGCCCTGACCTCCGCCTCCTCCATCGGGTCGTCCCGCAGGTAGGCCAGCCGCTCCCGCACCTCCGGCCCGTCCGGCGCCTGCCCGACGGCCAGCAGCCGCGCCGCCGCCTCGCAGTCCCGGAGCGACTCGGTGTACACCGCGCCCAGCCCGGCCGGGCCGATCGCGGCCAGCGCCTCCAGGTAGGCGGTCCGCTCGTACGAGTGCGGCGTCCACAGCCAGAACCGGCGCAGCAGCGAGACGGCGTCCCCGGCCTCCGCCGGCCCGAACCGGGCGAGCGCCTGGGCCTGCCTCCCCGGCCCGCACCAGTGCCGCCGCACCCAGTGCCGTTCCAGCTCCGCCACCAGCACCGGGACGTCCTCGGCCGCCCCGTACTCGGCCAGTACCCACTGCCCCTGCGCCCGCAGCCAGTCCGGCTCCGTGACCGCGGCCCACTCCCGCGCGGCGGGCACCGCCCGGGCGCCGAGCTTCTCCAGCACCCCGGTCAGTGGCCACAGCACGTACCTGCCGTCCGCCGTCCCCAGCGACGGCACCAGCGGAAGCACCCCGGGCTCCGGCCCCCGGTCGTCGAGCACGTCCAGCGCGGCGGTCCGGCGCTCCTGCGACTCGGCCGGATCCGCCAGCAGCTCCAGCAGCTCCGCGTTCCCCGTCCTCGCCAACGGCTTCGCCTCCCGGGGCCCGTGCACCGGCCCCGGCCCCGGCCGGACCCACCCCCAACGCGTCCACGGCTCGCCCCACCGGTCCGCCGGATCCCGCCGCGCCCGTTCCCCGGCCGTCTCCGCCAGGTCCTCCCACCACTCCACCGGCCACCGGTCCGCCATCGCCTCCAGCACCGGCGCCCAGTGCCGCCCCACCCGCACATACGCCCGCAGCGCCTCCCGGGCCTGCGCCGACCCGTCGAGCGCCAGCAGCACCAGCACCGCGCCGGCCCGCTCACAGGCGTCCTCGTCCCCCGCCAGCAGCTCGACCACCGGCCCGACCGGCAGCGCGAGGTCCCTGACCAGTCGTGCCAGGTAGAGCGCCCGCTGATCGACGGGCTCCCATCGCCAGTCCCACCGCACGCACCCGTACACCAGCTCGGCGGCCGCCGCCGGGTCCTCCTCGGCCATCCGCGCCCCGAGCCCCCGGCCCCGCTGCAACAGCCCCGGCAGCGTCGCCGCCGGTGCGTACTCGTATCTCCGCTGTGTCACCCCGCCATCCTCCCCCAGCCCCCGCCGAGGAGGGGTTCCTCCACGTCCGGCGCACCCAGCACCCCACGAAGGGCACCTGGACGACCAGGGTCCTCGTCAGCAGCGTGCCGCTCACGGAGCCCGAGCAGATCGACGCGGCGTGGCGAAGCACGGTCCGGAACCCGGCACTCGGTGAAGGGGAAGGCCGGGGCCTCGGCACTTCCCTCCAGGGGGAGAAGAACGAGGGGAAGACCCCCCTCCCTGCCGAGGCCCCCGCCGAGAACTCCGCCGAGAACGGCGACGGGGAGGCCCGGGCCGCTGCGGCCGGGCTGCTGGGGAGGCTGACCGCCCGCGACGGTCGCCTGCGGCTCGGCGCGCTCGAAGCCCTCGATCTGGCGCCGCTCGTGGCGGACCGGCTCGCCAGGGATCCCGATGTCGAGCGGCTGCGGGCGGCGCTCCTGGACGGCCTGCCCCCGCAGGTGCCCGCGCCGGCGGGCTTCCTGCGGTCGCGCCTGGAACGGAAGATGCCGGAGCCGACCGGCCCCACTCCCCCGGCCGCGATCGGGGAGTGCGTCCGTTGCGCGGCCCCGGTGACGCCCGGCGGCGGGACGATCTGCCGCCGCTGTGCGGGGCTCATGCCTCCTGCCGCAGCGCCGGACAGGGCCGCCGCCGAGCGGAACCGGATCGGCGCCGAGTTCGCGCGCGGCCTGCTGCGCGGCGCAGCGCCGGTGCCGGTACCAGCGCCGGTGCCGTAGCAGCCGAGCCAGGCTCGATACACAGGAAGTCGGCCGGGCCGACTTCCTGCGCACGGGGCGCGTCTCAGGCCGCCTGGTCGTCCAGCTCGGCGAGGAAGTCCAGGGCCACCGCCCAGGTCCGCTCGGCCGCCTCGGCGTCGTAGTCGGGCAGCTCGGGGTCTGTGTAGACGTGACCGGCGCCCCGGTAGCGGTGGACCTCGACGTCGGCGCCGGCCCGGCGCAGCTGCAGGTACCAGGCGTTCAGCCAGTCCTCGGACTCGAACGGGTCCGGCTCGGCCACGTGCAGCTGGACGGGGATCGAGGTCGCCGCGTCCTCCCGGATGTCCGAGGTGCCGTGCAGCAGGAGCAGCCCGAGCGCCTTCTCGTCGGCCAGCGCGAGGTTCTGGGCGAGCGAGCCGCCGAGCGAGAGGCCCGCGTAGACGAGCGAGGCTCCCGACCCCAGCAGCGGGGCGGCGGCGCCGACGGCCCGGCGCAGCAGCTCGTCACTGCCGAGCTCCTCCTTGTACGCCATGCCCTCCTCGACGTCGTCGAAGGTCTTCCCGTCGAACAGGTCCGGGGTGTGCACGGTGTGCCCGGCGGCGCGCAGCCGGTCGGCGGCGTCGTGGACGGCGGGGCGCAGTCCGTAGACGGAGTGGAGGAGCAGGATCTGGGCCACGGTCGGACTTCCTTGCAGGGCGGGCGGAGACTCCCCCCATCATCGCTCATGGCCACCGGGTGGCCTCGCGCCCGCGCGGCGGTGGCGGAGGCCACGCGTCGGTGAAGCGGCGACGAACAGTCAGTCCGACCTATGGAGCGGCGCGTTACCGACCGGTAGCCTGTCCGCCGTGACTGACCTTGTCGATGACATGACCGCTGCCCGCCCGCACCGCCGCCAGGTGCTGAAGGCCACCGCGATCGTGGCGGGCGCCGCCGCCCTGCCGCTCGCCCTCGGCTCCGCGGCCTCGGCCGCGACCGCCCCGCAGTTCCTGCACGGCGTCGCCTCCGGCGACCCGCTCCCCGACGGCATCCTGCTCTGGACCCGGGTCACCCCGACCCCCGACGCCGTTCCCGGCTCCGCCACGGGCCCGGCCACCGAGGTCCGCTGGGAGCTCGCCACCGACAAGGGCTTCACCCGGATCGCGGCGAGCGGCACGGTGACCGCCACCGCCGCCTCCGACCACACCGTCAAGGCCGACGTCCGCGGCCTGACCCCGGACACCCTCTACTGGTACCGCTTCACCGCCGGCGCCGCCGTCTCCCCGGTCGGCCGCACCCACACCACCCCGGCCGCCGACGCCGCCCTCTCCCGTCTGCGCCTGGGCGTCGCGTCCTGCGCCAACTGGGAGGCCGGCTACTTCTCCGCCTACCGCCACCTCGCCGCCCGCGGCGACCTGGACGCCTTCCTCTTCCTCGGCGACTACATCTACGAGTACAAGACCGGCGAGTTCTGCGCCCGCGGCTCGGTCGTGCGCCCGCACGCCCCCACCCACGAGATCCTCACCCTCGCCGACTACCGGACCAGGCACGGCCGCTACAAGACCGACGAGGACCTCCAGGGGCTGCACGCGCAGGTCCCGACCATCGCGATCTGGGACGACCACGAGTTCGCCAACGACGCCTGGTCCGGCGGCGCCGAGAACCACACCCCCGGCACCGAGGGCGACTGGGCCGACCGGATGGCCGCCGCCAAGCAGGCCTACTTCGAGTGGATGCCGGTCCGCCCGTCGATCGCCGGCACCACCTACCGCCGCCTGCGCTACGGCAAGCTCGCCGACTTCCACCTGATGGACCAGCGCTCGTTCCGCTCGGAGCAGGTGAAGGTCGGCAACGGCGACGTCGACTCGGCCGACCGCAGCATCACCGGTCGCGCCCAGATGGACTGGCTGAAGGCCGGGCTCACCGCCTCCGACGCCACCTGGCGGCTGATCGGCAATGAGGTGATGATCTCCCCGGTCGCCTTCTTCTCGCTGCCGGACTACCTGCTGCGCCCGCTGGCCAAGCTGCTCGGCCTGCCGGGCGAGGGCCTCGCGGTCAACACCGACCAGTGGGACGGCTACACCCACGACCGCCGCGAGCTGCTCGGCCACCTCAAGACGAACGGCATCACCAACACCGTCTTCCTGACCGGTGACATCCACTCCGCCTGGGCGTCGGACGTCCCCAACGAGGCCGCCACCTACCCGCTCTCGGGCAGCGCGGCCACCGAGTTCGTGGTGACCTCGGTGACGTCGGACAACATCGACGACGTCCTCAAGGTCGCCCCGCAGACCCTCTCGCTGGTGGCGGCCGCGGCGATCAAGTCGGCCAACCCGCACGTCAAGTGGGTCGACCTGGACTCGCACGGCTACGGCGTCCTGGACATCACCCCGAGCCAGACCCAGATGGACTACTACGTCCTCTCCGACCGCACCCGCAAGGACGCCACCACCAAGTGGACGCGCTCCTACCGCACCCGGTCCGGCACCCAGCAGATCGAGCGGGTCTACTCTCCCGTCAAGTAGGCCGCGCCCCGGAGGGGGTACGCCACCCAGGCGCACCCCCTCCGCGGACGCCCTTCCGCAGGCTCCTCAGGACACCACGTCCTTGCGCGCGAACCCGCGGAACGCCAGCGCCAGCAGCACCACCGCGTAGGAGAGCGACAGCGAGACGCCCTGCACCATGCCGCCCCACTCCAACTGCGGCTGCAGGGCGTCCGCCCAGGCGTACTGCCAGTGCGCGGGAAGCCATTCCCGCAGGTCACCGAGGGCGGTGACGGCGTCCAGCACCCCGGTGACGATGGAGGCGAACACCGCGCCGCCGACCGCGCCCAGCGGCGCGTCGGTCGCGGTGGAGAGCCAGAACGCCAGCGCCGCGATCACGACCTCGCTCAGGAACACGAACGCCACCGCGAGCGCCAGCCGCGGCAGTGCCTCCGTCGCCGACAGGGTCGCGCCGGTGGGCAGCTTCAGGTCCCCCCAGCCGTACGCGGCGGTGCCGACCAGCAGCCCGATCGTCGGCAGCAGCACCACGGCCGCCGCCGAGAAGGCCAGCCCCACCACGAACTTGCGGGCCAGCAGCCGGGCCCGGGGCACCGGCGCGGCCAGCAGGTAGCGCAGCGAGGACCAGCTGGCCTCCGAGGCCACGGTGTCCCCGCAGAACAGCGCCACCGGGATCACCAGCAGGAAGCCGGTGCCCATGAAGAGCAGGGTGGTCGCGAAGTTCGGGCCGGAGGCGGTGGCCAGCTCGATGAAGCTGGTCCGGTCGGCCCGCCCCGGCGTGCCGCCGATCTGGAACGCCGCCAGGATCACGAACGGCATCGCGGCCAGCACCCCGCCGATCACCAGGGTGCGCCGGCGCCGCAGCTGGCGCAGGGCCTCGATCCGCAGCGGCAGCGTCCGCCCGGGCCGGTACCCGGGCGCGTGGTCCGGTGAGACGTGGTCCGGTGACACAACGGCGCTCACGCCGCACCTCCGATCAGCGACAGGAACGCGTCCTCCAGCCGGCGGTGCGGTCCGGCCCGCTCCACCGGCACTCCCAGGCGCACCAGCTCGGCCAGCAGTTGGCTGGCCGCCATGCCGTCCAGCCGCACCAGCAGCCCGCCCTCGACCACCTCCACCGAGCCCACGCCGGCCAGCGCGCCCGCCTTGTCGGCGGCCACCGCCAGCTCCGACGGCCCGAACGAGTCGGGTGTGCCGATCAGCAGGTGCTCGCCCGCGCCGATGATCTCGGCGACGGCGCCCGCCGTGACCAGCCGGCCGCGGTCCATCACCACCAGGTCGGTGCAGCTCTGCTCGACCTCCGCCAGCAGGTGGCTGGAGACGATGACGGTCCGTCCGGCGGCGGCGTAGCGCACCATCACCTCGCGCATCTCACGGATCTGCGGCGGGTCGAGCCCGTTGGTCGGCTCGTCCAGGATCAGCAGGTCCGGCAGGCCGAGCATGGCCTGGGCGATGGCCAGGCGCTGCCGCATGCCCTGCGAGTAGGTCCGCACCGCCCGGTCCAGCGCCTCGCCGAGCCCGGCGATGGCGAGCGCCTCCGCCAGGTGCGCGTCCGCCTCCGGGCGGCCGGTGGCCTGCCAGTACAGCCGCAGGTTGGCCCGACCGCTCAGGTGCGGCAGGAACCCGGCGCCCTCGACGAAGGCCCCGACCCGCGACAGCACCGGCGCGCCGGGCCGCACCAGGTGGCCGAAGATCCTGATCTCGCCGGCGTCGGGCCGGATCAGGCCCATCAGCATCCTCAGCGTGGTGGTCTTGCCGGCGCCGTTGGGCCCGAGCAGCCCGAGCACCTGGCCCTGCTCCACCCGGAAGCCCACGTCCCGGACGGCGTACCGGTCGGTGGCGCCCTTGTAGCGCTTGCCGAGGCCGGTGATCTGCAGCGGCACCTCGGCCAGCGCCGGGTCGTAGGCCGGCCCGCGGGCGGTCCGGCCGCGCCGGCGCAGCCGCGGCAGGAGCAGCAGCGCGGCCGCCACCGCGACGGCGATCAGCGGCAGCACCCAGGTCCGGGCCGGCAGCGGGGTGGCCTCGGTGACCAGCTCGGCGACGGTCGGCGCGGTGACCGGGCCGGCCAGGGAGACCCGGTAGGTGGCCGGCTCGGCCGGCGAGGCGTACGCCAGGTCGGTCGCGGCGAGCACCAGCCGCAGCCGGTGCCCGGCCGCGAAGGTGTGGTCGACGGTGGGCAGCGCCACCGTGACGGTCCGGCCGCCGGGCGCGTCCGCGCCGGTCACCCGGAGCGGGGCGGACAGCTGCTGCGGCAGGGTCTGCTTGCCGTCCGGCGCGACGTCGTACAGCTTGGCGAAGAGCACCGCGTCCGGCCGGTCGGCCGCGACCTTCACCGTGACCGTCGGCTGCCCGGTCAGGTGCAGTTGCCCGTCCAGCGGCGCCGAGTCGAACCCGGCGTACTGTCCGGGGAAGTCGAGCGAGAGCCCGGCCCCGAGCGAGGCGGCCTGGCTGAGCGCGCCGATGCCGGGCAGCGCGGAGATGTTGGGCGGCGCGCCGCCGGGCGGGTTGGCGAAGGTCTGCTCGGCGCCCGCCTTGCCGCCGGTCAGCTCCACCTGCCGCGAGCCGGTGCCCGCCAGACCGGGGTAGGCGTCGGCGGAGGCGCCGCGCAGCACGGCCTGGAAGCCGGTGGAGTCCACCCCGCCGGTGCGGGTCACCCGGAACGCCGGCCCGGTGGAGCCGGCCGGGTCCTGCCCGGCCGGCTCCTTCAGGTACCGGTCGAACCAGGCACCGACCCGGTCGTCCACCCGGGCGCTGGTGTCGGTGCCGCCGTCGTGCCCGCCGGCGAACCAGTCCACCGCGACCGGCGCGCCGTTGGCCGCGACCGCCCGGGCGATCGCATCGCCCTGGTCGAGCGGGAACAGCGAGTCCTGCTGGCCCTGGACGACCAGGGTGGGCGCCTTGAGCCGCCCGGCCACCGAGGACGGGCTGGAGCGGTCCAGCAGGGCCACGGCTTCCGGATCGGCGTGACCGGCGGTCGCCACCCGGTCGTACATCCGGCAGAGCTCGTCCAGGAAGCGGCCGCAGCCGACCGTCGCGTCCGCCGAATCGCCCGGGGCCTGCTGCGGCCCGGTGCCACCGCGCGGGGCCTCGCCCGAGGGGCCGAGGTCCCCCGCCGAGCCGGTGGTGAAGAAGATGCCGGCCCAGAGCTTCTTGAACACGCCGTCCACCGCGCCCGAGCCCCGCACACCCTGCGGGAACAGCGCGTCGGCCAGGTTCCACCAGGTGATCTGGCTGGCCACCGCGTCGATCCGGGTGTCGTAGGCGGAGCCGAGCAGCGACACCGCCCCGCCGTACGAGGCACCGGTGATGCCGACCCGCGGGTCGCCCGGCCCGTCGAGGCGCACCTCGGGCCGCTGGGCCAGCCAGTCGACCAGGTGCCGGACGTCCTCGACCTCGCGGTCGGGGGCGTTGAGGCCGATCCGGCCGCCGGAGTGGCCGAAGCCGCGCGCCGACCAGGTCAGCACCGCGTAGCCCTGCCGGGCGAGCTGCTGGGCGCGCTCGCGCTCACCCTCCTTGGAACCGCCGAAGCCGTGGGCGAGCAGGACCGCCGGGCGGGGGGCCGTCCCGGTCGTGAAGAACGAGGTGTCCAGCTGGACCGTGGCGTCGCTGCCGGGCGTCTCCGGCATGCTGAGGAAACGATCCTCCTGCCGGACGGGCTCGTCCCCGCCGGCGGCCACCGCCACCGCCGTGCCGACTCCGGCCACCACCAGGGCCACCGCCGCGGCCAGCACTCTTCGTCCGACAGCCGTTCCGCGGCCGCGCCACCGACGCCACGCCCCACCGAGCTCCATGGTCGGTGATCGTATCCGCCGTGCCGGTAGGCGTCCGATAAGGCCGCCCGGGCCGTGCCGTACCGAAACGCCCGATTCATCCGACTATGCCCGGGTGTCGTCCGCCCGTCCCGTCCCACCGCCCGACGACGAGGTGTCTGTGCTCCGGCCGCTGACCGCCCTGCTCGCCGCCATCGCCGCCTCCCTGGTGGTCGGCCGGATCGTCGACCAGGTCCTCCAGCGCGTCGCCGCGCGCCACCCGGACGACGCCGTCTGGGCACTGCTGCGCCGCTGCCGGATCCCCCTGTAGCTGGGGGCCGGTCGGCGCTGACGCTCGCCGCCGCCCCGCGGGAGCGGATCTTCCACCGGCACGACGACGGCCTGCACCACCTGGTGCCGCCGTTCCTGCTCGGCTCCGCCGGCCGGCTCACCGTCCGGGTGGTGGCGGCCGGCCTGGAGGCGGTGCTCAGCCGGTACGAGACGGCGCCGACGACTGCGCACGGGGAGCACCCCGGTCCCGGCGCGGCCCGGGACCGGGACCGGGACCGGCCCTAGAGCACCCGGGTCATGGTCCGGTGCGGGATCCCGGCGTCGTCGTAGACCGGCCCCTCCGCCGTGTAGCCGAGCCGCTCGTAGAAGCCCAGCGCCTGCACCTGCGCGTGCAGCTCGACCTCACGGGCGCCCCGCCCGCGCCCGGCCGCCTCGACGGCGCGGACCAGCTCGGCGCCCAGCCCGGTGCCGCGCGCCGCCTTCACCACCGCGAGCCGGCCGAGCAGCACCCGGCCCGCCGTCCCGCCGGTGAGGGCGAGCGCCTGCGGGCCGTGGATCAGCCGGGCGGTGCCGAGCGGCTCGCCCTCCGGGCCGACCGCCAGCAGGTGCTCGGAGGTCGCGTCGAGGTCGTCGTACTCCAGTTCCTCGGGCACGCCCTGCTCGGCGATGAACACCTCGTGCCGGACGCCCCGCACCAGTGCCAGGTCGTCCGCGCCCTCGGCCACCCGGATCCGCGCCGCGAAGGAGCTCATGTCAGCTCTCCGCCGAGATGATGTCCAGCGCCCTGCGCAGGTCCTCGGGGTACTCGCTGCCGAACTGCACCCACTCGCCGTCGGCCGGGTGCTCGAAGGCGAGCGAGACCGCGTGCAGCCACTGCCGGGTCAGCCCGAGCCGCTTGGCCAGCGTCGGGTCGGCGCCGTAGGTCAGGTCGCCCACGCAGGGGTGGCGCAGCGCCGACATGTGCACCCGGATCTGGTGGGTCCGGCCGGTCTCCAGCTTGATGTCCAGCAGCGAGGCGGCCCGGTAGGCCTCGATGAGGTCGTAGTGGGTGACGGAGGGCTTGCCCTCCTGGATGACCGCCCACTTCCAGTCGGAGCTGGGGTGGCGCCCGATCGGCGCGTCCACGGTGCCGCTCATCGGGTCCGGGTGGCCCTGCACCAGCGTGTGGTACTTCTTCTCGGTCACCCGGTCGTGGAACTGGCGCTTGAGGTCGGTGTAGGCGCGCTCGGACTTGGCGACCACCATCAGCCCGGAGGTGCCCACGTCGAGCCGGTGCACGACGCCCTGGCGCTCCGCGGCGCCCGAGGTGGAGATCCGGTAGCCGGCCGCGGCCAGGCCGCCGATCACGGTCGGACCGGTCCAGCCGGGGCTGGGGTGGGCGGCGACGCCGACCGGCTTGTCGACGAGCACGATGTCCTCGTCGTCGTGGACGATGCGCATGCCCTCGACATGCTCGGCGACGATCCGCACGGGCGCGGCGGGGGCCGGGATCTCGACCTCCAGCCAGGAGCCGGCGGTGACCCGGTCCGACTTGCCGGCCAGGGCGCCGTCGAGCGTCACCTTGCCGTCGGCTGCCAACTCGGCGGCCTTCGTCCGGGAGAAACCGAACATCCGGGCGAGGGCGGCGTCGAGACGCTCGCCCTCCAGGCCGTCGGGTACGGGGAGGCTGCGGATCTGCGCTGCGGTACTCACCCGTACGAGTATGCCGGACGCGGGAGCCGCCCCTTACGCGGTCGGGCCGGGCCGGTCCCCGTCGGCGTCGCCCCCGGCCGCCCCTGCCACCCCGTCCTTACCGCTCGCGTCCTTGCCGGCCGGCTGGTGGACCGTGCCGTCCGGGTTGCTGCCGCGGAAGGAGAGCAGCACCACCAGGATGCCGCCGCAGACGATCGCCGAGTCGGCGAGGTTGAAGACGGCGAAGTGCTGGACGGAGATGAAGTCCACGACGTGGCCGCGGAAGGCGCTCGGCGAGCGGAACAGCCGGTCGGTCAGGTTGCCCAGCGCCCCGCCGAGCAGCAGCCCGAGCGCGATCGCCCAGGGGAGGCTGTACAGCCGGCGGGCGATCCGCCAGATGACCACGATGACCGACGCCGCGATCACGGTGAAGACGATGGTCAGCGCCTGGCCCATGCCGAACGCGGCGCCGGAGTTGCGGATCACCTGGAAGGTCACCACGTCGCCGATCACCTTGATCGCCGCGTGGTTCTCCAGGCGGGCGACCACCAGCAGCTTGGTCCCCAGGTCGATCAGGAAGGCGACCAGCGCGACGCCCAGCAGGACACCGATCCGCCGGCGCCCCTTCGATGCCTCCTGCTCGACCGGAGCGGTCACCTCACCGGGCTCGGCCACGGCCTCCTCCAGGGCTTCGGCGGGGGTCGGGACGGACTCGTCCCGCGTCTGGGGGGAACCTTGCGTACTGATGATCCGCTCCGCTGCCGATGAGGGTCCCCCGGGGCCGAAGGTCGGGGGAGAGTGGGCCGGTGGTCGCCGACCTCGACGAGTCAGGCGACGTTACGGGGTCGAGCGTACGGCAAGCCCGACCCCCCGCGTCGCCCCGGTCAGCGGCGTTCCTGCTTGGCCTTGCACTGGACGCAGAGCGTCGCCCGGGGGAAGGCCTGCATGCGGGCCTTGCCGATGGCCTGGCCGCAGGACTCGCAGGTCCCGAAGCCGACGCCCTCCAGTCGGCCCAGGGCCCGCTCGACCTGCGCGAGGCTCTCCCTGGCGTTGTTGGCCAGCGCCAGCTCGCTCTCCCGCGAGATGTTCTTCGTACCGGCGTCGACCTGGTCGTCGCCGGCTCCGTCGTTGGAGTCCCGCATCAGCCCGGTGATCGCGGCCTCGGCGGCGCCGATCTCGTTCTGCAGCCGGTCCAGCTCGCTGATCAGCTCGGCGTGTAGTTCGTGCACCTCCTGCGAGGTCCACGGGTCCTCGCCCGGGCGGACGGGAAGCTCGGCCGGGTCCACGGCCTCCGCGCCGCCGCCGCGGACCGCCGCGGCGGGGGTGCGGGTGCGGCCGGGGGCCACGAGCGCGGAATCGTTGCTGGTCTTGTGCCGTGCGGTAGTGGTCACGGTCCCCTCCCCTGGTTCGCCTGCCACGGCCTTGCGGGCCCGCTTGGTGGCGGTACCCGCGCCGGTTGCCTCATCAGCCATGGCTTCGACCCCATCTACGAACGAATCGAGCCGCCGGTTCCCGGCGGCCTCCAGTGCCGGAACGATAATCCCCATCAAAACCGGTCACAACATGACATACCGACGCCTCACAATGATCCCACCCAGGCAGCCGTCACAACCGCCCCGCCCCGCGCGCTGACCTGAGTTGTGCCCAGAACACCTCCGCCTAACCGCCTCCGCGCGCCGTCGCGGCGGCGGACAAACCGACTTGCGGCTGCCGATAGACTGGGCCGGCAAGGCGCAGATGGGACGAGTACCGACGTACGCAGCCACCAGCGACCCGGGGACGGTGCGAGCCCGGGGGTGTGCGCGGCGGGAAGATCACCCCGGAGCCGCCGGAAGAACGGCCGCTGGTCAGCCCAGCGGCCCGGTAGAACCGGCAGCAAGCCCAAACAAGAGGGTCGCAGCAGCACCGCGGCCAAGGAGGGTGGTACCGCGGGGCGGCTCGCCGTCTCGTCCCTCCGTCGGATCCAGCCGATATCCGCCGGAGGTTTGACACCGCGATGACCACCTACAACGCCGTCCCCGCGCAGGTGGACCTGCCTGCCCTCGAACACCAGATCCTCTCCTTCTGGCAGGACAGCAAGATCTTCCAGCGCAGCCTGGAGCAGTCCGAGGGCCGCCCCGAGTGGGTGTTCTACGAGGGCCCGCCGACCGCCAACGGCATGCCCGGCGCCCACCACATCGAGGCCCGCGTCTTCAAGGACGTCTTCCCCCGCTACCGGACGATGAAGGGCTACCACGTCGCCCGCAAGGCCGGCTGGGACTGCCACGGCCTCCCCGTCGAGCTGGCCGTCGAGAAGGAGCTGGGCTTCTCCGGCAAGCAGGACATCGAGGCGTACGGCATCGCCGAGTTCAACGCCAAGTGCCGCGAGTCGGTGACCCGCCACACCGACGCCTTCACCGAGCTCACCACCCGGATGGGCTACTGGGTCGACCTCGACGACGCCTACCGGACGATGGACCCGTCCTACGTCCAGTCGGTCTGGTGGTCGCTCAAGCAGATCTTCGACAAGGGCCTGCTGGTCCAGGACCACCGGGTCGCCCCCTGGTGCCCGCGCTGCGGCACCGGCCTGTCCGACCACGAGCTGGCCCAGGGCTACGAGACCGTCGTCGACCCCTCGGTCTTCGTCCGCTTCCCGCTCACCTCCGGCCCGCTGGCCGGCGGGGCCGCGCTGCTGGTCTGGACGACCACGCCGTGGACCCTGGTCTCCAACACCGCCGCCGCCGTCCACCCCGAGGTCACCTACGTGGTGGCCACCGACGGCACCGAGCGGCTGGTCGTCGCGGAGCCGCTGCTGGCCAAGGCGCTCGGCGAGGGCTGGGAGGCCACCGGCGAGTCCTTCACCGGCGCCGAGATGGAGCGCTGGGCGTACCGCCGCCCCTTCGACCTGGTCGAGATCGAGGACGCGCACTACGTCCTCAACGCCGACTACGTCACCACCGAGGACGGCACCGGCATCGTCCACCAGTCCCCCGCCTTCGGCGCGGACGACCTCGCGACCTGCCGCCGCTACGGCCTGCCGGTGGTCAACCCGGTGCTCGCCGACGGCACCTTCGCGCCCGAGGTCCCGCTGGTCGGCGGCCAGTTCTTCAAGAAGGCCGACGAGGCCCTGGTCGCGGACCTCCAGGAGCGCGGCCTGCTCTTCCGCCACCTGCCGTACGAGCACAGCTACCCGCACTGCTGGCGCTGCCACACCGCGCTGCTCTACTACGCGCAGCCGTCCTGGTACATCCGGACCACCGCCGTCAAGGACGCGATGATCCGCGAGAACGAGGCCACCAACTGGTACCCGGAGACGGTCAAGCACGGCCGCTTCGGCGACTGGCTGAACAACAACATCGACTGGGCGCTCAGCCGCAACCGCTACTGGGGCACCCCGCTGCCGATCTGGCGCTGCGAGGAGAACCACCTCACCTGCGTCGGCTCGCTGGCCGAGCTCTCCGAGCTCACCGGCACCGACCAGAGCGGCCTGGACCCGCACCGCCCGTACATCGACGACGTCACCTTCGCCTGCCGCGAGTGCTCCGGCACCGCCACCCGGGTGCCCGAGGTGATCGACGCCTGGTACGACTCCGGCTCGATGCCCTTCGCCCAGTACGGCTACCCGTACCAGAACAAGGAGCTCTTCGAGAAGCGCTACCCGGCGCAGTTCATCTCGGAGGCGATCGACCAGACCCGCGGCTGGTTCTACACGCTGATGGCCGTCGGCACCCTGGTGTTCGACAGGAGCAGCTACCAGAACGTCGTCTGCCTGGGCCACATCCTGGCCGAGGACGGCCGCAAGATGTCCAAGCACCTGGGCAACATCCTGCAGCCGATCCCGCTCATGGACCAGCACGGCGCGGACGCGGTGCGCTGGTTCATGGCGGCCGGCGGTTCGCCCTGGTCGGCCCGCCGGGTCGGCCACGGCACCATCCAGGAAGTGGTCCGCAAGACCCTCCTCACCTACTGGAACACCGTCGCCTTCCAGGCCCTGTACGCCCGTACCTCCGGCTGGGCGCCGTCCGCGAGCGACCCGGCCCCGGCGGCGCGGCCGCAGCTGGACCGCTGGGTGCTCTCCGAGCTGAACACCCTGGTCCGCGAGGTCGACGCGGCCTTCGAGGCGTACGACACCCAGCGCGCCGGCAAGCTGCTCTCCGGCTTCGTCGACGACCTCTCCAACTGGTACGTCCGCCGCGGCCGCCGCCGCTTCTGGCAGGGCGACGCCGCCGCGCTCGCCACGCTGCACGAGGCGCTGGAGACGGTCACCCGGCTGATGGCCCCGCTGACGCCGTTCATCACCGAGCGGATCTGGCAGGACCTTGTCGTCCCGGTCGCCCCGCAGGCCCCAGCCTCGGTCCACCTGGCGGGCTGGCCGGAGGCCGACGAGGCGCTGATCGACGCCGACCTCTCGCGCCACATGGCGCTGGTGCGGCGGCTGGTCGAGCTGGGCCGGGCCACCCGCGCCGAGTCCGGCGTGAAGACCCGTCAGCCGCTCTCCCGCGCGCTGATCGCCGCCCAGGGCTGGGAGGAGCTGCCGGCCGACCTGCGCGCGCAGATCGCCGAGGAGCTCAACGTCTCCACCCTGGAGTCGCTGGCCGAGGTCGGCGGCTCGCTGGTCGACACCACCGCCAAGGCGAACTTCCGGGCGCTCGGCAAGCGCTTCGGCAAGGGCGTGCAGGACGTGGCCAAGGTGGTCGCGGCCGCCGACGCCGCGGTGCTCGCCGCCGAGCTGCGCGCCACCGGCAGCACCGGGGTGGAGCTGAACGGCGAGCGGATCGAGCTGGGCCCGGACGAGGTGATCATCACCGAGACCCCGCGCGAGGGCTGGGCGGTCGCCAACGAGTCCGGTGCCACCGTCGCCCTCGACCTGGCCATCACCCCGGAGCTCAAGCGCCTCGGCATCGCCCGCGACGCGATCCGGCAGATCCAGGAGGCCCGGAAGAACTCCGGTCTGGAGGTCTCCGACCGGATCGTGCTGCGCTGGCAGGCCGCCTCCGACGAGACCACCGAGGCGATCACCGAGCACGGCTCGCTGGTCGCCGAGGAGGTGCTGGCCACCGACTTCGCGGCGGGCGCCGCCGACTGGGAGTCCGAGACCTTCTCGGACGAGGGCCTCGGCCTGACCTTCCGGCTCCGCAAGGCCTGACCCGCACGGCCCGACCCGCACGGCGAAGCCGCCGCCGCCCCACCCGGGGTGGCGGCGGCTTCGCCGTCTCCGGAGCCCGCGCCCCGGCGCCCGGTCGCACCGGCGCTCACCCGGGCGGGCACACCGACGAGGGCGCCCCCGTCATGACCCGGAAGTCACGGCAGGGGCGCCCTCGAAATGCCTGGCTACAACCTCAGTTGTCGCCGTCCTCGTCGATCAGGAAACCGCGCATCGGCGCCGGCGCCTGCTGCATCGGCTGCGGCGGCTGCGGGCGGACGGCGGCCATCGGCTGCGTCATCCCGGCCGGCTGCATCTGCGGGGCACCGGAGTTGCCACCGGAGGACTGCCCGCCGAAGCTCGGCGCACCGTTGTTGCCGCCGAAGGAGCTCTGGCCGCCGAACGAGGGCTGGTTCCCGCCGAAGGACGGCTGGTTGCCACCGAAGCCCGGAGCACCCCCGCTCATCGCGGACGCACCGGCCGGAGCCATCGACGACGCGGCCGGCGGCAGCGAGGCGGTGGCCGGGATGCGCGGCGGAGCGAGCGAGTCGTCCGCCTGCGACTCCAGCTGGCGCAGCTGGGTCTCCAGGTAGGACTTCAGACGCGTGCGGTACTCACGCTCGAACGCCCGCAGGTCCTCGACCTTGCGCTCCAGCGTGGCCCGCGCGGACTCCAGGGAGCCCATCGCGACGCGGTGCTTCTCCTGCGCGTCCCGCTCCAGGGCGTCGGCCTTGGCACGGGCGTCGCGCTCCAGACCCTCGGCCCGGCTGCGCGCCTCGCCGACGATCTTGTTGGCCTCGGAACGGGCCTCCGAGATCGCCTGGTCCGCGGTCTGCTGGGCGAGCGCCAGCACGCGGGCCGCGCTGTCGCCGCCGGGGCCCTGCTGCTGCTGCATCGGAGCGCCCATCGGGCCGCCCATCTGCTGCGGCTGGCCCATCGGGCCACCCATCTGCTGCATCTGCTGCTGGCCCATGCCCTGGCCCATCGGGTTGCCCATCTGCTGCGGGCCACCCGGACCGCCCATGGGCTGGAGCATCTGACCGCCCATCGGCTGCACCAGCTGCTGCTGGCCGCCCATGGTCTGGTTCATCTGCTGCTGCTGGCCGCCCATCGGGCCGCCCTGGCCGGACGGGAGCTGCGGGGCACCGGACGGCAGGCCGAGGGGCTGGTTGCCCATCTGCTGCTGCTGCTGCGGGCCGCCCATCTGCTGCGGACCGCCGGGGCCGCCCATCTGCTGCGGGCCGGGGCCCTGCTGCTGCCCGGGCACCGGCGGGCCGGATATGGCGGCCGGCACCGGGGCGCCGGGACGCGAGTCCTGCGGCGGCTCCTTGCGCATGTTGGCCTGGTTCTGCGCGGCGGCACGGGTCGCGGCGGCCAGCTTGGCGCGCAGGTCCTCGTTCTCGCGGAGGAGGCGGGTCAGCTCCGCCTCGACCTCGTCGAGGAAGGCATCGACCTCGTCCTCGTCATAGCCTTCGCGCAGGCGGACGGTCGTGAACTGCTTGTTCCGAACGTCCTCGGGGGTCAATGGCATCTCTTCACCTCAACGTGATCGTCGGCACACCGGCATCCTGTCGCATCGCTCACCTACGACTAGGGCCGCACAAGCGAGATCAGGACATACACAATGATCATCAGTACGAAGAAGGACAGGTCGAGCGCCACGCCCCCGAGACGCAACGGCGGAATGAACCGCCGAAGAAGCTTGAGCGGCGGATCCGTGACAGTGTACGTGGCCTCCAGGACCAGGACCATGGCCTTGCCGGGCCGCCACGAACGTGCGAACTGGAAGACCCAGTCCATCACCAGCCGCACAAGCAGGAACACCAGGAAGACGGTCAGCGCGTAATAGAGCACCGCCCACACGATCCCCATCGCGCTTCCCTCTCCCCGGTTCTCGGCCCTACGGCCGTGCCGCCTGTCACTAACTCACTGTCGATCAGATCCACACGTAAAGTCGTGGCCGGGTCAGCTCTGGTTGAAGAACCCACCCTCGGCGATCCGAGCCTTGTCCTCCGCCGTGACATCGACGTTAGCAGGCGACAGCAGGAACACCTTCTGTGTCACGCGCTCGATACTGCCGTGCAGACCGAAGACGAGTCCAGCGGCGAAGTCTACGAGCCGCTTGGCATCGGTGTCGTCCATCTCGGTGAGATTCATGATCACCGGGGTCCCGCCACGGAACTGTTCCCCGATCGTACGGGCCTCGTTGTAGGTCCGGGGGTGCAGCGTGGTGATGCGGTAGGGCTCTCGTTCGTTCACTACCTTGGGCATGATCACCGGGGCGCTCTTCTCCAGGTTGTGGCGGCGTTCGGGTGTGATGGACGACACTGGGGCCATCCTCGGGGTCTCCTGGCGGATCGGGACCGCGGCCGGGACCGGCTGCGGCGTGATCGAGGAGACCGGGGCGGGTGCCGCGGCGGGCCGGGGGATGTCCTCCGTCCGCCCCGTTCGGATCGGCTCGGGGTCCGCGTCGTAGTCGTCGTCGGGGTCGTACCCCTGGCCGTCGTACGTCTCGTCCTCCACGAGGCCGAGGTAGACCGCCATCTTGCGCATTGCGCCGGCCATGCTCCTGTCTCCTCCGCTCATGCCCACCTCGCTGTCCGCGCGGTGGTCGCTTCGCGAACGCGCGCCTCTCGATGGTCGCTCGCCCTGCCCGCTCCGTGGTGGACCGGCGCTCCGTACCGACGGCCGGGCCGTCCGGCCCCGGCTGCGGATTCCGCGGTCCGCCCACGACGAGCCGACGGGCCGACGGCCGGTCAGAACTCGTGGGTGGGGGCCGCGGAGCTACGATCCACGGTTCGCCAGCGCTCTGGAAAGCTGCTAGCTTCTGTCCTATTTTGTCCTGCAGTCTGATCTACTACCCGGTGACGTTACCCGAGGGGTGACCGCACTCCGAGTACCGCCGTTCCGACGCGCACATGTGTCGCCCCGGCGGCAACGGCCTGCTCCAGGTCACCGCTCATTCCTGCGGAAACCATGGTGGCAGCAGGATGGGCCGCCCGTACGGCGGTTGCGATTTCCGTCAACCGCTCGAAGGCCCGGGCCGGATCGCCGGCGAGCGGACCGGAGAGCGGAGCGACGGTCATCACACCGTCCAGTCGCAGCCCGGGCGCGTCGGCGATCGCGTCGGCCAGCGCCTCGACCTCCGACGGGGTCGCCCCGGCCCGGCCCTCGCCCTCGCCGTGCTCCTTCTCCAGCGCGACCTGCACCAGGCAGCCCAGCTCGGGCCGCTCGGCCTTGAGCACCGCCGCGGAGAGCGACTCCACCAGCCGCGGCCGGTCCACCGAGTGCACGTGGTTCGCGTACCGGACCACCGAGCGGACCTTGTTGGTCTGCAGCTGGCCGACGAAGTGCCAGTCCAGCGGAAGGTTTCTGCACTGCTCCGCCTTGGGCGCCGCGTCCTGGTCGCGGTTCTCCGCGACGTCGGTGACGCCCAGTGCGGCCAGCAGTGCGCTGTCCTGAGCCGGGTAGGTCTTGGTGACGACGATCAGCCGCACCTCGTCACGCGCCCGCCCCGCGGCCGCGCAGGCGTCGGCGATCCGGCGTTCGACCACGTCGAGGTTGGTCCCGAGTTCCTCGTACCGGGCCCGCTGGCCCGGCGTCAGGGCGGCGAGGAAATCCGCACCGCCCGGGAACGGTCCGTAGATGTCGTTCGTCATGAGTGATCAGAGCCCAACCAGACGTAGCTCGCGAGCCGGCCCGTGCGCCGCTCGCGGCGATAGGAGTAGTGATCGGCGGATTCGAGGGTGCAGACCGATGATCGCACCAACTCGGTGACGCCCGCAGCGGTCAGCTGCGCCGCCACTCCCTCCGGCACGTCCAGGGCCGGGGTGCCCCAGGAGGTCTCGGCGTGCGCGGCCGGCACCAGCCGGGCCACCTCCGCACGCAGTTCCGCCGGCACCTCGTAGCAGCGGCCGCAGACCGCGGGCCCGGTCGCGGCGGCGATCCGCCCCGGCTCGGCGCCCAGTTCCACCATCGCCCGGACCGCCGCCGGCACCACCCCGGCCGCGAGGCCGGGCCGGCCCGCGTGGGCCGCGCCCACCACGCCCGCCACCGGATCGGCCAGCAGGACGGGCGTGCAGTCCGCGGTCAGCACCGCCAGCGCCAGCGGCCGGTCGGTGACCACCGCGTCGACGGTCGGCGCCTCCCCCGCGGACTGGCGCCGCGTCACCACGGCCACCTCCGCGCCGTGGACCTGGTTCATCCAGACCACGTCCGCCGGGTCGAGGCCCAGCGCGCCGGCCGCGATCGCCCGGTTGCGCCGGACGGCGGCCGGGTCGTCCCCCACCGCGCCGCCGAGGTTCAGCTCCCCGTACGGCGAAGTGCTCACCCCGCCCCACCGGTCGGTGAAGGCGAAGTGAGCACCGTTGCGTACTGCGTGATCGACCACTGCTTACTTCAGGAAGTCCGGCACGTCGAGCTCCTCGGCGGGGCTCTCCACGTACGGCTGGCGGGCCGGCTGCACCTGCGGCGGCACCGGAGCGGCGGTCGTGGTGGCCGGGCTCTCCGTCGAACGCGCCGGGGCGTCGCCCTCGGAGCGGGCCGTCACCGACCCGATGCTCCCGTACGAGGGCCGGGTCGCCGGACGCTCGGGGGCGGCCGGCGGCGGCGTGGCCGGGGTGGCCTTGACCACCGGGTCGCGGACGATCGCCGGGGGCTGGCCGCCGTCGAAGCCGGCCGCGATCACGGTGACCCGCACCTCGTCGCCGAGCGCGTCGTCGATCACCGCACCGAAGATGATGTTGGCCTCGGGGTGCGCGGCCTCGCTGACCAGCTGGGCGGACTCGTTGATCTCGAACAGGCCGAGGTCGGAGCCGCCGGAGATGGACAGCAGCACGCCGCGGGCGCCGTCGATCGAGGCTTCCAGCAGCGGCGAGGAGATCGCCATCACGGCGGCCGCCTTGGCGCGGTCCTCGCCCCGGGCCGAACCGATGCCCATGAGCGCCGAACCGGCCTCCGACATGACGGACTTGACGTCCGCGAAGTCGAGGTTGATCAGACCGGGGGTGGTGATCAGGTCGGTGATGCCCTGGACGCCGGAGAGCAGCACCTGGTCGGCGGAGCGGAACGCGTCCAGCACGCTGACCTGGCGGTCCGAGATGGACAGCAGGCGGTCGTTGGGGATCACGATGAGGGTGTCGACCTCTTCGCGCAGGCCGGCGATGCCGTCCTCGGCCTGGTTCGCGCGGCGACGGCCCTCGAAGGTGAAGGGGCGGGTGACCACGCCGATGGTCAGCGCGCCGAGCGAGCGGGCGATGTTGGCGACGACCGGCGCGCCGCCCGTGCCGGTACCACCGCCCTCGCCCGCGGTCACGAAGACCATGTCGGCCCCCTTGAGGACCTCCTCGATCTCCTCGCGGTGGTCCTCGGCGGCCTTGCGGCCGACCTCGGGGTTGGCGCCGGCGCCGAGGCCCCGGGTGAGTTCACGGCCCACATCGAGCTTGACGTCGGCGTCGCTCATCAGGAGGGCCTGCGCATCGGTGTTGATCGCGATGAACTCGACGCCCTTGAGACCGACCTCGATCATCCGGTTGATGGCGTTGACACCACCGCCGCCGATGCCGACAACCTTGATGACTGCGAGGTAGTTCTGCGGTGCTGCCACGTCGAAGGCCTCTCGCCTCGAATTTCCGGGTCGGCCGGCCCCGGTGGGGTGCCGTACCGACGGATGTCGATGGGTAGGGAGCCTGGTTTCTGACTGAATGTCCGAAATGCCGACCGCCGACCCCAACCCTAAACTTGACGTTTAGGGTTAGTGCTGTGCCTCCGTCACATCACCAGGAAGCACAGTCTGGTGACACAGGACACTAGGTGGCCCCGGGCACGTGTTTCAACGAACACGCCGAGCTTCCCTTTTTCTTTTGAGCCTATGTGATCATCAACCAGCTTATGAAACCGGGGTGACCACCAAGGGTCGGGCCGTCACCGAAAGGCGTCAACCCCTCCCCCAGGGAGAGAACCTACCGGATCATCCCGACACCGCCGGCGCGTCCGGCGCACTGACGTCGAAGTTCGTACCCTTCTGACTCATCAGTGCCACCAGCACCCGGGCTTTTCGATCGATCTGGTCCGGACTCCCCCAGCGGACCGTGACACCCCCGCCGAGCTGCAGCTGGATGTCGTCGTAGGAGTGCACCAGCACCGCCCCGGCCCGCTGCCGGACCTCGGCGGGCAGCCCGGCGGCGACCGCCACCGCCCCCTGGACCAACTGCGGACGGGAAATCACCCCGGCCGCGTCGTTCGCCTGCTGACTGAGCCGCAGTTCGACCACCGGCACTCCGGCCGGGGCGGCGTCCTCGGTGGCGAAGCTCACGCCACCTGCGTCCACCTGGGTGAATCTGCCGTCGTCCCCCTTGACGGCGGCCACCGCGGTGCGCTGGGTGATCTTCACCCGCAGGGTGTGCGGCCAGCCCCGCCAGACCTCGGCCCGGGCCACCCGCGGGATCGCCTCCACCCGCCGGGTGGCGGCGTCCAGGTCGACCCGGGCCAGCGGGCCGGCGCCGACCGTGCCGATCGCCGCGCGGACCTGGTCGACCGTCAGCCGGTCGTCCTGCGCCCCCTGCACCGCGACGCTGCGCACGTCCAGGGCCGAGGAGAGGAAGACCAGCCAGGCCAGCCCGCCCAGCACCGAGGCGCCGAGCGCGGCCAGCACCGCGATGCCCCGCCGGGAGAGCCGGAGCCGGGGCGAGTACTCCTCGTCCCCGAACTCCACCTCCTCCCGCGGGTACCCCCGGCCGGAGGCCGGGGGTTGATCGGCGGGCCGACCGTCAGCCACGGCGGCGGCCACCCCTGGCGGCCTCGATCGCTTCGTAGACCATGCCGACCAGCAGGTCGTCGGCGTCCCGGCGGCCGAACTCGGCGGCGGCCCGGCTCATGTCCCAGAGCCGCTGCGGGTCGGTGAGCACCGGCAGGACGTTCTGCAGGACCCACTCCGGGGTCAGTTCCGCGTCGTCGACCAGCAGCCCGCCGCCGGCCTTGACCATCGGCTGGGCGTTCAGCCGCTGCTCGCCGTTGCCGATCGGCAGCGGGACGAAGGCGGCCGGCAGGCCCACCGCCGCCAGCTCGGCCACCGTCATGGCGCCGGCCCGGCAGAGCATCAGGTCGGCGGCGGCGTACGCGAGGTCCATCCGGTCCACGTACGGCACGGCGCGGTAGGGCGGCATCCCGGGGATGTCGTCCACCTGCGGCAGCTCGTTCTTCGGCCCGACCGCGTGCAGGATCTGCACGCCGTACTGCTGGAGCCGGGGCGCGATGGCGGTGACGGTCTCGTTGAGCCGGCGGGCGCCCTGCGAGCCGCCGGAGACCAGCAGCGTGGGCAGCCGCTGGTCGAGGCCGAAGTAGTGCCGGGCCTCCGGCCGGGCCGCGTTGCGGTCCAGGGTGGCGATGGTCCGGCGCAGCGGGATGCCGATGTACCGGGAGTCGCGCAGCTTGCTGTCCGGCGTGGAGACGGCGACGAAGTCGCTGTACCGGGCACCGATCTTGTTGGCCAGGCCGGGCCGGGCGTTGGCCTCGTGGACCACGATCGGCACCCCGGCCCGCTTGGCGGCCAGGTAGGCCGGCATCGCGACGTAGCCGCCGAAGCCGACCACGACATCCGCCTTGACCCGCTCGATGATCTCCTGGGCGGCCCGGACGGTGCCGCGCAGCCGGCCCGGGACGGTGATCAGCTCGGGGGTGGGCTTGCGGGGCAGCGGAACGGCCGGGATCAGCTCCAGGTGGTAGCCCCGCTCGGGCACCAGCCGGGTCTCCAGGCCGCGCTCGGTGCCCAGGGCGGTGATCCCGATGGACGGGTCGTGCCTGCGGAGGGCGTCCGCGAGGGCGAGGGCCGGCTCGATGTGACCGGCGGTCCCCCCGCCGGCGAGTACGACATGCACCGAAATTCACCGCTCCCTGCGTGCCGGCACCGGGGCCGGGCGCGCTGTGGTTCGTCGTCGTGGCAGCACCCGGGCCAGTCGTCTCCTGATCCGGGAGTTCTTGCTCCGGGCGGCCAGGGCCGCCTTCGCGCCCGAGGTGCTGCGCGCGAGGCACAGCAGCACACCGATCACGGACATGGCCGACAGCATGGCGGAACCGCCGTAGGAGAACAGCGGGAGCGGGACGCCCGCGATGGGCAGCAGTCCCAGTGCCGACCCCAGGTTGATCACGGCCTGCGCCATGATCCACGTGGTGGCGGCCCCCGCGGCGTACCTGACGAAGGGGTCCTTCGTACCGATGGCCACACGGATACCCGCGTAGCCTAGTGCCGCGAAGAGACCGATCACCGACAGCGTCCCCACCAGACCGAGTTCCTCGCCCGTCGTGGCGAAGATGAAGTCGGTGTGCGCCTCCGGGAGCTGGCCCCATTTCTCGACGCCGGCGCCAAGGCCGGAACCGAACAGACCGCCCAGTCCGAACGAGTACACCCCGTGCAGCGCCTGGAAGCACGCGCCGGCCGGGTCGAGCTTGGTCACCCCGATGCAGGAGAGCCGTTCGGCCCGGTGCGGGACGGTGACCACCAGGGCGGTGCAGACCACGACGGCGACGCCGAGGGTGGCGACGAACAGCCGCATCGGGGCGCCGACCATCCAGAGCAGGCCGAACAGCATGGCGACCAGGATCATCGAGGTGCCCATGTCGCCGCCGAGCATGATCATCGCGAGCAGCAGCAGCGCGCCCGGCACCAGCGGGACCAGCAGGTGCTTCCACTGGTCGAGGGTGCCGGTCCGCTGCTTGCGGGCGAGCAGGTCGGCCCCCCAGAGCACCAGCGCGAGCTTGGCGAACTCGGACGGCTGGAACTGGAAGAAGCCCAGATCCAGCCAGTTCCGGTTGCCGTTGACCTCCACCCCGACCCCGGGGATCGCGACCAGCGCGAGCGCACCGATCACGCCGAACATCACGGGGTAGACGATCACCCGGAGCACCGCCACCGGGACCAGCGCGAAGCCGACCAGCAGCGAGAAGCCGAGCAGCACCGCGACCAGCTGCTTGAAGAAGTAGAACTGGGTGGACCGGTGCTGGCCCAGCGCGAGGATCTGCGAGGCCGAGAAGACCATCATCAGGCCGAGCACCACGAGCAGCAGCGTCGCGCCGATGATCAGCAGATAGGGCGTGAGCGGCCGGTCCAGGGTGTACCGCAGACGGGCCCGGAAGGCCTGCAGACGGGCCAACGGGCCGGCCGACTTGTAGGCGGTCGTGGTCGCCGAGAGCACCCGCCACGGATCGCCGGAGCCCTTTCCCGGCGTACCGGAACCGCCCTCCCTGCCCTGCCCCGCCACCACGCTGCCCCTCATTCCTTATCGAGGCTCGGCGCGCCCCTTCGGCTCGCTCGCCCGTGCACCGGTCGGCGGGCCGAGCCGGACGTCCGTTCGAACGGGACGGGCCGCCGTGCACGGGCGGATGAGCCGAGTCGGGCGTCCGGGCGAACGGGCCGGCCGGCCGGCCGTCAGCTGTCCGCGAGCTCCCGGACCGCCGCGGCGAAGAGGTCGCCGCGCTCGCCGTAGTTGGTGAACATGTCCATCGAGGCGCAGGCCGGGGCCAGCAGCACCGTGTCACCCGATCGGGCGAGTGACGCGGCCGTACGGACCACCTCGGTCATCGCCACCGCGCCAGTCTGGCCCTCGGCCGCCTCGATCACCGGGACATCCGGCGCGTGTCGCGCCAGCGCGTCCCGGATCACCCCGCGGTCCTCGCCGATCAGCACCACGGCGCGCAGCCGCTCGGCCGCGCCCTGGACCAGGTCGTCGAACGCGGCGCCCTTGGCCAGCCCGCCGGCGATCCAGACCACCGGCCGGTACGCGGCCAGCGAGGCCGCGGCGGCATGGGTGTTGGTGGCCTTGGAGTCATCGATGTACGTGACCCCGGCGACCACGCCGACCTCGGCGATCCGGTGGGCGTCCGGGCGGAAGGCCCGCAGCCCCTCCCGGACGGCCGCGGCGTCCACCCCGTACGCCCGGGCGAGGGCGGCGGCGGCGAGCGCGTTGGCGATGTTGTGCGGGGCCGGCGGGTGGACGTCGGCGACCGAGCCCAGCTCGGCGGCGTTCTTGTCCCGGTCCGGCACGAAGGCGCGGTCCACCAGCAGGCCGTCGACGACACCGAGGTTCGACAGGCCGGGCGAGCCGAGGCCGAATCCGATCGCCCGGCAGCCCTCCTCGACGTCGGCCTCGCGGACCAGCGCCTCGGTGGCCGGGTCGGCCAGGTTGTACACGCAGGCGACGACGTTGCCCTCGTAGATCCGGCCCTTGTCGGCGGCGTACGCCTCCATCGAGCCGTGCCAGTCGAGGTGGTCGGGTGCCAGGTTGAGCACGGCCGCCGCGTACGGGCGCAGCGAGGGCGCCCAGTGCAGCTGGTAGCTGGAGAGCTCGACGGCGAGCACGTCGTACGGCTCCTCGGCGAGCACCGCGTCCAGCACCGAGACCCCGACGTTGCCGACTGCGGCGGTGCGCCGGCCGGCGGCGGTGAGGATCGAGGCGAGCATCTGGACGGTGGTGGTCTTGCCGTTGGTGCCGGTGACGGCCAGCCAGGGGGCCGGCTCGCCGGTGGACGCCAGCGGCGCGCGCAGGCGCCAGGCCAGTTCGACGTCGCCCCAGACCTCGACGCCGGCCGCCTCGGCGGCGGCGAACAGCGGGCTGCTGGGCGGCCAGCCCGGCGAGGTGACGACCAGCCGGGTGCCCTCGGGCAGGCTGTCGCCGTCGCCGAGGCGGACGGTGACGCCCAGTGCCCGCAGCTCGGCGGCGCGGGCCTCCAGGCCCGGGCCGGAGCCGCCGTCCACGACCGTGACCAGCGCGCCGAGGCCGTGCAGCACCCGGGCGGCGCTGATGCCGGAGACGCCCAGGCCGGCGACGGCGACCGGCAGTCCGGCCCACACCGGTCCGGTCATCCCGTCACCCATCCCGCGTAGAAGAGGCCGAGACCGACGGCCACGCAGAGGCCCTGGATGATCCAGAACCGGACCACGATCAGGACTTCGGTCCAGCCCTTGAGTTCGAAGTGGTGCTGCAGCGGGGCCATCTTGAAGACCCGCTTGCCGGTCATCCGGAAGGAGCCGACCTGGATGATCACCGAGAGGGTGATGATCACGTAGAGGCCGCCGAGCAGCGCGAGCAGCAGCTCGGTGCGCGAGCAGATCGCCAGACCGGCCAGGGCGCCGCCGAGGGCGAGCGAGCCGGTGTCACCCATGAAGATCTTGGCGGGCGAGGTGTTCCACCAGAGGAAGCCGAAGCAGGAGCCCATCAGGGCGGCGGCGACCACCGCGAGGTCCAGCGGGTCGCGGACGTCGTAGCAGCTGGAGGTGGCCGAGATCGCGTAGGCGCAGCTCTGGCCGTACTCCCAGACGCCGATGAAGGTGTAGGCGCCGAAGACCATCACCGAGGCGCCGGTGGCCAGGCCGTCGAGACCGTCCGTCAGGTTCACGCCGTTCGACATCGCGGCGATCATGAAGTACGCGAAGATGACGAACAGCACCGGGCCGATCGACCAGCCGAAGTCCCGGACGAAGGAGAGGTGCTGGGAGGCCGGGGAGAGCCCGCGGTCGTCGCTGAACTGCAGCGCGAGGATCGCGAAGGCGAGGCCCACGAACGACTGGCCGAAGAGCTTGGCCTTGGCCCGCAGGCCGAGCGAACGGCGCTTGACGACCTTGATGTAGTCGTCCAGGAAGCCGACCAGGCCCAGACCGACCGTCAGGAACAGCACCAGCAGACCGGAGGCGGTCGGCGAGTCGCCCGTTATCGCCTTGGTCGCGAAGTAGGCGATCAGCGTCGCCAGGATGAAGGCGATGCCGCCCATGGTGGGCGTGCCCTTCTTGCTGTGGTGCGCCTTGGGGCCGTCGTCGCGGATGTACTGGCCGTAGCCGCGCTTGGCGAGCAGCTTGATCAGGGCCGGGGTCCCGAGCAGCGAGAGGACGAGGCCGATCATGCCGGAGAAGAGGATCTGCTTCATTACTCGGCCGCACCGTCCGCGAGCAGTGCCTCGGCCACCTTCTCGAGCCCCACCGAACGGGAAGCCTTCACCAGGACCACATCCCCCGGCCGAAGCTGACTGCGCAGCAGTTCGACCGCCGCGTCCGCGTCGGACACCAGCACCGACTCCTCACCCCACGAACCTTCGTTCCTAGCGCCCAGTTCCATGCAGGCCGCCTCGCGTCCGCCGACCGCCACCAGCTTGGTGACGTCCAGCCGTACCGCGAGCCGCCCGATGGCGTCGTGCTCGGCCAGGCTGTCCTCGCCGAGCTCCCGCATCTCGCCGAGCACCGCCCAGGTGCGGCGGCGCTCCGGGCCGCGCCCTCCGATCGAGACCAGCGCCCGCAGCGCGGCCCGCATCGAGTCGGGGTTCGCGTTGTAGGCGTCGTTCACGACGGTGAGACCATCGGCCCGGTCGACGACCTCCATGCGCCAGCGGGACAGCGCACCCGCCTCGCTCAGCGCTTCGGCGGTGTCATCGACGGACATCCCGAGCTCCACCGCCACCGCTGCGGCGGCGAGGGCGTTCGAGACGTGGTGCTCACCGTACAGGCGCAGCTGCACGGGTGCGGAACCGGCCGGGGTGGTCAGCGTGAACGATGGCCGTCCGGTGGAGTCCAGGCGAACATCCTGTGCCCGGACGTGCGCCTCGCGGGACTCCCCGAAGTACACCACCCGGGCCCTGGTGCGGGAGGCCATCGCGCGCACCAGCGGGTCGTCGGCGTTGAGGATCGCCGCACCGTCCGCCGGCAGCGCCTCGACCAGCTCGCCCTTCGCCTCGGCGATCGCCTGCTGGGAGCCGAACTCGCCGACGTGGGCGGTGCCGACGTTCAGCACCAGGCCGATCCGGGGCGGGGTGATCGAGGTGAGGTACTCGATGTCGCCCTTGTGCCGGGCGCCCATCTCCATCACCAGGTGCCGGGTGCCGGCCTCGACCCGCAGCGCCGTCATCGGGTGCCCGATCTCGTTGTTGAGCGAGCCGGGCGGGTAGACGGTGTCGCCGAGCCGCTGGAGCAGCTGGGCGATCAGGTCCTTGGTGCTGGTCTTGCCGGCCGAGCCGGTCAGCGCGACCACGGTGGTGGATTCGGCGCGGGCCACCACCGCCCGGGCCAGCTTGCCGAGTGCGTCCACCACGCTGTCGACCAGGACGGCGGGCACCCCGACCGGGCGGGCGGCCAGCACCGCGACGGCGCCGGCGGCGACCGCCTTCTCGGCATAGTCGTGGCCGTCCACGTGTTCGCCGGCGAAGGCCGCGAACAGGCAGCCGGGGCGCACCTTGCGGGAGTCGACCTCGACCGGGCCGGTGACCGGGGTGTCGGGGTCGGCGCCGTCCAGGGTGCCTCCGACGGCTGCGGCCACCTCGGCGAGGGTCAGTGCGATCACGGCTGCTCTACTCCTCCGGTGCCCCGGGCGGCCGTGGTCCGCGTGATCGAGTCCCGCAGTACCTCCCGGTCGTCGAAGGGGCGGATCTCGTCTCTTACGTACTGGCCGAGCTCATGGCCCTTGCCGGCCACCAGCACGGTGTCACCGGCCTGGGCGCGGGCCACCGCGAGGTGGACCGCCTCGGCCCGGTCGGGCACGACCAGGACGGCGCCGCGCTCGGCCTCGGGCACCGAGGCGGCGCCCGTGAGCATGGTGGCGAGGATCGCCAACGGGTCCTCGCTGCGCGGGTTGTCGCTGGTCAGCAGGGCGGTGTCGGCGAGCTCGGCGGCGATGGCGCCCATCGGGGCGCGCTTGTGCGGGTCGCGGTCGCCGCCGCAGCCCACCACGACGTGCAGCCGGCCCTTGGTGACCTCGCGCAGCGAGGCGAGGACGGCGCGCAGGGCGTCCGGCTTGTGGGCGTAGTCGACCACCGCGACGAACGGCTGCCCGGCGTCCACCCGCTCCAGCCGGCCCGGCACCCCGGGCACCTCGGCGATCCCGGCGACGACCTGCTCCAGCGGCAGCCCGGCGGTCACCAGCACGGTGATCGCGGCCAGCGCGTTGGCGACGTTGAACGGGCCCGGCAGCGGGACGGACGCGTCGGCCTCGGCGCCGTCCGGTCCGAGCACCCGGAAGGTCGAGCCGATCGGGCCGAGCTGGACGTCCACCGCGCGCCAGTCGGCCTCGGCCGCACCGGTCGCGGAGAACGAGGTGACCGGGATCTTCGCCTCGGCGACCAGCCGGCGCCCGTAGGCGTCGTCCAGGTTGGCCACGCCGAGCCGGGACTTGCCGGGCTGGAAGAGCCGGGCCTTCGCCTGGAAGTAGTCCTCCATGTCCGGGTGGAAGTCGAGGTGCTCCGGCGTGAGGTTGTTGAACAGCGCGACGTCGTAGACGACGCCGTCGGTCCGGCCGAAGACCAGCGCGTGGCTGGAGACCTCCATGGTCACCGCGTCCGCGCCGCGCTCCCCCATCACGCCGAGGATCGCGTGCAGGTCGGTGGCCTCGGGGGTGGTGCGCTCGCTCTTGATCCGCTCGTCGCCGACCCGCATCTCGACGGTGCCGATCACGCCGGGGCTGTGCCCGGCGCCGCGCAGACCGCCCTCGACCAGGTAGGAGGTGGTGGTCTTGCCGTTGGTACCGGTCAGCCCGATCATCAGCAGCCGGTCGGCGGGGCGGCCGTAGACCGCGGCGGCCAGTTCGCCCATCCGGGCCCGCGGCCGGTCGACCACCAGCGACGGCAGACCGCTGCCGGCCGCCTGTTCGGCACCGGCCGGGTCGGTGAGCAGCGCCACCGCGCCGGCGGCCGCGGCCTGGGCCGCGAAGGCCGCGCCGTGGTGGTTGGCGCCCGGGAAGGCCACGTAGACGTCGCCGGGGCGCACCGCGCGGGAGTCGTGGGTGACGCCGGTGACCGGGCCCCCCTCGACCGGCGCGAGGCCGAGCAGACGGGCCAGCTCGGCGAGCGGCAGGGCCTTCACCCCGGCGGGGCGGGGCGGGCTCACGGTGATTTGATCGGGTTTCGGCACGGCGGGCAGGCTATCCGCCGAAGGGCGTCCAGGGCCAAACCGGGCCCTCGCCGTGCCGTCGTCCCGCCCGGCCCGCTCGTTGCTCATGGTCGATCACGGCTTCCACTCGACGGGCAGGTTGGGTGCCTCGCTGCCGCTCGGCGGCACCTGCAGGGTCTTCAGGGTGAACTCCATCACCTGCTTGAACACCGGACCGCAGAGCTGGCCGCCGAAGTGGCCGTTGACCGGGTCCTGGATCACGCAGGAGACGGTGACCCGGGGCGCGTCGGCCGGCGCGAAGCCGATGAACGAGGCGGTGTACCCGCGGTATCCGCCGGTCTTCGGGTCCACCCGGTTGGCGGTGCCGGTCTTGCCGGCCACCCGGTAGCCGGGGACGGCGGCCTTGCCGCCGGTGCCCTGCTCGTCGGTGACGACCGACTCCAGCATCTCGGTGAGCGTCTTCGCGGTCTGCTCGCTGACCACCCGGGTCTGGGGCCCCGGCGCGGCCGGGGTGTACCTGCCGTCCGGCGAGATGGTGCCTTGGACCACGCTCGGCGCCACGCGCACGCCCCCGTTGGCGATCGTGGAGTAGACCGAGGTGGCCTGGAGGGCGCTGAGGGTCATCGGGCCCTGCCCGAAGGTGATGTTGTACTTCTCCGAGGCCACGAGGTCCTCCGGCTTCTTCAGCTTCCCGGCGGCCTCGCCCGGGAAGCCCAGCCCGGTGGGCTGCGCCACCCCGAACTTGCGCAGGTAGCCGTCGAGCACCCGGTTGGCCTCCGGCTGGTCGGCGCCGAGCGTCTCGAAGGCCTCGATGGTGCCGATGTTGGAGGACTTGGCCAGCACCCCGGCCAGGGTCAGGTACCAGGTGCCGTGGTCGACGTCGTCCTGGAAGTTGACGTCGGCCCGCTGGAGCCGCCCGGGCACCGTCACCTTGGTGTCCCAGGTGGCCTTGCCGCTGTCCAGCACCGCGGCCATCGTCATCAGCTTCGCCGTGCTGCCCGGCTCGTAGGAGTCCTGCAGGGCCGGGTTGCCGAGCTGGGAGGACTTGGCCGTGCTCAGGTCGTTGGGGTTGAAGCCGGGCGAGGTGGCCATCGCCAGGACCTGACCGGTCTTCACGTCCTGGACGACGACGTAGCCCTTCTCCGCCCCGGCGTTGGCGACCTGGTCGGTGATGGCGCGCTGGGCGGCCCACTGGATGTCCCGGTTGACGGTCAGCCGCAGGTCGGTGCCGGGCACGGCCTGGTCCAGCGAACCCCCGGCGGTGGGCACCAGCCGGCCGCCCGCCTGGGCGTAGCTGCTGTGGCCGTCCTTGCCGGCGAGCTGCTTCTGGTACTGCTGCTCCAGGCCGCCGGCGCCCTCGCCCTCGGCGTTGACGAAGCCGACCAGGTTGGAGGCCAGCCCGTCCGAGGGGTAGACGCGCTTCTGGGTGTCCCGGTTGAAGACGCCGGCCAGCGGGTTGGCGCACTCGTTGTCCACCCTGGTCCGGCCGCCCTCCTCGGCCGACTTGGTCAGCAGGCGCTTCTGGGCCAGGCAGGCCTTGGAGTTCGCCTGCTTCTCCAGACCCGACTTGAGGTCGCTGATCTGGTTCTTGACGTCCGGGCTCTGCTGGGCGGCGAGCCGCTTGTAGCGGGTCTTGGGGGTGTGCAGGTCGGCGGCGAGCTTCTCCTTGGACAGGCCGAGGATCGGCGCGAGCAGCGCGGCCGCCTGCTCGGGGGCGTCCGGGACGCCCGCGGCCTCCGGGGTGAACATGGCCGGGTCCGCGGTGATGTCGTAGGCGTCGACGGTGGTGGCGAGGGCGACGCCGTCGGCGGACGTTATCGAGCCGCGCTCGGCGGTGATCGGGATGCTCAGGTAGCGGTTGGTGTTGGCGTCGGCGGCCAGCGCGTCGGAGTCCAGCAGTTGGAGCTGGACGAGGCGGCCGGCGAAGACCGAGAACACCAGGAACAGCGCGACGGTGACCACCCGCAGCCGGCGGCGCGGGTCGGCCAGCCGGATCGCCCTGGCCTGGGGGCGCTGCGGCGGGCGGGACTTCGGGCGCGGGCGGCCGGGCAGCCGGCCCTCCGGGCGGCGCTGGCCCGGGGTGCGGAGCGGTCGGCGGGCGGCCTTGGGGTCGCCGGTCCCGGCCGACTGCGCCCGCGGGGGCCGCGGCATAGCCGACTGGGCCTTGACGGACTGGGCCTTCCGGGGTGCTGCCGCCTTCGGCGGCTGGGCCTTCGGGGGCTGCTTCGCCCGGGCGGGCTGCGGCTTGGCGGGCTGTGGCTTGGCCGGCTGTGCCTTCGCGGGCTGCGCCTTGCCGGGCTCGGCCCGGCCGGCCTGGCCGCGCGGGGTCTGCCGCGGAGCGGCGCCCTTGGCGACGAATCGGCGGCCACCGGCGCCGCCGGTCCCGCCGGTGGGCTGTCGGGGCGTGCTCATCGGCCCGCACCTCCGGTCGCGGTCGGCGCCGGCTGGGGCGCGGCCGGCGAACCGGCGGGGGCGGGGGCGGCCGGAGCGGCCGGGTTGATCTGGACGGTGGTGTCACCGCCGGGCGCCGGCGCGGCCGGCGCACCCGGCTGGGCACTCGGCGACGGCTGCTTCCCGGGCCACGGCTCGGCGGTGGACCGTTTCACCGGGGGGCTGTCCTGGGCCGGTCCGGGCGTGCCGAGCACCTTGCCGCCGTTCGGGACGTCCAGGAAGGCCATCCCCCCGGCGGGCACCATGCCCAGCTCGGTGGCCCGGCGGGCGAGCGCGTCCGGTGCGGAGTTCTGGTCGATCTGGTGCTGCAGGCCCTGCTGCTCGTCGGTGAGCACGGTGGTCTGCCGCTGCAGTCTGGACAGCTCGAAGGAGCCCTCGTTGAGGGCGGTGTTCAACGCCAGCAGGCCGAGCAGCCCGGCCGCGAGCAGCACCACGACCAGGACCGCGAACGGTGTCCTCCCCCGTACCGGGCGCCGCCCGGGCCGCACCGTGATCCGCGCCCTGCCGCCCTGCCCGGGGAGCACCGCGCTCCTCGCCCCGCCTCCGGCCACCGGCCCCACGCTGTTCCCTCCGCCCTTCGGACCGCCCCGTGAACCTGGTCAGCCCCGGGTGCTTCGGTCCCTGATCCTCTCCGCCACCCGCAGCCGCACGGGCGCGGCGCGCCGGTTCTCCTCGATCTCCTGCTCGGTGGCCAGCTCGGCACCGCGGGTGATCAGCTTCAGCCAGGGCTGGTGCTCCTCCGGGACGAACGGCAGCCCGGGCGGGGCGGTGGTGGTCGCGCCCGCCGCCAGGTACTGCTTGACCAGGCGGTCCTCCAGCGACTGGTAGGACATCACCACGATCCGCCCGCCCAGCGCCAGCGCGTCCAGGGCGCCCGGGATCGCCCGGTCCAGCACCTCCAGCTCGCCGTTGACCTCGATCCGCAGCGCCTGGAAGGTGCGCTTGGCCGGGTTCCCGCCGGTGCGGCGGGTCGCGGCCGGAATGGCGTTGCGCACCAGATCGACCAGACGCGCGCTGTTGGTGAACGGTTCCTTCTCCCGCTCGCGCAGGATCACCGAGGCGATCTTCCCGGCGAACCGCTCCTCGCCGTACACCTTGAGGATCCGGGCCAGCTGCCCGTGGGTGTAGGTGTTGAGCACCTCGGCCGCGCTGAGGCCCCGGGTCTGGTCCATCCGCATGTCCAGCGGGGCGTCCTGGGAGTAGGCGAAACCGCGCTCGGCCTCGTCCAGCTGCATCGAGGAGACCCCGAGGTCGAACAGGACGCCCTGCACCCGGGGGATCTCCAGGCGCTCCAGCACCTCGGGGATCTCGTCGTAGACGGCGTGCACCAGGGTGGCCCGGTCGCCGAACGGGGCGAGCCGCCGCGCGGAGAGCTTCAGGGCCGCCGGGTCACGGTCCACCGCGACCAGCCGGACCTCCGGGAACTGGGTCAGCAGGGCCTCGCTGTGCCCGCCCAGGCCGAGGGTGGCGTCCACCACCACCGCGCCGGGCTGCGAGATCGCCGGGGCCAGCGCGTCCATGCACCGCTGCAGCATCACGGGGACGTGCTTGGGGGCCGGATCGTTGGTGCTCATGCGCGGTGGCGCCCTTCTTCGGTGCGGAGCAGCCCGACGTCCGGGAGCTCCGACCTATTTTGGCCCACTGTGCGCCGGAGTCGCCGCGTGGGGCGGCGGGTGGCAGCCGCCGGCGGCCGGAACGCGGCCCGTGGTCCCCGCCCGCTCAGGGGGAAGATCGTGACCGCCCGGCGCCGGGGAAGGTGCGCCAGGTGGCACGGGAGCGGGTGGAGGCCACCGGCCGGTTGACGGGCGCCGGCGGGTGTGCTTCTACTTCTTCTCCACTGCGCCGCAACTCTATCGCGGACACCCCGTCAGTCAACGGTCCGCTCCGGCGCACCACCCGGGCGGCGGTACGGATCACCGCAGGTCGCGGCCGTCCGGCGGGCTGCCGGGGGCACCGTCCGGGGGTCGCGCGGCACGGCCGCGCGCCCCGACCCCGACGAGGCCGGACAAACCCGCTCGGAACACCTCGGCCACCGGCACGCCGCTCCACCCGGTTGTCGATATGCACTCGGTCACAGCCGCCCGGTCTGTAGCCCTCCGCCCCACCACGGAAGCCGGATTCGCACTAACGTCTTCACCATGACAGTGACCCCCGACCGGCCCACGCCGACAGCCGCTGCCGACACCACCGAACCGAAGATCATCGACCGCTTCGTGGCGGCCAACCGCGAGTACGCGGTGACCTTCCGCGACGGCGGCATGGACGCCCGCCCCGTCCAGCGCATCGCCGTGGTGGCGTGCATGGACGCCCGACTCGACCTGTTCGCCGCACTCGGCCTCGAACTGGGCGACGCCCACGTCATCCGCAACGCGGGCGGTGTCGTCACCGACGACACCATCCGCTCGCTCACCATCAGCCAGCGTGCCCTCGGCACGCGCTCGGTCGCGCTGATCCACCACACCGGCTGCGGTCTGCTCGGCCTCACCGAGGACTTCCGGCGCGAGCTGGAGCTGGAGGTCGGCCAGCGCCCGCAGTGGGCGGTGGAGTCCTTCATCGACCTCGACGGCGACGTCCGGCAGTCCATGCAGCGGGTCCGCACCTCCCCCTTCCTGTTGCACACCGACGACGTCCGGGGCTTCGTCTTCGACGTCCACACCGGTCTGCTCCGCGAGATCGACTGACCCACCCCGTCCACCGGCCGTCTCCGGCCCGGCCAACGTCGTCCGGGCCCCCGCCGGCACGCCCGCCGACGGCCTCCGTACCCGTCCCGAGCCCCCGCGCGGGCGCCCCACCTCCCCGCGGCTTCCCGGGCGCTTTCGGCCGGGTGGTGACTTCTGGTCACCACCCGGGGGAGAATGCGCCTGCCGGTCGGACCCCGAACCACCTGGGGCGGCCGGCCGCAGGCCCCCACGACGGCACCGGCTCCCGCCACGGAACCGCTTCCCGAGGAGCCGCGTCCAGCATGGGGTGGGGGCCCGCCTCGGGGTGAGGCGGGCGCAGTGTGCCAGGGAGCGTACGGGTGACGAGCTACAACGATCAGGCCGGTCTCGAAGGTCGTCCGGGGGGCGACCGGGGGACGAAGGGGTACCACCCGGTCGGCCTGCCCGAGCTCGCCGCCGTGGTGGAACGGGTCCGGGCCAACATCGAGAGCGTGATCGAGGGCAAGCCGGAGGCCGTCCGGATCGCGCTGACGGTGCTGCTCGCCGAGGGCCACCTGCTGCTGGAGGACGTGCCCGGCGTCGGCAAGACCATGCTGGCCAAGGCACTCGCCCGGTCCGTCGACTGCACGGTGCGCCGCATCCAGTTCACGCCGGACCTGCTGCCCTCCGACGTCACCGGCACCAACATCTTCGACCAGCACCAGCGCGACTTCGAGTTCCGCCCGGGCGCGATCTTCGCGCAGATCGTGGTCGGCGACGAGATCAACCGGGCCTCGCCGAAGACCCAGTCCGCGCTGCTGGAGTCGATGGAGGAGCGCCAGGTCACCATCGACGGCACCAGCTACGAGCTGCCGTCGCCGTTCATGGTGGTCGCCACCCAGAACCCGGTCGAGATGGAGGGTACCTACCCTCTCCCGGAGGCCCAGCGGGACCGCTTCATGGCCCGGATCTCGATCGGCTACCCGAGCCCCGAGGCCGAGTTCGCGATGCTCGACGTGCACGGCGGCGCCAGCCCGCTGGACGACCTCCAGCCGGTCGCGCACGCCGCCGACATCCTCAAGCTGATCGACCTGGTGCGCACCGTGCACGTCGCCGACCCGGTCCGCCGCTACGCCGTCGACCTGGTCGGCGCCACCCGGAACAGCCACGAGCTGCGGCTCGGCGCCTCGCCGCGCGCCACCCTGCACCTGGTGCGGGCCGCCCGCGCCGCCGCCGCGCTGGACGGGCGCGACTACGTCACCCCGGACGACATCCAGCGCCTGGCCGTCCCGGTGCTCGCGCACCGCCTGATGCCGACCGCCGAGACCCAGCTGAGCCGGCGCACCGCCGAGCAGATCGTGACCGACCTGGTCGCCCGGCTGCCGCTGCCGCGCCCGCAGGGCCAGGCCGGCCCGGCCCTGCGGAGGGGCTGAGGTGGGACCGTCCGACGCACCGTCGGGCCTGCGCGCCGGCCTGAACGGCCTCACCACCCGGGGTCGCTCCTTCCTCGCCGCCGGGGCCACCTCGGTGGTCTGCGCCTACGTGCTCGACCAGGACGCGCTGCTGCGCGTCGGCGTCCTGCTCGCGGCGCTGCCGCTGGCCGCCGCGCTGCTGCTGGCCAACACCCGCTACCGGGTGGCCAGCGGACGCCGGCTCAACCCGCGCCGGGCCGTCGCCGGCCACGAGGCCCGCGTCCACCTGCGGGTGGACAACGTCTCCCGGGTGCCCACCGGCCTGCTGCTGCTGGAGGACAAGGTCCCGTACGTGCTCGGGCCGCGCCCGCGCTTCGTCCTGGACCGGGTCGAGCCGCACGGCCACCGCGAGGTGTCCTACCGGGTCCGCTCCGACCTGCGCGGCCGCTACCCGCTCGGCCCGCTCCAGCTGCGGCTCTCCGACCCGTTCGGGATGTGCGAGGTCAATCGTTCCTTCACCGCCTCGGACGTCCTCACCGTCGTGCCGCAGGTGCAGCAGCTGCCGCAGGTGCGGCTCAGCGGCGAGTGGGTCGGCCAGGGCGAGAGCCGCACCCGCACCCTGGCGCTGGCCGGTGACGACGACGTCATCCTGCGCGAGTACCGGCACGGCGACGACCTGCGCCGGGTGCACTGGAAGTCCACCGCCCGGTACGGCGAGCTGATGGTCCGCCGCGAGGAGCAGCCGAAGAAGGCCCGGGCCACCGTCCTGCTGGACACCCGGGAGTCCGGCCACCGGGGCAGCGGCCCGGCGTCCTCCTTCGAATGGGCGGTCGGCTGCGCGGCCTCGGTCGCCGCGCACCTGCTGGAGCGCGGCTACCAGACCCGGCTGCTCACCGACACCGGCCACTGCGTGCCCGGCCCGGACGCCGGCGGCGGCAACACCGCCGCCGACGCCTCCGGCCTGATCCTGGACGCGCTCGCGGTGGTCGACCTCTCCGACGGCGGCGGGCTCTCCCGGGCCGAGGAGCCCCTGCGCAGCGCCGGCGAGGGCCTGCTGGTCGCCGTGCTCGGCGAGCTGGACGAGGCCCAGACCGCCCGGCTGGCCCGGTTGCGGGGCCGGACCGGCGGCGCCGTCGTCTTCCTGCTCGACACCGGCACCTGGTCCGGCCTGCGGATGCTCGCGCCCGACACCGGCGGGGACGAGTTCCGTGCCCGGGTGCGGCAGCTGCGCGAGGCCGGCTGGACCGTCCTGCCGGTCCGCGCCGGGGACTCCGCGCCGGAGCTCTGGCAGGCCGCCGACCGGACCGAGTCGCCCTCCCCCTACCGAGATGAGGCCGGCGCGTGACCACCCGGGCCAAACTGACCGTCTACTCGGCGCTGGCCACCGCCCTGGCCTCGCTCTGCCTGCTCCCGCTGCTCACCACCAAGGGCTGGATCACCCACGCCTACCTGGTCGTCACCGTGGTCGCGGCGGCCGGCGCGGGCCTGCGCCGGACCCCGTTCTACCGCTGGACGGTGCCGCTCGGGCAGCTGCTCGTGCTGACCGTCCTGCTGCTGGTCGGCTTCGCCAGCTCGACCGCGCTCTGGGGCGGCGTGCTGCCCGGCACCCAGTCGGCGCACACCCTGGCGCAGGTCCTCGGCCAGGGGCTGGACGACATCCGGGAGTACAGCATCCCCGCGCCGCCCAACCCGGGCCTGCGGCTGATCCTGGTCGCCTCCGTCGGTCTGATCGCCATCGCGGTGGACACCGTCGCGGTCACCTACCGCCGCTCCGCGCTGGCCGGGCTGCCGCTGCTGGCGCTCTACTCGGTGGGCAACGGGCTGGCCGGCGACGGCGGCAGCTGGGCCTGGTTCGGCCTCGCCGCCGCCGGCTACCTGGTGCTGCTCTTCGCGGAGGGCCAGGACCGGGTCTCCCGCTGGGGCCGGATCTTCCGCGGCACCTCGCGCCAGGGCGAGGGCTCCGGCGCGCTCAGCCAGGGCGGCCGCCGGATCGGCGTCCTGGCCCTCGCGGTGGCCATACTGGTCCCGGCCTTCCTGCCGCGCTGGGAGGGCGGACTGATCCACACCGGTCCGTCCGGCGGCACGGCCGCCGGCGGCGCCGGCGGCGGCATCACCACCCTCGACCCGCTGGTGACCCTGGAGGCGGCCCTGGCCACCCCCAGCAACGTCGAGCTGCTCACCTACCGGATGGACAGCAGCCTCGCCGACACCGCCTACCTGCGCACCGGCTCGCTGGACGAGTTCGACGGCACCGCGTGGAAGCTCAGCAACCCCGGGGTGACCGAGCTCAAGACCACCTTCGCCCCGCCGGAAGGCCTGGCGAGCACCAACGTCCCGTCGGAGTCGGGCGACTTCCAGGCCTCCGACAAGCTGGAGTCGGGCTGGCTGCCGCTGCCGTACCCGGCCGCCGGCGTCAGCGTCCCCAACCCCGGCGACTGGCGGGTGGACACCCTCACCGGCACCGTGCTCCCGGACCGGGACAAGGCCATCAAGGGCCTGCGCTACCAGGCCACCGCACTCGACATCCGGCCCACCGCGGCCGAGCTGCGCAGCGTGGGACCGGTACCGCCGAAGATCTCCGACCACTACACCCAGCTGCCCAAGGACCTGCCGGCGTCGGTCCGGGAGAAGGCGCAGGAGGTCACCCGGAACGCGTCCACCGCGTACGACCGCGCGCTCGCGCTGCAGGACTGGTTCACCAGCTCCGAGTTCACCTACAGCACCAAGATCAAGGCCGGTACCGGCAGCACCGCGATCGAGACCTTCCTGCGCGACCGCAAGGGCTTCTGCGTGCACTTCGCCTCCACGATGGCGGCGATGTCCCGCACCCTGGGCATCCCCGCCCGGGTCGCGGTCGGCTTCACCCCGGGCGACGCCAAGGGCAACGACCGGTACTCGGTGAACGGGCTGATGTACCACGCCTGGCCCGAGCTCTACTTCCAGGGCTTCGGCTGGCTGCGCTTCGAGCCCACGCCGACCCGCGGCGTGCAGCCCCGCTACACCGCGCCGGTCGCCGCACCCGCCACCGCGCCGACCCAGCAGCCGACCGCCGCCGCGCAGAGCACCGCGCCGGTCGCGGCGCCCTCCAGCAGCAGCGACTGCGACCCCAAGCTGCGCCGGATGGGCGAGTGCGGGAACGACGGCAAGGCCGCGGCCGGCGCCCACCAGGACTCCTGGCTGCTGTCCTGGCAGGTGCTGACCACCCTGGCCGCCGTGCTGGCGCTGCTCGCCCTGCTGTTCACCCCGATGATCTGGCGGGAGCGGCTGCGCCGCCGCCGGCTCGGCACGGGCGGACGGCGCCGGCCCGGCGAGGACGGCCCGGCCGGGCCGACCGACGCCCAGGTGCTCGCCGCCTGGGACGAGCTGATCGACTCCGCCTGGGACCTCGGCATCCCGCCGGTCGATTCGCAGACCCCGCGCGCCGCCGCCCGCCGGATCGCCGAGGCCGCCGAGCTGGACGAGGCCTCGGCGGCCGCCGCCGGGCGGGTGGCGCTGGCCACCGAACGGGTGCTCTACGCCCGCTCCGCCGAGGTGTCCGAGCCCCTGGCGGCGGACGTCCGGACCGCCCGGGACGGCCTGCGGGCCGGCGTCGGCAGGGTCGGCCGGACGAAGGCGGCGCTGCTGCCGCCGTCCGCCGCCACGCTCTGGTGGCGGTTCTCGGACGCGGTCGTGGCCGCCCGGCTCGCGACGCGCGGCCTGGCCTCCCGGGCGGCCGCGCCGTCGCGGCGGGTGCTGGGCCGGCTGCGCCGCCGCGGCGGGGGCGACCGGACGCCGTCCTGACACCGGACGCACACGGAACGCCGACACCGGGCACACGAGGGGAACGCCGAGGGCGGGCAGTCGGATCGACTGCCCGCCCTCGTGGCGTTACGGTTCGGCCGGTGGCTCAGAAGCCGCCGGTCTGTTCGTCCCGGCGGCGCTGCCAGCGCTGCTCCACCCGGTCCATCACCCCCGCCTTGCGGCGCGGTGCCGCGGCCGGCCGCGGGCCGGAAGCCTGTCCCGCGGGCCCGCGCCGCCAGCCGGTGACGGCGAAGACGGCGCACCCCAGCATCACCAGGAACCCGACCACGCTGACCCAGATCTGGTCCGGCACGACCATGCCGCCCATCAGCAGCCCGATGCCCACGACGAAGCCGCCGACAGCCAGGTAGACCCGCCGACGGGTGTAGGCGCGCAGCCCGGTTCCCTCAAGCGCCGTCGCGAATTTGGGATCTTCGGCATACAGCGCTCGCTCCATCTGGTCGAGCAGTCGCTGCTCGTGCTCCGAGAGCGGCACGGAGTCCTCCTACTCGTCGGTCGCCGGTGCGACCGGTCCGCCGCCCCGGTCGGGGAGGCAAAGTCCAATCAGCCTTCAGAACACGCGGTCGGACGCCTGTACGGGGGCCCAGGCCCGTGTCGTCCATATGCCCCATGCATCCGGCTGTCATGCTTTCCGGCTTTACCCAGATCATACGGTCCACGGGCTCGTTGCGGGGCGGTCGGCCACGCGTGGGCCGGGCCGTACCGGGCCGTACCCGGCCGCACAGGGCTCAACGCGGCCGACACCGGACAAGTGCCCGACGGCGTGGAATCGGCCGGGACCTGGGGAGCTCCCGCGCGGATCGCGAGGAGACCCGCCGGAGAACGGCGGGAGGAACCGGGGTCAGGCCAGCGTGGCCAGCAGGTGGAGCTGGGTCGCCACGGCGTGGAAGGCCGGCTGCTCGGCGGCGGCCTCCTCCAGCTTGAGCAGCGCCTCCAGCGCGCCCGGCTCGGTGTCCACCAGGACGCCGGGCACCAGGTCGGCGAAGACCCGGACGCCGTGCACCGAGTCCACCCGCAGGCCGGCGCCGGCGGCCAGCCGGCCGAGCTCCTCGCCGCTGAAGCGGCGCGGCATCGGGTCGCTCGCGCCCCAGCGGCCGTCGTCGGCCTCCAGGACGGTACGGGCGTCGGTGAAGTGGCCGGCCAGGGCGCGGGCCAGCACCGCGCCGTTGCGGTTGGCGGCGAGCAGGCTGACGAAGCCGCCGCGGCGCAGGGCGGCGGCCAGGCTGCCGAGCGCCTCGGCCGGGTCGTCCACGACCTCCAGCACCCCGTGGCAGAGCACCGCGTCGACGGTGCCGGGGGCGACCAGCTCGGGCAGCGTCTGGGTGTCGCCCTGGACGGCGCGGACGAGGTCGGTGACCCCGGCCTCGGCGGCCCGGCGCTCCAGCGCGAACAGCGCGTCGGGGCTCGGGTCGACCACGGTGACCCGGTGGCCGAGCCGGGCGACCGGCACCGCGAAGTTGCCGGTGCCGCCGCCGGTGTCGACCACGTCGAGCACGGGCTGGTCCAGCTCGGCCGCCCGCTTCTCCAGGGCTGCCCGCACCACCTCCCACACCACGGCGGTACGCAGGGCGCTGCGGGGACGCGTCGGGTACAAGGTCGGGCTCCTTGGCACGTGCAGATGGATCAGGATGCCTCCACCTTAGACCGGGCCGGGAGCCGGACCGTTCCGCCGGTCACCGCCGCGGCCCCGGGTCGCGGCCGTCGCCCGGGCCGTCGTCCAGGGGCAGCCGCGGGGCGGGCGGCACCGGGTGCAGGCCGAGCAGCCGTTCGACCAGCCGCAGGAAGAGCGCGGAGTTGCGGATCAGGTCGTCGGCCTCGCGGGCCGAGGCGGCGCCCCGGATCCCGGCCTCGGCCGCGGCCCGGCGGCGGGCGCCGGCCGCGTAGTACACCGCCCATTCGGCGAGCTCCGGGGCGATCTCGGGCAGCACCTCCCAGGCGCTGCGGATGGCCTGGCGGCGCCGGGCGTTCTTCTCCGGCCGGCCGCGCGCGGCGAGCACCGCGGCGACGGTGCGCAGCGCGGCGAGGTGGGCGGCGGCGTACCGCTCCAGCGGGTCCTCCCGGGCGCGGGCTCCGGCGAGGGTGCGGTGCGCGTCGGCGAGCAGGTCGAGGGCGGCGGGCGGCGCGGCGATCCGGCGCACCACCGGGTGGACGTCCCCGGTGGCGGGGCGGTGGGCGTCCGGGCGGTGGGCGGCGGAGTGGAGGCGGGTGGTGACGGGCTCAGGACGGCTGATGGTCATGGTCTCCCCCGGTCCGAGGCAGCGCGCGGACCGGGTGGTCCGTGCTCCTCCATCGTGACCGGGGCCACTGACAACGCGGCCGCGCGGCGGATCCGCGTGCGGGCGGCGGCCCGCCGGCCGCCCCCGTCGGCCCCGCGCCCCACCGCCCCGCACCCCGCCGGAGCGCCGCCCCCCACGGTCGCCGCTCCGGAGCCCCCTCCGGGTCACCGGTTCCCCCCTGACCGCGCTCCGCCGCCCCGTGTCGGCGGTGCGCGGCCTGCGACCGGCTCCCGTACGGACCTTCCGGTGACGTCCGCGGCCCCCGTGCCCGCTGGACGGCACCTGTCCGCCGTCCCGGGACCTCAGCGCCCGACGCGCCGTCGTCCCGGTGCCCCTACTGTCCCGTCTCCGCAGGTCGGGGGCCATCCGTTCAGGTACTCAACCGGGTTTCTGAGTATCCGTACTCAGTCCGTCCGGGGCGGGAACCGCGGGCCGCCCGGCCGGCGTCCCGGTACGGTACGGCGAGCCGGGCGGATCCGGCGGGCGCCACGAGGAGGAACGGATGACGATCGTTCCGCTGATCTTCACCAGCGGGCTAGCGAGCGGGATCAACGCGTACGCGGTGGTGCTGCTGCTCGGGCTGCTCGGCCGGTTCGGCGGCGCCGAGTCGGTGCCGGCCGCGCTGGAGCGCACCGATGTGCTGGCCGCCGCCGCGGTGCTGTTCCTGCTGGAGGCGGTGGCCGACAAGATCCCGTACGTGGACAGCGTCTGGGACGGCGTCCACACCGTGATCCGCCCGATCGCGGGCGCCACCGTCGGCGCGCTGCTGGCCAGTGCCGACCCGGGCTCCCTGGGCGAGGTCGCGGCGGGGGCGATGGGCGGGACCACGGCGCTGGTCAGCCACCTGGTGAAGGCCTCGCTGCGGATGGCGGTCAACACCTCGCCCGAGCCGGCCAGCAACATCGTGGTGAGCCTGGCCGAGGACCTCTCGGTCGCCGGTCTGGTCACGCTGGCGATCTTCCACCCGTGGGTGGCCGCCTCGATCTCCGCCGTGCTGCTGGCCGTCGGCCTGCTGCTGGTCTGGTTCGCGATCAGCCGGATCCGCCGCTTCCGGGACCGCCGCCGCGAGCGCCGGGCCGCCCGTGCGGCGGGCGTGCGACCGGCGCGGGAGGTGCCCGTCCCCCGGCCGTAGGATGCGGTCCATGGCACGGATCGTCATCATCGGCGCAGGAATGAGCGGGCTCGCGACGGCCTCCCGGCTGGCGACGCTCGGCCACCGGGTGACGGTCTGCGAGGCGACCGGGACGTACGGCGGCATGGTCGGCCGCTACGAGCGGGACGGCTTCGCCTTCGACACCGGACCCGGGCTGCTCACCCTTCCGGCCGTCTACCGCGACCTCGCGCTGAAGACCGGCCGGGAGCCGCTGGAGCAGCTGGTCGAGCTGGCGCCGGTGGATCCGGAGAGCCGGCACCTGCTCCCCGACGGCACCGACCTGCTGCTGCCCAACGCCTCCCGCGGCGGGGTGATCCAGGCGCTGGACACGGCGTTCGGCACCGGCGCGGGCGCCCGCTGGGCCGAGGTGATGAACCACGGCCGCACGGTCTGGGAGGCCACCCGCCGCCCGCTGCTGGAGGAGCCGCTGCCGGCCGACACCGCGCCGCTGCGCACCGATCCGTACCCGGCGCCGCGGCCCGGACGCCTCGCCCGCCTGTTCGGTGCCAGGGCGTGGACCCTCGCCGACGTGGCCGCCCGTGGACTCGGCGGCCACGACGGGCTGACCGCCCTGCTGCACGAGCACGCCCTGCGCTTCGGCCTCGACCCGCGCACCGCGCCGGCCGGGGCCACCGTGCTGCCGTACATGGAGCAGTCCTTCGGCGTCTGGTACGTCCGGGGCGGCATCCGGGCGCTGGCCGACGCGGTGTACCGGCGGTGCGAGCGGCGCGGGGTGGAGTTCCGCTTCGACACCCGGGTCGAGGAGGTGCTGGAGAAGGACGGCCGGGCCTGCGGCGTCGATACCGCGGCCGGCCGGATCGACGCCGACGTGGTGGTCTCCGCGATGGACGCCCGGGTGGTCTTCTCGGAGTACCTCGGCACGGCCGGCTCCCAGGACGACTGGCCGTCGTCGATGGAACGGCTGCACGACGCCCCCGGCCGCGTCGTGGTGCTGCTCGCCCTGCGCGGGGAGCGCCCCGCCGGGACGGCGCACCGGACGGTGGTGCACGCCGCCGACCGCGCCGCCGAACTGGACGGGATCTTCCGCGCCGGCGCCCCGCTCGCCCAGCGGCCGACCGTCCAGGTGCTGCGCCCGGACGACGCCTCGCTGCACCCCGCCGGCCACGAGGCCGTGGTGCTCACCGCGACCACGCCGGCGATGGGTTTCGACTGGACCGGACCGGGCGTCGCCGAGCGCTTCGCCGACCGGATGGTCGCGCAGGCGGACGCGGCCGGTCTGGGCCTCGGTGAACGGGTGCTCTGGCGGGTGGTGCGGACCCCGGCGGACACCGCGCGGGAGACCGGTTCCTTCCTCGGCTCCGTCCCGCTGCCCGCCCTGGCGGGCGCGCGCGGCGCCTACCTCCAGGCGCCGACCGAGGAGGCGCCCGGCTTCTACCTGGTGGGCGGCGCCGCCCACCCCGGCGGCGGGCTGGCCCGGGTCGGCATGTCGGCCTGCATCGCGGCCAACCTCATCGGCCCGGCCTGAGCCGCTCCGGGCCGGCCCGGCGGGCGGGGGCTCAGCCCTGCTGCTGCCAGGTCGGCTGCTGCTGGTAGCCGTACTGGTCGTACTGCGGCTGCTGGGGGATGCCCTGCTGCTGCGGGTAGGGCTGGTGCTGCTGGTCGGCCTGCTGCTGCCACTGCTGCTGCTGGGCCTGCTGCGCCTGCTGCGCCTGGTCGTAGCCGTACTGGTCGGGCTGCTGCTGGTAACCGCCGTACGCGTCCACCTGCGGCTGCTGCTGGTAGCCCGCGTACGGGTCCGGCTGCTGCTGGTAGGTGCCGTAGCCCTGGTCGTAGGCGAAGGCCGGCTGCTGCTGGGCCTGCCACTGCTGCTGGCCGTTCGCGTCCCAGCCGGGCTGCTGCTGCGAGGTGTCGTAGCCGGCCTGGTAGGCCTCGGCGTACGGGTCGGGCTGGGCCTGTGGCGCGGGCTGCTGCTGCTCGTAGTAGCCGGGGGTGTAGACGCCGTCGGCGGCGATCTCCTGCATCTCGAAGGCGGCGGTCTGCTCGACGGCCGGGACGTCCTCGGCCACCGGGGCCGGGGCCGGGCTCTCCTCGACCGCGCTGACCGTGCCGATCCGGTCGGCCGCCACCGCGGTGGCCACCACCGCGCCACCGGTCAGCGCGCCCAGCAGGGGCACCCTGGCCAGCGGGCCGGGCAGTCCGCCGTCGGACCGGCGCAGCGACCAGCCGGCCGCGTAGCCGCGTTTCACGGAGAGGGTGACGAGGGTCTGGCCGACCGCGAAGAGGGCCGCGCCCGCGCCGATCAGCGGGACCGAACCGGCAGCCATCCCGGCCGGCACGCCGAGGAAGCCGGTCAGGGCGAGGGCGCGCCAGTGCACCGGCGCGCGGTTCTGCAGCAGCAGCTCGGCCAGCAGCCAGAGCGCCACGACCGCCAACGCGCCGTACAGCAGCAGGTATCCGATGCCCATCCGCCCGCTACCTCCAGTCGCGTGCCCGCGCGCGCCGCGCGTGTTCGGCGACTGTACCGGTTGAACGGTCCGGGTACCGCATTGCGTTCCCGGCCGGAACGGCGGGCCCGGCCGGCCGGGAACGGCGGCCCGCTCAGCGCTGGTGCAGGCCGAGGTTCTGGTAGATCTCCAGCGTCGCGGTCGAGTGGTTGAGCGTGATGAAGTGCAGCCCGGGGGCGCCCTCCGCCAGCAGCCGCTCGGACATCGCGGTGGCGTGCTCCATGCCGATCGCGCGCAGCGCGGCCGGGTCGTCGATCGCGGCGCGCAGCCGCTCCTCCAGGTCGGGCGGGAAGGCCGAGCCGCTCAGCTGGGGGAAGCGCTCCAGCTGCTTGGCGTTGGTGACCGGCATGATCTCCGGGATGATCGGCGCCTCGCAGCCCGCCGCCGCGACCCGGTCACGCAGCCGCAGGTAGTCGTCGACCTCGAAGAACATCTGGGTGATCGCGTAGTCGGCCCCGGAGCGGATCTTCGCCACGAAGTGCCGGATGTCCTCGTCCCAGTCGGTCGAGCGCGGGTGCATGTTCGGCGAGGCCGCGACGCCCACGCAGAAGTCGCCGATCCCCTTGATCAGCTCCACCAGCTCGTAGGCGTAGGTGACGCCGTCCGGGTGGCTGACCCACTCGCCCGTCGGGTCGCCGGGCGGGTCGCCGCGCACCGCGAGGACGTTGCGCACGCCCTGGTCGGCGTACTGGCCGATGATGTTGCGCAGCTCGGCGACCGAGTGGTCCACCGCGGTCAGGTGGGCCACCGGGGTGAGGGTGGTCTCGGTGGCGATCCGCCCGACCATGTTGACCGTGCGCTCGCGCGAGGAGCCGCCGGCTCCGTACGTCATGCAGACGAAGTTGGGGTCGAGCGGTTCGAGGCGGCGGATGGCGTCCCAGAGGCGCTGCTCACCGACCTCGGTCCGCGGGGGCATGAACTCGAAGGAGAAGGACCGCTTGCCGGCCGCCAGAAGCTCGCGGACCGTCGAAGCGCGGTCTGTTCTGGTGGAAGCGATGCCGAGTGCCATGGGGGCAGGTTAACCGTCGGCCGAAGGACACGGACAACCCGGTTCCAGGTATTGAGACAACTGGTGGACGACCGTCCGCTTTCCGTCCGAACGGGTGCACGGCCCTGCCCGACGGCCGTTCGCGGCCGTCCGGCTAGGCTTGCCGGACCCCCAGCGAACCCTCCGGAGCCTCATCGTGACCTCGTCCAGCAACCGGCCGGCCAACCCGATCGACGTGGAGGACGTGCGCGAGCGCGTCAACGCCGCGCTCGCCGGGTTCATGGACGGCCAGTCGGCCCTGCTCGGGAAGATCTCCCCGCAGCTGGCGCCCGCCGTCGAGGCCCTGCGCGACTTCCTGCTGGACGGCGGCAAGCGGCTGCGCCCGGCGTTCTGCTACTGGGGCTGGCGCGGCGCCGGCGGCCCGGCCGCCGGCGAGGCCATCGCGCACGCCGCGGCCGCCCTGGAGCTGCTGCAGGCCAGCGCGCTGGTCCACGACGACCTGATGGACCGCAGCGACACCCGGCGCGGCCTGCCCTCCGTGCACCGCCGCTTCGAGGCGCTGCACCGCGCGAGCGGCTGGCGGGGCGACCGCGAGCAGTTCGGCGCCTCGGCGGCCGTGCTCCTCGGCGACCTGCTGCTGATCTGGTGCGACGAGCTGTTCCTGCGCTCGGGCCTGGACCCGGCGGCCGTGCTGGCCGCCAAGCCGGTGTTCGACCTGATGCGCACCGAGGTCATGGTCGGCCAGTACCTGGACGTCCTGGAGCCGGTCGCCGGGGACTCCACCGACGAGGGCGCGCTGGACCGGGCACGGACCGTGCTGCACTACAAGTCGGCCAAGTACACGATCGAGCGGCCGCTGCAGGTCGGCGCACTGCTGGCGGGCGCCGGGCCGGAGCTGGTCGAGGCGTACGGCGCGTTCGGCCTGCCGCTGGGCGAGGCCTTCCAGCTCCGTGACGACCTGCTCGGCGTCTTCGGGGACCCGGCGGTCACCGGCAAGCCGGCCGGTGACGACCTGCGCGAGGGCAAGCGGACGCTGCTGGTCGCGCACGCCATGCGGGGGCTGCCCGCCGCCGACGCCCGCCACCTGGACGACCGGCTCGGCGCGCCGGACCTGGCGCCCGAGGAGGTGTCCCGGCTGCGCGAGCTGGTCGGGCGCAGCGGCGCGCCCGAGCTGGTGGAGTGGCGGATCGAGGAGCTGATGCGGCAGTCGCTGGCCGCGCTGGAGGCGGCCCCGCTGGCCGACCGGCGGGCCCGCGAGGTGCTGCTGGCACTGGCCGAGGCCGCCACCGTCCGCAAGTACTGAGCCGGGTGTCCGAAAAACGGGCACCCGGACGTACCGGGAACGGCGGCAGCCGTCCGGGTCAGACCGCGCGCAGCCGCCGGGCGAACGCGGCGGCCGCCGCCCGCGGGTCGTCCGCGGCGGTGATCGCGCGGACCACCACGACCCGGCTCGCCCCGGCCGCCAGCACCTCGTCCAGGTTGCCGAGGTCGATGCCGCCGATCGCGAACCACGGCCGGTCGGTGCTCTGCTTCGCCGCGTACGAGACCAGGCCGAGGCCGGGCGCGTGGCGGCCCGGCTTGGTCGGGGTGGGCCAGACCGGGCCGGTGCAGAAGTAGTCGACGCCGGGCTCGACGACCGCCGCGTCCACCTCGGACTCGGCGTGGCAGGACCGGCCGATCAGTACGTCCTCGCCGAGGATCGCCCGGGCGGCGGGCACCGGCAGGTCGTCCTGCCCGAGGTGCAGCACGTCGGGCCGGGCCGCGTGCGCGACGTCGGCGCGGTCGTTGACGGCGAGCAGCTTGCCGTGGCGGCGGCAGGCGTCGGCGAGGACCTCCAGGGCCGCCAGTTCCTGCTTGGCCTCCAGGCCCTTGTCGCGGAGCTGGACGATGTCCACCCCGCCGCCCAGCGCCGCGTCCAGGAACGCGGCGAGGTCGCCCTGCTCGCGGCGCGCGTCGGTGCAGAGGTAGAGCCGGGCGTCGGCGAGGCGCCGGCGCGGTGTGTCCGCCGCCATCAGATCAGCATCGCCTGGGCGCGGCGCTTCACCTCGGTGCCGCGGTTCTCCTGCAGCGCCTGGATCGGGCTGCCGGGCAGCGACGGGTCCTCGGTGAAGAGCCACTCCAGGATCTCCGCGTCGTTGTACCCGCAGTCGCGCAGCACCGTCAGGGTGCCGGACAGGTGCTTGACCAGGCCCGGGCCGTCGATGAAGGCGGCCGGCACCTGGAGCGACCTGTTCGGGCCGCGGCGGACGGCGATCAGCCCGCCGTTCTTGACCAGGTCGCGCACCTCGGTGACCCGGACCCCCCACTGCTCCGAGATGTCGGGCAGGTACATCCAGTCGGTGACCAGGGATTCAATCTTGCTTTCGATCTCACTCACGTCACCAGACTGCCACCTCCAGGGCCCGCCGCGCACCAACCGGCCCCGCGGACTACCCCGCGACGGCCGACTTCAGGGCCACCGCCGGGTCCGCCGCGCGCACCGGATCGAGCACCGCGGCGCGCTCGACCAGCCGGCGGCCCTGGGTGAGATCGCGCGGGCGGTCCACCGTCAGCAGGGCCCGCAGCACGCCGTCCCGCAGCCAGAGCACCGCCCAGGACGGGTCCTGCGGGGAGCCGCGCCAGAGCAGTTCGTCACCCTCGCCGTGCCGCCCGGCGTACTGCACCGTCCGGCCGAACTGCTCCGACCAGAAGTAGGGCACCGGGTCGTACGCCACCTCCGCGCCGAGCACGGCGGCGGCCGCCGCCGCACCGGACTGCAGCGCGTGGTCCCAGTGCTGGACGGTCAGCCGGGCGCCGGCGCGGGCCGACGGGTAGCTCACGCAGTCGCCGGCCGCGTGGACGCCCGGCAGCGTGGTGCGCAGCCGCTCGTCGACCAGGATCGCGCCGGCGGCGTCCAGCGCGACCCCGGAGCCGGCCAGCCAGCCGGTCGCCGGGCGGGCGCCGATGCCGACCACCACCTCGTCGGCGGGCAGGTGCGAGCCGTCCGCCAGCAGCACCGCGCCGGGCTCGACCGCCGCGACGCCCACCCCGCAGCGCAGCTCCACCCCGGCCTCGGCGTACCAGGCCGCCATCGCCCCGCCGATCACGGCCGGCAGCGCGCCGGGCACGGGCGCCGGGCCGGCCTCGACGACGGTGACCTCGCAGCCGGCCGCCCGGGCGGCGGTGGCCACCTCGGCGCCGATCCAGCCCGCGCCCACCAGGACCAGGCGCAGGCCGGGCCGGAGCAGGGCGCGCAGCGCCAGCGCGTCGTCCAGGGTGTGCAGCAGGTGGGCGCGCTCGGCGCCGGGCAGGGCGCGCGGGGCGGCGCCGGTGGCGATCACCAGGGCGTCGTACGGCAGGTCGCCGCCGTCGGTGCGCAGCACGCCGGGGGTGAGGCCGGTGGCGCGGCGGCCGGTGAGCAGTTCGACGCCGAGCTGCGCGAGGTCGAGGTCGAGCGGGGTGGCGTCGGCCTTGCCGAGCAGCACCTCCTTGGAGAGCGGCGGCCGGTCGTACGGGGTGTGCGGCTCCTCGCCGACCACCACGATCCGCCCCCGCCAGCCGCCCTGCCGCAGGCCCGCGGCGCAGTGCGCCCCGGCCAGCCCGGCCCCCACCACGACCACCTGATCCGTCCCGCTCAGCTCTGCCACGCCCGTCACTGTACTGGCGGGCGCACGGGGCGCCAGAGGGCCTCGGGCGCCCCGCGTCCGCCCCTCGTACTCGCCTTCGGTGGCGGCGACCCCCGGAGTTATGGTGGGGGCACCATCACGGGAGCCCGGCGGACCGGGCTGAGAGGCGGGCTTGCACGGCCTGCGACCGTCCGAACCTGATCCGGGTCATACCGGCGAAGGGAGAGCAGCGACTTTGACACGCATGGCAGCAGGTACCCATGCCCACGTGCTGGTCGTCGGCGGCGGCATCATCGGCCTCGCCGTCGCCTGGCGGGCGGCCCGGCGCGGACTGACGGACATCGCGGTGGTCGACCCCGACCCGGGCGGCGGGGCCGCCCGGGTGGCCGCGGGCATGCTGGCCCCCGTCACCGAACTCCAGTACGGCGAGGAGCCGTTGCTGCGCCTCGGGATGGCCTCCAACGAGCGGTACGCGGCCTTCGCCGACGAGCTCACCGAGGCTTCGGGCGGCCGGGACACCGGCTACCGCCGGTGCGGCACCGTCGCCGTCGCCCTCGACTCCGACGACCGCGAGGAGCTGCGCGAGCTGCACGCCTTCCACGGGCGGCTCGGCCTCGACTCGCAGTGGCTGACCGGCCGGGAGGCCCGCAAGCTGGAGCCGATGCTCGCCCCCGGCGTCCGCGGCGGCCTGCACGTCACCGACGACCACCAGGTGGACGGCCGCCGGCTGGCCGCGGCGCTGGTCCTCGCCTGCGAGCGGGCCGACGTGCGGCTGCACCGCACCGAGGCCACCGAGCTGCTGGTCGAGGGCGACCGGGCCGTCGGCGTCCGGCTCGGCACCGGGGAGACCCTGACCGCCGACCGGGTGGTGCTCGCCGCCGGCTCCCGCAGCCATCTGCTGCCCGGCCTGCCCGCCGGTGTGCTGCCGGCGATCCGCCCGGTGAAGGGCCAGATCCTGCGGCTGCGGATCCCCCCGGCCTACCGGCCGTTCCTCTCCCGCAACGTCCGCGCGGTGGTGCGCGGCCAACACCTCTACCTGGTGCCGCGCGAGGACGGCGAGCTGGTGATCGGCGCCACCAGCGAGGAGCAGGGCTACGACACCACCGTCACCGCCGGCGGGGTGTACGAGCTGCTGCGCGACGCCCACGAGCTGGTCCCCGGCATCACCGAGCTGCCGCTGGTGGAGACCTCCGCCGGGCTGCGGCCGGGCTCGCCGGACAACGCACCGCTGCTCGGGCCGACCGCCCTGCCCGGCCTGGTCGCCGCCACCGGCCACTACCGCAACGGCGTGCTGCTCACCCCGGTGACGGCCGACCTGCTCGCCGAGTACCTGGTCACCGGCACGACGCCCGCGCTCGCCGAGCCGTTCTCCCCCACCCGCTTCACCACGAAGGTCCCCGCATGAGCGAGATCGAACTCACCGTCAACGGCGAGCCCCGCCGGGTGCCCGCCGCCACCACCCTGGCCGAGGTGGTGACCACCCTCAGCCGGGCCAACTCCGGCGTCGCCGCCGCCCTCAACGAGGCCGTGGTGCCGCGCGGCTCGTGGCCGCTGACGCGGCTGGCCGCGGGCGACCGGGTCGAGATCCTCACCGCCGTCCAGGGAGGCTGACCATGGCCGACGACGTGTTCACCATCGCCGGGACGGCCTTCGGCTCACGCCTGATCATGGGCACCGGCGGCGCCCCCAGCCTGGACGTCCTGGAACAGGCGCTGCGGGTCTCCGGCACCGAGCTGACCACCGTGGCGATGCGCCGGGTCGACGCCACCACCCAGGGCTCCGTCCTGGACGTGCTGACCCGCAACGGCATCCGCGTGCTGCCCAACACCGCCGGCTGCTTCACCGCCGGTGAGGCCGTGCTGACGGCCCGGCTGGCCCGTGAGGCGCTCGGCACCGACTGGGTGAAGCTGGAGGTGATCGCCGACGAGCGGACCCTGCTGCCCGACCCGATCGAGCTGCTGGACGCGGCCGAGACGCTGGTCGACGACGGCTTCACCGTCCTGCCCTACACCAACGACGACCCGGTGCTGGCCCGGAAGCTGGAGGACGTCGGCTGTGCGGCGATCATGCCGCTGGGCTCGCCGATCGGCTCCGGCCTGGGCATCCGCAACCCGCACAACTTCCAGCTGATCGTGGAGAGCGCGACCGTCCCGGTGATCCTGGACGCGGGCGCCGGCACCGCCTCGGACGTGGCCCTGGCGATGGAGCTGGGCTGCGCCGCGGTGATGCTCGCCTCGGCGGTGACCCGGGCCCAGGAGCCGGTGCTGATGGCCGACGCGATGCGGCACGCCGTGGAGGCCGGCCGGCTCGCCCACCGGGCGGGCCGGATCCCGCGCCGCTTCCACGCCGAGGCCTCCTCGGCGATGGCCGGCCGGGCCGCGCTGGACACCCGCGAGCGCCCGGCGTTCTAGGCGGTGTCACAAGCCGGGCACAGAGCGCCCCGGGAGCGGTGTCCCCCGGGGCCGGTGCCGGGCGCCCCCACTACACTCGCCGGGTGGACATGGCACTGGACGACCCGCTGATCGGTACCCTGCTCGACGGCCGGTACCGGGTCGAGCAGCGCATCGCGGCCGGCGGGATGTCCACCGTCTACCGGGGCACCGACACCCGGCTCGACCGGGTCGTGGCGGTCAAGGTGATGCACCCCTCGCTCGCCGGCGACGAGGACTTCACCGGCCGGTTCATCCGCGAGGCCAAGGCGGTCGCCCGGCTCGCGCACCCCAACGTCGTCAACGTCTTCGACCAGGGCGCGGACGGCGCCCACGTGTTCCTCGCGATGGAGTACGTGCCCGGCCGGACCTTGCGCGACCTGCTCCGCGACCGGGGCGCGCTCTCCATCCGGGCCGCCCTGGACGTCCTGGAGCCGGTGCTCGCCGCGCTCGGCGCCGCCCACCGGGCCGGTCTCGTCCACCGCGACGTCAAGCCCGAGAACGTGCTGATCACCGACGGCGGCCTGGTGAAGGTCGCCGACTTCGGCCTGGTCCGGCTGCTGAACGCCGCCGACGGCGCGGCGAGCTCCGGCACCGCGACCACCGGCACCGTCCTCGGCACCGTCTCCTACCTGGCCCCCGAACAGATCCGACCCGGCGCCGGGACCGACCAGCGGGTGGACGTCTACGCGGCCGGCATCCTGCTCTACGAGCTGCTCACCGGCCACCGTCCGCACACCGGCGAGAACCCCGTCCAGGTCATGTACCGCCACCTGCACGAGGACGTCCCGGCGCCCTCGCTGACCGTGCCGGGGGTCGTTCCCGAGCTGGACGCGATAGTCGCCGCGGCCTGCGCGCGCGACCCGCGGGACCGCCCGTACGACGCGGTCGAGCTGCTGGCCGCCCTGCAACGGGTCCGCCGCGCGCTCACCCCCGCCCAGCTCGACGCCGAGCCCCCGGCCTCCACCCGGCCCAGCCCGCGGTACCCGACCAACGAGCCGACCTCGGTGATCCGGCCGGCCCTGGTCGCGCCCCCGGTCGAGCGCACCAGCGTGCTGGACGTGCCGCCGGAGGTGATGGAGCAGCTGCTCATCGAACCGCGCCCGTACGACGAGCCCGCGCCGGTGCGCACCCGGCGCCGCCCCGGCCCGTGGCGCCGGCTCCCGCGCAAGCCGCTGATCTGGACCTCCGTCCTGGCCGCGCTGGTGCTGCTGGTCGGCGGCACCACGTACGCGCTCTCCGGCGCGCTGTACACGACGGTGCCGGGCGTGATCGGCAAGGACCGCGGCGAGGCGCAGCGGATCCTGGACGGCGCCGGGATGCACGGGCGGTTCACCGAGGTGTACAGCGAGAGCGTCCCGGCCGGTCAGGTGATCTCCACCGACCCCGGCGTCGGGGCGCGGGCGCGCAAGAGCGACGCGGTCGGGGTCACCGTCTCCCGGGGGCCGAAGCGGATCGCCGTGCCCGAGCTGGTCGGCCGGCCCGCCGAGCAGGCCGCCGCCGCCCTGAGCGGCGTGCAGCTGGCGCGCGGCGGCGTCACCGAGACGTACAACGACACCGTGCCGGAGGGCTCGGTGATCAGCAGCTCGCCGGTGGCCGGCCAGCAGGTGCCGGAGAACACCCCGGTCTCGCTGGTGGTCAGCAAGGGCATGGTGGCCGTCCCGGACGTCACCGGGATGTCCAAGGACGACGCCGCCAAGGCACTGCAGGCCGCCGGGTTCGCCATGCAGAGCAGCGGGGTCAACCTGTTCGGCACCGGCAAGGTCTCCAGCCAGTCCCCGGCCCCGGGCGAGCGCCGCCCGCAGCGCACCGTGGTCACGGTCAACTTCCCGTTCATCTAAGGATTTTGCCCAGCCTTGGGGTCACGCGACGTAGCGTGGAACCAGGCCTGCCCGGCCCCGCCTGCCACCGCCAGGAGGGCTGCGGCGCCGGGATCTCCGGACGGGGCTGCGCGGCGGCCGGTACCCGAGGATGTGGTCGTCATGGGCGGACCCGCCGTCGACGGCTTGAGGGAGCGTGTACGGGGCGCGGTGATCACGCCCGACGACGAGGGCTACGAGCAGGCCCGCCGGGTCTACAACGGCACGGTGGACCGCCGGCCGGCGGCGGTCGTCCGGGTGGCCAACGCCGGGGACGTGATGGCTGCCGTCGACTTCGCCCGGGAGACCGGCCTGGAGCTCGCGGTGCGCGGCGGCGCCCACAGCGCGCCCGGCTACGGGACCTGCGACGGCGGCCTGGTGATCGACTTCTCCGACCGGCACGGCGTCCGGATCGACCCGGTGGGCCGGACGGCGCGCTGCGAGGGCGGCGTCACCTGGGGCGACCTCAACGACGCCGGGTACGCCTTCGGGCTCGGGGTGACCGGCGGGATCATCTCCACCACCGGCATCGCCGGGCTGACCCTCAACGGCGGCTTCGGCCACCTCGCCCGGGGGCTGGGGCTGAGCTGCGACAACCTGGTCTCGGCCGATGTGGTCACCGCGGACGGGCGGTTCCGGACGGTGAGCGAGGAGCAGGAGCCGGACCTCCTCTGGGCGCTCCGCGGCGGTGGCGGCAACTTCGGCGTGGTGACGTCCTTCGAGTACCGGCTGAGCCCGGTCAAGGACGTGGTCGCCGGGCCGTTCGTCTACGAGCTGGAGCACGCGGCCGAGGTGCTGCGGTTCTACCGCGAGTACGTCCGGGAGGCCCCCGAGGAGCTGGGCATCTTCCCCGGCTTCCACGTCGCGCCGCCGCTGCCGTTCCTCCCCGAGGACCGGGTCGGCGACTCCTTCATCCTGCTGGTGCCGTGCTGGTCCGGGCCGCCGGACCGGGCCGAGGCGGTACTGGCCCCGCTGCGGGACGCCGCGCCGGTGGTCGCCGAGGGCGTGGACACGGTGCCGTACCCGGCCTTCGCCGCCGCCTTCGACCCGCTGCTGCCGCCCGGCCTGCGGCAGTACTGGAAGGGCGCCTTCGCGACCGAGCTGACGGACGCGGCGATCGCCGCGCACACCGAGCACGGCCCGCGGGTGCCCACGGTCCACTCGGCGGTGCACATCTACCCGATCAACGGCGCCTGCCACCGGGTGCCCGCCGACGCGACGGCCTTCGCGCACCGGGAGGCGACCTTCGCCACCGTGATCCTCGCGGCCTGGACCGACCCGGCCGACGACGCGGCCGACACCGCCTGGGTGCGCGGCTACTACGACGCGCTCGCCCCGCACTCCGACGAGGGCGGCTACATCGGCTTCATGGACCACGACGACCAGCACCGGATCGAGGCCAACTACCGGGGCAACTACGCCCGTCTGACCGAACTGAAGCGGCGGTACGACCCGGGCAACCTGTTCCGGCTGAACCAGAACATCCGGCCCTGAGGGGCCGCTACCGCAGCGGCCCGTCGCCCGGCTCCTCCTGGTAGGAGTAGCGCTGCTCGCGCCAGGGGTCGGCCAGGTTGTGGTACCCGCGCTCCTCCCAGAAGCCGCGCCGGTCCGCCCGCATGTACTCCACCGCCCGCACCCACTTGGGCCCCTTCCAGGCGTAGAGGTGCGGGACGACCAGCCGGACGGGGAAGCCGTGCTCGGCGGTGAGCGGCTCGCCGTTGCGGTGGGTGGCGAAGAGCGTCGCGGGGTCGGCGAAGTCGGCCAGCCGGAGGTTGGCGCTGTAGCCGTACTCCGCCCAGACCATCACATGGGTGACACCGGGCGCCGGAGGCACCCGGGCCAGCACTTCGGAGGCCGACACGCCGGTCCACTCGCTGCCGAGCACGGAGAACTTGGTCACGCAGTGGAAGTCGGCGCGGACGGTCGCCCGGGGCAGGTCGTTGAAGCCGGCGAAGTCCCAGCGGTGCTTCGCCGCCGAGGTGGTGGCGCCGAACACCTGGAAGTCCCAGGTCAGCGGCTTGAAGCGGGGCACGGGGCCGTAGTGCAGGGCGGGCCAGCCGCGTTGCGTCCGCTGGCCCGGCGGGAGTCTCGGGTCAGACGGCGGAGGTGGTTCTTGCTCGGACTGACCCATGGCTCCATGGTGACAGACGGCGGACAACGCCTGGCGCGCGCCCCTTTCGGGTGCCGTGCGCCCCGCCCGTACGGCCCATTGGGCCACCAAATCGGATATTCCGACACATGTCCTAGTGAGTGTGAACTTACTGGAATTCGGCCCCGGCGCGGTGCCAGGATGCGTGCAGCCGGAGGGTACGGCCGTGAGTCCCGGACGCGAAGCAGGAAGGCACCGCCATGAAGGGCGACACCGAGGTCATCGAATTCCTCAACGAGCAGCTCACCGCCGAGCTGACCGCCATCAACCAGTACTTCCTGCACGCGAAGATGCAGGAGAACAACGGCTGGACGAAGCTCGCCAAGTACACCCGGCACGAGTCCTTCGACGAGATGAAGCACGCCGAGGTGCTCACCGACCGGATCCTCTTCCTGGACGGGCTGCCCAACTACCAGCGGCTCTTCCACGTCCGGATCGGCCAGACCGTCAAGGAGATGTTCGAGGCGGACCGCCAGGTCGAGGTCGAGGCGATCGACCGGCTGAAGCGCGGGATCGTGGTCATGCGGGCCAAGAACGACGTCACCTCGGCGAACATCTTCGAGGACATCCTGGCCGACGAGGAGCACCACATCGACTACCTCGACACCCAGCTGGAACTGCTGGAGAAGCTCGGGGAGGCGCTCTACCTCGCCCAGCTGATCGAGCAGCCGGAGTCCTGAACCCGGCCGTACCCTCAGGCCGCGCGCAGCGGCCGGGCCGGCAGGACGGCCGGCGCCTGGGCCCCGTCCCGCGGTTCGGCCTCCTGGTCGTCGGCCAGCCCCAGCTTGGCCGCCAGCCGGGCGGTCGGGCAGGGGCGTGCGCCGTGCTCACCGAGCAGCGCCTGGATCCGTCGGACGCAGGAGCCGCAGTCGGTACCGGCCTTGCAGCCCCGGGCTATCTGGCGCGGGGTGTTGGCACCCGCGTCGATCTCCTTCTTCACCTGGGCCTCGGTGACCGCATGGCACATGCACACGTACATCGCGGTCTCTCCCTGCGAAGCGACTGGCTCGAAATCGATCTTGACTAAGGCATGCCTTAGTTCACTAAGCCTCACCTTACCCGGGGATCCGGGCATGAAAAAGCCCCTCCGGGTTCGGAAATCCCGAATCCGGAGGGGCTTTCGTCACATCCGGGTCGGCCGCACGGCCCGCCCGGGGGCGACGGCTCAGTTGCCGCCGCGGTACATCTCGGCCACCAGGAAGGCCAGGTCCAGCGACTGGCTGCGGTTGAGCCGCGGGTCGCAGGCCGTCTCGTAGCGCTGGTGCAGGTCGTCCACCAGGACCTCGTCGCCGCCGCCGACGCACTCGGTGACGTCGTCGCCGGTCAGCTCCACGTGGATGCCGCCCGGGTGGGTGCCGAGGCCGCGGTGCACCTCGAAGAAGCCCTTGACCTCGTCGAGCACGTCGTCGAAGCGGCGGGTCTTGTGGCCGCTGGAGGCCTCGAAGGTGTTGCCGTGCATCGGGTCGCAGATCCAGACCGGCTGGGCGCCGGAGGCGGTGACCTTCTCCACCAGGGTGGGCAGGTGCTCGCGGATCTTGCCCGCGCCCATCCGGGTGATGAAGGTGAGCCGGCCGGGCTCGCGCTCCGGGTCCAGCTTCTCGATCAGGGTGAGCGCCTCGTCGACCGAGGTGGTCGGGCCGAGCTTCACCCCGATCGGGTTGCGGATCCTGGACGCGAACTCGATGTGCGCGTGGTCCAGCTGGCGGGTGCGCTCGCCGATCCAGACCATGTGGCCGGAGACGTCGTACAGCTCGCCGGTCCGCGAGTCCACGCGGGTCAGCGCGGTCTCGTAGTCGAGGATCAGCGCCTCGTGCGAGGAGTAGAACTCGACGGTCTTGAACTCCTCCGGCGCCACGCCGCAGGCGTTCATGAACGCCAGCGCGTTGTCGATCTCGCGGGCGAGCTGCTCGTAGCGCTGGCCGGCCGGCGAGTTTCGCACGAAGTCCTGGTTCCAGGCGTGCACCTGGCGCAGGTCGGCGTACCCGCCGGTGGTGAAGGCGCGGACCAGGTTGAGCGTCGCGGCGGAGGCGTTGTACATCCGCTTCAGGCGCTCCGGGTCCGGGTTCCGGGACTCGGGAGTGAAGTCGAAGCCGTTCACCGAGTCGCCCCGGTAGACCGGCAGCGTCACGCCGTCGCGGGTCTCGGTCGACTTGGAGCGCGGCTTGGAGTACTGGCCGGCGATCCGGCCGACCTTCACCACGGGGACGGAGGCGGCGTACGTCAGCACGGCCGCCATCTGCAGCAGGGTCTTCAGCTTGTTCCGGATGTGCTCGGCCGAGACACCGTCGAAGGCCTCGGCGCAGTCACCGCCCTGCAGGAGGAACGCCTCACCACGCGCCACGGCACCGAGCCGGGCGCGCAGCTGGTCGCACTCGCCCGCGAAGACGAGCGGCGGATAGGAGGCAAGCTCCGCAAGGGTCTTGCGCAGAGCCTCGTGGTCCGGCCATTCAGGCTGCTGCGCCGCGGGCAGGGACTGCCAGGGGTGGGGATTCGTCACGGTCACACGGCAAGGCTACGGGGTGGGACAACCGAATTGTGACCGCCGCTCGCTGGGTGAGACACCCGGTGGACAATCGTGTGAGGCGGCTCACGGCGCCCGCCGGATCCGCTACGCTCGACGCATGAACGCGCCGCACACCTTTTCCTGGTGGTGGGCCGACCCCTCGGGTGGCCCACCGATCGCGCGTTCCTAGACGAACACGACGGCCGCCCCTCGGGGCGGCCGTCGGCGTTTCGGCGCAGACGGCCCTCCCGGGAGCGGAACCCCGAACCACCGCACCCGCCCTCCCGGAAGGAAGCCGCACCGTGAACCTCGCAGCCGACCTGCTCGCCCGCCTCACCGGCCCCGACGCCCCGGCGTTCGCCCTGCTGCACCGCCGCGCCCCCCGGCTCGCGCCGGACACCGTCGAGGTCCTGCTGGGCACCGTCGACAGCTACGAACGGCTGGCCGACCTGCCGGTCCGCGCGGGCGTCCCGGCCGACGGCCCGGTGCACGACCTGCTCGCCCTCGTCCCGTTCCGGCAGATCCGCGAGCGCGGCTTCGAGGCCGTCGACGACGCCACCCCGCTGCAGGCGCTCTCGGTCACCGAGCAGTACGCCCTCCCGCTGGCCGAGCTGCTCCCGGCGCTCCCCCGGCGGCCGGTCGCCCTGACCGGCGGCGCCTTCGACATCGACGACCAGGAGTACGCCGGGATCGTCCGCCGGGTGATCGCGGACGAGATCGGCCGGGGCGAGGGCGCCAACTTCGTCATCCGGCGGGACTTCACCGCCACCCTGGAGGACTACTCCCCCGCGCTCGCGCTGACGCTCTTCCGCCGGCTGCTCGAACAGGAGCGCGGCGCCTACTGGACCTTCCTGGTGCACACCGGGGAGCGGGTCCTGGTCGGCGCCTCCCCCGAGGTGCACGTCCGCCAGAGCGGCGGCACGGTCGTGATGAACCCGATCTCCGGCACCTACCGCTATCCGGCGGGCGGCTCCGACATCGACTCGCTGCTCGCCTTCCTCCGCGACCCCAAGGAGCTGGAGGAGCTGACCATGGTGGTCGACGAGGAACTCAAGATGATGTGCACCGTCGGCGACCTCGGCGGCCAGGTGCTCGGCCCCCGGCTCAAGGAGATGTCCCACCTCGCGCACACCGAGTACGAGCTGCGCGGGCGCACCTCGCTGGACGTCCGCGAGGTGCTGAAGGAGACCATGTTCGCCGCCACCGTCACCGGCAGCCCGGTCCAGAACGCCACCCGGGTGATCAGCCGGTACGAGCGCGGCGGGCGCGGCTACTACGCCGGCGCGCTCGCCCTGATCGGCCGCTCGGCCAGCGGGGGCCAGCAGATGGACTCCCCGATCTGCATCCGCACCGCCGACATCGACCCGGCCACCGGCCGGCTGGTCGTCCGGGTCGGCGCGACCCTGGTCCGCCACTCCGACCCGGACTCCGAGGTCGCCGAGACCCACGCCAAGGCCGCCGGGGTGCTCACCGCGATCGGCGCCCGCCCGGCCCCCGCCCGGCTCCCCAACCCGTCCGGCCCGCGACTCGCCGAGGACCACCGGGTCCAGGCCGCGCTGGACGCCCGGCGGGCCGACCTCGCGCCGTTCTGGCTCCGGATGCAGGAGCCGGCCCCCGTCACCCGGAGCGAGGAGACCCTGGTGGTGGACGGCGAGGACACCTTCACCTCGATGCTCGCCCACCTGCTGACCTCGCTCGGCCACCGGGTCACCGTGGCGCGCTTCGACGAAGCCGGCCTGCGCGAGCGGGTCGCCGCCCACCCCGGCCCGCTGGTGCTCGGCCCCGGCCCGGGCGACCCGGCCGCCGCCGACGACCCCAAGATGGCCGTCCTGCGCCCGATCGTCGCCGACGCGCTGGCCGCCGTCCGCTCCGGTGCCCGCACCGCGCCCCTGCTCGCCGTCTGCCTGAGCCACCAGCTGCTCGCGGAGCGGCTCGGACTGCCGCTGGCCCGCAAGGCCGTGCCCCACCAGGGCGCCCAGGAGACGGTCGAACTCTTCGGCGCCCGGCACACGGTGGGCTTCTACAACACCTTCACCGCGCGCTGCTCGGACCAGGACGCCGCCCGGCTCGCCGCCGAGGGCGTCGAGGTCTCCCGGGACCGGCTGACCGGCGACGTCCACGCGCTGCGCGGCGCCGGGTTCGCCGGGCTGCAGTTCCACCCGGAGTCGGTGCTCACCCGGGACGGCGTCGGGATCGTCGCCGAACTGCTGCGGTCGGCCGCCGCCGTCCACGGCTGAGACCCCGGGCGGGGCGCGCCCGTTCGGCCGGCGCGCCCCCGCCCCGGGGCGTCAGGCCTCGTCGTCCAGGCCCTGCTGGATCGCGTACCGGACCAGTTCGACCCGATTGTGCAGCTGGAGCTTGCCGAGGGTGTTCTGGACGTGGTTCTGCACCGTGCGGTGGGAGAGCACCAGCCGGTCGGCGATCTGCCGGTACGACAGGCCCTTCGCGACCAGCCGCAGCACCTCGGTCTCCCGGGCCGTCAGCTGCGGCGCGGCGGGGGCCGTCGGGGCGGCCGGCTCGGCGGCCAGCCGGCGGAACTCGCCGAGCACCAGCCCGGCCAGGCCCGGGGTGAAGACCGCGTCGCCGACGGCGGTGCGGCGCACCGCGTCCAGCAGCTCGTCACGGCCGGCCGACTTCACCAGGTAGCCGGTCGCCCCGGACTTCACCGCCTCCAGCACGTCCGCGTGCTCACCGCTGGCGGAGAGCACCAGGACGCGCACCGAGGGATCCTGGGCGACCACCTGGCGGCAGGCCTCGGCGCCGGACAGGCCGGGCAGGTTGAGGTCCAGCACCACCACCTGCGGGGCGCAGGCACGGGCCCGGCGGACGGCCTCCTCGCCGTCCCCGGCGGTGGCCACCACGTCCAGCCCCGCCTCGGCGAGGTCGCGCGACACGGCGTCGCGCCACACCGGGTGGTCGTCCACGACCATCACCCGCACCGGCGGCCGGTCGGTCATCGGCTGGTCAGCCATCGGAACCCCTCCTCGGGACGCGCAGTTCGACCTCGACGCCCTCCCCGGGCACCGAGTACAGCTCGGCCGTACCGCCGAGGTCCAGCAGCCGGCCGCGGATCGACTGGGAGACGCCCAGCCGGCCGGCCTGTTCCGCCTCACCGAGCCGCCCGGCCGCGAAGCCCGGACCGTCGTCGCGGACGCTGACCGTGACGGCCTCCGGCTCGTCCTCCAGCAGGATCCAGGCATGCGCCCCGGGCCCGGCGTGCCGGCGGACGTTGTCGACCGCGGCGCCCACGGCCGCCGCCAGCTCGCCGGCCGCCGGGCCGGGCAGCAGCACCGGGGTGCCGGGGGCGGAGAGGGTGATCCGCTCGTCCGTGTAGGGGCCGAGCAGGGTGCGCAGGTCCTGCGGCTCCAGCGACGCGCGCTGCGCGGGCAGCGGTCCGCCGCTCATCAGGGCCCGCAGCGCGCGCTCCTGCTCGCCGGCCAGCCGGCCGAGTTCGGCGAAGTCCGCGCCCCGGCCGGGGCCCTGCTCGCCGCCCCGGCGCTGGACCAGGGCGAGCACCTGGAGCACCCCGTCGTGGATGTCCCGGGAGAGCCGCTCGCGCTCCCGGTTCGCGGCCTCGACCTGGAGCGCCCGGGTCAGCGTCGCCTCGCTGGCGCGGGCCAGTTCGATCACGTAGCCGATCGCGCAGCCGGCCACCATCAGCAGCACGATGTTGTGGATGTTGTCGCCGGTCGGACCGCCGTGGCCGAGGATGTTCGCCACCCCGATCACCGATCCGGCCGCCGCCGCCCAGCGCCAGCCGCCCCGGCCCGCGAAGCCCAGGACGGTGCCGGCCGCCCAGATGGTGGGCAGCGTGGGCGCGCCGTGGGCGATCCGGGCCGGGTCGTCGGTCATCCCGCTCATCACGATGCCGGTGACGACCAGGGTGAGGTCGGTGCCGAGCACGTACCAGGTGCAGCGCAGCGGCCCGGCGAAGGCGCGGGTGCTGGCGAGCGTCCAGAGCGTCAGCGCGCCGAGGTAGATCCAGCCGGCGACGGGGTGCAGGAACTCCAGGTACGAGTCGAGGTAGCGCAGCACCGCGTAGCAGAGCGCCAGCACCCGGAAGAACGAGATGGCCCGCCAGAGCGGCAGTTCGACGGACATGCCGCCGGCCGCCACCGCCGCGCCGACCGCTCCGGGTCTGTTCCCGTCCGACATCTCCGTGCCCCTCCCCCTGCGGGCGGATCCGGCCTCCCGGCCTAGGCTGACCCGCTGTCCTTCTGCTCCTGCTCGGCGGCCTTCTGCGCCTTCTCCGCCTCCGCCTTCTCGGCCTTGGCGGCGGCCTGCTCGGCCTTCTGGACGGCCTTGCGCTCGGCGTCGGCACGCTTCTTGTCGTCGGCGATCTGCCGCTTGGCGGCGGTCGCGTAGACGTCCACGTACTCCTGGCCGGAGAGCCGCATGATCTCGTACATCACCTCGTCCGTCACCGAACGGAGGATGAAGCGGTCGTTCTCCATGCCGTGGTAGCGGGAGAAGTCCAGCGGCCGGCCGATCCGGATGCCCGGACGGATGCCGAAGTTGGGGACGACCTGGCCGGGCGGCTGCACCTTCTCGGTGTCGATCATCGCGACCGGGATCACCGGCGCGCCGGTGGCCAGCGCGACGCGGGCCAGGCCGCCGACCTTGCCGCGGTACAGCTTGCCGTCGGGCGAACGGGTGCCCTCCGGGTAGACGCCGAACAGCTCGCCGCGGTCCAGCACGGCGATCGCGCTGCGGATCGCCGCCTCGCCCGCGCCGCGCACGCCGGAGCGGTCCACCGGCAGCTGTCCGACGCCCTTGAAGAAGGCGGCCGTCAGCTTGCCCTTCAGGCCCGGCGTGTTGAAGTACTCCGCCTTGGCGATGAAGGTCACCCGACGCCTGATCAGCGCGGGGAAGAAGAAGGAGTCCGAGAAGGAGAGGTGGTTGCTCGCGATGATCGCGGCACCCTCGGCGGGGATGTTCTCCTCACCCTCGATCCACGGCCGGAAGAAGATCCGTAGCAGTGGCGCGACGATCATCTTCATCAGTCGGTAGAACAACGCCGGGCCTCCTGTTATGCGGACCGGTCGATCCTAATGCCCCGCGGCCACCGCCCGCGCCCCGCCCCGCCCCGCCGGGGTGTCCGGCAGGGGTGTACGACGCGTGCGGGCGCGTGGGACGATGCGGTTTCCGCAGCCCGCCGTTCCGCCCTCCCCCGTCCCAACGCGCCGCCGCCCGCGAAGGAGCCCGTCATGCCGCTGCTGCCCGGTGCCGAACCGTACCGCCACCGGGGCGGGCCGGTGGGCGTAGTGCTCTGCCACGGGTTCACCGGCTCGCCGCAGTCGCTGCGCCCGTGGGCCGAGGAGCTGGCGGCGGCCGGGTACACCGTCTCGCTGCCGCTGCTGCCCGGCCACGGCAGCCGCTGGCAGGACATGCAGGTGACCCGCTGGGAGGACTGGTACGCGGAGGTCGAGCGGGAGTTGCTGGCGCTGGCCGCCGAGTGCGAGCGGGTCTTCGTCCTCGGGCTGTCGATGGGCGGCGGGCTGGCGCTGCGGCTGGCCGCGCTGCACGGCCCGGCGGTCTCCGGACTGGTGCTGGTCAACCCGTCGGTGCGTTCCGACAACCCCGCGAGCGTGCTGCTTCCGGTGCTGCGCCACGTGGTGCCGAGCCTGCCCGGGATCGCCAACGACATCGCCCGCCCGGGCTCCGTCGAGGTCGGCTACGACCGGACGCCGCTGCACGCCGCCTGGTCGCTGGCCCGGCTCTGGAAGGACGTGCAGCGCCGGCTGCCGCAGGTGACCCAGCCGGTCCTGCTCTTCCACAGCCCGCAGGACCACGTGGTCTCGGCGGCCAACTCGGAACTGGTGCTGGCCCGGATATCCTCGACCGACGTGACGGAGCGGTTGTGCCAGCGCAGCTACCACGTCGCGACGCTGGACCACGACGCGCCGGAAATATTCGCGGCCGGCCAGGACTTCATCCGACGGCTGGCTCCCGCGCACGCGGCGGGCGTCACCCGGATCGAATCCGACGATCACCAAGGCTGAAGGGCCGGAAGTGCACGAGAGCAGCACGGCGGGCGGCGAGGACGAGGCGCCCCGCGAGGACGCGGAGAACACCGAGGCGGACGCCTCGAAGGCCGAGGCCGCCAAGGCCGACGGCGTGAGGACCGAGGCCGCCAAGACCGAGAGCGCGAAGACCGACGGCGTGAAGACCGAGGGCGCCTCGGGTGAGGCCGCCCCGGCGCCCGAAGCGCCCCGGGTGCGGCGGGCGCCCGAGCGCAGCCAGGCCGAGCAGGACGAGATCTTCGCCGCGCTGGTCGCCCAGTTCGACGACCCCGTCGACCTCAACAACCCGGACTGGCCGGAGGTCGAGGACCTCCGGGCGCGCGGCGAGCTCAAGGGCGGGTTCAAGGAGGGCACCGACCCGGACGACCTCGCCGACCTGGCACCGCAGCCGCGGCCCCGCTCCACCCGCCCGGTGATGCCGGCCGCCGGATCGGGCCCGCGCGACTTCGAGCTGACCGAGGAGACGGACGAGGGCCACTTCGTCCCGCCGGAGCCGCCGCCGCTGCCCGCCGCCGACGTCACCGCCAAGTTCGCCTGGCTCGCCGTGCTCGGCGGCCCGGCCCTGCTGCTGTTCGACGCGGTGGTCTGGCGCGAGGTGTCCGGCTGGCCGGCCTGGGTCGGCGTGACCGCGTTCCTCGGTGGCTTCGTCACCCTGGTGGTCCGGATGAAGGAGCGCGACGAGGACGAGCCGGACGACCCGCACGGCGGCGCCGTCGTGTAGGGCCGGCGGCCTGTGGCCGGGCCGGTCACCCCGGCCCGGCCACGGAGTTCAACCGGCCGGGAGCTCCAGGACGGCGAGCAGCGGCAGGTGGTCGGTGGCGGCCCGCAGATCGCCCTCGGTGACCCCGGGCAGGCCGTGCGGCACCCCGCACGCGAGCACCCGGACGCCGGGGGTCGCGAAGACGGCGTCGATCCGCTGGTAGGGGTTCTCCGGGACGGACGTGAAGGTGCCGCCCCAGGGCGCCGCGACATGGCCGTCCTGCAGCCGGCCGGCCAGCAGCTGCCAGCCGGCGCCGTCCGGGTGTTCGTTGAAGTCCCCCGCCACCACGCCGAGTTCGGTGATCTTCAGCTGGTCCAGCAGCAGCTCGAACTGGCCGCGGCGCTCCTCGGCGTCCAGGCTCAGGTGGCAGCTGGTGACGCCGAACGGCGCCGAGCCGGCGATCCGGACCAGCGCGCTCGCGAAGCCGCGCGCGTGCAGCCCGCGGGTCTTGGGCAGCAGCCGGTCGTGGACCGCGAGCAGCTCCACGCCCGGGCCGCCGAGCAGCAGCGGCCCCGCGGCGATCCGGCCGCCGCCGGCCAGCACCTCGGTGCCGGTCGCCCGCGCCAGCCAGGCCGCCCGGCCCCGCGGGCGCCAGTAACGCGGCGACTCCTGAACGCAGACCACGTCCGGTTCACAGGCCCGGATCACCCGAACGAGGGCGCGCCGGTCGTCGCGGAGCGAGCGGATGTTGTAGCTGAGCAGCCGCAGCCGCCGCGGCCCGGGCGGCGGCAGGTCGGTCGGTCCGGTGGTCAAGGCGGTCCTCCCCTTCGTCCGGTGTCGACCGTACGACAGGGGCGGGCGGCCGGGGCGGAACACGACGGCGGCGGCGCGGCCGGGCCACGAGGGCTCCGGTCGCGCCGCCGCCGTCGGCGGGTGCGGGGTGGGTCAGACGGTGCGGGCGAGGTCCGCCGCGCCGGCGATGCCGGAGGCGGAGCCCATCGAGGCGAGCACCACCTCGGCGCGCGGGCGGTGCACCCCGCCGGTCAGGTAGTGCTCGAAGGCCTTGGCGACCGGGTCGAGCAGCAGCCGGCCGGAGTCGGAGACCCCGCCGCCCAGCACGAAGACCGCCGGGTCGAAGAGCGCGGCGAGGTCGGCCATGCCGCGGCCCAGCCAGTCGGCCAGCTCGTTGTAGCAGTCCAGGGCGAGCGGGTCGCCCGCCTCGGCCGCCTCGGTGATGTGGATGCCGCGGATGGTCTCGGCGACGCCGTCGTTGAGATCCAGCATCCGTCGGCCGCGCACCGGGTCGGCGGCGGCCATCTCCCGGCCGTAGCGGCGCAGCGCCCGGCCCGAGCCGTACTGCTCCCAGCAGCCCTTGCCGCCGCAGCCGCAGGGCAGGCCGTCGGGGACCATGTTGAGGTGGCCGATCTCGCCGGCCACGCCGAACCGGCCGCGGTGCAGCCGGCCGTCCAGGACGATCCCGCCGCCGATGCCGGTGCCGACGGTGATCAGCACCATGTCCGAGTACTCGGCGGCGGCGCCGAAGCGGAACTCGGCCCAGGCGGCGCAGTTGGCGTCGTTCTCGACCACCGTGTCCAGGCCGGTGAGCTCCTCGATCCGGCCGCGCAGCGGCTCGTCCTCCCAGTCGATGTTGGGGGCGAAGATCACCGTGGAGCGGTCGCGGTCGACGAAGCCGGGGGCTCCGACGCCGGCCGCGACCACGTCGGGGTACTGCTCCTTGAGCTCGCGCACGGCCTGCGCGATGGCATCGACCGCCCACTGCGGGTCGGCCGGGGTGGGCACCCTGGTCCGGGCCAGGATCTCGCCCGCCTCGTTGACCACGCCTGCCGCGATCTTGGTCCCGCCGACGTCGACGCCGATGGTCAGAGCCATGTGTCCCTCAGCTATTCACTCGTTCCCGCTGGACGGAACGGTACCGTCCAACCCTGCCCCCGTACACACCGTCGCCTACATTAACCGAAGACAATTCGCGACCAAGCTCGCCGAGCAGCTTCAAAAGTCGTACATTCCGCCCCGCTCCGTCACAGCAGGGGTCCGCACGGTCACTTCCCGGGAGTCCGGGCTTCACTGCTTGTCGGACGGCCCGTCAGGTGTGTCGAGGTCGATCCGCTCGCTGCGCGCGGCGTCCCCGGCGGTCCAGCGGTGCTCGTGGCCGGCCACGGCGGCCCGGTAGGCGGCCATCAGCTCCCCGCCGGCGGCGGCCAGGCCGGTGCCGGCGGCGGACAGATGGCCGTACACCTCGGGCTGCTTCTCGCGCAGGCGCTCGGCGAGGCCGGCCAGCGAGATCAGGGTGTCGGCGCTCGCCTCCTGGGCCTTCTGGCCGACGACGGACGCGAACCGGCGCACCTCGTCCACCAGCGGGCCCAGCTCCGGGCCGAACGGGTGCTCGGCGGCCTGCTCGGTGCGGTCGTCGGCAGTGGTCATCGCGGGCGTCTCCTCAGCTCCGGCCGCGCCTGCGGCCCCTGACCCCGACGCTACCGGACGGGCCCGACCGCCCCGACGGCCCGCCATCGGGGCCGGCGCACGGTCACCGGGCGGCGCGGGAGACGAACCGGCGCACGGTCACCGGGCGGCGCGGCAGGCCCGGCCGCGTCCGCGCAGGGTGCTCAGCCGCGCGGCCAGAGCGCCGGATCGGGCGCGAAGCGGACGGCGAGCGCTCCGTCGTGCAGGCCCGCGCCCGCCACCGTGCAGCGGCGCAGCGCCGAGGGCAGCGTGAGCACCCGCCGGTGGGCACCGAGGCCGACCACGAGTTCGTCGCCGCGCCGCACCAGGTCCAGGTCGGCCCGCTCGGCGCCGGGCAGCGCGAGGTGCCAGACCAGCAGTCCGTCCTCGGCCAGCCGGTCCTCGACGCTCCACGGCTTCGGGTCGAGCGGGGCCGGGCCGGCGCCCGCGCCGTAGAGGCGGTCCGCGACGGCCTCCAGGGTGACCTCGGCGAACCCGGTGACCAGCACCGGGACGTCGCTCGCGGCGGTCAGCGCGGCCAGCTCCTCCTGCCGGCGCCGGGCCAGCCCGGCCAGCCAGGGGTCGGCCGAGTCGGCGGCGGCGTCCGGCAGCGCGCCGTGCACCACCACGGCGTCCGGCCGGTGGCCGTGCAGCGCCAGCCCGGCCCGGATCCGGCGCAGCTCCCCGTACGGGTGGGCGTCGGCGGCGGTGACCAGGCGGACGCTGGTGCCGGGGGCGGCGAACGCCGCACGGGCCTCGGCGAGCGCGGCGGCCGCCTTGGTCCGGCCCTCGTAGAGCCAGTCGGCGGGCATCGGCACCCCGGCCAGGCCGGCCAGCAGCGGGCGCAGCGCCCGGGCGGCCTGCCGCTGCTCGGGCACCAGCCGGGCCAGGTAGCGCTCCAGCTGCTCGGGCAGCGCGAGCGCGGCGATCAGCTCGGCGGGCGGCGGGGCGAGCACCACCAGGACGTCGGCCTCGGCGGCGGGCAGGGCCCGGAGCAGGGCGAGCCGGGCGGTGCCGGGAAGGGCGGTGAGCTCCTCGGGGTCGAGCGGGTCGGCGCCGAGCAGGTCGAGCGCGGGCTTGATCCGGCCGCCGATCTCGCCGAGGGCGTGCCGGAACGCGGCCTGCTCGTCGATCCGGGCCACGGTCAGGCCGGGGGCGTACGGGGCCGGTTCGGGCTCCAGCCGGGCGCCGAGGACGGCGTCCAGGGTGCGGTGCGGGTCGTCGGCGGCCAGCAGCAGGGTGCGCCGCCCCTGCCGGGCGGCGTGCAGGGCGGTGGCGGCGGCCACCATGGGCGCCGCCACGTCGCCGCTGACCAGGATGGTGCGTGTCGCCGTCATGCCGTCCAGCCCCGCTTTCCCGGCGTCAGCCCTCGACCCGCTTCTTCAGTCCGGCCAGCGCCCGGTCGATGATGACCTTCTCGGCCTTGCGCTTGATCATCCCGAGCATCGGGATCTTGACGTCGACGGCCAGCTGGTAGGTGACCTCGGTCCGGCCGCCGTCCAGCGGGGCGAGCGAGTAGGAGCCGTCCAGCGAACGGAGCATCTGGCTGCGCACCAGCGTCCAGCCGACCTCGCGGTCGCCGTCCCAGGTGTAGGCCAGCACGTGCTCGTCGCGGATGGCGCCGGCGTCGAGCAGCAGGCGCACCTGGGCGGCGCGGCCGTTCTCGGCGGTCTCCAGCACCTCGACCTCCTTGACCTCGCCGGTCCAGGCCGGGTAGGCGGCGAAGTCGGCGATCACGGCCATGACCTTCGCCGGGGTCGCGTCGATGGTGATGCTCGACCTGGTGTGCTCCGCCATGGGTATGGCCCTCCGCGTCGTCCCTTGCTGCCGGCCCGGCCGAGCCTGCTCGGTCGGGTGCGCCCGGAGCAGGCTATCGCGCCCGGCGATCCCTCAGGTCCGGGGCTCGGAGGGTGCGCGGCCCCGGGCTCGGGGGGGCGCTCGCAGGCTACCCGCCGGTCACGTCCGGGCTGCCGTAGGGTGCCATTCGAACGACCCGGTCACGGCCTGGTCGGACCGGGTAAAGGTGTGACACTTCGAACACCGGAGCCGACCCCCCTGGTCGAAGCTGCCTACCGGGCAGTAACGTCCTGCCGTCCCGCAGCGTCGCGAACGAGGAGCAGTCTTGCTCGACTTCAGCCTTCCGGCCCTCTACCAGGTACCGAGCGGCGGTAACCTCTCCGACCTCGTGCACCAGAACGCCGAGCGGCACCCGGACGTCGTGGTGCTCAGTCGCAAGGTGGACGGCCGGTGGCAGGAGTTGACCGCCGCCCAGTTCCTGGTCGAGGTGCACGCCGCCGCCAAGGGTCTGATCGCCGCGGGCATCGAGCCCGGCGACCGGGTGGGCATCATGTCCCGCACCCGCTACGAGTGGACGCTGCTGGACTTCGCGATCTGGACGGCCGGCGCGATCACCGTGCCGGTGTACGAGACCTCCTCCGCCGAACAGGTGGAGTGGATCCTCGGCGACTCCGGGGCGGTGGCCGTCCTCACCGAGACCGCCCAGCACGCCGCGGTGGTCGAGGAGGTCCGGGGGCGCCTGCCGCTGCTGCGGCAGACCTGGCAGATCGAGGGCGGCGCCCTGGCGGCGCTGGCCGGGGCGGGCCGGGACGTCACCGACGCGACCGTGGCCGAGCGCCGGTCGCTGGCGACGGCCGACTCGATCGCCACCGTCGTCTACACCTCGGGCACCACCGGCCGCCCCAAGGGCTGCCAGCTGACCCACGCCAACTTCATGGCCGAGTGCGGCAACATCGTGGAGCGGCTGGCCCCGCTGTTCCGCACCGGCGAGAGCTCGGTGCTGCTCTTCCTGCCGCTGGCCCACGTGCTCGGCCGGATCGCCGAGATCGCCCCCGCGATGGCCCCGATCAAGCTCGGCCACGTCTCGGACATCAAGGACGTCACCGCCGAGCTGGCGGCGTTCCGGCCCACCCTGATCCTGGGCGTGCCGAGAGTGTTCGAGAAGGTCTACAACACCGCCCGCACGAAGGCCCAGGCCGACGGCAAGGGCAAGATCTTCGACAAGGCCGCCGACACCGCGATCGCGTACAGCCGGGCGCTGGACGCCGGCGGCGCGGGCCTGGGCCTGCGGATCAAGCACAAGATCTTCGACAAGCTGGTCTACAGCAAGCTGCGCGCCGCGCTCGGCGGCCGGGCCACCCACGCGATCTCCGGCGGCGCCCCGCTCGGCGAGCGGCTCGGCCACTTCTACCGGGGCATCGGCTTCACCGTCCTGGAGGGCTACGGCCTGACCGAGACCTGCGCGGCCACCGCCTTCAACCCGTGGGACAAGCCGAAGATCGGTACGGTCGGCCAGCCGCTGCCCGGCGCCGCCGTCCGGATCGCCGAGGACGGCGAGGTCCTGTTCAAGGGCCCGCAGGTGTTCACCGGCTACTGGAACAACCCGCAGGCCACCGCCGAGGCGCTGAAGGACGGCTGGATCTCCACCGGCGACATCGGCTCGCTGGACTCCGAGGGCTACCTCACCATCACCGGCCGCAAGAAGGAGATCATCGTCACCGCGGGCGGCAAGAACGTCGCCCCGGCGGTGATCGAGGACCGGATCCGGGCGCACGCGCTGATCGGCGAGGTGATGGTGGTCGGCGACCGCAGGCCGTTCATCGGCTGCCTGGTCACCGTGGACGAGGACTTCTTCCCCAAGTGGAAGGAGCTGAACGGCAAGCCCGCCACCGCCACGGTGGCCGAGCTGCGCGAGGACGCGGACCTGCTGGCCGCCGTCCAGGCCGCCGTGGACGACGGCAACGCCGCCGTCTCGCACGCCGAGGCGGTGAAGAAGTTCCGACTGCTGGACACCGTCTTCTCCGAGGAGAGCGGCCACCTCACGCCGTCGCTCAAGCTCAAGCGCAACCTGGTGCTGAAGGACTTCGCGGCCGACGTCGAGGCGATCTACCAGCGCTGACCGTACGGTGCGGGCCCCGCCGCGGTGGCGGGGCCCGCACCGCTTCGTCAGCCCGCCAGCAGCGAGGTCAGCCGCCCGGCCAGCAGGTCCCACCGCCAGGAGCGGTCCACCCAGCGCCGCCCGGCCTCGCCGAGCCGCCGGCGCAGCTCCTCGTCGTTCAGCAGCCGGACGATCCGCTCGGCCGCGGCGGCCGGCGAGCCGCCCGGCACCACGTAGCCGGTCTCGCCCTCCAGCACCGCGTCCGGCGCGCCGCCGGAGTCCCCGGCCACCACCGGCAGACCGGTCGCCGAGGCCTCCAGGTAGACGATGCCCAGGCCCTCGACGTCCAGCCCACCCCGCCGGGTCCGGCAGGGCATCGCGAAGACGTCCCCGGCGCCGTAGTGCGCGGGCAGCTCCGACCACGGCACCGCGCCGGTGAACCGCACCGCGTGGCGCACGCCCCGGGCGTCGGCGAGCTTCTCCAGGTCCGCCCGGTAGGGGCCGTCGCCGACGATCAGCAGCACGGCGTCCGGCACCTCGGCGAGGATCTGCGGCATCGCCTCGATCAGGGTGTCCTGGCCCTTGCGCGGCACCAGCCGGGAGACGCAGACCACCACCGGCCGGTCGGCCAGCCCGAGCCGGCGGCGCAGCTCGGCGCCGCCCGAGTCGGGGTGGAAGGTCTGCTCGTCGACCCCCGGCGGCAGCTGCACCATCCGGGCGGCCGCCTCCGGGCCGACCGCGTCGGCGATCCGGGAGCGGGTGTACTCGCCGAGGTAGGTGAGGGTGTCGGTACCGGCGCCGATCCGGCGCAGCAGCTGCCGGGCCACCGGGAGCTGGGCCCAGGCGGCCTCGTGGCCGTGCGTCATGCCGAGCAGCCGCCCGCCGGCTCCGGCCCGGCGCAGCGCGGGCGCCATCAGCCCGAGCGGGGCGGCCGCGCCGAACCAGACCGAGTCGCACTTCTCGGCGCGGAGGATCTCGGCGGCCCGGCGGGTGACGCGCGGTGTGGGAACCATCACCTTCGCCCGGTCGCGGATCACCGGGAACGGCTGTTCGGCGTCGAAGCGGGCGACCTCGGCGCCGTCGCGCCAGGTCGACGCGTAGACCACGATGCTCCCGGCGGGCTGACGGACAGCCATGTTGTGGACGAAGGCCTGGATGCCGCCGGGTCGCGGCGGGAAGTCATTGGTGACGATCAAGGTCTTGTGCATCTGGCCACGGCTCGCTCGGTCGGGGGGTGCTCGGTGTACCGCTGGGTGATCCGTACGATAGGTCAACACCACGACCCGCCGGGAACGGATCCGCGCACGGCAACCGTTTCTCCCCCGGGTCTGTCCTAGAACCTAGGCAGCCGGTGCGGCCCCGCCGAACGTGGCGCCGCGCCCGGCACCGGCCGCCCGGGCGTCCGTCGCGCGACGCCTCCGGTGGGACGTCCGAGACGAACGAGGGAGCGCAGTGGAGTTGGCCCCGGCCACCAAGTCCGGTTCACCCAGCGGCGCCGACGGCCCCGGCACGGCGCTGGCCGTCCGCCAGGAGCCCGTACCGGCCCCCACCGGCCCCTCCCGGCGTACCGGGGCGCTCTGCGCGCTCGGCGGGACGTGGCTGGCCTCCCGGGCACTGCTGCTGCTGCTGGTGACCGGCGTGCTGCGGATGGCCGGCGGGGACATCACCACGGACGTCTGGCTGATCTACCACGGCTGGTACGGCGTCCTGCAGACCGGCACCTTCCCGCTGGACGACGTGACCTGGCAGTACCCGCCCGGCGCCGCCCTGGTGATCATGCTGCCCGGGCTGCTGCCCTGGTCGTACCTGGTCTCCTTCTGGGTGATCTGCGGGCTGGCCGACGCGGTCGCGATGGCCCTGCTGGTGCGTACCGGCCTGCGCAGGGGCCGGGCCCTGACCGGCGCCTGGGTCTGGGTGGCCGGCGTGCCGCTGCTCGGTCCGATGATCTACAACCGGTACGACGTCATCGTCACCGCCGTCGCGGTGGCCGGCCTGCTGGCGCTGATCCGCCGCCCGGCGATCGGCGGCATCCTGCTGGGGCTGGGCGGGATCATCAAGATCTGGCCGCTGATCGGCCTGATCGGCACCCCGTCCGGCCGCCGCACCCGCCGCTCCTGGACCGCCGCCGCGGCCACCGCCGTCTCGGTGGGCTTCCTGCTGGCGGCCGGGATGAACGGCGCCTTCGAGTTCCTGACCTTCCAGAAGGACCGCGGCGTCGAGGTGGAGTCGGTCGGCGCGCTGCCGCTGCACTTCGCCCGGATGGCCGGCGCCTGGGACGGCAGGGTGACGATGAACTACGGCTCGGTCGAGATGCTCGGGCCGTGGGTGAACGTGGTCGGCAAGGTGATGCTGGCCGGCAGCCTGCTGGGCTTCGCCTGGCTGCTGCTCTGGCGCTTCACCGCCAAGCGCCGCAACGCGGCGACCATGTACGACGCGGCGCTGGCCGCGCTGCTGATCTTCACCGTGACCAGCCGGGTGATCAGCCCGCAGTACCTGGTCTGGCTGGTCGGCGTGGCGGCGGTCTGCCTGACCGTGCGCGGCACCAGCCAGCGCCCGGTGGCGCTGCTGGTCCTGGCCGCGACGCCGCTGACCGTGGTGGAGTTCCCGCTGCTCTTCAGCGAGCTGGTGGGCAGCGAGCCCTGGGCCGTCACCGCGCTGACCCTGCGCAACCTGCTGCTGCTGGCCGCCACCGGGCTCTCCTGCGTCCGGCTCTGGCGCTCGACCCGCGGGGCCGCCCAGCTCCCGCCGACCGTCGTGCTGGACCGCGCGGAGCCGGAGCCGGTGTCGGCGAACGGCTACCCGGTGCGCCCGGGGATCGCGTACGAGCAGGACCTGCTGGACGGCATCGACCGGCCGCCGGCCCAGCGGCGGCGCTAGGCCGCCAGTCGGCGGACCTCGGCGACCCAGAGCGCGGTGAACTCGGCCAGTCCGAGGCCCAGCTCGTCCCGCAGGACGCGGTCCGACTGCTCCTCCCGGCCCGCGCCCGCGCCCGCCGCGCCGACCGCCCGGTAGTAGCCGACCAGCCGGTCCGGCCCGAAGCGGCGGGCGATCAGGTCGCAGGCCAGCCAGGCCTGCTCGTAGGCCTGGGCGATGCCGTCGGCCCCGGCGGTGAAGTCCCGGTCGGCGGGGAGCGCCGAGGGCACCCGGCCGGCGGCGACGTCCCGGGCCAGCTCGGGGGCGATCTGCCGGGGCGAGCGGCCGGAGTCCCGGTAGCCGGTCCAGTCGGCGACGCCCTCGGAGAGCCAGAGCGGCGTCCAGGCCCGGGTGTCGGCCCGGGTCGCCACATGCACGGCCTCGTGGGTGATCACCACCTGGCGGCCGAAGTCGCTGAGCCCCCGGTAGGCTCCGGGGTTGACCAGCACCCGGTCGGCCGGGGTGTGCCGGGGGGCGCCGGGCGCGGCGGTGGTGACCGCCACCATGCCGGTCCAGCCCGCCGGGTCGGCGTCCAGCAGCCGGCCGAACTGCTCCTCGGTGGCGGGCAGCTCCAGGAGCAGCCGGCCCGGCCAGGCGGTGCCCCAGAGCGCGGTGACGGCCGGGACTGCCCGGTCGGCCACGGCCGTGAGCTGCGCCGGGTCCGGGCCGTCGGCCAGGCCGAGCACCAGGCAGTGCGCGCCGGCCGCCGCCCGGACGGTCCCGAAGTCCCAGAGCGGCGCCGGCCCGTCCGGGCCGTCCTCGCGTTCGACCCGCCAGCCCCCGCCGGTCCGCCACAGCTCCAGCCGGCGCGGGTGGACCACCGGGTAGGCGTCGTAGCCGGTCACCCGGACGGTCAGTTCGGCGGTGGCGGTGAGCCGGTCCGGCCGACCGGCCGGACCGAGCACGAGGTTGCGGTAGGCCGCCTCCACCGGGGGCGCGGACGGTGGGGCGGTCAGCGTCCGGGCCCGCTCGGCCAGCAGCGCGACCACCTCGGCCCGCTGGTCCGCCACCGCGGCCACGGAGGCCGCCGGAGCCGCCCGGGGCAGCGACAGCTGGGCCAGTCCCCCCGCCGCGAGCAGCAGGGCCCCGCGCCGGGACAGTGCGCGGCGGCGTGTCACGGCGTCGGCGGGAGGGGTCGGGACGGGCCGGCTCAGAGCCGGATCACCTCCGCGACGGGCATCGCGTTGACGCTCTCGTAGCGGACCTTGGCGCCCGGGTAGGGGGCGTGCACGATCACCCCGCCGCCGGCGTACATGCCGACGTGGTGCCTGTCCCGGTAGAAGATCACCAGGTCTCCCGGTCGCGCGTCGGAGATGCTGACCCGCCGGCCGGCGTACGCCTGGGCCTGCGAGGTGCGCGGCAGGGTCACTCCGGCCTGCCGCCAGCTCCAGTACATCAGACCGGAACAGTCGAACGCGCGGGGCCCGGCGGATCCGTACACATAGGGCGAACCGATCATCCGCACGGCGGCGGCCAGCGCGGCCGCGCCGCGTTCGGAGGCGGGCGGGGCCGTGCCCAGGTCGAGGCGGTCGGTGCCGCGGGTGGCCCGCTGCTCGGCCTCGCGGGCGTCCTGGGCCACCATCCGGGCCCGCTCGCCCGCCCCCAGGCTGTTGAGCAGCCGCTGCGCCTTGGCCAGCCGCTGCTGGATCTGCTGCTTGCTCTCGGCCAGGGCCCGGCGGGTCTCCTCCAGCTCGGAGAGCTTCATCGAGGCCTCCGACCGGCGCTGGTCGAGCCGGCGCTGACGGGCCACCACCTCGTGCAGCGTCTCGTTCTGCCGCTCGGCGGCCTGGTCCAGGCTGCGGGCCTTGGAGAGGTAGCCCTCCGGGTCGGTGGAGAGCATCAGCTGGACGGTCTGCGCCATCCCGCCGCCCCGGTACTCGGCGCCGGCCACGGTGGCGAGGTCGCCGCGGAGCTCGTTGAGCTCGCCCTGGGCGACGGCGACCTGCTGCTGGAGCGTGCCGGTCTCGTGCTGGAGGCGCTGCTGGACGTCCAGTGCGGCGTTGTACTTCTCCGAGGCCTGCTCGGCCTCGTCGTACAGCTGTTCCACCTGCGCCTTGACGTCCTTGCGGTTCGACGGCCCGTCCGGCGTGCCCGGGGCGGCCTGGGCGGCACCCCCCGTGGCCACCCCCAGCGCGGTGGTGGCCGCGGCGGTCAGCACCAGCGCACGGGCGAACGCGCCCGGCAGGGGGGAACGGCGGTGCACGGCCATACGACGGTAACTCCGATCCTGCGACCCGGCCCCGCCGCCGCACCGGTGCGGGCGGCTGTCGAGCGGGAGTCCGGTGGCAGACGTTAGCGAGTCCGGGCGAGCGAGTCCAAACCCCTCCCAACCCGAATATTTGACCCGCAATCGGACATCAGCACGGTCCAGCACGAAAGCCGCAGGCCCGGCCTCCCGCGAGGGGAGACCGGGCCTGCGGGAGCAGACGTCGGATCAGACGCGCACGATGGCCGAGATCGGCAGCATGCTGGCGGTCTCGTACCGGACGTTCGCGCCGGGCTTCGGCGCGTGGATGACCTGGCCGCCGCCGACGTAGAGCGCGACGTGGCTGCGGTCGGCACGGTAGATGATCAGGTCGCCGGGCTGGGCGTTGGCGATGTTGGTGCCCACGTTGGTACCGGCGGTGGCCTGGGACTGCGAGGTACGCGGCAGCGACACGTCCGCCTGGGCGTAGGCCCAGCTGGTCAGGCCGGAGCAGTCGAAGGAGCTCGGACCGGCCGCGCCGTAGACGTACGGGGCGCCCAGCTTGCTCTCCGCGGCGGCGATCGCGGCGGCGGCGCGCGAGCCGTTGGCGGCGGGCGCGGACGGCGCGGCGGCCGCGGCGGCGGGCTTGGCGGCCGGCGCCGACGGGGTGGGCAGCTGGTCGCGGGTGTTGTCGCGGGAGGCGCGGTCGGCGTCCGCCTTGGCCTTGGCCTCGGCCTTGGCGGCGTCCGCCTTGGCCTTCGCCTCGGCGGCGGCCTTCTCCTCGGCCGCGCGCATCGCCTGGCGCTCCTGCTCGGACAGCGAGTTGTACAGGTCCTGGGCCTTGGCCAGCTTGCCCTGGACCTCCTCCTTGGAGGCCTTCAGCTGCTGGGTGGTGGCTTCGAGCTCGCCGAGCTTGCCCTGGGCCTCGTTGCGGTCCTGGTCGAGCCTGCGCTGCTGCTCCTGGAGGTCCTTCAGCGCACCGGACTGCGTGCTGCCGGCCTGGTTGATGGCGCCGGCCTGGCTGAGGAAGCTGTCCGGGCTGGACGAGAGCATCAGCTGCACGGTCGGCGATATGCCGCCGTTGCGGTACTGCTCGCCGGCGATCTCGGCGAGACCGCCCTGGGCCTCGGTCACCGCGGCCTGCTGACGGGCCACCTTGTCCTGCAGCTCACCGACCTGCTTCTGCAGCTCCTGCTGCTTGGCCTGGGCACCGTTGAGCTTCTCGGTGGCCTGCTCGGCCTGCTCGTTGAGCTGGTCGATCTGCTCCTTGACCTGATCCTTGGTCGGCGTCGGGTCGGCGTGGGCGCCGGACTGCGCGGAGAGCGCGACCGCCGCGGCGGCGACACCGGTCAGAATCGAGACCCGGGCGCGGCCGGCGGGCTTGGGACGACGATGGGACGCCACGAAGGCGGACTCCTTCTTCCTACGTCCGCCTACCGGGTGAGCTGACGGGTTCGGGCCGGAAGCGTGCCCTACGACGCCTCACCGACCGCACGACGGTCGACCTGGCGCCGATTCACCCCGGAGGAACATGGTTCCCCGGCTCCGCTCCACAGCGCCCCCGACCACTGGACTCCCCGACGGGCAGATGCTCTGCCCCGCTGCTTCACGAACTCGGCGGTAAACCTCCGCCGCCACCCCTGCTGGGTGATCGACTGTGCGGTGGTTCGAGGCACGACCCTAGTAACAGAACCGTGATCCGTTCAAATCCTTGTCAGAAAAATGCCGGAAGAATATCCAAGTTCATTTGTGAATATGACCGGGTGTGATCACGCGCCCACATGGAGCTGATCGTTTGTCATGATGCGGCCGCAGACACCGGCGCCACCCCCGGTTCCGGGGGTGGCGCGGATCACAGGGCCGGATCCCGGCCCGTGGGCATGTCGGTCCGTCAGACCCGGCGGATCGCGTTGATCGGCATCGCGTCGGCCTTCATCACCTTCACCACGTCACCGGTGTGCGGCGCGTGGACCACCATCCCGTTGCCGATGTACATCCCGACGTGGCTGCGGTCCGGGCGGTAGATGATGAGGTCGCCCGGCTGGGCGTCGGCCAGCGAGGCCACCTTCGAGCCGTAGTTGGCCTGCGCCTGCGAGGTGCGCGGCAGCGAGACGCCGGCCTTCGCGTACGACCAGACCATCAGACCGGAGCAGTCGAAGGAGTTCGGGCCGACCGCGCTCCAGACGTACGGCGAACCCTGCTTGCTCATCGCGTTGGCGACGGCCTGCCCGGCGAAGCCGCTGCCCTGCGGGAGGCTGCTCAGGTCGGTGCGCTCGCTGCCGCGGGAGGCCCGGTCGGCCTGCTGCTGGGCGGCCTTCAGCGCGGCCCGGTCGGCGGCGCTGAGCGAGTTCAGCAGGTCCTGGGCTTCCTTGAGCTTCTTGTTGACCTCGGCCTTGGACTGGTTCAGGTCCTTGGTCGTGCTGTCCAGCGAGGCGAGGACGGCGGCCGCCTCGGCCTTCTGCTGGTCCAGCCGGCGCTGCTGGTCCTGCAGGCCCTTGAGCGCCTCGGTCTGGCTGGAGCTGGCCTGCTGGACGCTGGCGGCCTTGTCCAGGTAGCCGGACGGGTCGGAGGCGAGCATCAGCTGGACGGACGGGTCGATGCCGCCGGTCCGGTACTGCTCGGCCGCGACCTCGGCCAGCCCGCCCTGAAGCTGGGTCATCTGGTCCTGGCCGCGAGCCACCTGGTCCTGGAGCTGGTCCGCCTGCTTGCGCAGCTGGTCCGCCCGCTCCTTGGCACCGTTGAACTTCTCGGTGGCCTGCTCGGCCTCCTCCTGCAGCTGGTCGACCTGCGCCTTCACGTCCTCCTTCTTGGGGGACGGGCTGGGCGCGGCGTGGGCGCTGACCTGGGCCGAGAGGGCGACCGCGGTCGCAGCGGCAGCGGTCAGCACGGTGACCCGTGCACGGCTCGACTGCTTGGGACGGCGGTGGGTGGCCAAGTGACCGGCTCCTTCTTCCAACGGACTCACCCGAACGAGTGAGAATCCGGAAAATAGGTTTGACGCCAGACCCTAGTGAAGATCCACGCTTTGCGCCACTCCCCCGATGGCGTGAACTCCCGCCCCCCGCCATGACTTCACGGGATCCACACATCCCCGCAAACCGGGCGCTGACCAGGCGTCATCCCCTGCCGGCCGACCCCCGGCCGAGGTCAGGGCCGGGCCAGTCGGTTCAGCAGCAGCACCGAGGCTACAGGGCGCGCGCCCGCCTTCCGCACGCCCTCCGCGACCTCCCGGTCGGTGGAGACCACCACCACCGGCCGGCCCTGCGGCTCGGCCCGCACCAGGCGGCGGATCAGTTCGTCGGCGGTCTCCCCGGTCCGGCTGAACCGCACCCGGACCCCGCGCGGCGGCGCCAGGATCACCGGCACGTCGAGGTCCTGGCCGTCGAACACGCAGGTCACCTCCGCCTGCGTGCGTTGGGCCAGCATCGCCAGCCCGCCCAGCAGCCGGATCCGCTGCTGCTCCAGCGGGAGCGCCGGGTAGCCGGTCTTGGTCACGTTGTAGCCGTCCACCACCAGGTGGACCTGCGGGATCGCCAGCAGCTGGTCCAGCAGCGCCGGGTCGTCCTCGGCCAGCCCGCGCCGCGCCACGTCGTGCGGCGAGGCCGAACCCGGCACCACCGCCTCGACCAGGTCGGCCGGGCGGATCTGGGAGACCGGCAGGGCCAGCTCCCGCTGGAGCCCCTGCGCCGACTGCAGCACGGTGTCCAGCAGCAGCCGCAGCCGCATGTCCTCGACGCTGCGCCCCTCGCGGGCCGAACGGCGGCCCTGCTCGGCGGCGTTCTCCAGCTCGGAGATCCGGTGCCGCAGCCGCCGCGCCTCGCTCTCGGCGGCGCCGCGCTCGACGCCCGTCTGCGCCTTCAGGGCCTCCAGCTCCCCGGTGACCCGGCGCGTCTCGGCCTGGGCCCGCCGGGTGTCGCTCTCCAGCGAACGCACCTTCTTGCGCAGCGACTCCACCTCCTTGCGGACGTCCTCCGACTCGGCCCGCTGCCGGTCCAGGTCCGCCCGGGCGGCCGCGCGCACCTCGGCCAGCTCCGCCTGCAGCTTCTCGGCCAGCCGGGCCGCCTCGGCCGCCGCGCCCTCGGCGCCGGCCCGCTCGGCCTCCTCGCCGGCCTCGACGACCAGGCGGCTCCAGCCCGCCGGCCGGACCAGGTAGGCGGCGGCCGCCACGTCCATCGGATCGGCCGCGCCCGGCACGCTGCCCGACTCCAGCGCCCGGACCAGGTCCGGCTGCCCGAGCCGCAGCCGCTCCGCTATCCGCACCCGGAACGCCGGCTCGGACTCCAGCGCCGCGGCGAGCGCGGTGGCGGCGTACTTGGCCCGGCGCGCCGGGGTGAACTTGGCGTACGGGCGCAGCGTCTGCGGCAGCTCCGCGACCGGCAGCCCGCCGAGCGCGTCGGCGGCGAGGCCCACCACACGCCGGCGCACCCCCTCGGGCAGCGGCCGGTCGAGCCTCTCGGCCGCGCGGGCTGCCGCCGGCTCCTCACCGCCGGAGCCGCCGGCCTCCTCGCCGTCGACCTCCTCGGCGGGGGCGCCGGTGCCGGGCGCGGCGGCCTCGACCGCGTCCGGCGCCTGCGCGTCCACAGCGGGCTGCCGCCCCTGCGGCCCGGCGGGCTCCTGCGCTGCGTCCACCACGTCCTCGGCTCCGATCCTCGCCAGCGGGGTACGGCCGTCGGCCGTACCCCTGGTCGTCACGCTCCGTGCGCTCTGTCTGTATTGTCCCGCGCGGCGGACGGCCGTGCCGCGCACCGTCCACCGCGCGGGGCGGGCATCAAGCCTGCTCGGCGGCCTCGGCGCCCGGACGGGCCACCAGTTCGACCTGGTCCACCGCGTTGCACCAGCGGCAGCGCACCGACTCGATGGTCTCGCTGTGCACCTCGGTCTCCTCCACCTTGGACTCGCCGGCCAGGTCGAAGTGCAGGAACTCGGTCACCCGGGCGGTGCGGGTGACGTCGAAGCGGGTCAGGTTGCCGCACAGGGTGCAGCGCCAACGCGTCTCTGCGGTCAGGGCGGGGACGGTCATCGGGGGTCCTCTCGGGTGGTCCCTGGGTGGGCTCAGGCGCTCCCCCCGGAGCCCCGGCATCGGCGGCGGGAGGCGGGATTGCCCGCCCCAAGCCTATTGCCTGGGGCAACCACCCCGGCCACCGGTCACGGCGATCGCGGGGGTGGTCCACCTGCCGTACAGCACGGTGTCGCCCGGGCCGGACGGAGGGATGCTTGGTCGCATGGCGATCCCGGTCCTCGACCACACCGGCACGCGGGACGGCCCCCCGGCCGCGCCCGTCCCGGCCGTCAGCTACGCACTGATCGCGCTGAACGTGCTGGTCTTCCTGCTCGGCCCGGCGGCCGGGCTCAACCCGCTGTACGGCCGCGGGCAGGACCGGGTCTGCGCGGAGCAGCGGTACGAGCAGCGCTGGGGCGCCGTCCCGGCCGAGCTACTGGCCGGACGGCCGCTGAGCGCCGAACAGGTGGCCGAGGCCCCCGATCCGGTGCCGGGCTGCCCGGCCGCCCCGACCCCCGGCAAGCACCCGGCGATGTCCGTCCTCAGCGGGCTCTTCGTCCACGCCGGCTGGCTGCACCTGCTGGGCAACCTGCTCTTCCTCCAGGTCTTCGGCCCCACCGTCGAGGCCCGCTTCGGCCGGGCCCGGTTCGCGCTCTTCTACCTGGCGGCAGGCTCGCTGGCCACCTACGGCTTCGCGCTGGCCGAGGCGCACTCGGCGGACTACACCCGGGTCCTGATCGGCGCCTCGGGGGCGATCGCCGGCGTGCTCGGCGCCTACCTGAGGCTGCATCCGCGGGCCCGGGTGACCACGCTCGTCCCGCTGCTGCTCTTCCTGCCCCTGCGGTTCCCGGCCTGGCTGGTGCTCGGCCTCTGGTTCGCGCTCCAGTGGTGGTCGGTGCACTCGGCGGGGCCGGGCGTCGCCTACCTGGTCCACGTGATCGGCTTCTCGGCGGGGTTCCTGTACGCCTGCACGCTGGCCACCCGCCCCTCGCGACGGCCCCGCTGACGCCCGATACCCTGGCGGCACCTCACAAAGGAGCCCGAACAGTGATCACCGCCATCGTCCTGATCAAGACCAGCGTCGACCGCATCCCGGAAATCGCCGAGGCGATCGCGGCCATCGAGGGCGTCAGCGAGGTCTACTCGGTCACCGGCGGCTACGACCTGGTGGCGATGGTGCGGGTGCGCCGGCACGACGACCTGGCCGAGGTGATCCCCGGCCGGCTGAACAAGGTCCCGGGCGTGGCCCACACCGAGACCCAGATCGCCTTCCGCACCTACTCCCAGCACGACCTGGAGACCGCCTTCGCGCTCGGCCTGGGCGAGTAGCCTCCCCCGTTCAGCCCTCGCGCCGGGTGTCCGCGACGCAGCGGCCGCCCTCGTTGCGGTAGTTCCAGGCCGCGCCGTCCGTGACCAGCTCGCGGACGGCGGTCAGGAACCGGTCGATGTGCTCGTCCGGGGTACCCGCGCCGAAGCTGACCCGGATCGCGTTCAGGCTGCGCTCCCCCGGCAGCGACGCCTCCGGCGCACCGCACTCGGACGGCGCCACGTCCTCGTCGCCGAGCAGGGTGCGCACCAGCGGGTGCGCGCAGAACAGGCCGTCGCGCACCCCGATGCCGTACTCGGCGGAGAGCGCGGCCGAGAAGTGCGAGCTGTTCCAGCCCTGGACGACGAAGGAGAGCACGCCCACCCGGGCCGAGTCCGCGCCGAACAGGTTCAGCACCCGCACCTGCGGGACCTCCGCCAGCCCGGCCTTCAGCCGGGCGATCAGCTGCTGCTCGCGGGCCTCCAGCGCGTCGAAGCCGGCCTCGGTCAGGGCCCGGCAGGCCGAGGCGATGGAGTAGACGCCGATCACGTTCGGCGAGCCGGCCTCGTGCCGGGCCGGGCCGGTGTGCCACTGCACGGCCACCGAGCCGTCGGCCTCCCGGGCGACCGTGCGGGTGGCGCCGCCGCCGGCCAGGTACGGCTCGGCCGCGTCCAGCCAGTCGGCCCGGCCGGCCAGCACCCCGGCGCCGAACGGCGCGTAGATCTTGTGGCCCGAGAAGGCGATCCAGTCCACGCCCAGCTCGCGCACCGAGACCCGGTGGTGCGGGGCGAGCTGCGCGGCGTCCAGCACCACCCGGGCGCCGTGCCGGTGGGCGGTCTCGGTGAGCTCGGCGACCGGCCAGAGCTCGCCGGTGACGTTCGAGGCGCCGGTGACGCAGAGCAGCTTGGGGCCCTCGGGGGCCTCGGCCAGCGCGGCGTCCAGCGCGGCGACGGCCTCGGCGTGCGAGCGCGGGGCGCGCAGGTAGGTGACGCTCAGCCCGGCGTGGCGCCAGGGCAGCAGCGAGGCGTGGTGCTCGGTCTCGAAGGCGAACACCCGGGTGCCGGCCGGGACGGCGCCCGCCAGCAGGTTCAGCGAGTCGGTGGTGGCCCGGGTGAAGACCACCTGGTCGCCCTCGCGCAGGTCGAGGAAGTCAGCGACGGTCCGGCGGCTCTGCTCGAAGAGGTCGGTGGAGAGCTGGGAGAGGTAGCCGGCGCCCCGGTGCACGCTGCCGTAGTAGGGGGCGTAGGCGGCGACGTCGTCCCAGACCCGCTGCAGCGCCGGGGAGCTGGCGGCGTAGTCGAGCGCGGCGTAGGTGACCTTGTCACCGTTGACCAGCGGGACCTCGACGTCGTGGCCGAGGACGGGGAGCGGGGCGCAGATCTCGGTGGCGACGGACATGGGGGTGCACTCCTTCGACGGGTAAGGACCCCGGAGGTGCGTGTCAGCCGGCGTCCGCGCTTGTCACGCGGACGGTTCGCCGCGAGACCCGGTCCTCACCCAGGGCACCCCGCCACGGACGGAGGGTTGCCGGACAGCCAGCTGGGGCTTGACGCTGTCACTCATGACCTGGCGAAGACTCTAGGTCGCGTCCGCCGAGTGGTCAAACAGGGGTCCGCCATCCGGACAGCGGTCCACAGCCGGGGCCCGGCGACGCCCCCGCCGGACGCGCGAAGGGCCCGCGGGAGGCGTCCCCCCGCGGGCCCGACCGCCGCTTCACACCCGGGTGGTGGCCTCGGACCAGCGCCGCAGCAGATCCTGCGCGGCGCCCGAGTCGATGGCCGCCGCGGCCCGCTCCATTCCGGCCGCCAGCTGCTCGGCGAGCGGCGCGTCGGTGAGGTCCAGCGCCACCAGCGCCGTCGCCGTGTTCATCAGGACGGCGTCCCGCACCGCCCCGCGCTCCCCGGCCAGCAGCCGGCGCGCGACGTCCGCGTTGAAAGCCGGGTCCCCGCCGCGCAGCGCCTCGATGCCCACCAGCTGGACGCCGACGTCGCGCGGGTCGAAGGAGGTCTCGGTGACCTCGCCGTCGCGCACGATCCAGACCCGGGAGGTGGTGGTGACGGTCAGCTCGTCCAGGCCGTCGTCGCCGCGGAAGACCAGCGCGGTGGACCCCCGGCGGGCCAGCACCCCGGCGATCAGCGAGGCCAGCCGGGTGTCGAAGCAGCCGATCGCGTGCGCGGTGACCTTGGCCGGGTTGGTCAGCGGGCCGAGGGTGTTGAAGGCGGTCGGCACCCCGAGGCCGCTGCGGGCCGGGGCGGTGTGCCGCATCGCGGGGTGGAACCTGGCCGCGAAGCAGAAGGTCAGCCCGACCTCCTCGGCCACCTCGGCGACCCGCCGGGCCGAGAGGTCCAGATTGACGCCGAGCTTCTCGAGCACGTCCGAGGAGCCGCTCGCCGAGGAGGCCGCCCGGTTGCCGTGCTTGACCACCTTGGCACCGGCCGCCGCGGCGACGATCGCCGACATGGTCGAGATGTTGACGGTCTTCGCCCGGTCGCCGCCGGTGCCCACGATGTCGACCGCCGGGCCGGGGATGGAGAGCGGTTCGGCGTGCGCGTACATCGAGTCCACCAGGCCGACGATCTCGTCCACCGTCTCGCCCTTGGCCCGCAGGGCGACCATGAAGCCGGCCATCTGCACGGCGGAGGCCTCGCCGCTCATGATCCGGTCCATCGCCCAGGCGGTGTCCGCCCGGTCGAGGTCCTCGCCCCGCAGCAGCGCCGACAGGATGTCCGGCCAGGTGCGGACCACCTGCACGGGGTCCTTGCCGCCGTTCGCAGGGTTCACGTTCACCATGGCTGACTCCAGCTCTTGTCGGTTCCCCGAGGGGTTCTCCGTAAGGATGGAGCCAGCCTATCGAGCGGCGGGACGCCTCCGCCCCGCCGTCGCCTTCACTTCTCTCCCACTGAGACGCGGTCCTACCGGGCGGCCGGCGCCCGCTTCGCCAGCCGGGCTCGGAGCAGCGTGGCGGCCGCCTCGGCCAGCGCCACCGGGTCCACGGGGTGGGAGATGGCCGCGTCGGCCCGGCTCCAGGCGGCCAGCCAGGAGTCCTGCGGCCGGCCGATCACCACCAGCACCGGCGGGCAGCCGTAGATCTCGTCCTTCAACTGCCGGGCGAGCCCGAGGCCGCCGGCCGGGACCGCCTCGCCGTCCAGCACGCAGAGGTCCACGCCCCCCTTCTCCAGTGCCTTCAGCACCGCGGGGGTCGTCGCGCACTCCAGGTAGGTCAGCTCCGGCAGATCCTCCGCGGGCCGGCGGCCGAGGGCCGTCAGCACCTGCTCGCGGGTGTTGCGGTCGTGGCTGTAGACGAGAACGGTCAGCGTCTCGTCGGTGGTGTACGCCATGGGCCCTGCTCCCTCAAGTGTGATCCGGACCACGTTCGTCTCAACCCGGATGCTACTCCCGATCACCGCCCGCCGAGCCACTCCCGCGCGATCCGTCTCAAGCCGCCGCGCCCGCGACTCACCCGCCCGGAGGACAGGCCGTCACCCCCGCGGTCGCGGTCCACCCGTACGGCCGACCCGAGGGCCTTTCCCTTACTCCCGGCGGACCCCGAAGGAGTGGAGCGACACGCTGGGCATCAGGGTCGAAGATGCCTTCGAAGAACCGTCAGAAAAGGGACACACCCCTGCTCAGCCGCCATCCGGGCGTCCCGGCGGGCCCCACCGGGGCATACCGCACGCACCGGACACTCCGAGGGACACCCCCCGGCGTGAAGACGGAATAAGGGACCGACATAATGTCCGTCGTGGCGACAGCAACAGCAGTAGAAACCGGGCACGCGCACGGATCGGTCAACCGGCCGAACATGGTCAGCGTCGGAACGATCGTCTGGCTCAGTTCCGAGTTGATGTTCTTCGCGGCCCTCTTCGCGATGTACTTCACGCTCCGCTCCGTCAAGGGAGCCGAGTTCTGGAGCGAGAAGGCGCACGCCCTCAACGTGCCCTTCTCCTCGGTCAACACCACGATCCTGGTGCTCTCCTCTCTCACCTGCCAGCTCGGCGTGTTCGCTGCCGAGCGCGGGGACGTGAAGAAGCTCCGCTCGTGGTTCGTCATCACCTTCGTGATGGGCGCGATCTTCATCGGCGGCCAGATCTTCGAGTACACCGAGCTGGTCAAGAAGGACGGCCTCTCGCTGTCCTCCGACCCGTACGGCACGGTGTTCTACCTGACCACCGGCTTCCACGGTATGCACGTGACGGGTGGTCTGATCGCCTTCCTGCTGGTCCTCGGACGGACGTACGCAGCCAAGCGCTTCACGCACGAGCAGGCCACCGCCGCCATCGTGGTGTCGTACTACTGGCACTTCGTCGACGTCGTGTGGATCGGCCTGTTCGCGACCATCTACCTGATCAAGTAACCAGCTGATCAGGTCGCTGGCCACCGGCTCCGGGTCCCGCCCTCACCGGCGACGGCCCGATTTGCCGGTGCCTACGCTCCCAACCGACCGACCGCGCGCGCAGCCCTAGACAGGCAGCCTCGTGCCGGCCAGACCGGCCGCCGGGTGCACCCACCAGTCGACCAGATCCTGACACCGGGGTTATTCCGTGAAAAAGCTCTCCGCACGACGGCGCCACCCATTGGCGGCGCTGGTCGTCCTACTTCTCGCCCTGGCGGCAACCGGGGGGCTGTACGCCGCGTTCGCGCCCGCCGACAAGGCGCAGGCCGACGTCGCCGCGCAGTCGCTCGCGATCGATGAGGGCAAGAAGCTCTTCGCCGTGGGCTGCTCCTCCTGCCACGGCCTGAACGGCCAGGGCAGCAGCGACGGTCCGAGCCTGGTCGGCGTCGGCTCAGCCGCGGTCGACTTCCAGGTCGGCACCGGCCGCATGCCGGCCCAGCAGCCCGGCGCCCAGGTGCCGCGCAAGAAGAACATCTACTCGCAGGCGGAGATCGACCAGCTCGCCGCCTTCGTGGCTTCGCTCGGCCCCGGCCCGGTCATCCCGACCGAGGAGCAGTACACCTCGACCAACCCCGAGGACCTCTCCAAGGGTGGCGAGCTGTTCCGCACCAACTGCGCCCAGTGCCACAACTTCGCCGGCCAGGGCGGTGCCCTGACCCAGGGCAAGTACGCCCCGTCGCTGGAGGGAGTGGACGCCAAGCACATCTACGAGGCCATGCAGACCGGCCCGCAGAACATGCCGTCGTTCCCGGACACCACCATGCCCGAGGAGCAGAAGAAGCAGATCGTGGCCTTCGTCCGCCACACCACCAACGATGAGCCGAACCCCGGCGGTCTCACGCTCGGCAGCCTCGGTCCGGTGACCGAGGGCCTGTTCGGCTGGATCTTCGGTCTCGGCACGCTCATCGCGGTCGCGATCTGGGTCGCCGCCCACACCACCAAGGCCAAGAAGTCATGAGCCACGACATGTCAGAAGAGAAGCTCCCGGAGTCACACGGCTCCGCCGGACACCACGAGGTGGCCGCCCACGGCGATCCGTTCGCCGACCCGGGCCTGCCGGCCCACCAACCGCGTCGCACCGACATCGACGAGCGGGCCGCCCAGCGGGCCGAGCGCCAGGTCTCGCTGATGTTCGTGGTCTCGATGCTCGCCACCGTGGGCTTCATCGCCTCCTACGTGGCCATCGACCCGGACAAGATCGTCTACATCTTCCCGCTGGGCCACGTCAGCGCGCTGAACTTCGCGCTGGGCATGACCCTGGGCGTCGCGCTGTTCTGCATCGGCGCGGGTGCGGTCCACTGGGCCCGCACCCTGATGTCGGACCACGAGATCCCGGCCGAGCGTCACCCGATCGAGGCCGACGACGAGGTCCGCGCGGACGTCATCGAGCAGTTCAGGACCGGCGCCGCCGAGTCCGGCTTCGGCCGCCGCAAGATGATCCGCAACACCCTCATCGGTTCGATGGCCCTGGTGCCGCTGTCCGGCGTCGTGCTGCTGCGCGACCTGGGCCCGCTGCCCGAGGACAAGCTGGAGCACACCGGCTGGCGCGAGGCCACCGATGTGAAGCCGCTGCAGCTGATCAACATGAACACCAACCAGCCGATGAAGGCCGAGGACGTCATCGTCGGCTCGCTGACCTTCGCCATGCCGGAGGGTCTCAGCACGCACGACGAGGACTTCCAGCAGCAGATCGCCAAGGACGCCCTGATGCTGGTGCGCATCGCACCGGAGGACATCAAGGACACCGAGTCCCGGGAGAAGGGCTTCGAGGGCATCCTCGCCTACTCCAAGATCTGCACCCACGTCGGCTGCCCGATCAGCCTGTACGAGCAGCAGACCCACCACGCGCTCTGCCCCTGCCACCAGTCGACCTTCGACCTGGCGGACGGCGCGCGCGTCATCTTCGGCCCGGCCGGCCACCCGCTGCCGCAGCTGAAGATCACCACTGACGAGAAGGGCTTCCTGGTCGCCACCGGCGACTTCGACGAGCCCGTCGGCCCGAGCTACTGGGAGCGTGCTCGATGAGTAGCGCGAGCAGCACCACCTCCGGTGCCGCCAAGCCCGCCGGCAGCACGCGTGCCAAGCCCGCCAACAAGTGGGAGCAGGCTGCTGACTGGACGGACGGCCGGCTGGGGATCTACTCCCTCGCCAAGGCCAACCTGCGGAAGATCTTCCCGGACCACTGGTCCTTCATGCTGGGCGAGATCTGCCTCTACACCTTCGTCATCATCATCCTGACGGGCGTGTACCTGACGCTGTTCTTCAAGCCCAGCATGGGCGAGGTCATCTACGACGGCTCGTACATCCCGCTCAAGGGCATCCCGATGTCCGAGGCGTACGCGTCGACGGTGGACATCAGCTTCGAGGTCCGCGGCGGCCTGCTGGTCCGCCAGATCCACCACTGGGCCGCGCTGGTCTTCGTGGCCGCGATGCTCGTGCACATGATGCGCGTGTTCTTCACCGGCGCGTTCCGCAAGCCGCGCGAGATCAACTGGGTCTTCGGCTTCCTGCTGCTGGTCCTGGGCATGTTCGACGGCTTCTTCGGCTACTCGCTGCCCGACGACCTGCTCTCGGGCACCGGTATCCGCTTCATGGAAGGCGCGATCCTCGCCGTCCCGCTGGTGGGCACCTACATCCAGATGTTCCTGTTCGGCGGCGAGTTCCCCGGCCACGACATCGTGCCGCGGTTCTTCACCATCCACGTGCTGCTGATCCCCGGCATCATGCTCGGCCTGCTGGTCGCGCACCTGATCCTGGTCTTCTACCACAAGCACACCCAGTGGGCGGGCCCGGGCAAGACCGAGAAGAACGTCGTCGGCATGCCGCTGATGCCGGTCTACATGGCCAAGGCCGGTGGCTTCTTCTTCCTGGTCTTCGGTCTCATCGCCGCCGTCTCGGCGATCGCCACGATCAACCCGATCTGGGCGTACGGCCCGTACCGCCCCGACCAGGTGTCCACGGACGCCCAGCCGGACTGGTACATGGGCTTCTCCGAGGGCCTGATCCGCGTCATGCCGGGCTGGGAGATCGGCCTGTGGGGCCACACCCTGAACCTGGGTGTCTTCGTCCCGCTGATGATCTTCCCGCTGGTCCTGGTCGCGATCGCGGTCTACCCGTTCATCGAGTCCTGGGTCACCGGCGACAAGCGCGAGCACCACATCCTGGACCGCCCGCGCAACGCGCCGGTCCGCACCGCGCTGGGCGCCGCCTGGATCAGCCTGTACCTGGTGCTGCTGGTCGGTGGTGGCAACGACCTGTTCGCCACCCACCTGCACCTGTCGATCAACGACATCACGTACTTCGTCCGCGTGGGCTTCTTCGTGGTGCCGGTGCTGACCTTCATCGCCACCAAGCGCTGGTGCCTCGGCCTCCAGCGCCGGGACAAGGAGAAGGTGCTGCACGGCCGCGAGACGGGCGTCATCAAGCGCCTGCCGCACGGCGAGTTCATCGAGGTGCACGCCCAGCTGCCGCAGGCCGACCTGCACAAGCTCACCTCGCACGAGCAGCCGCCCGTGTTCGAGCTGCCGGCCGAGACGGACGAGAACGGCGTGGCCGCCAAGGCCGGGCTGATCCCCCGTACCCGGGCGAAGCTCTCCCGCGGCTTCTACGGCGAGGGCAGCCGGATCCCGAAGCCGACCGCCGAGGAGCACCACGAGATCACCAGCGGCCACGGCCACCACTGATCCCGTACGCATCCCCCGCGTCACCCCCGAGGGCCGCCGACCAGAGTTCTTCCTGGTCGGCGGCCCTCGGGCTTTCCCGTCCGCCCCACCGTCAGGAGCCCCCGTGGAGCTGTCCGTCGACCCCGCCGCCGCCACGCCCCCGTACGAGCAGATCCGGGAGCAGATCGCCGAGCGCGCCCGCACCGGTGACCTGCCGACCGGGCTGCGGCTGCCCACCGTCCGGGCCCTGGCCGAGCAGCTCGGGCTGGCGGCCGGGACGGTGGCGCGGGCCTACCGCGAGCTGGAGACCGACGGGGTGGTGGAGACGCACGGCCGGCGCGGCACCCTGATCGCCGCCACCGGGGACACCGCGCACCGGCTGGCCGCCGCCGCGGCCACCGAGTACGCCGAGCGGGTCCGGCGGCTCGGCGTGCCGGAGGCGGACGCCCTGGCGGCCGTGGCGACGGCGCTGCGGCTGGCCCACCGGGAGCCCGGCCGGGAGGGCTGAGCGGCCCGGGCCGGGGCCGGGAGGGGCGTCAGAGCTCCGGGCGGATCATCCCGGTGGCGGGGGCCCGGGAGGCCGGCGGCGTGGTGTTGACGGGCTGTCCGAGGGCGCTGTGCTTGACCCAGTCGGTCCAGGCGATGTTCCAGTCCCCGAAGCCGTTGCCGAAGGACTCCATGCTCGGACCCTGGCTGTTGACCACCGTGACCAGGTCCCCGATCCGGGTGTTCTGGTAGAACCACTTCGCGTTCTCGGTGCTCATGCCGGTACAGCCGTGGCTGACGTTCGCCACCCCCTGCGAGCCCACCGACCAGGGCGCGGCGTGCACGTACTCGCCGCTCCAGGTCACCCGGGTGGCCCACTCGACGTTGAGGTCGTAGGCCTCCGAGCTGCCGGCGGCTATGCCGATCGTCTCGCCGCTCATCCGCACCTGGCGCTCCTGTCCGAGCACCACCTTGACGCCGTTGCGGGTGTCGAAGCCGGGCTTGCCGGTGGTCACGGGTATCGTCCGGACCACCTCGCCGCCGCGCGTCAGGGTGAGCTCGTGGGTGGCGGCGTCCACCACCGACTCCACCCGCTCGCCGATCCGCAGGGCCAGCGCGGCGCGGTCGCCGCCGTAGAGGCCGTCCGCGATCCGGCTGCCGGTGCCGTCGTAGACCAGGCTGACGGTGGTGCCGGTCGGCCAGTACTCCTCCGGCCGGAAGTGCAGGTTCTTGTCGTCCACCCAGTACCAGCCGCCGGTGACGGCGGGCTGCGAGGTGACGGTCAGGGCGCGCTCGACCTCCTGGCGGGCCTGCGGGTCCTTCACCGCCTCCGAGAGCTGGACGGTGAGCGGCTGGCCGACGCCGTAGAGGCCGGTGCCGGAGGAGTCCGGGCCGAGCTTGGCGGTGAGCAGGCGCTGGCCCGCCACCGTGCTGAAGCCGGCGGTGGTCTCGCCGCGACCGCCCTTGCCGTCGTCGGCGGCGATCCTGACGGTGTAGGCGGTGGCCGCCTTGAGGCGCCCGGTGGTCTGCCAGCTGAGCTGGTCCGCCGAGAGCTGTCCGGCCACCACCCGGCCGTCCGGACCGACCACCGTGACGTCGGTGAGCCGGCTGCCGGGTACCGCCGTCACCGTCACCGGCTGGGACGGATCCACCGTCCCGGTCGCCGAGAGGTGCACCAGCGGGGCCGCGTCGACCCGGTGGACGGCGCCCGGGGCGTCGTCCTCACCGGACGAGCAGGCGGCCAGTGGGGCCAGTACGACGAGAGCCAGCGAGATGCTGCCGATACCTGCGGTTCCGCGCCTGTCGGCCATGACCGCCTCCGAGGGTTCGCACGATTGATCAGATCGTAGGAACGTGAAGCGGCGGAGCGACATCCGAGCGACCCCCCGTTCGCCCAGGGGGGTGAGGCCGTCACTCCGGGGACGCAAAAGGGCCGGGCATCCTTTGCGGAATGCCCGGCCCTGTGCGAGGGAGACCTACTGGTTCTGGTTCTCGCCCCGGTAGAACTCGAAGACCCAGCCGAACAGGCCGATCAGGATGATCGGGATCGACCAGTACAGCAGCCACCAACCGAAGATCACGCCCATGAACGCGAGCGCGCCACCGATCGCCAGCGAGAGCGGCTGCCAGCTGTGCGGGGCGAAGAAGCCCAGCTCGCCGGCGTCGTCCGCGACCTCGGCCTCGGGGTTGTCACCGGCGCCGCTGTCCACCCGGCGGGCGGTGAAGGCGAGGTAGTACCCGATGAAGGCGCAGAGGGCGAAGGCGAGGAACAGCGCGGTGGTACCGGCGGCCTCCACCCCGAGGTCGGAGTGGTTGGTCCAGACGCCGTAGGTGATCGCCATCGCGAGCGTGAAGACCGCGAGGCCCAGGAAGATCTTGCCCTGTTCCTTCATCAGGCGTCGCCTTCCTTCTTGCCCTTGCCCAGCTGCGGGACGTCGTACTTGGCCGGGGTCACACCGGCGAGGTGCTTGGCCGGCTCACCGTGGTTCTCCAGGTAGTCCAGCGCGGCGATCTCCGGGTAGTGGAGGTCGAAGGCCGGCGATTCGGAGCGGATCCGGGGCAGCGTGAGGAAGTTGTGCCGCGGCGGCGGGCACGAGGTCGCCCACTCCAGCGAGCGGCCGTAGCCCCACGGGTCGTCCACCTCGACCTTCTCGCCGTACTTGGCCGTCTTCCAGACGTTGTACAGGAACGGCAGGATCGACAGGCCGAGCAGGAACGAGCCGATGGTCGAGACGGTGTTCAGCGTGGTGAAGCCGTCCGCGGCCAGGTAGTCGGCGTAGCGGCGGGGCATGCCCTCCGCGCCGAGCCAGTGCTGCACCAGGAAGGTGGTGTGGAAGCCGATGAAGAGCGTCCAGAAGGTCATCTTGCCGAGGCGCTCGTCCAGCATCTTGCCGGTCATCTTCGGCCACCAGAAGTGGAAGCCGGCGAACATCGCGAAGACGACGGTGCCGAAGACCACGTAGTGGAAGTGGGCGACGACGAAGTACGAGTCCGAGACGTGGAAGTCGATCGGCGGGGAGGCGAGCAGGACACCCGTCAGACCACCGAAGAGGAAGGTGACCAGGAAGCCGACCGTCCAGAGCATCGGGGTCTCGAAGCTCAGCGAGCCCTTCCACATGGTGCCGACCCAGTTGAAGAACTTCACACCGGTCGGGACCGCGATCAGGAAGGTCATGAAGGAGAAGAACGGCAGCAGCACTTGGCCGGTGACGTACATGTGGTGGGCCCACACCGTCACGGACAGACCGGCGATCGCGATGGTGGCCGCGATCAGGCCGGAGTAGCCGAACATCGGCTTGCGGCTGAAGACCGGGATGATCTCCGACACGATGCCGAAGAACGGCAGCGCGATGATGTACACCTCGGGGTGGCCGAAGAACCAGAAGAGGTGCTGCCAGAGCAGCGCCCCGCCGTTGGCCGGGTCGAAGACGTGTGCCCCGAATTTGCGGTCCGCCTCCAGGGCGAACAGCGCGGCGGCCAGGACCGGGAAGGCCAGCAGGACCAGCACGGCGGTCAGCAGGACGTTCCAGACGAAGATCGACATCCGGAACATCGTCATGCCGGGCGCGCGCATGCAGATGATCGTGGTGATGAAGTTGACCGCACCGAGGATGGTGCCGAAGCCGGAGAAGGCCAGGCCCATGATCCACATGTCGGCGCCGATGCCCGGCGAGCGGACGGCGTCCGACAGCGGGGAGTAGGCGAACCAGCCGAAGTCGGCCGCACCCTGCGGGGTGACGAAGCCGGCCACCGCGATGGTCGAGCCGAACAGGTACAGCCAGTACGCGAACATGTTCAGACGCGGGAACGCCACGTCCGGGGCGCCGATCTGGAGCGGCATGATCCAGTTCGCGAAGCCGGCGAAGAGCGGCGTCGCGAACATCAGCAGCATGATCGTGCCGTGCATCGTGAACGCCTGGTTGAACTGCTCGTTCGACAGGATCTGGGTCCCGGGACGAGCCAGCTCGGCGCGCATGACCAGGGCGAGGATGCCACCGATCAGGAAGAAGGCGAACGACGTGCCCAGGTAGAGCGTGCCGATCGTCTTGTGGTCAGTGGTGGTCAGCCACTTGATGATGGTCGAACCCGGCTTCCGGGTCCGCTGCGCCCCGACCGTGACGGCCCCGGCGCCCCCGCCGGCCGCGGCGGGCTCGTTGAGGATGGTCACTTCTCTTCACTTCCCATGGTCGTGATGCCGGAGGGCACCGCGCCGGTCTGGCCCTTGGCCCGGAGGTCCGCCAGGTGCTTGTCGTACTCCGCGCGGTCGACGACCTTCACGTTGAAGAGCATGCGCGAGTGGTCGACGCCGCAGAGCTCGGCGCACTTGCCCATGTACGTGCCCTTGACGGTCGGGGTGACCTCGAACTTGTTCACCACACCCGGGACGACGTCCATCTTCATCATGAAGTTGACGGGCCAGAAGTCGTGGATGACGTCACGAGAGGTCAGCCGGAACTGGACCGACTCGTTGACCGGCAGGTACAGGGTCGGCACCTCCTTGGGGGTGCCCACGTCGTACGCGGCGTCCTTGTTGGCCGGGTCGGGGTTCTCGGTGTTCTCGTAGTTGAACGCCCAGCTCCACTGGAAGCCGACCACGTTGACCGTGTGCTGCGGCTTCTCGGAGACGGAGATCAGCCTCGACTCGTCGCGGGCGACGAAGTAGAAGAGAACCGACACGATGATGATGGGGACCGCGGTGTAGAGCGCCTCGATGGGCACGTTGTACCGGGTCTGCGGAGGGACCTGCACACCGGTGCGGCTGCGCCGGTGGAAGATCACGCTCCAGATGATCAGACCCCACATCAGTACGCCGACCACCAGCGCCGCGATCCAGGACCCCTGCCACATGTGGAGGACCAGCGGCCCTTCCTCGGTGACGGGGCTCGGGAGGCCAAGCCTGGGGAGGTCGTTGGCCGAGCAGCCGGTGGCGGTCGCGATGACGAGGCCCAGTGCCAGCGCCTGAGGCAGCTTCCGCCGCATCGTGCGCCGCGGCGAGCGGTCGGAGCCGTTGGGACTCACGTAGCGCCTTCCCGAAGTCTCGCCCGCCTTCGCGTCGCCCCGCGGAGGTTTGTGAGCCTCCCCGGCGACCCGTCCACGGGCACGGTTTGAATGCTTATGCGGGCCAAACCCTACTCCAGCCTTATGCGCTGCTGACGGGCAGGTCCCGGTAACGCGCCGCCCGGTCGCCCGATCAGGCCCCGCAAGGGCTGCGCCGCAGGTCATCGTAGGCATTAGAGGTCCGTACGCCCGATCGGGGGATGACCTCGAACAACGTGGGTGACGGCCCGTCGGACGAGGACGAATCGGACATTCGGGTTGATCGTCTGACGGTCGGTGAGCGTGGCCGACGGCCGGAATGCGACCGGGAGTGTCGTTAAATGTGACCGTGTACTTCGATGTGGCGTCCACGGCCCCGCTCCACCCCGTCGCGCGGCAGGCGCTGACCGCCGCGCTGGACGAGGGGTGGGCCGATCCGGCCCGGCTCTACCGCTCCGGGCGGCAGGCCCGGATGCTGCTGGACGCCGCCCGCGAGACGGTCGCCGAGGCGCTCGGCGCCCGGGCCGACGAGATCTCCTTCACCACCAGTGGGACCCAGGCCGTCCAGACGGGCATGCTCGGCGCGCTGGCGGGCCACCGGCGCCGGGGCGCGCACCTGGTGCACTCCGCGGTGGAGCACTCCAGCGTGCTGCACACCGCCGAGCGCTGGGAGCACTCCCGGCCCGGGGCCGGCGGCGAGGTGGGCGTGGTACCGGTCGACCGGTACGGGCGGGTGTCGCCGGAAGGGTTCGCGGCGGCGCTGCGGCCGGACACCGCGCTGGCCGTGCTCCAGTCGGCCAACCACGAGGTGGGCACGGTGCAGCCGGTGGCCGAGGTGGCCGAGGTCTGCGGTGACGTCCCGCTGCTGGTGGACGCCGCGCAGAGCGCCGGGCGGGTGGACGTCCCGGGCGGCTGGTCGCTGCTGACGGCCAGTGCGCACAAGTGGGGCGGCCCGGCCGGGGTCGGCGTCCTGGCGGTGCGCAAGGGGGTCCGGTACGCCTCGCCGCTGCCGGCCGACGAGCGCGAGGGCGGCCGGGTGCCGGGCTTCGTGAACGTCCCGGCGATCGTGGCCGCGGCCGCCTCGCTCCGGGCGGTGCGGGCCGAGGCCGAGCGGGAGAACGCCCGGCTGCACGCGCTGGTCGAGCGGATCCGGGCCCGGGTGCCGCGGTCGGTGCCCGAGGTCGAGGTGGTCGGCGATCCGGTGCGACGGCTGCCGCACCTCGTCACCTTCTCCTGCCTGTACGTCGACGGCGAGGTGCTGCTGACCGAGCTGGACCGGGCCGGCTTCGCGGTCTCCTCCGGCTCGTCCTGCACCTCCTCCACCCTGACGCCGAGCCATGTGCTGGCGGCGATGGGCGTGCTCACCGAGGGGAACGTCCGGGTCTCGCTGCCGTTCGGCGCGGCCGAGGCCGACGTCGAGCGGTTCCTCGCGGTGCTGCCGGAGCTGGTGGCCCGGGTCCGCGCCCCGCTCGGGCTGGACCTGGCGCTGCCCGGGCCGGCCGGGGAGCCGGCGGGCGCCCCCGGGCCGCAGAGCGGCGCGCCGGCGACCGGCGCGCTGGTGATCGACGCGCTGGGCAAGCGCTGCCCGCTGCCGGTGATCGAGCTCGCCAAGCGGATCGGCGAGGTGCCGGCGGGCGGGACGGTCGCGGTGCTGGCCGACGACGAGGCGGCCCGGCTGGACGTCCCGGCCTGGTGCGGCATGCGCGGCCAGGAGTACCTGGGCGAGGCCCCGGCCGCCGACTTCGGCGGCGACCGGGGCTCGGCCTACCTGGTGCGGCGCACCGCCTGAGCGGGTACGCCGGACCGCTCGGCTACTTGACCAGGTGCGCCCGGACCTCGGCGGCGGCTGCGGCGCCGTACGCGGCCTCGAAGCGCTGCAGGAAGGCGAGCGGACGCAGCTCGTACTCCTGGGTGCCGACGGTCTCGATCACCAGGGTCGCGAGCATGCAGCCGAGCTGGGCGGAGCGCTCCAGGTCCAGCTCCCAGGAGAGACCGGCCAGGAAGCCGGCCCGGAAGGCGTCGCCGACGCCGGTCGGGTCGACCTTGGCCTCCTCGGGCGCGCAGCCGACGACCACCGGGGCCTCGCCCTTGCGGTCGATCCGCACGCCCTTGCTGCCGAGGGTGGTGATCCGGGTGCCCACCCGGGTCAGGATCTCCTCGGCGTCCCAGCCGGTCTTGGTCTCGATCAGCGCGGCCTCGTACTCGTTGGTGAACAGGTACGCGGCGCCGTCGACGATCTCGCGGATGTCCTCGCCGTCCAGGCGGGCCAGCTGCTGCGACGGGTCGGCGGCGAAGGCGTAGCCGCGGGTCCGGCACTCCTGGGTGTGGCGGACCATGGCCTGCGGGTCGTCGGCACCGATCAGCACGAGGTCCAGCCCGCCGACCCGGTCGGCGATCGGCTTGAGCTCGATGTTGCGGGCCTCGGCCATGGCACCGGTGTAGAACGAGGCGATCTGGTTGTGGTCCTCGTCCGTGGTGCACATGAAGCGGGCGGTGTGGCGGGTCTCGGAGATGTGGACCGAGCGGCAGTCCACGTTGTTGCGCTCCAGCCAGCTGCGGTACTCCCCGAAGTCCGCGCCGGCGGCGCCGACCAGGATCGGGCTCAGCCCGAGGACACCCATGCCGAACGCGATGTTCGGCGCGACACCGCCGCGACGGATGTCGAGGGTGTCGACCAGGAAGGACAGCGACACGGTGTGCAGCTGCTCGGCCACGAGCTGGTCGGAGAACCGACCGGGGAACGTCATCAGGTGGTCGGTCGCGATCGAACCGGCGACGGCGATACGCACGGGAGGTCTCCTCAGGAGGGCGGCATGGGCCACGGGAAAAGCAGGGGGCGGAACCCACCCACGGTACCGGGCGGGGGGCGGGCGGCAGCAAGAGCGCCCCTCCTGGCACCGGTCGCCGTCGAACGTGTACTACCCCCGGGTAGCTCTGGTGGGGGCCGGACGGGCGGCCTAGGGTCGCTGGCAGGGGCCGGTCCGGCCCTGACCGAGCCGTGGCAGTGCGGCCGCGGCACCGTGGATCGGAGCGATGCCCGATGATGCCAAATCACCACCCGCTGCGTGTTCCGCCCGCCCTCAAGGGCGACGCCGACGGCGAGACGCTGGACGCGCTGGTGGACTCCTCCCGGCAGCTGCGCCGCTTCTGGCCGCTGCTGGCGACCGGCCCGGAGCCCAGCGCTCCCGCCCCAGTCGGATTCAGCGTCTCCTCCGGGGCCCAGCGCCTGGTCGCGGGGATGGCCGAGTACGGCATGTGATCCTCCCCGGCGGCGGGCGGGAACCGGATTCGTCCGAGGCACGTCACATCCGCGCGGTGCGGCCGTGGAGGCGGCGCCGCCGAAACCCTCGGGAGGATGTCAGATGGACCTGGAGACGATGCCCCGGCGTACCGGTGGAGCACGGCCCGCCCGGCCGGGCCGACGGCGGGCGGCGGCCCTGGCGGGTCTGCTGCTGGCGGCGGCCGCGCTGGCCGGCTGCGGGGACGGTGACGGCAGGGCGGCCGCGGATTCGGCCACCGGTTCGGCCTCGCCGTCGGCGAGCGCGACGCCCTCGCCCGGGTCCCCCGCCCCGACGACCGCCACCACCGCGCCGTCGGCCCCGGACTCGCCGCCGGCGGCGACCCCGCCGACCGATCCGACGGCGAGCACCCCCGACCCCCGGCCGACCGGCCCCGCGCCGGGCACCGGCCCGGGCCAGACGCCCACCCCGGTGCCCACTCCCCCGCGGGAGGGCATCGCGGTCGGTGAGCCCGACCCGAACGGCCGGCCGGCCCACCCCGCGATCACCTACCGGGTGGACGGGACCAAGCTGACGGTCTGGTTCTACGGCGGGATCTGCGAGAAGTACGCGCTGAAGGCGGACGAGTCCAAGCCCGGACGGGTGGACGTCCGCGTCACGGTGGCGGCGCCGATGCCGGCCGGGCAGGCCTGCGCCGAGCTGGCCAAGCGGCAGACGGTGACCGCCGACCTGAAGCAGCCGCTGATGGGCCGGGCGGTGACGGACCTCGCGACCGGTCAGCCGGTGCCGCTGGAGAGCGACCCGCACGTCGGCCCGGACCCGGCCGGCCCCGGCCCGGAGATCGGCGGGAAGTAGGGCCCGTGGCCCGGTACGGGAGAACGGCGAGGGCGGCCCCGGAGAATCCGGGGCCGCCCTCGCCGTCTGCCGACTAGCTGAACGAGTCGCCGCAGGCGCAAGAGCCCGTGGCGTTCGGGTTGTCGATCGTGAAGCCCTGCTTCTCGATGGTGTCCACGAAGTCGACGGTGGCGCCGCCGAGGTACGGGGCACTCATCCGGTCGGTGACGACCTTGACACCGTTGAAGTCCTTGAGCACGTCGCCGTCGAGCGAGCGCTCGTCGAAGAACAGCTGGTAACGCAGGCCGGAGCAACCACCGGGCTGGACGGCGACGCGAAGCGCAAGGTCGTCGCGGCCCTCCTGCTCCAGCAGGCCCTTGACCTTGGCCGCGGCGGCATCGGTAAGGAGGATGCCACTCTCGACGGTGGTCTCGTCCTGGACGGTCATCTGCTTTCTCCCGGTCTTGACGACGGTCTGCCGCCAGTGCCAACCAACGGCCGTCCGGATTCATTTCCCGGACGGCGGTGTAATTTCGGCGGCTTTCGGCGGCGGAATTTTCGTGGGCCGGGTCTACCACCCGCTCCCCTACGCTCCCCATGCTCGCACAACCGGCGCGGCTCGGACACCGCCCCGACCGCGGATCCGGCGGAACCGGCCCCGGGCGACCGGTGCGACGGCCAGGATGGTGGGCATGATCCTGCGCCTGGTCCAGGACACCGCCGCCGACGCGGAGGCCGTCCAGCACATCGCCCGCGCCTCGTTCGCGCCGCTCGCCGACACCCCCGGCCCGGCCCCGCAGGACGGGCCCCCGGTGGGCCGGCTGGCCAGGACCAGACACCTCGTCCGGACCGACCCGCAGGGCTGCTGGCTGGCGGAGCGCGACGGCGAACCGGTCGGCGCGGTGCTGTCGCTGCGCCGCGAGGGCCTCTGGATCCTGGCGCTGCTCGTGGTGCGGCCCGAGGCGCAGGGGCACGGCCTCGGCCGGCTGCTGCTGGAGCGGGCCGCCGCGTACGGGCGCGGCTGCCTGCGCGGGATGCTCTGCGTCCCGCCGTCCCCGGCGGCGGCCCGCCGGTACCGGCTGGCCGGGTTCACCCTGCACCCGGCGATGGCGCTGACCGGCCGGGTGGACCGGGCCGGACTGCTCGACCCCGGTGACATCCCGGTGCACCCCGGCAACGCCAGCCACCGGCACCTGCTGGACTCGGTGGACCGCCGGCTGCGCGGCGCGGCGCACGGGCCGGACCACGAGCTGATGCTGGGCCACTGCGAGGAGCTGCTGATCGCCGACGCGCTGGCCGGCAGCGGCTACTGCTACCGCGACGGCGGCGAGGTGCGGCTGCTGGCCGCGACCTCGAAGCGGATCGCCGCCCGGCTGCTGCGCGAGGCGCTGGCGCGGGTGCCGGACGGCGTGGACGCCCATGTGGGGCACCTGACCGCCGAGCAGGAGTGGGCGCTGGACGTCGGCCTGGAGGTCGGGCTGAGCCCGCGGACCGTGGGCTTCCTGGGCCTGCGCGGGATGCGCCCGCCGGCGCCGTACCTGCCCGACGGCGCGCTGCTGTGACGCGACGGCCCCCCGCCGGTCGGCCGGCGGGGGGCGGGGCGTTCGCGCGGTCGGCCGCAGGGGCTCAGACCATGGTGTCCAGGATCTCCCGGACCATCGCCATCGTGGTGCCCGGGTGCAGGAAGGCGAAGCGGGCGACCGTCTCGCCGTCCCAGCCGGTCGGGGTGACGAAGCCGATCTGGTCCGCCAGCAGCTGCTGCGACCAGCGGTAGTAGTCGTCGTTGGTCCAGCCCTTGCGGCGGAAGCAGACCGCCGAGAGCTGCGGGTCGAACAGCAGCTCCAGGTGCTCGGTGTCGCGGATCAGCTGCGCGGTGTCCCGGGCCAGCGTGAGGCCGGTCTCGATGGCGTCGGTGTAGGCCTGGGTGCCGTGCACGGCCAGCGAGAACCAGAGCGGCAGGCCGCGGGCGCGCCGGGTCAGGTGGTAGGCGTAGTCGGTGGGGTTCCACTCGTCGCCCTCGGTGTGCAGCACGTCCAGGTAGGAGGCGTCCTGGGTGTGCACGGCGCGGGCGAGCTGCGGGTTGCGGTAGATCAGCGCGGCGCAGTCGAACGGGGCGAACAGCCACTTGTGCGGGTCCACGACGAAGGAGTCGGCGTGCTCGATGCCGTCGTAGCGGGCCCGGACGGAGGGGGCGAAGAGGCCCGCGCCGCCGTAGGCGCCGTCCACGTGGAACCAGAGGTCGCGCTCGCGGGCCACCTCGGAGAGGCCCTGGAGGTCGTCGATGATGCCCTCGTTGGTGGTGCCGGCCGTCCCGACGACGGCGATCACCGTCTCCGGGTTCGGGTCGGCGGCGAGGGCGGCGCGCAGCGCCTCGCCGGTGAAGCGGCGGTCGACGGTGGGGACCTTGAAGGCCTCCACGCCGATGATGTTGAAGGTGTTCTTGACCGAGGAGTGCACCTGGTCGGCGACGGCGATCCGCAGCCGGGCCTCCGGGCCGACGCCGAGCCGGCGGCGGGCGGTGTCGCGGGCGACGACCAGCGCGGAGAGGTTGCCGGCCGAACCGCCGGAGACGAAGGTGCCGCCGGCCGACTCGGGCATCCCGGCCCGGTCCGCGATCAGGCGCAGCACCTGGTTCTCGGCGGCGATGGCGCCGGCCGCCTCCAGCCAGGAGATGCCCTGCAGCGAGGCGCAGGAGACGACCATGTCGAAGAGCAGCGCGGCCTTGGTCGGCGCGCACGGGATGAACGAGAGGTAGCGCGGGCTGTCGGCGGAGATCACCGCGCGGGAGAGTTCGTGGTCGTAGAGCTTCAGCACGTCGGCCGGGTTGTTGCCGTCCGCGTTGAGCAGACCGGCCAGTTGGGTGCGCAGGTGCTCGCCGTCACCGGGGTGGTCGAGCGGAACGGGGTCGTACTGCAGCCGCTCCCGCATGTAGTCGAAAACCAGGTCGACCAGCTCGTTGTCTGGCCGGTGCATGCGGTCGGGTGCTGCGGACACGGGGGTCCCTCTCGGCTGTGGGGTGTCGGGGGAGGTCCGGCGGCGCGGGACGTCTCACCGCTCCGCCGGATGTGATCAGCCTAGGCAGCACCGCGCCCGCGCCGCGCGTCCGAACGCGGCTGGTCAGGCAGGATTCGAGCGTCTTGGCCGGGGCCTGCGCAGGATTCCTGCGCAGGCCGCCGGGCGGCCCCGGGGGGCGGCCGCGCCGGCCCCCGGAGGGAGCGGACTGGGCCGTTCGGATTCAGCCGATGAGCTGGGAGAGCACGACCGAGGAGCGGCTGCGCTGGACGCCGGGCTCCCGCCGGATCCGCTCGATCACGGCCTCCAGGTGCCGGGTGTCGGAGGCCCGCAGGTGGACCAGGGCGTCCGGGTCGCCGGTGACCGTCCAGGCCGCGACCACTTCGGGGAACTGGCGCAGGCTCGCCAGGATCTCCTCCGGGGCGGTCCGCTCCCGGCAGTACACCTCGACGAAGGCCTCGGTCTGCCAGCCGAGCACCGAGGGGTCGAGGACGACGGTGAAGCCACGGACCACCCCGCGCGCCCGCAGCCGGTCGATCCGGCGGCGGACGGCGGTGGCGGAGAGGTTCACCTGCACGCCGATCTCGGCGTAGGAGGCCCGGCCGTCGCTGCCCAGCCGGGCGAGCAGGAGACGGTCGGTCTCGTCGAGGGTCGCCCCGACCGTCTCGTGTGCTCGACTGCTGGTCATCGGTGCGGGGCTCCACGGGTCGTACGGGGGTCGGCGGGACGGTGGCCGCCGAAACGGTTCTGCACCATTCTGGCGGATGACAGGACCGAGTCCACCGCTGGCAGATGACGGCTCGCGGACCGTTCTCAGTCCACCAGGAGCACGATCTTCCCCCGGGTGCGGCCCTCCGCGCTGAGCGCCTGGGCGGAGCCGGCCTGCGCGAGCGGGAAGGTGGAGGCGACGGTGACGGTGAGCCGCCCGTCGTCGGCGAGCGCGGCCAGCTCCGCCAGCCCGGCGGCGTCGGGGCGGACCCAGACGTAGTGGCCGCCGAGCGCCTTCACCCGGTAGTCCGTCACCGAGGCGATCCGGGACGGGTCCGCGACCAGGGCGGCCGAGACCTCGACGGCACCGCCGCCGACCAGGTCGAGGGCGGCGTCCACCCCGCCGGGCGCCAGGGCCCGGACCCGCTCGGCCAGGCCCTCGCCGTGGGCCACCGGCTCGGCGCCGAGGCCGCTCAGGTAGTCGTGGTTGCGCTCGCCCGCGGTGCCGATCACCCGGGCCCCGAACGCCTTGGCGATCTGCACGGCCAGGTGGCCGACGCCGCCGGCCGCGGCGTGCACCAGCACGGTGTCGCCCGCGGCCACCCGCAGCGCCCGCAGGCCCTGGAGGGCGGTCAGGCCGGCCAGCGGCAGGCCGCCGCTCTGCGCCCAGTCCAGGGCCGCGGGCCGGCGGGCCAGCGTGCGGACGGGGGCGGCGACCAGCTCGGCGTAGGTCCCGTGCTCGACGGAGTCCTTGCGCACGTAGCCGTATACCTCGTCGCCGGGGGCGAACTCGGTCACCCCGCCGCCGACCGCCCGGACCACCCCGGCCGCGTCCCAGCCCATCACCAGGGGGAAGTGGACGTCCAGCAGGCCGTCCAGAGCGCCGTCCCGGACCCTCCAGTCCACCGGGTTCACCCCGGCCGCCCTGACCTCCACCAGTACCGAGTCCGGCCCGACCTTGGGGTCCGGGAGGTCGGTGTACTCCACCACCTCGGGGCCGCCGTAGCGGCGGATCGCGATTGCCTTCATGGACCCAGCCAAACCCGGCCGGGCCCGGATACCGGTTCGGCCACGCCGAACCGCCCCATATCGTGCTTCCGGCGCCGCCGAACGGGCCCGAAGCGGGAAGCGGTTCTCGTCACATCGACAGAATGGCCATCGTCAGTCTGACGCTAAGCGGTTATCATAGATAGCGTCAGATAGACGAGAAGGCTGCACCGACTGATCGGCCGCACAGAAGGGCACCCGCCCGTGACCACCACCATCACCGAGACCTACGGCGTCGACCCCACTCCGACGCCGCTCGCTCTGCTGCTGCTCGGCCGTGAGGCCGACCCGAACAGCGAGCGCGGCGTCGAGTGCCCCGGCGACCTTCCCGCCGCCTCCGACCCGGACCTCGTCGCCCGTGCGCGGGCCGCGAAGGAGGCGCTCGGGGATCGCGTCTTCATCCTGGGCCACCACTACCAGCGCGACGAGGTGATCGAGTTCGCCGATGTCACCGGCGACTCCTTCAAGCTCGCGCGCGACGCGGCCGCCCGCCCGGAGGCCGAGTACATCGTCTTCTGCGGCGTGCACTTCATGGCCGAGTCCGCGGACATCCTCACCGGCGACGCCCAGCAGGTCGTCCTGCCGGACCTCGCGGCCGGCTGTTCGATGGCCGACATGGCCACCGCCGAGCAGGTCGCCGAATGCTGGGACGTCCTGACCGACGCCGGCATAGCCGACGTCACCGTCCCGGTCTCGTACATGAACTCCTCCGCCGACATCAAGGCCTTCACCGGCAGGCACGGCGGCACCATCTGCACCTCGTCCAACGCGAAGCGGGCCCTGGAGTGGGCCTTCGAGCAGGGGCAGAAGGTGCTCTTCCTGCCCGACCAGCACCTGGGCCGCAACACCGCGGTGCGCGAGATGGGCTTCTCGCTGGACGACTGCGTGCTCTACAACCCGCACAAGCCCAACGGCGGCCTGACCGCCGAGCAGCTGCGGAACGCCAAGATGATCCTCTGGCGCGGCCACTGCTCGGTGCACGGCCGGTTCTCGCTGGACTCGGTCAACGACGTCCGCGAGCGCATCCCCGGCGTCACCGTGCTGGTGCACCCCGAGTGCAAGCACGAGGTCGTCGCGGCCGCCGACATGGTGGGCTCGACCGAGTACATCATCAAGGCGCTGGACGCCGCCGAGCCCGGCTCCAAGTGGGCCATCGGCACCGAGCTGAACCTGGTCCGCCGGCTCGCCAAGGCGCACCCGGACAAGGAGATCGTCTTCCTGGACCGGGCGGTCTGCTTCTGCTCCACGATGAACCGGATCGACCTGCCGCACCTGGTCTGGGCACTGGAGTCGCTGGTCGAGGGCCGGGTGCCGAACGTGATCCGGGTCGACCCGGAGACCGAGAAGCACGCCAAGGCGGCGCTGGACCGGATGCTCGCCCTGCCGTAGCCACCGCACGCCGAAGGGCGGGCTCCTCCGCACTGGAGGAGCCCGCCCTTTCGTCTGGCGCGAGACGGCCGCTACTCGGGCAATCCGGGGATCAGGCCGTCACCCTCGGCCCGCAGCAGCTCCCTGACCTGGTCGATCGTCGATTCGGCAGCCGGGAGGATCAGGTCGGAGGGCTCCAGCGAGGCGTCCGGCAGCGGGGTGCCGAACTCCTTGACGGCGCCCAGCAGCTCCCCGAGCGCTCGGCGGAACTGCTCTTCGTCCCCCGAGTCCAGTGCGGTGACGAGCTCGTCGTCCAGCTCGTTCAGCCGGTTCAGATGGGCGTCGCCCACCTCGAACTGGCCCTCCCCCATGACCCTCATGATCATGCCGTGCGTCTCCTGGTTCGTGGGGTGAAGCTCAGGTCACTTGTTGTAGTTGATCCGCGGGGAGTCCGGCTGGGCGTCCTGCGGCTGTCCCTTGCCCGGCTCGATGGCCTGCGGACCGGAGGCCGGCGAGCCGCCCGTCAGTTCTGCCTTCATCCGGGCCAGCTCCAGCTCGACGTCCGAACCGCCGGCGACCCGCTCCAGCTCGGCCTCGATGTCGTCCTTGCGGCCGAGACCGCTGGCGTCGTCGAGCGCGCCGGAGGCCAGCAGCTCGTCGATCGCACCGGCCCGGGCCTGCATCTGGGCGGTCTTGTCCTCGGCCCGCTGGATCGCCAGACCGACGTCGCCCATCTCCTCCGAGATGCCGGAGAAGGACTCGGCGATCCGGGTCTGCGCCTGGGCCGCGGTGTAGGTGGCCTTGATCGTCTCCTTCTTGGTGCGGAAGGCGTCGACCTTGGCCTGCAGCCGCTGGGAGGCGAGCGTGAGCTTCTCCTCCTCGGCCTGGAGCTGCTGGTACTGCGTCTCCAGGTCGGTGATCTGGGACTGCATGTTCGACTTGCGGGTCAGGGCCTCGCGCGCGAGGTCCTCCCGGCCGAGCGAGAGGGCCTTGCGGCCCTGGTCCTCGTACTTGGCGGACTGCTGCTGCAGCTGGGTCAGCTGGAGCTCCAGGCGCTTGCGCGAGGTGGCCACGTCCGCGACACCGCGACGCACCTTCTGCAGCAGCTCAAGCTGCTTCTGGTACGAATAGTCGAGCGTCTCACGGGGATCCTCCGCCCGGTCCAAGGCCTTGTTCGCCTTGGAGCGGAAGATCAACCCCATACGCTTCATGATTCCGTCGCTCATGGGCCTCGGGTGCCCCCTTCTCCGGCCTGCGGTCTTTATCTCGTTACCAGACACGACGAGTGTATGTGCAGCGAGCCCTTCGCCGCAGTGCACCTGCCTGCAACAAGACTGCTACAGCGTCCCCCTCCCGGGCCTCATCCCCGGGGTGGATCCGCCCCTCATCCCACCCATCGTCCGAAGCGGTGATCCCCTACGGGAAGACCCCCGGAAACCCGGCCGAGGGCCCGGACCGGCGCGATCGATATGCGTTTGGGTCCGAGGACACCCGTGGAAGCGGTCGCGCACCCCGTACGCTGGGGGTGTGTTCCGACGCCGTTCAGATGATGCCGCTGCCTCCGCCGCCGTGCTGGAGAAGCAGGACGAGACGACCCAGACCCGCGATCCGCAGGCGAAGAAGGGCCGGCCGACGCCCAAGCGCAGTGAGGCCGAGGCCCACCGGCGGACCAGGGTGACCGTGCCCAAGGACCGCAAGGAGGCCTCCCGCCAGGCGCGCGAGCGCATGCGCAGCGAGCGCGAGAAGCAGCGCACCGCGCTGCTGGAGGGCGACGAGCGGCACCTGCCGGCCCGTGACAAGGGCCCGGTGCGCAAGTTCACCCGCGACTACGTGGACGCCCGCTGGTCGCTGGCCGAGTTCTTCCTGCCCGCCGCCGTGGTCATCCTGGTGCTCAGCATCGTCAAGGTGCCCGCCCTCCAGCTGCTCTCCACCCTGCTCTTCCTGGCCTTCTTCGTGCTGGTGGTGCTGGACTTCGTCCGCCTCGGGTTCGGTCTGCGCAAGTCGCTCACCGAGCGGTTCGCGGGCCAGAACACCCGCGGCGCGGTCGCCTACGGCCTGATGCGCATCCTGCAGATGCGCCGGCTGCGCCTGCCCAAGCCGCAGGTGCGGCGCGGAGAGAAGCCCTGACCGCCGAACCGGTGGACTCCGGCTGGGCCCCTCCCTCCTGGGAGGGGCCCGGCCTGTACGCGCTTCCGGGCCAGGGGGACGGCGGCCACGACCGGCTCGCCCAGGAGCGCCGGCTGCCCTCGCGCAGCGGTTCCTTCGCCGGCGGCACCGGCCCGTGGCTGGACCGCCTCGGCAGCCTGCGCAACCTCGTCCGGCAGGAGCTGGTCGCCCGGCAGCTCGCCGAGCAGCTGACCGGCCGCGCCGAACAGCGCGTCCTCGACATCGGCTGCGGCCAGGGCACCCAGGCCCTGCGGCTGGCGCGGGACGGCCACTACGTCACCGGGATCGACTCCGACCCGGTCGCGCTCGGCGTCGCCCAGGGGGCGCTCGCCGAGGAGCCGCCCGAGGTCCGCGGCCGGATGCAGCTGCTCAGCGGCGACGGCCACCAGTGCGGGCGCTGGTTCGGGCCGCGCAGCTTCGACGTGGTGCTCTGCCACGGCGTCCTGATGTACCTGCCGGACCCGGATCCGATGATCGCCTCGCTGGCCCGGCTGCTGGCCCCGGGCGGACTGCTCTCGCTGCTGGTCCGCAACCGTGACGCGCTGGCCCTGCGGCCCGCCGCCGCCGGGGACTGGCGGGCCGCCCTGCACGCCTTCGAGAGCGACCGCTACTACAACCGGCTCGGGCTGGCCGCCCGGGCCGACCGGCTCGCCGACCTCGCCGTCACCCTCTCCGAGGTGTCCGTGCCGCTGCGGCACTGGTACGGCGTGCGGGTCTTCACCGACAGCGCGCCCGACGACGCGGCGCCGCCGGTGGACGGCCGGCAGCTGGCCCAGCTGCTGGAGGCCGAGGAGCGGGCCGGCCGCACCGACCCGTACCGGCAGGTCGCCGCGCTGCTGCACGTCTTCGGGGCCAAGTAGCGGCCGCTCCCGAAGGCGTGCGGGCGGGCTCAGGCCTCGTGCAGGCTCATCGAGTAGATCTCCCGGCCGTCGTCGAGCAGGACCGCGGTGTCCACGCCGTCCTCGGCCAGCTGCTTCCAGCTCTCCCCGATCCAGGTCTCGGCGTCCCCCTGGCCGGCGAACTCCTCCTCCTGGCCGCCGCCCGGGGCCACCACGGTGCCGTCCGCCTTCTCGTACCGCCACGTCCAGACCATGCCCGGTTCCTCCCACTGACGACCTGTGCGCTGCCTGCTGCTGCGCGCACCTTAGCCTGCCCGGCCCGATCTTCCGTATGCCTGACCGGGGCCGCGTTGTCGGCCGGGTCGCGGCTCCCCGGCCGGCCGGGCCGGGCCCGCGCGGGGCGGGGGGCCACCGCCTTGGCAGGATGGACGGCATGGCAGCCCACCCCGCACTCCCCCGCACCCTGCTCCTCGGCGGTGCCCGCTCCGGAAAGTCCACCAGGGCCGAGCAGTTGCTCGCCCGGTACCCGGACGTGCTGTACGTGGCCACCGGCGGCGCCCGCGACGGTGACACCGAGTGGGCCCAGCGGGTGGCGCTGCACCGCGACCGGCGGCCGGCGAGCTGGCGCACCGCCGAGACCTGCGACCTGGCGGCGGTCCTGGCCGACCCCGCCGACCCGGCGCCGGTGCTGATCGACTGTCTGGCGCTCTGGCTGACCGCGGTGATGGACGAGTGCGGCGCCTGGGACGACGCGGTCTGGGCGGACGGCGGCGAGGCGGCCGTCCAGCGGCGCTGCGAGGAGCTCGCCCGGGCCTGGGCGGCGACCCGGCGCCCGGTGGTCGCGGTGAGCAACGAGGTGGGCATGGGCGTCGTCCCGGCCACCGCCTCGGGCCGCCGGTTCCGCGACACCCTGGGCCGGCTGAACATGGCGGTGGCCGACGCCTCGGAGCGTGTGCTGCTCGTCGTGGCGGGGCAGGTTCTGACGGTCAAGCCCGCCGCGGGCTGAACACCCGCGGCGTGTAGCCTTCCGATCGATGGACACGACCGTGGATCTCGATACGTTCTCCTCGCTCGTCGAGCGCCCCGACGAGAGCGCCCGGCGGGCCGCCGAAGAGCGCTGGCAGGCGCTGGACCGCCCGCGCGGCGGCCTCGGCAGGCTGGAGGAGCTGGGCAGTTGGCTGTCGTCCGTGCAGGGGCGCTCCCCGGTGCGGCCGCTGTCGGCGCCCAAGGTGCTGCTGTTCGCCGCCGACCACGGGGTGGCGGCCCTCGGGGTGTCCCGGCTGCCCGCGCAGGGCGGCACGGCCGCCCGGGTGCGGGCGGTGCTGGACGGCACCGCGCCGGTCGCCCTGCTCGCCCGGCGCTTCGGCGCCGAGGTGCGGGTGGTGGACGTCGCGGTGGACGCGGACCCCTCCGACTTCCCGGACGAGGTCGTCGCCCACCGGGTGCGGCGCGGCTCCGGCCGGGTCGACGTCGAGGACGCGCTGAGCCCCGAGGAGACGGTCAAGGCCTTCCGGGCCGGGATGGCCGTCGCCGACGAGGAGGCCGACGCCGGGACCGACCTGATCGTCCTGGGCGACCTCGGGGTCGGCGCGACCACCGTGGCGGCCGTCCTGGTCGGCGCGCTCTGCGGCACCGACGCGGCCGCGGTGACCGGGCGCGGCTCGGGCATCGACGACCGGGTGTGGATGGTCAAGTGCGCGACCGTCCGAGACTCGCTGCGGCGGGCCCGGCCGGTGCTGGGCGACCAGTTGGCGCTGCTCGGCGCCACCGGTGGTGCCGACTTCGCGGCGATCACCGGCTTCCTGCTGCAGGCCGCGGTGCGCAAGCTCCCGGTGGTGCTGGACGGTGTGGTCTCGGCGGCCTGCGCGCTGGTCGCGCAGCGGATCGCGTTCCGGGCGCCGGAGTGGTGGCGGGCCGGGCAGTCCACCGGCGAGCCGGCCCAGGCCAAGGCCTACGACCGGCTGACCCTGACGCCCCTGCAGGAGCAGGAGATCACCATGGGCGAGGGCGTCGGCGCGCTGATGGCACTGCCGCTGCTGCAGGCCGCGGCGGACGCCCTGGCCGAGCACGCGCCCGCCCCGAGCACCCCGGCGGCCCCCAAGGAGCAGCCGAAGCTGCCCTCGGCCGCGGAGCTGCTCGGCCGGGTCTGACCGCCCCGGGGCCCGGACGGGGGCGGGTCGTCGCGGTGCGCGGCGCACCACGGTACGGATACGAGGAGCGGCGGCCCATGCAGGACGCTTCGGCACGGGAGCCGGCCCGGTGGGGTGAGGGGCTGCGGTTCGCGTTCGGCACGCTCTCCGTGCTGAGGGTGCGGGTCGAGCGGTGGGACCGCCCCACGGCGGGCCGGGCGATGACGGCGGCGCCGGTGGTCGGCCTGACGCTCGGGGCACTGGCCGCGGGCGCGGGAGCGCTGGTGGCCTGGCGCGCGGGCGGGCCGCTCGGCGCGGTGACCGCCGTCGGCGTGCTGGCCGCGCTGACCCGGGGCCTGCATCTGGACGGCCTGGCCGACGTCGCCGACGGCCTGGGCAGCGGCAAACCGGCCGAGGACGCCCTGCGCATCATGAAGCAGTCCGACATCGGGCCGTTCGGCGTACTGACCCTGGTGCTGGTGCTGCTGGCCCAGATCGCCGCACTGGCCGGCCGGTTCGACGCGTCGCCGGCCGGCGGCGCGCTCGCGGTGCTCGCCTCGGCGACGGCCGCGCGGTGCGCACTCGGCTGGGGCTGCCTGCGCACGGTGCCGGCCGCCCGGCCGGGCGGGCTCGGCGCGATGGTGGCCGGCACCGTGCCGCCGGCCGCGGCGGTGGCGGCGACGGCCGGCTCGGCGCTGCTGCTGGCCGCCCTCGGCCTGCTCGACGGCTCGTCAGTCCTCCGGCTGCCGCTGGCCGTTGCGGTCGGCCTCGGCTGCTCCTGGCTGCTGCTGCGGCGCTGCGTACGCCGGTTCGACGGCATCACCGGGGACGTCCTCGGCGCGATGGCGGAGACCGCCGCGACCGGCACCCTGGTCACCCTCGCGCTGATGGGCTGAGACCCGCCGCCGGCCCCCGCTCCCGGCGTTGGGACACCGGGCGGCGCGTGATCCCAGCATGCGGACTACCATGCGTGGAGCACCGCAGCCCTGCACCGTCGCAGGTCCGGCCCGGCCGACGCGCGTCGAGGAGCCGGGGCTTCTGGTGTGTGCGGCCGCCGTGACCGGTGGACGCACGCGCCAGGGGCCCCGGACCCGGCCCGCTCCGGCGGGACGGCCCGCAGTGGCGGCCCCGGGCTGCGCCGGTGCGGCAGCCGTGCCGTGACCGGTGCCGTGGACCGCGATAGAACAGGACGCATTACGTGACTGCATTGTCTGTGAGCACCTCCTCCGCCGCCTCGCTGCGCGCGGACGCCGTGGTGATCGGTGTGGCGAAGGGCCCGAAGGGCATCGTGCTGGCGCCGGGCGCCGAGGCCGTGAGCGAGGCGTTCGAGGGCAAGCTGGCCGAGGTCCTCACCACCCTGGGCGCGACCGGCGCCGAGGGCGAGGCCGTCAAGGTCCCCTCCCCCGCCGGCCTGAAGGCCGCGCTCGTGCTCGCGGTCGGCCTGGGCGAGGCCGCCGACGCCGGCTACGGCCTGGAGACGCTGCGCCGCGCCGCCGGTGTCGCCGCCCGCACCCTGGGCGGCAGCAAGAAGGCCGCGCTGGCCCTGCCGGCCGAGTCCGCCGACGAGGTCGAGGCGGTCGCGCTGGGCGGCCTGCTCGGCGCCTACTCCTTCGGCACCTACAAGGGCAACGGCAGCGCCAAGGAGCCGGTCGGCGAGCTCGTGCTGCTGACCGTCCGCAAGGGCAGCAAGGACGCCAAGGCCGCCGTCGAGCGGGCCGTCGTCCTCGGCGAGGAGATGAACCGCGCCCGCGACCTGGTCAACACCGCGCCGAACGACCTGAACCCCAAGGGCTTCGCCGCGATCGCCCAGGCGGCCGGCAAGGAGCACGGCCTCAAGGTCGAGGTGCTGGACGAGAAGGCGCTGCTCAAGGGCGGCTTCGGCGGCCTGCTCGGCGTCGGCAACGGCTCGGCCAACCCGCCGCGGCTGGTGAAGGTGGCCTACACCCACCCGAAGGCCAAGGCGAGCCTGGCGTTCGTCGGCAAGGGCATCACCTACGACTCGGGCGGCATCTCGCTGAAGCCGGCCGGCCACAACGAGACCATGAAGTGCGACATGGCCGGCGCGGCCGCGGTGTTCGCCGCCGTCGTCTCCGCCAAGCGCCTGGGCCTCGCCGTCAACGTCACCGCCTGGCTGGCGCTGGCCGAGAACATGCCGTCGGGCACCGCCACCCGCCCGGGTGACGTGCTGCGCATGTACGGCGGCAAGACCGTCGAGGTGCTGAACACCGACGCCGAGGGCCGCCTGGTGCTGGCCGACGCCATCGTGCGCGCCGGCGAGGAGAACCCGGACGTGATCGTCGACGTGGCGACGCTGACCGGCGCGATGATGCTGGCGCTGGGCAGCCGCACCTTCGGCGTGATGGCCAACAACGACGAGCTGCGCGAGACCCTGCACACCGTCGCGGGCGAGGCCGGCGAGCAGTCCTGGCCGATGCCGCTGCCGGCCGAGCTGCGCAAGGGCATGACCGAGTCGACCATCGCCGACCTGGCCAACATGGGCGAGCGGATGGGCGGCGGCCTGGTGGCCGGCCTGTTCCTCAAGGAGTTCGTGGCCGAGGGCATCGACTGGGCCCACCTGGACATCGCCGGCCCCGCCTTCCACGAGGGCGCGCCGTTCGGCTACACCCCCAAGGGCGGCACCGCGAGCGCGGTGCGCACCCTGGTCCGCTTCGCCGAGCGGACCGCGGCGGGCGACAAGGCCTGATCCGGGGTTCGGACGGACGGGGTCCCGCGCACTCGCGCCGGACCCCGTCCGCCGTTCCCGGGGCCGGCCCGCCCCCGGCGGGTGTCCGCCCGCCCGCGGCGCTGTTACCTGCGAGTAGAAGGCGGGAGCCCGTCCGCACCTCTGTTCGCTGCGGGCGAAACTTTGTTCCACGGTGCGGAACCGGGGGCGGGCCGGACCGCGCCAAAGGCCGCTCCCGCCGCTGTCAAGCCCGCATTGAGCTGCGATGATGCCCTTCGGTCGGGGCTGTTCCCGCCCCTGTGACCACCCTTTGGGACGCCCCTGGGGTGGACCCGGACATCAGCTGCCGTGAACAAGTGCGAAGATGTATTTCCGGCACGACTGGGCGCCCCACAAAGGCTTCCGACCCACCGGACCGCGACCGGCCCGGCGACCCACCCCATTGCATGGAGGACGTGACGTGGCGAACGACGCCAGCACCGTTTTCGACGTAGTCATTCTCGGAGGCGGAAGCGGCGGTTACGCCGCGGCGCTCCGCGCCGCTCAGCTGGGTCTGAGCGTCGCCCTGGTCGAGAAGGGTGAGCTGGGCGGCACCTGCCTGCACCGCGGCTGCATCCCGACCAAGGCACTGCTGCACGCCGCCGAGATCGCGGACGAGACGAAGGAGGCCGCCGAGTTCGGCGTTCTGGCCACCTTCCAGGGCATCGACATCAACGGCGTCCACAAGTACAAGGACGACGTCATCGCCGGCCTGTACAAGGGCCTGCAGGGCCTGGTCGCCTCCCGCAAGGTGACCTTCATCCAGGGCGAGGGCAAGCTCTCCTCGCAGACCTCGGTGGACGTCAACGGCCAGCGCGTCGAGGGCCGCCACATCGTCCTCGCCACCGGCTCCGTGCCGAAGTCGCTGCCGGGCCTGACCATCGACGGCGACCGCGTGATCTCCTCGGACCACGCCCTCAAGCTCGACCGCATCCCGAAGTCCGCCGTGATCCTCGGCGGCGGCGTGATCGGCGTCGAGTTCGCCTCGGTCTGGAAGTCCTTCGGCGTCGACGTCACCATCGTCGAGGCGCTGCCGCACCTGGTCCCGCTGGAGGACGAGAACTCCTCCAAGCTGCTGGAGCGCGCGTTCCGCAAGCGCGGCATCAAGTTCGAGCTGAAGGCCCGCTTCTCCGGTGTCGAGTACACCGAGACCGGCGTGCGCGTCTCCACCGAGAACGGCAAGCAGATCGACGCCGACCTGCTGCTCGTGGCCATCGGCCGCGGCCCGGTCTCGGCCGGCCTCGGCTACGAGGAGAACGGCGTCGCGATGGACCGCGGCTACGTGCTCGTCGACGAGTACATGCGCACCAACGTGCCCACCATCTCCGCCGTCGGCGACCTCGTCCCGACCCTGCAGCTGGCCCACGTCGGCTTCGCCGAGGGCATCCTGGTCGCCGAGCGCGTGGCCGGCCTCAAGGCCGTGCCGATCGACTACGACGGCGTCCCCCGCGTGACCTACTCCAACCCCGAGGTGGCCTCCGTCGGCATCTCCGAGGCCAAGGCCGTCGAGCTGTACGGCAAGGAGAAGGTCGTCACCCTCAAGTACAACCTGGCCGGCAACGGCAAGAGCAAGATCCTGAAGACCGCCGGCGAGATCAAGCTCGTCCAGGTCAAGGACGGCGCCGTGGTCGGCGTCCACATGGTCGGCGCCCGGATGGGCGAGCAGGTCGGCGAGGCGCAGCTGATCTACAACTGGGAGGCTCTGCCGGCCGAGGTCGCGCAGCTCATCCACGCCCACCCGACCCAGTCCGAGGCCCTGGGCGAGGCGCACCTGGCGCTGGCCGGCAAGCCGCTGCACGCGCACGACTGATCACGCCCCACTCCCCCATTCCAGTACGCAAGACTTGATAGGAGTCGCTGAAACCATGGCGGTCTCAGTAACACTGCCCGCGCTGGGCGAGAGCGTTTCCGAGGGCACCGTCACCCGTTGGCTGAAGGCCGAGGGTGAGCGTGTGGAGGTCGACGAGCCGCTGCTCGAGGTCTCCACCGACAAGGTCGACACCGAGATCCCGGCCCCGGCCTCGGGCATCCTGGCCTCGATCAAGGTCGGCGAGGACGAGACCGTCGAGGTCGGCGCCGAGCTGGCGGTCATCGACGACGGCTCCGGCGCGCCGGTCCCCGCCGCGGCCCCGGCCGCCGAGGCCGCTCCGGCCGCCGCCCCGGCCCCGGTCGCGGAGGCGCCCGCCGCCCCCGCGCCGGCCGCCGAGGCTCCGGCTCCGGCCGCCCCGGCCGCCGCGCCGGCCGCCGACGCCACCCCGGTGCTGCTCCCCGCGCTGGGCGAGTCGGTCACCGAGGGCACCGTCACCCGCTGGCTGAAGGCCGAGGGTGAGACGGTCGAGGTCGACGAGCCGCTGCTCGAGGTCTCCACCGACAAGGTCGACACCGAGATCCCGTCGCCGGTCGCCGGTGTCGTGGTGAAGATCCTGGTCGGCGAGGACGAGACCGCCGAGGTCGGCGCCCAGCTCGCGCTGATCGGCGCCCCAGGCGCGGCCCCGGCCGCTCCGGCTGCCGCTCCCGCCCCGGCTCCGGCCGAGGCTCCGGCTCCGGCTCCGGCTCCGGCCGCCCCGGTGGCCCCGCCGGCCCCGGCCCCCGCCGCGGCCCCGGCCCCGGCCCCCGTCGCCGCTCCGGCTCCGGCCCCGGTCGCGCCGGCTCCGGCCGCTCCGGTCGCCGCCCCGGCTCCGGCCGCCGCGCCGGCCGCCGACAGCGGTGACGCCTACGTCACCCCGCTGGTGCGCAAGCTCGCCGCCGAGCAGGGCGTCGCCCTGGCCTCCGTCACCGGCACCGGTGTCGGCGGCCGCATCCGCAAGCAGGACGTCATCGCCGCCGCCGAGGCCGCGAAGGCCGTTCCGGCCCCCGCCGCTGCCGCCCCGGCCGCCGCGCCGAAGGCCGCCGCCGCGCCGTCCCCGCTGCGTGGCCAGACGGTCAAGATGACCCGCATCCGCAAGGCCATCGGCGACAACATGCTGAAGGCCCTGCACGAGCAGGCCCAGCTGACCAGCGTCGTCGAGGTGGACGTCACCAAGGTCATCTCGCTGCGCGGCAAGGCCAAGGACGCCTTCCTCGCCCGCGAGGGCGTGAAGCTGTCCCCGATGCCGTTCTTCGTCAAGGCCGCCGCCCAGGCGCTGAAGAGCCACCCGGTGATCAACGCCCGCATCAACGAGGCCGAGGGCACCGTCACCTACTTCGACTCCGAGAACATCGGGATCGCGGTGGACTCCGAGAAGGGTCTGATGACCCCGGTCATCAAGGGTGCGGGCGACCTCAACATCGCCGGCATCTCGAAGAAGACCGCGGAGCTGGCCGGCAAGGTCCGCGGCAACAAGATCACTCCGGACGAGCTGTCCGGCGCGACCTTCACCATCAGCAACACCGGTTCGCGCGGTGCGCTGTTCGACACCGTCATCGTGCCGCCGAACCAGGTCGCCATCCTGGGCATCGGCGCGACGGTCAAGCGCCCGGTCGTCATCGAGGCCGACGGCGGCACCGCCATCGGCATCCGTGACATGACCTACCTGTCGCTCTCCTACGACCACCGCCTGGTGGACGGCGCCGACGCCGCCCGCTTCCTGGTGGCCGTCAAGGAGATCCTGGAGGCCGGCGAGTTCGAGGTCGAGCTCGGCCTCTGAGCCGGCCGCCACGGCAGCCCACGCAGTGCGGAACCCCGCGTCGTCCCCGGACGGCGCGGGGTTCCGCGTTGGCGCCCGGCCGCCCGGCACCGGCCTCGTTACCCGTACTCCCCCGGCGCGGCCCGCGTTTCGCCGGGCCCATCGCATGCGATCGCGCGGGCGAACAGGGATGCTGGAGCGGTGATGGACGAGACCGACTTCTGGCAGATCATCGACGACACCCGGGAGGACGCCGACGGCGACCCCGACGAGCAGGCGGAACGGCTGGTGGAACGGCTCGTCCAACTGACCCCGGACGACGTCATCGACTTCGCGCGGCTCTTCGAGGCCCGGTTCCAGCGCGCCTACCGGACCGACCTGTGGGGCGCGGCCCACCTGCTGCTGGACGGCGCCTCCGAGGACACCTTCGACTACTTCCGCTGCTGGCTGATCGGCCAGGGGCGGGAGGTGTTCGAGGGCGGCCTGCACGAGCCGGACGATCTGGCCGACCTGCTCCCGGAGTTCGACGAAGAGGAGGACGGCGAGGCCGAGGACCTGGGCTACGCGGCCGACGAGGCGTACGAGCAGTTGACCGGGCTGCCGCTGCCCGAGGTGGGCGACCGGCAGCCCGCGCGGCCGGCCGGCGCCGCGCTGGACTTCGAGGACCCGGACACGATGGCGAAACGGTTCCCCAAGCTCTGGGAGCGGTACGGGGACTGACCCGGGAGCGGTACCGGGAGCGGCCCGGCGAAGGGTCCGGCCCGGCGGAAGGTCCGGCCCGGCGGAAGGTCCGGCCCGGCGAAGGGTCCGGCCCGGCGAAGGGTCCGGCCCGGCGGGAGGTCCGGCCCGGTGGCGGCCGGAACGCCGGAGCGGGTGCCCGAGCGAGTGGCTCGGACACCCGCTCGGGGTGCCGGTGGCGTCGGACGCCCGGGCTCAGGTGCCGGAGCCGGAGCCGCTGCCGTCCTGCTTGATGCCCTTGAGGATCTGGTCGAGCACGGTGGGATCGGGTGCGCCCGCGGCGTCGTCGACCCCGCCCTCGAAGGCCACGAAGCCACCGCCCTTGGCCGGGACGGCCGCCAGCAGGATGTAGCCCTTGGTGCCGTCCGAGGTGGTGATGTGCCACCGCACCGCGTAGCCGGAGACGCCCGCCACGGTGGTGTTGGCGGAGCCCGCGTCGGTGTGCGAGGTGATCCCGGTGAAGATCGCCGCCGCGTAGGTGGGCATCGCCGCCTCCGCCGCCGCCCGGGCCGAGGCTCCCGCGATGGTGTCCTTCTCCACCGAGAACTGGCCCCTGATGCAGGAGCCGCCGCTCGGGCAGGTGTAGCGGCCGCTGCCCAGGAAGACCGTCGAGTGCGTGGTGTCGGTCTGCGAGTCCCAGCCCTGGAAGATCGGCACCGTGATGGAGTGCTGGGCGTCCGCGGCGGTGTCCTTGACCACCGGCACCGGCGGCAGGCTGGGGGCCGGCGTGGGCGTGGGCGCGGGTGTGCGCGTGGTCGGGCCGGGGCTCGGCGTCCGGCTCGGGGTGTCGGTGACGGTGACCGTCGGCACCGGCTCCGGGTCGGCCTTGGGATCGCCGCCGCTGTTGAGGGCGATCGCGGCGACCACGCCGACCACGGCCAGCACGCCGACCACGATCCCCACGACCGCGCCCGGCTTCATCCGGCCGGGCGGCGGCGGCGACGGCGGATAGCCGCCCTGCGGGTAGCCGTAGGCCTGCTGGTCCGGTGTCGGGTAGCCGTAGCCGGGCGTGCCCTGCTGAGGCGCGCCGTAGCCGTACGCGGGCGGCGGGGAGACGGGGGCGGGCTGCTGCGGGGTCTGCCAGGAGACCTGGGTCGGGGCGTCGGCGAGCCCGCCGCCGCCCGCCTGGAGGGGGCGGACGTCGCTGGTCCAGGCGTTGCCGTCCCACCAGCGCTCATGACCGGGCGTGCCGTCCGCACCCGGTACCGGGTACCACCCGGGAGGCGTCGAGTTGCTCACGGCCGTACGGTACCCGGCGCGGCACTGCTCCAGACAGGTTGGGTTTGTCACGAGTCTGCACCACCCCGGGGACCCTGATCTGACGCCCCGTCAGCGACTCGGGCCCCGGGAGGCGGCACGCGACCCACCCGCCGCGCCGGAGGGGGCGACGGGCGACCCGCCAGGCGCGGGAGGGCGGAGCGCGGGGTCAGCCGAGCAGTGAACGGGCCATCCAGATGTCGTCCACGTACCGGCCGTCGATCAGGAACTCCTCGGCGAGCGAACCCTCGACCACGAAGCCGCAGGCCTCGTAGAGGCGGCGGGCCGGGGCGTTGTGCCCGAGCACCCGCAGGGTGATCCGACGCGCCCCCTGCTCCGCGGCGGCCGCACAGCCCGCCTCCACCAGCGCCCGGCCGACGCCCCGGCCGCGGACCCCGGCGGAGACCGCCAGCCCCTGGATCTGCCGCACGTGCCCGTTACTGGCCAGCGGAGTGGGCGGAACCACCCGGATGTAGCCGACGATCCGGCCGCCCAGCAGGGCGAGCAGGAACTGGTCCGGGGTGTGGCGCTCGTCGAACACGGTGTCCCCCTCGGCCGGCTGCGGGGCGACGTCGCTCTGCCAGGACCAGGCGGCCCGGTTGAGCGCGGAGAGTTCCTTCTCGTCCTCGGTCTGCGCGGGACGGATGATCAGATCTTCGGCGTGCATGCGCGCCATGCTAGTCAGCCGCGCCCGGGGTGGATACGGAGTTCCGGCCGCCGGAAACTGCGAGGATGGGCCCATGCGCATCGCGGTCACAGGATCCACGGGATTGATCGGCTCGACACTCGTCCGCTCGCTGCTGGCCGACGGCCACGAGGTGGTCCGGCTGGTCCGGCACCGCTCCAGAACCGGTCCGCGGCCGGACGGGACGACGGCGATCGGCTGGAACCCGCTGCTGGGCCAGGTGGACCGGGCCGGGCTGGCCGGCGTCGAGGCGGTGGTGCACCTGGCGGGCGCCGGGGTCGGCGACCGCCGCTGGACCGACGCGTACAAGCGGGAGATCCGGGAGAGCCGGGTGCTCGGCACCGAGACGCTGGCCGTCGCGATGGCCGAACTCGACAAGCCGCCCCGGGTCTTCGTCAGCGCCTCGGCCGTCGGCTACTACGGCCAGACCGGCGACCGGGTGATCGACGAGGACTCGCCCGCCGGGGACGACTTCCTCGCCGAGGTCTGCGTCGAGTGGGAGGCCTCCGCGCGGCCCGCCGAACGGGCCGGGATCCGGGTGGTCCACCCGCGCACCGGGCTGGTGCTCTCCGCCGCGGGCGGGGCCGGCGGCCGGCTCTTCCCGCTGTTCCGCCTGGGGCTCGGCGGGCGGCTCGGCGACGGCCGGCAGTACTGGAGCTTCATCTCGCTGGCGGACGAGGTCGCCGCACTGCGGTTCCTGATCGACCGCGACGACCTGAGCGGCGCGTTCAACCTCAGCGCGCCGGAGCCGGTCACCAACGCCGAGCTGACGGCGGCGCTCGGCCGGGTGCTGAAGCGGCCGACGCCGTTCCCGGTGCCGGAGGCGGCGCTCAAGACGGTGCTGGGCGAGCTGGCCGTCGAGGTGACCGGCAGCCACCGGGTGGTACCGCGGCGGCTGCTGGAGGCCGGCTTCCGCTTCGAGCACCCGGACGTGGACTCGGCGGTGCAGGCGGCAGTGTAGCGGCGGGGCGGCGGGGCGGCGGTTCCGCGAGTGGCGGAGCTGTCGCGGCGGTGCCGTGCGGTCGCGGCGGTGCCGTCGCCGCGGGGCGGCATGGTGGCGGCCGCTCCGGGCGGCCGCGGGGTGCGCGCGGAGCGGGCGCGTCCGGTAGGGCGCCTGCGGTAGGCCGAGTGGTCCGGGCGCGGATGCCCCGCCCGGGCCGCCCGCGTACGCCCGCTACGGCGTCAGCCCTGGCCGGGGGCATATGCCGAGCGGGGGTCGGGAGGGGCTCCGGGAGGGGGCGCACGGGAGCACGAACCAGGCGCGCCGCACGCCCCTGGTGACGGTGCGCGCCCGTGGAGCCCGAACCGGACCACTTGCGGGCACCGTGTGTGACCGCGCCCCCACCGCATGCTGTCGAACCCTCCCCGGGACCCGGATAGGGCCCGGTGTGCTTGTCTGACGCTCGTACTGACTGGGCATCACACCGTCGGACCGTGTCCCGGCACCCCGCTGCCTGCGTCGGCCGAAGCTCCGGGACCAGGGAGGGAGCACGCCAGTGCCCACATACGACTTCACCCGCCGCACCCGCCGACAGTCCGATCCGGACGTCGTCGTGGTGGGGGCCGGACTCGCGGGCCTGGCCGCCGCCCGCGCGCTCACCGGCTACGGCCTGACCGTCCAGGTCCTGGAGGCCTCGGGCCGGATCGGCGGCCGGATGGCCACCCGCGAGCTGGACGGCTTCCGGCTCGACCACGGCAGCCAGTTGCTGAACACCGCGTACCCCGAGCTGAGCCGGGCGCTCGACCTGGACCGGCTCGGCCTGCACCCGCTCGCGCCCGGCGTGCTCGTGCACGGCGGGGGCCGCCGCTACCGCGCCGGGGACCCGCAGTTGACCGCCGCCCGCCAGGCGGCCTCCCGGGCCCCGCTGGGCAGTCCGCTGGACAAGGCCCGGCTGGGCAGCTGGCTCAGCCGGCTGGCCGCCACCCCGGCCGGCCGACTGCAGGCCCGGCCGGAGACCACCACCGCCCGCGCGCTCGGCGAACGCGGGCTCGCCCCGCGCACCGTCGACGGCTTCCTGCGGCCGCTGCTCGGCGCCCTGCTCAGCGATCCGGCCCTGGGCACCAGCAGCCGGATCGCCGACCTGGTGCTGCGCTGCTACGCGCGCGGCCGCCTCTGTCTGCCCGCCGACGGGATCGCGGCCGTCCCGGCCCAGGTGGCCGCCGCCCTGCCGGCCGACACCCTGCGGCCCGGCGTGCGGGTCACCTCGATCGCGGCCGACGGCGTGGAGACCGCCGGCCACGGCCGGATCGGCGCCCAGGCCGTCGTGGTGGCGACCGACGCACGCTCGGCCGCCGCGCTACTGCCCGGGCTGCGGCTGCCGGACTTCCACCCCGTCACGACCTTCTACCACGCGGCCGACCGGGCGCCGATCGGCGAGGCCGTCCTGCTGCTGGACGGCGACCGGCCGAACGGCCACCCGCCGCTGGTCTCGCACTCCCTGGTGCTCAGCGAGCTGCACCACTCGTACGCCCCGCCCGGCCAGGCCCTGATCGCCACCACCGTGCTGGGGCGGCGCTCCTTCGACTCCGGCGGGCCCGCCGCGCTCGAACCCGCGGTGCGGGCCCGGCTGGCGGAGCTGTACGGCGTCCCGACGAAGGGCTGGCAGTTCCTGAGCGTGCGCCACGTCCCGGACGCGGTGCCGGCCATGCCGCCGCCGCACAACAACCGCCGCCCGGTGCGCCTGCTGGCCGGGCTGTACGTCTGCGGCGACCACCGGGACACCAGCAGCGTCCAGGGCGCCCTGGTGTCGGGGCGGCGGGCGGCCCTGGCCGTGGCGCGCGACCTCGGGCTGCCGGTCTCCGCCCGGGAGGCGGAGGCGGCGGCGTAACACGCGGCCGCCGGGCTGCCGGGACGGCACGTCACGGCGTGCCAGTATGCCGATATGACCGCTAATCGGACGTTTTCCGTCCAGGACCCCGGGCCCCTCGCCCGGTGAGCGCCGACTGCCGGATCGACCCGCTCGCACTGATCCTGATCCCGGCCGCCGCCGTGGCCGCCCCGCTGCTGGCCGACCGGCTGCTGCGGTGGGTCGCCGTGCCCACGGTGGTGTTCGAGATCGTGCTCGGCGTCCTGATCGGCCCCGACGTCCTGGACTGGGCGCAGGTCGACGGGCTGGTCGACGCGCTCTCCGAGTTCGGCCTGGCGATGCTGATGTTCCTGGCCGGTTACGAGATCGACTTCGCCAAGCTGCGCGGCGGCCCGCTGAAGCGGGCGGGCGCCGCGTGGCTGGTGTCCCTGGTGGTGGCCCTCGGCGTGGGCGCCATGGTCAACCGGGACCCGCTGAACGGCGCCTTCGCCGGGCTCGCGCTCACCACCACCGCGCTCGGCACCATCCTGCCGATCCTGCGCGACTCCGGGGAGTTGCCGACGCCGTTCGGCTCGCTGGTGATGGCCACCGGCGCGGTCGGCGAGTTCGGGCCGATCATCGCGGTCGCGATCCTGCTCAGCGGCAACGGCCCGGCCAGGACCGCCGTCATCCTGGCCGTCTTCGCGGTGATCACGACGGCCGCCGTCGGCTTCGCCCGGCGGCCCCGGCCGGACTGGGTGACCCGGCTGATCCGCCGCACCCTGCGCACCTCCGGCCAGTTCGCGATCCGCACGGTGATCCTGGTACTGACCGCGATGGTGTCCGCCGCGGTCTGGCTCGACCTGGACATGCTGCTCGGCGCCTTCACCGCCGGGATCGTCTCCCATCTGCTGCTGACCGACGTGCCCGAGGCCACGGAGGAGGTCATCGAGGCCAAGCTGGAGGGCATCGGCTTCGGCTTCCTCGTGCCGGTGTTCTTCGTGGTCAGCGGGATGAAGTTCGACCTGGAGGCGCTGCTCCGGGACCCGGGCAGCCTGCTGCTCGTCCCGGTGTTCCTGCTGCTGCTCCTGGCCGTGCGCGGACTGCCGGCGGCCCTCCTCGCCCCGATCGGGCTCGGCCGCCGCGACCGGGCGGCGCTCGGCCTGTACGGCGCGACCGCGCTGCCGCTGGTCGTGGTGATCACCACGATCGAGGTGGACGCCGGGCACCTGCCGTCCTCCACCGCGGCCGCGCTGGTCGGTGCGGGCATGCTCTCCGTCCTGGCCTTCCCGCTGCTCGCCCAGCGGCTGCGCGGGAGCGCCCGCCCACCGGCCGCCGGGGGCGACCGGCAGCGGGTCAACGCCGAGAGCTGGTAGCCGCCGCGGCGGGCCGGCCGCCGGGCCCGGCCGGGCGGCCCCGGCGCGGGCCGCCGTCAGATCACCCCCGCCTGGCGCGCCGTCTCCTCGAAGGCGCGGGCCACCGGACTGCCCCGGTAGGGGGTGAGCCGGCGGTGGAAGTCCCGGACGTACTCCAGCGAACGGGCCGAGCGCATCTCCCCGGCCGCCCGCAGCGCGTCGGTGGCCATGGTGCACGCCTCGTCCAAGTCCCCCATGCCGAGCCGGGCGGTGGCCAGCACCATCCGGCAGAAGATCCGGCTGCGGGCGTAGGCGGGCGAGCGCAGCCGCAGGGACTTCTCGGCGTGCTGCGCCGCCGTCCGCCACTGCTGGAGGTCCCGGTAGCAGTGGGCGAACTCGTCGGAGAGCTGCGCTTCGTCGAAGTAGCGCGCCCAGGAGGGCAGTTCATCGCCGGCCCGGGCGCCGGCCAGGGCCCGCTCGGAGCGGACCAGGGCGGTGGTGCAGGAGCGGACGTCGCCCAGCAGGCCGTGGCCGCGCGCCTCGGCGGCGTGCAGCAGCGACTGCACGGTGGGCGGCACGGCGGTGCCCACGCCCTGCTGGGCGACCCGCGCCAGCTGGACCGCCTCCCGGCCGTGGCCGAGATGGACGGCCTGCTGGCTCATCGTCACCAGGATGTAGCCGCCGAGCGCGCGGTCCCCGGCGGCCTGGGAGAGCCGCAGGGCCTGGACGAAGTAGCGCTGGGCCAGGCCGTGCGCGGCGATGTCGAAGGACGTCCAGCCGGCGAGCCTGGTCAGGTCGGCGACGGCCCCGAAGAGCGCCCGCCCGATCTGCTCGCCGTAGCGGCCGCGCAGCATCGGCTCGGCCTCGCTCTCCAGGTAGCGGACCAGCGCCTGGCGGGCGTGCCCGCCGCCGTAGGCGTGGTCCAGCGCGCGGAAGAGGTCCCCGACGGCGCGGATGGCGGCGATGTCGCCCCGGCCGACGCGCAGCGCGGGCCTCGGCTCGCGGGCCGGGTCGGTGTACGGCGGTTCGACGGCGGTCGGCGGCCGACGGCTCTGGGTCGGCACCCGGCCGAGCGCGGCGGCCGAGGCGGCCGGGGCCGGCGGTGCGCCGGCGCCGCCGCGGGCCGGGCGCGCGGGGGACGCTCCGGGCGCCGCAGCGCGCGCCTGGGGTGCGGACGGCCCGCCGGGCCCGGCCGGACCGCCGGGCGCCGGGCCGGCGGCGGTGTCCGGCCGGGGCAGCGTGGAACCGTCCCGGGCGACCCGCTCGTCGGTGCGGCCGATCAGCCAGTCCCGGCTGGGGACGACCAGGCCGGCCGGGGTGAAGGCGATCCGGCGCAGCTCGGACTGCGGGCCGTTGTCCTTGCGCCACATGCTCGCCACGATGTCCACCGCCTCCTGCGGCGTCTCGGCGAACTCCAGGCCGGCGTAGACCGGGGCGCAGGCGTCCAGGCCGAGGTCCTGGGCGGTGAGGCGGCGGCCGAGCCGGCGGGTGAACACCTCGGCGATCAGCGCCGGGGTGGCCCCGCGCGGCTGCTGGCCGCGGAGCCAGCGGGTGACCGAGGTCTTGTCGTACCGCAGGTCCAGGCCGTGCTCCAGGCCGAGCTGGTCGACCCGGCGGGCCAGGCCGGCGTGCGAGAAGCCGGCCTCCTCGATCAGGGCGGCCAGCTGGCCGTTCTGCGGAGCCGGACCGGTGCTCGCCGCGGCCGGTGGCGGGGCGGGCGCGGGTGCGACGGGCGCGTCCGCGGGCGCCGGGGCGCTCCGGTGCGGTGCGGTCGTGACCTGCGCGGGCAGCCGCATATCGTCGGCGGCCGGGGCCTCGGGGGCGTCCGGAAGGGCCCGGCCGACCGGACCTCGGTGCTGGTCGAGCGGGTCGAGCGGTCCGTACGCCGGGCTGTCGGTTGCAGGCCGTTGGGGCATAGTCAGTCAACACCTCTCGGACGCCGTACCGGCTCCACCAGCACTTCGGCTGCCTGTGGCGGCGCCCCCTGTCGGGAATCGGCGTGAATGTAGCGAGCATTCGGGCGCTATGGGCGGTTCTGACCGAGCAATCCTCCGAACGGGTGAAGCATCGGCGCCCATTGTGGGGAAGCCCGAGCGGCACGGGTTTGGCCCGGGGCGGCTGAACCGCCGATCGGCCCTCGTAGCGGTGACCACCACAGGGCGCCCGGCCGCTGTGGTGCGCCATCACATGGGAGCCGGGCCGCCGGCTTCCTACCGTTCTCGGCCATGGACACCACTTCAACCCGCCCGCTCGAAGGCCGTACGGCCCTGGTCACCGGGGCCGCCTCGGGCATCGGCCGGGCCTGCGCCGAAGCCTTCGCGGAGGCCGGCGCCCGGGTCTACGTCGTCGACCTCGCGGCCGCCCCGGCCCGGGAACTCGCCGGGCGGATCGGCGGCGTGGCGCACGTCGCCGACCTCGCCGACCCGGAGGCGGTGGAGGCGCTGCCGGACGACGCCGACATCGTGGTCAACAACGCCGGCCTCCAGCACGTCGCGCCCGTCCACGAGTTCCCGATCGAGCGCTTCACCCTGATCCAGCGGGTGATGGTCGAGGCCCCGTTCCGCATCCTGCGCCGCACCCTGCCCCACATGTACGCGCGGGGCTGGGGCCGGGTGGTCAACATCTCCTCCGTGCACGGCCTGCGGGCCAGCGCCTTCAAGTCGGGCTACGTGACGGCGAAGCACGCCCTGGAGGGTCTGAGCAAGACGGTCGCGTTGGAGGGCGCGCCCCACGGCGTCACCAGCAACTGCGTCAACCCGGGGTACGTGCGCACCCCGCTGGTGGAGCGGCAGATCGCCGACCAGGCGCTCGCGCACGGCATCCGCGAGGACGAGGTGGTGGAGCAGATCATGCTCGACCGGCCCGCCGTCAAGCGGCTGATCGAACCCGACGAGGTGGCGCAGCTGGCCCTCTGGCTCTGCTCCGCGCACGCCTCCTACATCACCGGCGCCAGCCTCCCCGTCGACGGCGGCTGGACGGCCCGCTGATGCCCCCGCACCCCACTCCCCCCTTCGAGGTGACCCCGCCCATGGCCAGTTCCCCCGCCGTCGCGAGACCAGGCTCCCCCCTCTGGAAGGTGGTCGGTGCCAGCCTCATCGGCACCACCATCGAGTGGTACGACTACTTCCTCTACGGCACGGCCGCGGCGCTCGTGTTCGGCAAGGTGTTCTTCCCGGCGAGCGATCCGCTGACCGGGACCCTGCTCGCCTTCCTCACCTACGCGATCGGCTTCGCCGCCCGGCCGCTGGGCGCGCTGGTCTTCGGGCACTTCGGCGACCGGGTCGGCCGCAAGCGGCTGCTGGTGGTGAGCCTGCTGCTGATGGGCGGCTCGACCACGCTGATCGGCCTGCTGCCGACGTACCACCAGATCGGCGCCGCCGCGCCGGTGCTGCTGACCGTGCTGCGGCTGGTGCAGGGCTTCGCGCTCGGCGGCGAGTGGGGCGGCGCGGTCCTGCTGGTCTCCGAGCACGGGGACGCGCGCAGGCGCGGCTTCTGGGCGTCCTGGCCGCAGGGCGGCGCCCCGGCGGGCAACCTGCTGGCGGCGGGCGTGCTGTCGCTGCTCACCACCGTGCAGTCGGACGCCACCTTCCTGTCCTGGGGCTGGCGGGTGCCGTTCCTGCTGTCGGCGCTGCTGGTGGCGGTCGGCATGTGGATCAGGCTGGCGGTGGACGAGTCGCCGCTGTTCCAGCAGGCGCTGGCGGCCGCCGAGGCCCGGAAGGCGGCCGGCCGGGCGGTGGAGCAGCCCCCGCTGGTGGCGGTGTTGCGCCACCACTGGCGGGAGGTGCTGGTGGCGATGGGCGCCCGGATGGCGGAGAACATCTCGTACTACGTGATGACCACCTTCGTGCTGGCCTACGCGGTGACCCAGGTGCACCTGCCGAAGCAGACCGCGCTGAACGCGGTGCTGATCGCCTCGGCGATCCAGTTCGCGCTGATCCCGGTGTTCGGGGCGCTCTCCGACCGGGTCGGGCGCAAGCCGGTGTACCTGGTGGGCGCGGTGGGCGTCGGGGTCTGGGCGTTCGTCTTCTTCGGGCTGGTGGACACCCGCTCGTTCGGCTCGCTGCTGCTGGCGGTGACCGTCGGGCTGGTCTTCCACAGCGCGATGTACGCGCCGCAGGCGGCCTTCTTCTCCGAGATGTTCGCGACCCGGATGCGCTACTCGGGCGCCTCCATCGGCGCCCAGTTCGCCTCGGTGGCGGCCGGCGCCCCGGCTCCGCTGATCGCGACGGCGCTGCTGAAGGACTACGGCAGCTCGACGCCGATCGCGGTGTACGTCGCCGTCGCGGCGGTGATCACCGTCCTCGCGGTGCTCTGCGCCCGGGAGACCCGCGGCCGCGACCTGACCGAGGCCGACCCGGAGGCCGGTGCGCAGGCCGGTGCGCAGGACCGGGTGGCGGGTGCGCCGGAGAGCGCCGCCGTCACCAAGACCGCGCGGGCCTGACGGACCGGTGGCCGGCGCCCACGACACCGTGCGCGCCGGTCACCCGCGCCGGCCACCCGCACCGGCCACCCGCGCCCGCCGGGCCGAGCGGCTACGATCGCGCTTCCGTCCCTGGGGTAGCGACCCACTGCCGATTGGCGGCCGTACCGTGAACGACCCCCGTCCCGAGACCGGCGCGGCACCCGCGCTACGGCGGTTGCTCGACCTCCTGGCCTCCGGGGCCGCCACCGAGGACTTCGCCGAGGTCCTGGCCGACGCTCGCCGCCGGGGGGCGCCGGCCGCCGTGCTGAGCGCGATCGACGACGCCACCTGGCAGGCGCTGCGGGTGCACCGGACGCTGCGTCAGCACCGCCGCCGCGAGGCCGAGCTGACGGCGCTCTTCGACACCGCCGGGGACCTCGCCGCCTCCCGGGACCTGGACACCGTGCTCCAGGCGATCGTCCGCCGGGCCCGGCTGCTGCTCGGCACCGACACCGCCTATCTGACCCTCCCGGACGAGGCCGCCGGCGACACCTACATGCGGGTCACCGACGGCTCCGTCTCGGTGCTCTTCCAGACCCTGCGGCTGAGCCTGGGCGACGGCCTCGGCGGCCTGGTCGCCCAGACCGCCCGCCCGTACGCCACCCCCGACTACCGGACCGACGAGCGGTTCCACCACACCGGCACGATCGACGCCGGCGTGCTGGACGAGGGCCTGGTGGCGATCATCGGAGTGCCGCTGCTGCTCGGCGGGCGGGTGATCGGGGTGCTGTTCGCCGCAGACCGCGCCCCGCGCGCCTTCTCCCCCGACGAGGTCGCGCTGCTCTGCTCGCTGGCCGCGCACGCCGCGATCGCGCTCGACACCGCCAAGTCGCTCGCCGACACCCGGGCCGCGCTGGCCGGGCTGAACAGCGCCAACGAACTGATCCGGGCCCACTCCGCCGCCGTCCAGCGGGCCGAGCAGGGCCACGACCGGCTCACCGACCTGGTGCTGCGCGGCGCCGAGGTACCGGACGTCGCCGCCGAGGTCGCCGCCCTGCTGGGCGGCGAGGTGGCGGTCCTGGACACCGAGGGCGACCCGCTGGCCGGCCGGGCCGGACCCGCCGAGGGGCTGGCCGGGGCCGTCGCCGCCTCCCGCGCCGAGGGCCGGTCGGTGCGGCACGGCGAGGACTGGGTCTGCGCCGTGCTGGCCGGCCAGGAGCCGCTGGGCACCCTCGTGCTGCGCGGGCGGCCGGGCCTGGAGGACGCCGACCGGCGGCTGTTCGAACGGGCCGCCGTGGTCACCGCGCTGCTCCTGCTGCTGCGCCGCTCGGTGGCCGAGACCGAGAACCGGGTGCGCGGCGAGCTGCTGGCCGACCTGCTGACCGCCCCCGACCGCGACCCGGCCGGCCTGACCGCGCGCGGGCGCCGGCTCGGCGTGGACCTCGGCCGCCCGCACCTGGTGCTGGTGGCGGAGCCGGCCGGCGCCCCCGGCGCCGCGGCGACCGACCGCGGCCGGCTGGCGGGCGCGGCGGGGCGCTACCTGTTCGGCTCGCGAGGCATCAGCGCGGAGCACGGCGAGGCCGTGGTCCTGCTGCTCCCGGAGGACGCGCCGACGGGCCCCGCGGGTACGGCGGGCCCGGCGTCCGCCCAGCAGGCGGCCGAGCTGGCCGCCGAGCGGCTGGCCCGGCTGGCCGGCTTCCCGGTCACCGTGGGCGTCGGCCGTCCCGCCGCCGGGCCGGTCGCGCTGGCCTCCTCGTACGCCGAGGGCCTGCGCTGCGTCCGGGCCCTGCGGGTGCTCGGCCGGGCCGGGGACGGCGCCTCGGCCCGCGACCTGGGCTTCCTCGGCGTGCTGCTCGGCGACGGCCACGACGTCGACGGCTTCGTCGGCGCGACCCTCGGCCCGCTACTGGAGTACGACGCCCGGCGCGGCACCGAACTGGTCCGCACCCTGCGCGCCTACTTCGACTGCGGCGGCAGCCTGACCCGGGCCAAGGACGAGCTGCACGTGCACGTGAACACCGTGGTGCAGCGGCTGGACCGGGTCGAGGCGCTGCTGGGCCCGGACTGGAACCGTCCCGAGCGCGCGCTGGAGCTCCAGCTGGCGCTGCGCCTCCAACTGCTCGCCGGCGCCTGAGCCGGGGTGCTCCCGGGGCCTTCCCGGGGGCGCTCCCGGGGGTCGCTGCGGGCGGTTCGGGTTGGTCGTCCACCGCATTCGGGCACCTGAACGACCGGCCGGGGCTCGGGCGTACAGTGGCGAGGTTGGTCTCGAACGCCGGGCAAGGAGCAGCAGTGGCCACAGAGCGCGACGAGGTGGGCGCATGAGCGGGAACGTACGGTTCGTGCGCCTGGGCACCGGCGAAGGTGCCGTCCCCTACCAGGAGGCCTGGGAGGAGCAGCAGCGGCTGCACGCCCTGCGGGTCGCGGACGAGATCCCCGACACCGTGCTGCTGCTGGAGCACCCCCCGGTGTACACCATGGGCCGCCGCACCAACCCGGCCGACCTGCCGCTGGACGGCACGCCGGTGGTCGAGGTCAACCGGGGCGGCGAGATCACCTGGCACGGCCCCGGCCAGCTGGTCGGCTACCCGATCGTGAAGCTCCCCGAGCCGATGGACGTCGTCGCCTACGTGCGCCGGCTGGAGGAGGCCCTGATCCGGGCCTGCGGCGAGTTCGGCGTGGAGACCACCCGGATCGAGGGCCGCAGCGGGGTCTGGGTGCTCGGCGCGAGCATCCCGGACGCGGTGGTCGACCCGGCGCAGGTGGTGGACATCGGCAAGCTCACCCTGCGGATGGGCCTGCCACTGGGCATCGACCCGCGGCTGGCCGGTCCCGAGTACGCGCCGTCCAACGCCGGGCAGCGCGGCGACGACCGCAAGCTCGCCGCGATCGGCGTCCGCGTCTCGCGCGGGGTGACGATGCACGGCTTCGCGCTGAACTGCAATCCGGACATGACCTGGTTCGACCGGATCGTGCCCTGTGGCATCCGGGACGCGGGCGTGGCCTCGCTCTCCGGTGAGCTGGGCCGCGACTTCGAAGTCGGCGAGGCGCTGTCCGTGGTCGAGAAGCGCCTGGCGGAGGTGTTCGCCGAGCTGCCGGAACCGGCACTCGGCCGCTGAGCCCGCCCCCGGGGGCCGACCGACCTCGCCACCCGGGAATCTACCGGCCGGTAGCACTGTTGCCCTGCGTTTGCGGGCCACGGGCCCGCGAAGGCCGTACAAGCACAGGCGTACCCTGGGGGTACCCCGTCTAGTTCTAGGAGTCGCACGTGTCCGCTGTCGCACCCGACGGCAGGAAGCTGCTCCGCCTGGAGGTCCGCAACAGCGAGACCCCCATCGAGCGGAAGCCCGAGTGGATCAAGACCCGCGCGAAGATGGGGCCGGAGTACAACGCCCTCCAGTCGCTGGTGAAGAAGGAGGGGCTGCACACGGTCTGCCAGGAGGCCGGCTGCCCCAACATCTTCGAGTGCTGGGAGGACCGCGAGGCGACCTTCCTCATCGGCGGTGACCAGTGCACCCGCCGCTGCGACTTCTGCCAGATCGACACCGGCAAGCCCGCCGACTTCGACCGTGACGAGCCGCGCCGCGTCGCCGAGTCCATCGTGACCATGGACCTCAACTACGCCACCATCACCGGCGTCGCCCGCGACGACCTGGCGGACGGCGGCTCCTGGCTGTACGCCGAGACGGTGCGCCAGGTGCACGCGCTGACCGCCGGCCGCGAGAGCGGCCGCACCGGCGTCGAGCTGCTGATCCCCGACTTCAACGCCGTCCCGGAGCAGCTGGCCGAGGTGTTCTCGTCCCGCCCCGAGGTGCTGGCGCACAACGTCGAGACGGTGCCGCGGATCTTCAAGCGGATCCGCCCGGCGTTCCGCTACGAGCGCTCGCTGGACGTCATCACCCAGGCCCGCGCGGCCGGGCTGGTGACCAAGTCCAACCTGATCCTGGGCATGGGCGAGACCCGCGAGGAGGTCAGCCAGGCGCTGGCCGACCTGGTCGGCGCCGGCTGCGAGCTGATCACCATCACCCAGTACCTGCGCCCGTCGCTGCGCCACCACCCGGTCGAGCGCTGGGTGAAGCCGCACGAGTTCGTCGAGCTGCAGCAGGAGGCCGAGGAGCTCGGCTTCGCCGGGGTCATGTCCGGCCCGCTGGTGCGGTCCTCGTACCGCGCCGGGCGGCTGTACCGGCAGGCGCTGGAGCACCGCGAGCGGACCGCGGCGGTCTGACCGCGTCCGGTCGTGTTCCGGCCGCGGGGCCGCGGTCCGGTCCGGCCGCCGTCCGGTGTGAGCCATCTGAGGGGCGGAGCTACGGCTCCGCCCCTTCGGGTTCACCGGGCTTTGACTGACGGGTCACGGGCTGGTAACACGGAGTGGTGAGGATGGAAGCGTTCGAATCATTTCCGCCACACGATCCACCCTGTGATCCACCACGAGATCCGCGACGAGATCCGCGACAGGATCCGCCACAAAAGGAGCTGTTCGACATGCAGGTCGGCATCCGGTCGGTGGGCACCGCGCTGCGGCTGGCCGAGAGCGTGCTGCTCGCGGGCGGGCAGCGACAGGCCCGGCGCAACGCCTGGGCCGCGGTCTGCGAGAACCGCCGCTACGCGGCGGACCGCGAGCGCGACACGGTGCCGGGAGGCCCCGTGGTGGAGTCCGCGCGCCGTTAGGGCCCCTCCGGCGCCGCCCCCGCGCGACCACTGTGCGCGACCGTCCCGGGGCACCCGGGTCACGGTTCGGTGCGAACGGGTACCCGGGCTTGGTTATCCCGTACCGACGGCACGTACCATGAGCGTTATGGCGAGGGAAACATCCGAGAACCCCGGGCGACTGAAGCAGATCCGCCTGGCATACACCATGACCAAGAAGGTCGACACCAAGATCGGCCTGATCATCGCCGGCGTCGGCCTGCTGACCTTCGGCGTGTTCCTCGCCATCGGCTTCGCGATCGACCACCCGATCTATCTGGGCATCCTGGGCTTCATCGTGGCTTTCCTGGCCATGGCGATCGTCTTCGGGCGCCGGGCCGAGCGCGCGGCGTTCGGGCAGATGGAAGGGCAGCCGGGGGCCGTGGCGGCGGTGCTGAACAACATCAAGCGAGGCTGGAGCGCGAGCTCCACCCCGGTGGCGGTCACCCGTAACCAGGACGCGGTCTACCGCGCCGTGGGCCGGGCCGGCATCGCGCTGATCGGCGAGGGCAACCCGAACCGGGTCCGCCAGCTGCTGGCGTCCGAGAAGAAGAAGATGGCCCGGGTCGTCGGCGACGTGCCGGTGCACGACATCGTGGTGGGCACCGGCGAGGGCGAGATCCCGCTCAAGAAGCTGCAGGTCCACCTGATGCGACTGCCCCGCGCGATCACGCCCGCCCAGGTCACCGAGACCAACGACCGCCTCCGCGCGCTGGGCGACCTGCTCTCCAAGGCGCCGATCCCCAAGGGCCCGATGCCCAAGGGCGCCCGGATGCCCAAGGGCGGCCAGGTCCGCTGACCCCCTCCCCCATCGACGCGAACGGCCCCGCCGCGGAATCTCCGCTGCGGGGCCGTTCGTCGTTCCGGGGGGGGTGCCGTGGGGCGGCGTCCGCTAGATGCGGACCTCGACCGTGCCGACCGCCTTGTCGTGCAGGCCGCGGGTGTCGCGGTCCCACACCAGGGCCGGCACCACCAGGCAGAGCAGCAGGGTGCGCAGCAGCACCTGCGGGATGGTCGCGCGGCGGCCGTCCAGGCGGACCACCCGCAGACCGAACAGCCGCTTGCCGACGGTCGTGCCCGTGGTGGCGAGCAGCAGCACGGTGACGGCGAAGAACAGCGGGGTGGTCCACAGGTTCGCCGAGGCCGGCGAGCCCTTGCCCAGCAGCCCGTAGGCGACCAGGGCGATCAGCCAGCCGTCGACGAACAGCGCGCCCAGGCGCCGGCCCGGGCCGCCGATCGAGCCGGTGCCCTCCTTGGGCAGTCCGCGGCGCTCACCGCGGTGGCCGAAGTCGGCACCCATCTTCTCGGCGGCCGCCTTCGGGCCGTCGATCCACGATCCCAACGCTTCTCTGGTGTCCACGAATCCACACTAACCGGGCGGACGGCGCGGCTCGGCACCGGCTCCCCCGGAGGGTGAATCGCGTCTCCCGGGGCTTCCCAAGTGGTCCAGACCACTCGTGGGGCGCGATCCGGGCCGGCGAAGCGTTTTGCCCCGGAGCGTACGACTTTGCCGCCCGCCCGGGGGCGGCGGTTAACATTCAGGAAACGAGCGGGTCACCGGTCGGAAACGGCCTGTTCCTAGGGTGAGCCCCATTCGCACGCCGAGGAGGATGGATGTTCAACAACGCCGCCGAAGTGAAGCAGTTCATTCAGGACAACGATGTGAAGTTCATCGACGTCCGGTTCTGCGATCTCCCGGGCGTCATGCAGCACTTCTCCGTACCCGCGGCGACCTTCGACCCGTCCGAGACCCTGATGTTCGACGGCTCGTCGATCCGCGGCTTCCAGGCCATCCACGAGTCCGACATGGCACTCGTCCCGGACCTGGCCACGGCCCGCCTCGACCCCTTCCGCAGGGACAAGCACCTCAACATCAACTTCTTCATCCAGGACCCGGTCACCGGCGAGGCGTACAGCCGTGACCCGCGCAACGTCGCGAAGAAGGCCGAGGCGTACCTCGCCTCCTCCGGCATCGCCGACACCGCGTTCTTCGGCCCCGAGGCCGAGTTCTACGTCTTCGACTCGGTGCGCTTCGACACCAGCGCCAACGCGTCGTACTACCACATCGACTCCGAGGCCGGCGCCTGGAACAGCGGCTCCGCCGAGGGCGACGTGCGCGGCTACAAGGTCAAGTACAAGGGCGGCTACTTCCCGATCCCGCCCGTCGACCACTTCGCCGACCTGCGCGCCGAGATGTCGCTGGAACTGGCCGCGGCCGGGCTGGAGGTCGAGCGCCAGCACCACGAGGTCGGCACGGCCGGCCAGGCGGAGATCAACTACAAGTTCAACACGCTGCTGCACGCCGCCGACGACCTGATGCTGTTCAAGTACATCATCAAGAACGTCGCGTGGCGCAACGGCAAGACCGCCACCTTCATGCCGAAGCCGATCTTCGGCGACAACGGCTCGGGCATGCACGTCCACCAGTCGCTGTGGACGGAGGGCTCGCCGCTCTTCTACGACGAGCAGGGCTACGCCGGCCTGTCCGACACCGCCCGCTACTACATCGGCGGCCTGCTGAAGCACGCCCCCTCGCTGCTCGCCTTCACCAACCCGTCGGTGAACTCCTACCACCGGCTGGTGCCCGGCTTCGAGGCCCCGGTCAACCTGGTCTACTCGCAGCGCAACCGCTCGGCGGCCATCCGGATCCCGATCACCGGCTCCAACGCCAAGGCCAAGCGCATCGAGTTCCGCGCGCCGGACCCGTCGTCCAACCCCTACCTCGCGTTCGCCGCGATGCTGATGGCCGGCCTCGACGGCATCAAGAACAAGATCGAGCCGCTGCAGCCGGTCGACAAGGACCTGTACGAGCTGGCGCCCGAGGAGCACGCCAACGTGCCGCAGGTGCCGTCCTCGCTCCCGGCCGTCCTGGAGGCCCTGGAGGCCGACCACGAGTACCTGCTCGCGGGCAACGTCTTCACGCCCGACCTGATCGAGACCTGGATCGACTTCAAGCGCACCAACGAGATCGCCCCGATCGCCCTCCGCCCCCACCCCCACGAGTTCGAGCTGTACTACGACCTGTAGGACCCCCTCTGACCTGCGGAAATGCAGTTCGGTCTCTCATCGTTTCCGCAGGTCAGGCAGGGTCCTGACCTGCGGAAACGCATGGAGAAGAGTCGGCTGCAGTACCTCTGGGGCTCGCGATGTGAAATGAGTGTGAAATGAGCAGGGGCGGATCGAAGTCGCGATGATGCCCTCTTGCCCTTGCCAGCACTGGGCAGTACGCCATCTCGCTACTTTCAGTAGTCATCATTCGCGGCTGCCGACTCAACGGGTTCGATCTCTTACCGGCACTGCCGGCCTCCTCGGGCGTGCGGCGGGGCGCCCCTGCCGGCCGAGCGCCGCAGTGCGGTGGTCGGCTGACCCGGGGCCCGCCGAGGCACTCAGTCCGGCGGCTTGCTGCCCAGGTAGCGGACCACCGAGTCGTCCTGGGCGAGTAGGAGCCGGACGGCGGCCGCGCCCTCCTCGTCGAACTGACGCCGGGCCTGGGGCAGGTTGAGGACGCGCTCCACGCGGATCTCCTCGACCATCGGTCCCAGGTCGATCCGGTTGCCGCCGAAGTCGTAGGCGATGCCTTCGTAGACAGCCACCATGCGCAGCGGCCCGGAAGTGTCCGAGAAGCGGTCGAGGGCTTCGCGTCTGACGACCACGAGGGATGCCGTGCCGCCGTGGGACCGGGTCCGGCCGCCGTCGGGGACCGGGAGGAAATGGCCGGTGAGGCTCTGGAGGCGTGCGAGGTCGTCGAATGCGTCGGCCCACCGCCGTGCCTCTTCGGGAGCCATCGGGCAGACAGCGTCCGGGATGAGTTCACTGAGTTCGGGTCTGTCCTGGTCTCGCGTGACGAGTTCCGTCGAGCGGCCGGGAGGCAGCTGCGCCCCTCCGCCCGGTTTCGGAGGCACCGGTCGAGTCGGCAGCGTGGAGGCGCCCTCCGCTGGTGCCGATGGACCGCTGGGTGAACCTGACCCGGAGGTCGGAGGTATCTCGTCGCTGGTGCTGTGCAGGCTGTGGCGCAACAGGTCGTGGTGAAGGCGGGTCCGGTCCAATCGCCGTGGCCGAGCGGACGCCACTCCTCCGGTGAATGACGTTCTCTGGGTGTTCAGCGGGGGCGTCGTGGGTGGCGGCCCCGCTGACCTGGCTTCTCCTCCTCAGCGGCGGCCGTTTTCAGAGCGGTGGGCACGTCCCTGTTCCGGTGCATCCCGGCGGCGTCGTGGTGAGCGCGCGTGCATACCATGGTGCCGATGGCCTCGACCCGGCCTTCAGATCCCCTGCCAGTGGCATTCCGCCGGGCCGCCTGGTCCCGCGAGGACACGGAGCTTTCGGGTGCTGGGACGGCACAGAGAGACGGAGTGAGACATGCAACGGCGGGCGCTGCTGGGTCGGGAGGCGGAGCGTCGCGCGCTGGCTGCCCTGATCGAGCAGGGGGCCAGCGGCTCGGGTGGCGCGACGGTGATCGTCGGCGCGCCGGGGATCGGCAAGTCGGCGCTGGTCGCCGAGGCCGCGGCCGCGGCGGCGCGCGGCGGGACCCAGGTGATCACTGCGGTGGGGGTCCAGTCCGAGGAGAACCTGCCCTGTGCCGGCCTGCACCAGCTGGTCCACCAACTACGGGACAGGATCGACGACTTGCCGGCGCGCCAGCGCACTGCGCTGCTCGCGGCCGTCGGGCTCGTCGACGAGGCCGTCCCCGATCTGTACCTCGTCGGCCTGGCCGCGCTGACCCTGCTGACGGACGCGGCAGCGAAGGCGCCGCTCCTGGTGGTCCTCGAGGACGCCCACTGGATGGACCGTGCCAGCCTCGACGTGCTCGGGTTCGTGGCGCGGCGGATCGAGTCCGACCCCCTCGTCCTGGTCGCCGTCACCCGGAGCCTGGACGACCGTCTCAGCAGCGCCGGCCTGCCCGTGATACACCTGGGTCCGCTGACGGACGAGGTGTCGGGCGAGGTGCTGGACGCGGTGGCCCCCGGCCTGGGACAGCAGGTCAGACGGCGGCTGCTGGAAGAGTCCGCCGGGAACCCGCTGGCGCTGACCGAGCTGCCGGTCGCGCTGCAGTCGATCGGTGGGGCTTACGCGCTCAACCCGGGTCCGCTGCCGCTGACCGCGCGGCTGGAGCGGACCTTCGCGGCGCGGATCTCCTGCCTTCCGGCCGACACCCGCGCGGTGCTGCTCCTTGCGGCCCTCAACGGCGACGGAACGATGGACGAATGCCTCGCCGCGGCGGCCCGGATGCTCGGGACGGCGGTCGGCGTCACCGCCTTCGACGCAGCGGTCGACGCCGGTCTGGTAGAGGCCCAGGGGCTGGCCCTCAGGCACCCGCTCATCCGCTCGGCGATGTACCACGCCGCCACCGCCGCGGAACGACAGGCCGCACACGCCGCTCTGGCCGCCGCGCTCCACGGTCAGCCCGACCGGCAGGCGTGGCACCGAGCCGCCGCCACCGCCGGTTTCGACGAACGGGTGGCACGGGAGCTGGACTCCACGGCCGACAGAGCCCTGCGGCGCGGCGGTGTCGCCGCTGCCCTCGCCGCGCTGAGGCGGGCGGCGGAGCTGACGAAGGACCCGTCCGCGCGGGCGGACCGGCTGCTCCGGGCGGCGGAACTCGCCTTGGAGTCGGGCCAAGGGGCCGTCGCGGCGCACCTGCTGGCCCAGGCACGCTACCTGGACCTTTCCGTCCGAGACCGAGGCCGCGCGGCCTGGGTCAGCATCGCGCTGGCCGAGGGAACGCGAGGCGAGGGCGTCGCGACCGCCGAACTGGCCGAGCTGGCGGTCGAGATCGCCGCCGGAGGCGAGTCGACACTGGGGCTGCGCATGCTGTGGAGCGCGGTCCTGCAGTGCTTCTGGGGCGAGCCGGGACCGGCCGCCCGCGAGCGCGTCGCCGCCGCCGCCGACCGGATGCCCGTGGACGCAGACGACGCCGACCTGGTCGCCCTGCGGGCGTACTCGGCGCCGGTCGACCGGGGAGGGGCGGTCATGGAAGGACTGGCGGGTCAGCTGCGGCGCGCGTCCGAGAACGCGGAGGGGGACCAGCTCCTGGGCGCCGCCGCCGTGACGGTGGGCGCGCCCGCCCTGGCGAACCGGTTGGCGGCGAGATCGCTGGACGCCCTACGGGCGCAGGGCAGGCTGTCCATGCTGGCCCGCGCCCTCTGCGTCCAGGCGGGGAGCGCCGCACGGCTGGGTGACGTGCGCGCCGGTCTCCTCGCTGCGGAGGAGGCCGCGTCACTGGCCCTGGAGACCGGTCAGCCCCTCGTGCACGCGATGGTGAACGCCATCCGTGCGCAGCTGGCCGCCGTCAGCGGTGACCCGGCGGCGCAGGCGTGGGCGGCGCAGGCCGAGCGCGCGGCCCTGCCCAGCGGAGGGCGCCCGGTGCTGGCCATCCTGCAGACGGCCCGCGGGCAGGCTGCGCTCTGCGAGGGCCGTTACGGCGACGCGTTCGGCCACCTGCACCGGGTCTTCGACCCGGCTGACCCCGCCTTTCACCCCTGGCTTCGCTTCTACGCGGTCGCGGAGTTGGTAGAGGCGGCTGTGCGCAGCGAATCCGCGGAGGCGGCACGCGACGTCATGCAGGAGCTGACCCCGCTCGGGGAAACGACTCCTTCGCCCGCCCTGCTCTGCGGGTTGCGCATGGGTCAGGCCCTGCTGAGCCCGCAGGATGACGCCGAGCCGCTCTACAGGGCGGCCCTCGACGCCGTCCCCACCGACTGGCCGTTCGAGCGGGCGCGGGCGCGCCTGGCCCTGGGCGCGTGGCTGCGGCGTCACCGGCGGCCCGCAGAGTCCCGCGTCGTCCTGCAGGCCGCGCGCGAGATCTTCGACGCCCTCGGCGCGTCGGCGTGGGCGGAGCGGGCACGGCAGGAGCTGCGCGCCGCGGGGACGTCGTCCCCTCGTCAGGATCCGGCCGCGGTCGACCGGCTGACCTCGACCGAGTTGCACGTTGCCCAGCTCGCCGCGCAGGGCCTGACGAACCGGGAGATCGGCGAGCGGTTGTACGTCTCGCCCCGGACGGTGAGCACCCATCTCCAGCGGATGTTCCCCAAGCTGGGGGTGGCGTCCCGCGGCGAGCTCGCCGCGGTGCTGGGTGGCACGATGACGTACCCCGAAGGCGCAGCATCATGACGTACGCCGAAGACGTAGCCTGACGGACGCGGTCCGACCTGCTCGTTTCCTAGGTTTGTGCCATGCCCGGCCCGCACACGGCGGACGGGCGGGAAGGCACACCATGGGTACCGTCACCGTCGGCGCCGAGGGCTCGACCGACATCGAGCTCTACTACGAGGACCACGGGTCGGGGCAGCCGGTCGTCCTGATTCACGGTTACCCGTTGGACGGGCAGTCGTGGGAGAAGCAGACCGATGCGCTCGTCAAGGCCGGCTACCGCGTCATCACCTACGACCGCCGCGGCTTCGGCCGGTCGAGCAGGACCATGACGGGCTACGACTACGACACCTTCGCCGCCGACCTGGACGCCGTACTGACGCAGTTGGACCTGCGTGACGTGGTGCTCGTCGGGTTCTCGATGGGCTCGGGCGAGGTCGCCCGCTACCTCGGCGCCTACGGCTCGCAGCGGGTGGCGAAGGCGGCTTTCCTCGGTTCGCTCCAGCCGTTCCTGTTGCAGACGCCGGACAACCCCGCCGGTGTACCGCAGAGCATCTTCGACGGCATCGCGGAACAAGCACGGGCCGACCGCTACGCCTGGTACGAAAGCTTCTTCGTCGACTTCTTCAACTCCGACGAGACGCTCGGGACGCGGCTCAGCGAGGCCGCGGTACGGGCGAACTGGGCCACCGCCGTCGGCTCGGCGCCCATGGCGGCGTACGCGTGCGTCCCGACGTGGCTGACGGACTTCCGGGCCGACGTGGAGCGCATCGACGTGCCGTCGCTGATCCTGCACGGGACCGCCGACCGCATCCTGCCGATCGACGCCACGGCCCGCGAGTTCCGCCGCCGCCTGCCCGACGCGCGGTACGTCGAGATCGACGGCGCTCCGCACGGGCTGCTGCTCACCCATGCGGCCGAGGTCAACGCCGCCCTGATCGACTTCCTCGCCTCCTGAGAAGCCGGCGTTCCCCATCGCGGGAAGCACGTGTGCGGCTGTTCTGCGCACATGCGACCGAGCACGCCACGGAAGACTCGAACAGGATTGGGCGCCTCTCATGAACGGGCTCATGGAACCCGAAACCACTGACCCCGCCCCGGCCCGGTCGGACGCCCGGAACCCCGCATCCGACATGGACTGCGACGCCTTCACCAGGGACATCTACGACCAGTACGGCCCGCTGCTCGTCCGCTACGCCACGCGCCTGCTGGACGGTGACTGGCACAAGGGCGAGGACATCCTCCAGGAGACCGCCACCCGCGCCTGGAAGCACGCCGGGTTCCTGGGCGGCAGCAACGAACGCCTCAGACCGTGGTTGTTCACCGTGGTCAGGAACCTCGTCATCGACCATCACCGGGCTCGCCGGACTAGGCCGCTGGAGCTCGTGCCCGTCGAGGCGCTGGACGCCTCGTTCGACAGCACGACCTCGACGATCAACTCCCACGTGGTGGTGCAGGCCCTGGGCGAGCTGAACGAGCAACAACAGACCGTCATACGCCTCATGTACTACCTGGAGTGCAGCGTCAACCAGGCCGCCGAGCACCTCGGCATCCCCCCGGGCACCGTCAAGAGCCGCGCCTTCTACGCCGTGCGGGCGTTGCGCAGAGCACTGGAGAAGCAGGGAATTCGAGGGTCGTCGTAGTCGGGCAGCGCCCGCAGCGCGGCGTCGTCCGTTCGCGGCGCGGCGTGAACCAGTGTCAAGTCCCCGCCGTGGTGCGAGGGAACGGTCGTAGTCACGAGTGAGGAAGTGTCTTGGTCACGGTAGAAGGAAAGAACACGGACCGGTTCGAACCGGTCCGAGCGGCGCTGGCAGCGCACCTGGAGTCCGGCGAGGAGCTGGGGGCATCGATCGCCGTCGACGTGGACGGAGTGATGGAAGTCGACCTGTGGGGTGGGTACACCGACACAGCGAGGACCGTTGCGTGGCACCGGGACACGCTGGTCAACCTGTGGTCGACCACCAAGACCCTCAGCAGTCTGGCAGCCCTCGTCCTCGTCGACCGGGGCGCGCTGGACCTTCACCGCCCGGTCGCGCACTACTGGCCCGAGTTCGCCGCACAGGGCAAGCAGGACATCGAGGTGCGGCACGTCCTGGCCCACACCTCGGGGCTCTCGGGCTGGGAGCAGCCCTTCACCGTGGACGACCTGTACGACTGGCCCACCGCGAGCGCCAGGCTGGCCGCGCAGGCGCCCTGGTGGGAGCCGGGCAGTGCCTCGGGCTACCACGTGCAGACGCAGGGGCAGCTGATAGGAGAGCTCGTCCGGCGGGTCAGCGGCCGGACCCTGAGCGCCTTCGTCGACACGGAGATCGCCGAGCCGTCCCAGGCCGACGTCCAGATCGGTGCGCGGCAGGTCGACTGGCCGCGCATCGCCGAACTGGTGACCCCCTCACCGCTCTCCGGGATACCCGCCGGCCTGGACCCGGATGGCGTTTTCGCGAAGACGCTGCTCGGCAGCCCCGCCCGGGACGAGCACGTCGACACCCCGCAGTGGCGCCGTGCCGAACTCGGAGCCGTCAACGGGCACGGCAACGCACGGGGCATGGCCCGCGCCCTCTCCGTGATCTCACGACGCGGCCGGGTGAACGGCCGCCGGCTCCTCTCCGCGGACACGGTCGACAAGGTCCTCGACGTGCAGTCCGACGGAGTCGACCTGTTCCTGGGCGTCCCCCTGCGCTGGGGCCTGGGCTTCGCGCTGGCCGACGCGCGGACGATACCGCACATGCCCGGTGGGAGGGTCTGCTTCTGGGTCGGCCGGGGCGGGTCGATCGTCGTGATGGACCTCGACCGGCGCGTCACGTTCGCGTACACGATGAACCGGCTGGGCGACGGCCTCCTCGGTTCGGAACGCACTCACAGCTACCTGAGGCGGGTCTACGAAGCCCTGGCCTGCACAGCCTGAGAGCCGCCGCACCGCATTCGCCGCCTGCGACGGTACGGCGCCGTTCTCGGGGTGAACCGAGCCTCTCCTTCCGTCGTAGGACAGGACGTAGGACACCCCACCCCGCCGGCCGGGGTCGATGGCGCCCGAGCGGGGCCGCAGCCGGACAGCCGCCCTTCTTGTCGCGGCGACGCACCACTCGCCACTCTCCGGTCCGCGCCCGCCAGCCGGCGCGGACCGAACACGCCAACTCATTTTCCTGTCAAGGAAATCGGTGCTTCGTCTCTCGAACGCACCGCCCCATTTCGCCGGGCCCGGTCAGGGCCGACGGCCGAGGAAACAAGGACGTTCACGCATGCGCACCACCCTTCTCAACCGCCGATCCGCCCTGCTCGGTGTCACATCGGCCGTGGGGTTGGCCCTGGCCGCCGTCACCCTGCCCGGTGCGGCCGGTGCGGCACCCCTCCGCCCGGAACGACCGACGATCGTGCTGGAGCACGGGGCGTTCGCCGATGCCGCGAGCTGGGACGGTGTCGTCACGCGACTGCAGCGTGCGGGCTACCCGGTGGTGGCCGTGGCCAACCCGCTGCGCGGTCCGGCGACCGATGCCGCCTACCTGCGCAGCGTCGTCGACCACATCGACGGGCCCGTGGTCCTGGTCGGCCACTCCTACGGCGGCACCGTCATCAGCCAGGCCGCCGCGGGCCTGGAGGGCAAGGTGAAGGCGCTGGTCTACATCGCGGCATTCTTGCCCGACACCGGTGAGAGCTCGATCGGGCTGACCAACAAGTTCCCCGGCAGCACCCTCGGCGACGCGGTCGAACCGGTGAACTACACGCTGCCGGACGGCAGCCAGGGCACGGATATCTACATCAAGGCCGACAAGTTCCGCCACCAGTTCGCCGCGGACGTGCCGGCCGCCAAGGCCCGGCTGATGGCCGCCGGGCAGCGCCCGGTCGCCGCCGCCGCTCTGGAGGAGAACTCCACCCTGGCCGCCTGGAAGACCATTCCGTCCTGGTCCCTCGTCACCACCCAGGACCTCAACATCCCCGTGGCCGCCCAGCGGTTCATGTCGGAGCGGGCGCACGCCCGAACCACCGAGATCGACGCCTCCCACGCGGTGTCCGTCTCGCGCCCCGATGCCGTCACGCGCATCGTGGAGGACGCGGCCCGGGCCGTTCGCTGACCGGAGTCCGGCCGGCGACCTGCACCATCCACCACCCCAGCACCCACCATTACCGGAAGGCAATAATCACCATGGCGTTCATCACCGTCGGCCAGGAGAACTCCACCGACATCGAGCTGTACTACGAGGACCACGGCACCGGGCAGCCGGTCGTGCTCATCCACGGCTACCCGCTCGACGGCCACTCCTGGGAGAAGCAGTCCGCCGCCCTGCTCAAGGCCGGCTACCGCGTCATCACCTACGACCGGCGCGGCTTCGGCCGCTCCAGCCAGCCCACCACCGGCTACGACTACGACACCTTCGCCGCCGACCTCGACACCGTCCTGACCACCCTCGACCTCACCGACGCCGTCCTCGTCGGCTTCTCCATGGGCACCGGCGAAGTCGGCCGCTACCTCGGCACCTACGGCTCGGCGCGCATCGCCAAGGCCGCCTTCCTCGCCTCGCTCGAGCCGTTCCTGCTCAAGACCGACGACAACCCCGGCGGCGTCGACGGCACCGTCTTCAGCGGCATCGAGCAGGCCGTCACCGCCGACCGCTACGCCTACTTCACCGCCTTCTACCAGGACTTCTACAACCTCGACGAGAACCTCGGCACCCGCATCAGCGAGGAGGCCGTCCGCAACAGCTGGAACGTCGCCGCCGGCGCCTCCTGGTACGCCTCCCTGGCGTGCGTAGCGACCTGGACCACCGACTTCCGCACCGACATCGCCAAGATCGACGTCCCCGCGCTGATCCTGCACGGCACCGCCGACCGCATCCTGCCCATCGAGGCCACCGGCGAGCTCTTCCACCAGGCCCTTCCGAAGGCTGACTACGTCGTCGTGGACGGCGCCCCGCACGGCCTGCTGTGGACCCACGCCCAGGAGGTCACCGACGCCCTCCTCGCCTTCCTGGCCAAGTAACCGCACCGTGGGCCCGCTCCGCCTCCTCACGGCGGAGCGGGCCCGCGGCGTTTCCGGAGAGCGCCCGATCAACGGCTCTGTGACGGTCGCCGATCGCCGAAGACACAGCGGACGGCGACCGACATGCCGTGGGCAGGCCCACCCGGGCTCCGGCCGCGGCCGTCGCCACGCCACCGCCCTGCATCTGCGCGGGCGCGTTCCCCACGCCCGCGCAGATGTCTGTGGTGCGGGCACGCGGAAGGGGGCCAGGCACTGTGTGCCTGGCCCCCTTCCGGGAGCGGTCGCCCGAGGCGGGTCAGCGGCTGGCAGCGCCCATCATCCAGGCGTGCTTCTCCAAGGTGCTGATGACCGCATGGAGGAGATCGGCCGTGGTCGGGTCCTCTGCGTCGATCCCGTCGTGCAGGGTGCGCACGGTGTCCGTGACGGCGTACAGGCGGTCGGTGATCAGGGCGACGACGGCTGAGGTCGGGTGCTCCCCGCCGGGGAAGGCCGGCAGCGTAGTGGTGGTCGCGACGGTGTCCGAGCGGCCGTCGGGTACGGCTCCCAGGGCACGCATCCGCTCCGCGATGGTGTCGCCGGCCTCACGAGCGTCGTCGACGACCTGGTCGAGGTGCAGGTGCAGGTCCCGAAAGCCGGGGCCGACCAGGTTCCAGTGCGCCTGTTTCCCCTGGAGGTGCAGTTCGACGAGGTCGGCCAGGATCGCTTGCAGCGCCGCGGCGAGCGTCGTTGAGGCGGTGAAACGCGCGGCGACAGCCGCGTTCACGCGCCTGTGGTCGGGAGACACTGAGGTAGTCATGTTCTGTCCTTGAGGTTGAACCTGTGACGGTCGGCCAGCAGCCTTTTCCTGCAAGCGCCGTGGTCGGCGCCGCCGCGGGCGCGGGGGGCCGGCGGGGCGGCCGTCAACGACGAGGCCCGCCGCGTCGGCCGGCGTCACTACTTCTCCAGTTCCGCGGCGACGGCCAGGCCCATGGCGAGCTGGCCCGTCAGGTTCGGATGTGCCGCCATGGTGCTCGGCGCAGGGGTCAGCGACTCGATCCACCGCGCCTCCCGCGGTGCACACATGTCGTGAGCGATGGTGGAGGTGTAGGTGTCGACGTAGGACACGCCCGCGCCGCCACCCACCCCGCGCCGCTCCAGGGCCCGGTTGAGCTTCTTGGCCATGTCCCGCAGCCAAACGAAGTCGCCCTTGGCGAAAGGTACTTCCGCGCAACCGGCACCGCTGTCAGGCAGGATGGACGGATAGCCGACCACCAGCACCCTGGCGCCCGGCGCGCGTCGCTTGACGTCGGTGATGACGTCGCGGATACGACCCTCCATGATGTTGATGCGTTCGCTCACCACATCGGTGCCGCCCGCGTTGTAGTGGTCCTTGCACGGGCTGCCGGCAGGGTTCGAGGACGCGACGAGTACGCACGTGGTGAGAATCGAGGTGAAGCCGACATCGTTGCCACCCAGGGTCAGCGTGACCACCTTGGTGGCCGGGGTGACGGCGTTGGCCTGTGGCGGCTTGGCACCCTGGTAGTTCCAGACGTGCCGCGTGGTGGCGCCACTGCACGTGACGTCCTTGAACACCGCGCCGCCGGTGAACGCCTTGGCGAACGTCGGGTAGCTGTAGCCGGTGCGGTCGCAGTAGGCGTCGTTGACCAGGGGCATCCCCGCCCCGGACGCGTAGGAGTCGCCCATGGCAACGTATTCACCTCCGGTCGTCTGCTGTATCTGCACCGCCGCGCTGACAGGGGTGTCCGCCGCTGCCGGCTCTGCCAGGGAGAACAGGGCGAGGGGCATCACGATCCCCAGCACGGCCCTGCTGCTTCGCGGCCTTGTGATTCGAGCCATGTTTCTCCATGAATGTCGGATTGCCGTGCGTGGCCGGTGCGGTCCGCCCGGACACGCTTCTCACCGCATTACGGTGGCGGGGGCGCGCTGGTTCACCTCTGTCGGCAGCGGCTGTAACGCGGCTCTGGCACGGAGAGTGGTGGTGGACGGCTTCGCCTCCCGGCCGCGCCGGCGGCCTGTGCCGACACGGGTTCTCGTCGTCGCCCGTCCTGCGATGCAGGCGTTCCGACGGACGGGGACGGGCCGACCTCAGGTCGGGGCGTCGAGAGCTTCGTAGACGTGCCGGATGTAGCTGTGGGTGCGTTCCGCACCTACAGGCTGATCGCAACGGAGGGCGGCCAGGTCGGCTCGACGGTCGAGGGTGTCTCTGGCCTTCAGCGAGCGGTCGGCTCAACCTTCCGACTTGGAGCGGGCTGTCCAGAGCCTCGCTTCCCGACCGTAGCGGGTGAGGAAGCGCGCGAACTGCAGGCGGTCCGCACTGTCCCAGTGCGCGGTGATCTCCTCGAAGGCGCGACGCTGCTCAGTGGCATAGGCCTTGCGCGCCGACTCCCCCGCGTCGGTGAGTTCGAGCAGGCTGCTGCGCCCGTCCTGCTGATAGGCGACGCGGCGGAGCAGGCCCTCCGCTATGCACGCGGCGACGGCACGGCTGGCGACCGGCTGAGCGACGCCCATTTCCTCGGCAACGCCCCCCACCGTGATCTGGCCTGCCGCGTCGCCGACAACGTTCAGGACGATGTTGCGGGTCAGGTCTCCACGTCCGGAGCCCACGCGCCTGCGCAGCCGGGACAGTGCCGGCCCCACGTCATCGAGGAGCGCGTCGTCGTCGTCGGGTACTGGCTGCCCTTGGCTGGTCACACCCATAATCTACGACACTCCAGATGGACATACGAAACGCATGTATATTACTTAAGGTATTGATTGCTGGATTGGTCCACCGAAGCGAGGCACGATCATGAGTACTACCGCCATCACCGGCGCACAGGTCTTCGACGGGGAGAAGCCCCTCGGCGTCACCACCGTCGTGATCGAAGGAGGCCGGATTGTCCAGGTCGGCGGCGACGCCCCGGACGGGGCCCGGATCGTCGACGGAACCGGGGCGACGCTGCTGCCGGGGCTGATCGACGCACATGTCCACACTGACCGCGCCTCCCTCGCGCTGGCCCTGAAGTTCGGTGTCACCACCGAATTGGAGATGCAGGGAACGAACACCCGCGAGCGGCGCGCATCGATCAGCGAGGACGACTCGGTGGCCGACGTGCGTTCGTCCGGCTTCGCGCTGACCCCGCCCGGCGGGCACCCGAGCGAGCTGTTCCCCGAGGGCTTCCACCCGGGCAAGGCCAGTGGCCCGGGCGGCGGTCACCGGGGCGAGCCGCCCTACCGCCCCGACGCAACCAGCCCCGAGGCAGCGGCGGCCTCCATCCCGCAGCTGATCGCGCACGGCTCCGACTACATCAAGTTCATGATCGACGACGGCAGTGTCGAGGGGCACCCGGGCCTGCCCATGCTCGACCAGGCCACCTTGAACGCCGGGGTGACCGCGGCCAAGAAGCACGGCGCGCTGACCGTCGCCCACGTCCTGACCCTCGACGCCACCCGCATGGCCATCGAGGCCGGGATCGACGGTCTGGTGCACCTGTTCGTCGAACCGGCGACCGACGAGATCGTCACCATGATCAAGGGCGCCGGAGCGTTCGTCGTGCCCTGCATCGTGCTGAACGCCTCCATGATGGGCATCACCGGCGACCAGCTGGCCGACGACCCGCGTGTGGCCTCCCGCCTGGACACCGACTGGGACGCCACCTTGCGCTCCTGCTTCGGCCACTACCCCCAGGGCAAGCTCCAGCACGTTCTGGACAGCGTCAAGGCCCTCGCCGACGCGGGGGTTGACTTGCTGGTGGGCACGGACGCTTCCCAGCCCATGCCGTTCCTCGGCGGCCTGGCCCACGGCGCCAGCGTCCACCAGGAGTTGCAGCGCCTCGTGGCAGCCGGCCTGTCCCCCGCGGCAGCGCTGCGCGCGGCCACCGCCACGACCGCCCGCCGTTTCCACCTCTCCGACCGCGGCCGGATTGCCGAGGGCCTGCGCGCCGACCTGCTCCTGGTCGACGGCGATCCCACCGTCACCATCTCCGACACCCTCAACACCCGCGCCGTGTGGCGCCGCGGCACCCGCCTGGCGGCCTGAACCCTCACCTGATCCAGGACCGCGCCATGACTGGTCGTCTCATCCCTGGGCCTGGGGCTCATGTTCCACGCCAGGCCGGGGTTGATTCGCCGGTGAGTCGGCGGGTCATCGAGACGTGCACCATGGCTTCGGAGCGAGCCGGGAGGGCTTTCACCCTGACGTGATCACCCGCGAGCGGCTCCTCTTCCGAACCTACTGTCGACACCATCCGATCAACGAGACAGGAGCCGCCTACAGCGGGTAGCTCCACGCCGCGAGCCGCCAGCTCGACCTCGCGGTCTCCTTTCAGCGCTTCTCGGCGCATCTCGTCATCATCACCGCCGCGTGTGCACTAGTTGTGAAATGATCTTCCTTGAACGTTGCATTTCCGCAGGTCAGAGGCATGTTCGATCAGAACTACGACCTCTAGAAGGCCCTCGCCGCACGGCGGTTCGGCCTCGCGCCGTGCCCTGGGGGTCAGCGTTTCGCTGACCCCCAGGGCACGGTGCGTTCCGGGCTCGGCGGGGTCAGCGGATGGTGACGGGGAGGGTGTCGAAGCCGCGGAGGACGAGGCGGTCGCGGCGGGTGGGGACGCCTCCGGGGGCGAGTCGCTGGAAGCGGTCGAGGAGCGCCGGCACGGCGAGCTCGGCCTCCAGCCGGGCCAGCTGGGAGCCGAGGCAGAAGTGCGCGCCGCCGCCGAAGCTGAGCGGCTGGCTGTCCGTCCGGGTGGGGTCGAAGAGTTCCGGGCGGTGGTAGCGGGCCGGGTCGTGGTTGGCCGCGGCCAGCAGGACCAGCACCACCGTGCCGGGCGGCGTCGGCACACCGGCCACGTCGAGCCCGGCGGCCAGCGCGATCCGGGTGGTGAGCTGGACCGGCGAGTCGTGGCGCAGCACCTCGTCGGTGAACCGCGCCGGGGCGAGCGCGCCGGTGCGCAGCCCCGCCATCGCGCGCGGGTGCCGGAAGAGCAGCGAGAGCCCGTTGCCGAGCAGGTTGGTGGTGGTCTCGAAGCCGGCCACCAGCAGCAGCACCAGATTGGCCAGCAGCTCGCGGCCGGAGATCCGCTCCGGGGCCTCGACGGCGATCCGGGCGAGGTCGCTGACCAGGTCGTCCTGGGGACGGGCCAGGCGCTCGGCGGCGAGCGCGGTGAAGTAACCGGACAGCTCGTCGGCGGCGGCGTCGGCGACGGCCAGCTCGGCGAGGTCCTGGACCAGCTCCAGGGCGACGGTCAGGTCTCCCGCGAGAGCGCGGAACCGGTAGCGGTCCGGCTCCGGGACGCCGAGGAGTTCGCAGATGACCTCGACCGGCAGCCGGAACGCGAAGGCGTCCATGAAGTCGACCGGCGAGCCGTCCTCGCCCTGCTCCGCCATCGCGTCCAGCAGCCGGCCGACCGCGGCCTCGACGGCCGGCCGCAGCGCCGCCACCCGGCGGGCGTTGAAGGCCGAGGCGATCAGCGAGCGGACCCGGGCGTGGTCGGGCGCGTTGCGCTGCAGGATCGAGCGGCCGAGCAGGGTCACCGACGAGTGCCGGGCCACCTCGGCGTTCGCCTCCGCCAGCAGCTCGATGTCCTCCAGCCCGAAGCCGGGGTCGCGCAGCACCCGGTTGGCCGCGGCGTGGCCGGCCACCAGGATTGTGCCGGGCCCGGCGGGCACGGCGGGGCCCAGCTCGTGCAGCCGCGCGTACAGCGGGTACGGGTCCGCCATGCCCCTGTCGGCCGTCAGCCGCTCGATGATCGACGCGCCGTCCACCCGGTGCTCCCCTCCGCGATCCGCTGCCGAGACCGCGTTGCCGGGGCCTCGCTGCCGATTCGTAAACCGCCGGTGGACGCACGGTAGTTCCCGGGAGCCCGGGTTCACCCGGCCGGGGACCGGCAGTCGGTACCCTGGCGGCATGGAGATCTGGATCAACCCCCGCTGCGGGAAGTGCCGCACGGCACTCGGCGCACTGGAAGCCGCCGGCGCCAAGTACACCGTGCGGCGCTACCTGGAGGACCCGCCGACCGCCGCGGAGCTGGAGCAGGTCCTGGAGCGGCTGTCGCTGGAGCCGTGGGACATCACCCGGCTCGACGAGCAGGCGGCCCAGGACCTGGGCATGAAGCGCTGGACCAGGGAGCCGGAGGACCGGGCGCGCTGGATCGCGGCGATGGCCCAGCACCCGATCCTGATCCAGCGCCCGATCATCACCGCGGAGGACGGCCACGCCGTCGTGGCCCGCACGCCGGAGGTCCTCAAGTCGGTCCTGCCGTAGGGCCCGCGAGCGGACGGTGCCGCCACGACCGGGCGGCCGGCGCCGGTCAGTGCCGCTCGATCCGCCGCACCGGCTCTCCCGGCCGCCAGGACGCGATCCACAGGTGGTCGTCGCCCACGGTGGTGTGCACCGCCTGCTCCAGCTCCAGCCGGAAGGCCTGGAACGGGCCGGGCGGCGGCTCCGGCAGGTCAGCCGCGTAGGCGGCCAGCTCGGTCTCGTCGGTGATCTCGACGGCCCGGCCGGAGAGCTTGGAGTCACCGCCCGCCAGGGTCTCGTCGCTCGGGGTGCTGTGCAGCGCGAAGCGGGGATCGCGCTGGAGGTCGCGCGCCTTCCGCGCGCCCCGCATCGACCCGAGCGTCAGGTCCGCGCCGAGGAAGTCCACCTCGATGCCGCTCACCCGGGGCGAGCCGTCCGCGCGCAGCGTCGCCAGGACGTGGTGCTTGTTCGCCTCGAAACGTCCCCGCACGGCGAGGGCCAGCTCCGGTGCCTCGCGCTCGAAATCCTGCCAGGTAGCCATGGCCTCCAGTCTGGCACCGGGCACCGACCGTGCCCGGGAGGCGCTGTCGAAGGCGCGGTCGGTGCCCGGTGCCAGACTGGACGGGTGACCACCACGACCACGTACATCGCGTTCCTGCGGGCCCTCAACGTCGGTGGCCGGACGGTGAAGATGGAGCGGCTGCGCGCCCTCTTCGCCGAGCTGGGCCTCGACGACGTGCGGTCGTACATCCAGAGCGGCAACGTCTTCTTCCGCACCGCGGAGCCGGACCGGGCCGCGCTCACCCGGCGCATCGAGGAGCACCTGGCCGAGGCGCTCGGCTACCCCGTCCCGACGATGCTGCGCACCGTGGACGAGGTGGCGGCGCTGCTCGACGCCGAGCCGTTCGCGGGCATCGAGGCCACCCCGGACATCCGTCTGGTGGTCAACTTCCTCTCCGAGCCGCTGCCGGCGGACTTCCCGGTCCCCTACACCTCGCCCAAGGGCGACTACGAGGTGATCGGCGCCGACGCCGGCGCCGCGTACGTGGTGATCCACCTGCGGGACGGCAAGTGGCGGACCGGCAGCAAGCTCTTCGGCGCGTCCTACCGGGGCTCGGCCACGGCCCGCTTCCTGCACACCACCGTCAAGATCCTGGCCGCCGCCAGGAAGGCCTGACCCCGGGCCGGCGGACGGCCGGGTGGACGGACCGGTGGACGGCCGGGTGGACGGGCCGGCGGACGGGCCGGGTGGACGGCCGGGTGGACGGACCGGTGGACGGGCCGGCGGCCGCCGGTCCGACCGGCGCGCCCGGCAATCTGGACAGGCACGGGCGGGTGACCCGACAATCGGGCCATGACGTCTCCTGAGATCCGGACGCACGTGGTCCGGCCGTCCGAGGCCGAGCGCGACCAGGCGCTCGGGGTGCTGCGGGAGGGCGCGGGCAGCGGCCGGCTGTCCCACGACACCTTCCTCGGCCGGATGGAACTCGTCCTGCACGCCGGCAGTCGGGCCGAGCTCGACCGGGCGATGGCCGACCTGCCGACCGGCAATCCGTTCGGCCGCTTCGTCCTGCGGACGGTGGGTCAGCTCTCGGCCTTCGGCGTGCGGTTGCGCGGGGCCTGGCGGATCGAGCGGCTGCCCGGACTGAGCCTGCCGCACCCCGCCGCACGGCAGTTGACGATCGGCCGGGTGCCGGGCTCGGGGCTGCGGCTGCACGACGCCTCGGTGTCGCGCCACCACGCCGAACTGCGGCGGGAGGGCGAGGACTGGGTGCTGTACGACCTCGGCTCGACCAACGGCACGCACGTGAACGGGCTGCGGGTCGCGGGCGGCGTCCGCGTCCGCCCGGGCGACCAGGTCCGGTTCGGGAACCTGGAGTTCCGGCTCGCCTCGGGCTGAACGGGCGCCGGGGCCCGGCGCACCCGCCGCCGTCAGTGCGGGAACTGCCGGGGCGGGCGCCGAACCGGCAGGGTGTCGCGGAACTCCTCGATCACGCTGCTAATCTGGCGGGTCAGCACGGTCCGCTCGATCAGGTGCAGGTAGCGGTGCTCGGCGGCCAGGGCCTCGACGGTGACGCCGAAGTACAGCGTCATCAGGGGATTGACGAAGAGCGGGCTGCCCTTGGTGCGGTCGGTGAACCGGACGTCGCCGAACTCGCCGCGCAGGGCGGCCGCCACCGAACCGTTGACGATGCTGGGGTACTCGGGGAACGCGGCCCTCGCGTACTCGACGGCGTCCAGGTAGAGCGCGCCCTCCCGGCTGTCGCGCGGGATCGAGAACGCCCCGAGGTAGCCGCCGGCCCGCTCCAGCGCGGCGAGGTTCTCCAGCACCAGCGCGTGGTTGACGCCGTGGAAGGCGTCGATGCCGAAACCCAGGCAGGCGACCAGGCGTTCGGGGACCTCCGTCAGCCCGGCGACCGCGCCGAGGCTGGCCATGTCCTCCTCCGGCGTGCCCAGGCCGGCCTCGTCGCCGCGCATCAGGATGTCGGTGCCGCCCCGTCGACCAACAGCAAGGCGTCGACGGCGAGATGGGCGGTGAGAGCCCGGTAGGCGTCGCGCAGCGGCCGCACCCCGACCTTCGGGAACGCCCACACCGTGTCGGGCATGCCCTGCCGGTGCAGCCAGCGGGCCAGCGTCCGCTCGGGGAAGTAGCCGTCGGGGGCCGCGGTGTCGGGGCGGATCCGGGCGACGTCGGGCTCCAGCCAGACCTCGGCGGGGAGGCCGTGGAGGTGGCTGAAGGAGAGGTTGGCCAGGTGCACCTCCTTGCCGGCCGCGCGCAGCGCGAGTGCCAGCGGCAGGCCCGCGTACACGTCGAATCCACCGCCGGCGCCGGCGATCAGGATGCGGTCGGCCGCCAGCAGACGGGTGATCAGAGGCGGTTCGAGAAGGGAGGGCACCGGGGGACGGTAGCACCGGGGGCGGCCGGCGGGACTGTCGGTGGTCGGTGCGAGGATGCGGGCATGAACCAGGAGACCGAGCTCAGCTTCGAGGTACGGCGCGAGGCGGAGGAGCGTGCCCGCGAGTTGATCCGCTGCGGGTTCCAGGAGTCGGACGAGATAGCCGAGTCCCTGGTCGACGAGTTCGAGGACCAGGGGCTGGAGCCGGAGGACGCCGAGGAGATCGTCGCCCCGCTCTGGCAGGAGCGGCTGGCCGAGCAGGCTTCGTGGCCGGAGACCACGGACGTGGACCGGCTGGAGGAGGCCTTCGACGCGCTGGAGGAGCAGGGCATCGTCGCGGCGATGGACTTCACCTGCTGTGCGAACTGCGGCTATGCGGAGATCGGCGGCGAGGCGGACGAGGATTCGCGCGGCTTCGTCTTCTTCCATCAGCAGGACACCGAGGGGGCGGCCGCCGGGCGTGGACTGATGCTGCGCTACGGCGGATTCCGGGCCGACGGCGGGAGCGCCGAGTCGGCGGAGCTCAGGACGGTGGAGATCGGCCGCGCGGTGGTCGCGGCGCTGGAGGCGGCCGGCCTGCCGGTGGAGTGGGACGGCTCACCGGAGAAGGCGATCTGGGTGACTCCGCTGACCTGGCTCAACCGCCTGCCCGAGTAGCGGGCCACGGTCGTGGCTCGGTACCGGCCCGCGGCGGCACCCGGCCGATGGCGGCGACGGGCGACTGCGGCACCCGGCGCGTGGCGGCGACGTTCGACCGCGGCGACGGTCAGCGGCTGACGTGGAGTTCGGCGTAGTGGTCGTGGGCGTTGGCGTCGCGCAGGGTGATCTCGGCCGTGCCGATGGTGGTCTCGGCGCCCTCGGCGACGGTCCTGGTGTCGTCCCCGAGTCTCACCTCGGCCGCACTGTGCGTAATGTGACTGATGATCAGTTCGACGGTCCGGTCCCCGCCGAAGACCTCGACGGTGTGGGTGGAGTCGCCGCCGGCGGTGCGGACGACGACGTCGCAGCTGTTGTCACTGGTGCAGAACACGGCGCCGCCCTCGCAGGCGGTCAGCCCGGCACCGAGCAGCAGCACGGCGGCCGCCGCGAACAGGGTCGGGCGGCCCGGTACGGGCCGGCGCGCGGGGCGCGCGGTGGTGGTCGCTGTGGTCATGGTTCCGACGGTAGGCGGCGGCCCGGGCCCCGCCATCGGCCCCCGGCGGTACCCTCCCCCTGGCCGCCCCCGGACTGTCCGGACCATCCCGCCCCCCTACAGCACCGGGGTCAATCCCGCAGGGGCCACGGGGCGTTGAGACGCCCAGCGCGCCCGACGCGGGCCCGGCGCCGATCATCGCACACCGTCGCGGCATAGGCGCTGGGCATATGCCACGCGCGTAGATCGAGGGCCCGCGAAAGGCCCGCCGCTCACTCGGCGGAGCCGTCCAGGGCCTCCGCCGGGCCCCAGAGCAGGCCGGTGCAGCGCTGGTAGGTCGCGTGCCAGTGCGGCCAGTTGCGCGCCACATCGTCGTCGCACTGGGCCAGCAGGGACTCGACCACCGCCGGCTCGACGCCGTCCAGCAGCCAGGCGAGCGCGTCGGCGGTACCGGGGCCGTCGGCGGAACGCAGCAGGTCCAGCAGCTCCGGCAGGCTTCCCACCCGCGAGGACCGCGCGAAGACCCGCTCCATCCGCGGCAGCAGTTGGCGCTCCTCGATCCGCAGGTGGGTCTCCAGCCGGGCCGCCAGGTCGTCCATGGCGTAGGCGACCGGCCAGGTGCTGCCCGCGTCCCGGCTGGCGATCCGGACCAGGGTGGTGACCCGGGTGAAGGAGTGGTCCAGGTTGTGGTGGTCGCTCTCCAGCCAGTTGAGCAGCAGGCGCAGCTCGGGCGCGAAGCGGCGGACCAACGGCCAGACCCGGATGTCCTGCTGCTCGTGGTGGCAGGTCAGCATCGCGGTGACGAAGGTCCAGTGCCGCAGGAGCGCCTCGCCCTTCTCGTCCTCGCCGGGCTGGAGCAGCCGCAGGGCGTTGGGCAGTCGGGCGAGGTCGCGACGGAGGGCGTTGTGCACCAGCCGCAGCCCGGCGAACCGGATGGCTTGCGGCTCCTCGTCGGCGGCCCGCTGACACTGGGAGCCCGCCTGGGCGGGCACGGAGGAGGACGCTAGGGACAGCAGACGGCTCGGCATGGCACTCTCTTCACGACTTGGCACGGCGGGCTTGCACGGCATGGCACGACCGGTCCTCCCGGACCGGTTCCGTGGCTGGCGGCACTGGCGGAATGCGGTCCCACCACAGTGGCCGTAGTCGATCAGAGGCGAATCAATGTCCGATTGACGCGCAGGTCAGCGGCCTGCCGCTGACTTGGCGGCAGCCGTCCGCGCCGTCGGCGACGGGCGCGCCGACGGGGACGAAGACGGAGGCGGGGCCCCGACCCGGCGTCCGGCGGCCCGCGCCGGGGCGGCGCCACCGGACGCGTCCACGGCGGCGCCTCCCCGGCCGGGTCAGTCGCTCTGCGGCCCCGCGAGGTTCCTGGTCAGCCACTGCAGCGTGTCCGGGATCATCTTCTTGAAGTCGCTGGTGAGGTGCTTGCCGCCGGCCTGCTCGTAGTACTCGACCGAGAGCGGCGGTGCGGCCTTGGCGACCCACGCCTTGACCAGCTTCATCTCGAACGGGTTGGCGCCGCCCGCGGTGGCGAGCAGCTTCACCTCGGCCTTGCCCTGGGTGACCAGCAGATCGGGGCTGTTGGCCTGCCGCTCCGCCTCGTGACCCTTCCAGAGCGGCGAGTCCGGGTTGAAGTAGCCGTCGATCGGGACGGCGGCCTTGAACTTGTCCGGGTGCTGCAGCGCCAGCTTGGCACTGCAGAACGCACCCGTGGAGGCACCCATCAGGCCCCAGCCGTCGCGGCCCTTCACCGTCCGGAAGTTGGCGCGGACGAAGTCCGGGATGTCCTCGGCCATCCAGGTGCCCATCTTGGGCTGGCCCGGGATGTCGGCGCACTCCAGGGCCTTGGCCTCGTTGGAGTCGAGGTTCTGCACCGGCATGATCATGATGAACGGGTGCGCCTTGCCGGCCTTCGCCAGATCGGCGTCGATCTCCTGGATCGGCAGCTGGTTGTCGGTCCAGGTGTTGTATCCCGCGCTCTGGCCGCCCGCGTAGAGGGTGAGCACGGGGAAGCCGGTCCGGGCGTACTTCGGGTCGTTGTACTGGGGCGGCAGCCAGACCCAGACCTTGCCGGAGACGCCCGACTTGGGCCCGTTCAGCGTGGTCATCAGGATCTGTCCGGCCGCGGTGTCCCGGGCCTTGCCGAAGCTCGCCTCCGGGCCGGTGGGCATGAGGACCTTGCCGGCCGGGTTCGGGGCCGTCGTCGTCGGGGTGCCGGGGGCGGCCGTCGGGCTGCCGGGTGCGGGGGTGCCGCTCGCCGTACCGGCGCCGCCCTTGGCGCTGCTCGCCTTGGCGGCGTCCCCCTTGCCGCCGGCATCCGTACTGCCGCACGCCGCCAGCGAGGCGGCCAGGGCGAAGGCGGCGGCGCCGGTCAGGGCGGCACGGACACGGGTGGACTGCGGCTGCACGGTGAGGACTCTCCGACCGATGTCACGCCCGGCCCCTCGGGAGCCGGCCGGCGGCCCCCGGGTGGGGCCGGACAGACCCGGGGTGCGACGTCACGCCGGTCCCCGGGGCGGCGGCGCGCCGCCCCTCGCGGGAGCGCGCCGTCCTGCGATCTTATGACGTGGACCCGGGCGGCCCGGTTGCGCTGCGGCCTGCGCCGATTCAAGGTTTGTCCCCGATCGGGTCAAGCCCCGCAGGCGCCCCCGCCATCCGGCGGGTGGCCCGCCCCGCCGGGTGGCGGGGGGCTCCCCCGGGTCCCCCACAACCGACGGCGCGCCGGACGGGAGGGGGCCGGACTTTGGGACCTTCCACCAGTGACTCGGGGCGGCGGATCGGGAACGATCGCACCTGCCGTCGACCGACGGGCCGCCCGAAGACCCTCCGAGGAGTACCGCCATGCCACAGCAGATCGCCGTCGTCACCGGAGCCGGCAGCGGGGTGGGGCGCGCCGTGGCCGTGGAGCTGGCCGCCGCCGGGTGGCTACCCGTGCTCGCCGGACGGCGGGAGGAGCCGCTGCGCGGGACGGCCGAACTCTGCGCGGCGGCCGGACCGGGCGGCGGGGCGGCCGTCGTGGTGCCGACCGACGTCACCGACCCGGCGGCGGTGGACGTGCTCTTCGCGGCGGCCGCCGAGCCGTTCGGCCGGGTCGACCTGCTGTTCAACAACGCCGGGACGTTCGGCGCGCCCGCCGCGGTGGACGAGCTGGACATCGCCGAATGGCGGGCGGTGGTCGACCTCAACCTGACCGGCGCCTTCCTCTGCGCCCGGGCAGCGTTCCGGCAGATGAAGGCCCAGGACCCGCGGGGCGGCCGGATCATCAACAACGGCTCGATCTCCGCGCACGTGCCGAGGCCGCACTCGATCGCGTACACCGCGACGAAGCACGCCGTCACCGGGCTGACCAAGTCGCTGTCGCTGGACGGGCGTCCGTACCGGATCGCCTGCGGGCAGATCGACATCGGCAACGCGGCGACCGAGATGACGGCGGCGATGAGCACCGGCGTGCGGCAGGCGGACGGGCGGATCGCGGTGGAGCCGACCATGGACGTCGCGGACGTGGCCCGCACGGTGCGGCACATGGCGGAGCTGCCGCTGGAGGCCAATGTGCAGTTCGCCACGGTGATGGCGACCGCGATGCCGTACATCGGACGCGGCTGACCCGGGCCGCGGGGGCACCCGGCCGACGCGGGCCGCGGGGCACCCGGCGCTACTCGTCGTGGGAGTGGCGGTAGCGCCGTCGGCCGCCGGTCTCGTCCAGCCGGTAGACGCTGGTGGTCGGCCAGTACTCGCCGGCCTCCGCGGCGGGCAGTTCGGCCCGCAGCACCATCCGCAGCGAGGGCGGCGGAGCCGCGGCGTGGACCCGCTTGCGGTGACCGTCCCAGCGGCCGCCGCACAGTTCGACGTCCAGGACGGCGGGGGTGGTTCTCATCCCGTGATGCTGACAGCGTTCACCCGTACCGGGGCGGCGAAGCGGCGGGATCCACTCGCCCGGGGTAGTTGCCGGGCGGCGCGCTGACGGCCGCCCGGGGAGGGTGGCACGCTGACGGCCGCCGCCCTCCCCGACGCAGGGCGGAGGGTGGCGGCCGTCGGCGCGGGTCAGCCGCGCCAGGTGTCGTTCAGGACCAGGCCGCCGGAGGCCGGCACCGTCGCCGTGCGGTTGGCGCCGGACTCCCAGGTCACGGCCCCGGAGGCGTCCTTGCGGACGTACTTGTACTCGAAGGACGTGCCCGCCGGCATCGTCACGTCCAGCTTCCAGACCGGGTACGCGGCCGAGGAGAGCGGCAGCGCCCGGGCCGGGTCCCAGCCTCCGAGTGCGGCCGTGCCGCCGACCACGAAGATGTTCTGCCCGGGCACGGTGCTCGCGTTGACCGCGAAGGAGGCGCCGCCGCTCACCGGCGTCCCGCCGCCGGAACCGCTGGAACCGCCCGAGCTGCCCGCGCCGCCGGGAGCGCCCACGTACAGCGCCACCGCGTCGCCCGCGCCGACGGTCGCGGTGAAGCGGCCGTCCGGGCCGACGGTGTAGGACGGGCCGCCGCAGCCACCCGCCGCCGGGTCGCCGTGCTGGACGTCGCAGTAGGAGCCGGCCGGCAGCGAGGTCTGGAAGGTCTGGGTGACCGGCCCGCTCTCGCGGTTGATCGCCACGAAGCCCTTGCCGCCGCGCCCGAAGGCGATCGCGTTGTTGCCGTTGGACCACCAGTTGGTGATCCCGGTGCCCGCCACCGCGTTGCGGAAGCCCACCATGTTGGCGACCTGCCGCCAGGCGTGGGTGCAGTTCCAGCCGTCGCTGTAGCAGGCGTTGACGGTGCCGCCGTTGGGCGGGCCGTCGTCGTGGCCGGAGAAGGCGTAGCCGGAGTAGACGTTGGGCGAGCCGTAGGGGTCGGCCAGCATGAAGACGTTGGCCAGGGTGTAGGCGGAGCCGTCCTTGTAGGTCAGCGTGGAGCCGTTGCGCTCGGTGTCCCAGTTGTCGACGAAGGTCCGGGCCTTGTCGCCCGGCAGCAGACCGGAGCCCCAGGAGGCGAGGTCGGCGATCCGGCCGCCCTGGAAGGCGCTCTTCAGCCAGGTGCCGGAGCGGAACTCGTCGACGTCGCCGGTGCCGGTGTACTCGGTGGGCTGGATCGGCTCGCCCGCGCCGTAGATGACCTCCTGCACCCAGTACGCGTTGGGGTTGGCGGTCTTCGCCTTGATCGCGGCGAGGTCGGCGGCGGCGATGTGCTTGGCCGCGTCGATCCGGTAGCCGTCGACGCCGAGCGAGGCCAGGTCGTTCAGGTAGCCGGCGATGGTCTGCTGGACGTAGGAGCTGCCGGTGTTCAGGTCGGAGAGGTTGACCAGTTCGCAGTTCTGCACGTTCGAGCGGTCGGCGTAGTTGCTGATCGCGGTGCGGCAGGAGTGGAAGTCCTGGTCCTGGTAGTACCCGGGGTAGGTGTACTTGCTGTAGTTGGTTCCACCGGTGCCGGTCCCGGAGCCGGCCGACATGTGGTTGATCACCGAGTCGGCGATCACCTTGACGCCCGCCGCGTGGCAGGTGTCGATCATGCTCTTGAAGGACGCCCGGTCGCCGAGGCGCCCGGCTATCCGGTAGCTCACCGGCTGGTAGGACGTCCACCACTGGCCGCCCTGGATGTGTTCCTGGGGCGGCGAGACCTCGACGAAGCCGTAGCCCTTCGGGCCGAGGGTGTCGGTGCAGGCCTTGGCGACGGAGTCGAAGCGCCACTCGAAGAGGGTGGCCGTGACGTCCTTGCCGTTGCCGGGTGGGGCGGCCTGGGCGGTGGGGGCCGCGCCGAAGGCGGCGGTGAGCGAGAGCGCGAGCGCCGCGGAGGCGGCGAGCGCGCCGGCCGTCCGGGCAGGCCGGCGGACGGGGGCGGTGGTGACCACGATGTCTCCTGGGGGCTGGGGTGGGGCAGCCTGGGGTACCGCGCGTGAAAGGTTGCTGAAACTTGCAGGAAACTTGCAGCGCTGAACCTAAGGTCACACCGAGAGCCCGTCAAGACCTTGGGAACAACGTTCCCGCAGCCCGGGAAACCTCGTATACGACCTTCCACTCGTCGCGCGGCGCGGCGATGCCCCCGCGCGGTCTCGCACGGGGGCATCGCCGTAGTGTCTCCAGGGCAGCTCAGGGCCACTCAGCGCCGCTCAGGACGGCGGGGCGGGCCTCAGACGGCGTCCGGCCCGCGCTCGCCGGTGCGGACCCGGACGACGGTCTCCACCGGCACCGCCCAGACCTTGCCGTCGCCGATCTTCCCGGTCCGGGCGGCCCGGACGATCTCCTCGATCACCTGGTCCGCGTCGGCGTCCTCGACCACCACCTCGATCCGGGCCTTGGGGACCAGGTCGATCCGGTACTCGGCACCCCGGTAGACCTCGGTGTGCCCGTGCTGGCGCCCGTACCCACTGGCCTCGGTGACGGTCAGTCCGTGCACCCCGATGGCCTGCAGGGCGTTCTTGACCTCGTCCAGCTTGAACGGCTTGACGATCGCGGTGATCAGCTTCATGCGGAGGGGGTCCTGTCGGAGGAGTGCGTGAGCACGGTGGTGGCATGGGCGGTCGTACCGTGGCCCAGGACGCCGTGATCGTACGCGGTCTCGGCGTGCACGGCGAGGTCCAGGCCGGTGAGTTCGTGCTCCTCGTCGGCACGGAAGCCCATCACCCGGTCGACCGCCCGCCCGATCCCGTACGTCATGGCGAACGCGTAGACGGCGACGGTGGCCACCGCGGCCAGCTGCTTGCCGAGTTGGCCGAGGCCGCCGCCGTGCACCAGCCCGACCGGGCCGCCGGTCATCGCGGCGCTGGCGAAGAGGCCGATCAGCGCGGTGCCGATGACCCCGGCGACGAAGTGCACACCCACCACGTCCAGCGAGTCGTCGAAGCCGAAGCGGAACTTCCAGCTGACCGCGTACGAGCAGACCACGCCCGCCGCCAGCCCGATCACCAGCGCACCGAGCAGGTCGACGCTCCCGCAGGAGGGGGTGATGGCGACCAGGCCGGCCACCGCGCCGGAAGCGGCGCCCAGGGTGGTGGCGTGGCCGTCCCGGCGCTTCTCGACCAGCAGCCAGCCGAGCAGCCCGGTGCAGCCGGCCGCCTGGGTGTTGAGCAGCGCGGACGCGGCCAGGCCGTTGGCGCCCAGCGCCGAGCCCGCGTTGAAGCCGAACCAGCCGAACCAGAGCAGGCCCGCGCCGAGCAGCACCAGGGGCAGGTTGTGCGGGCGCATCGCCTCCTTGCGGAAGCCGATCCGGGGGCCGAGCAGCAGGGCCAGGGCCAGTCCGCTGGCCCCGCAGTTGACCTCGACCACCGTGCCGCCGGCGAAGTCGAGCGCGCCGAGCTTCGACAGGATCCACCCGCCGGGCGCGAACACCCAGTGCGCCACCGGGACGTAGACCAGCAGCGTCCAGACCGCGGTGAAGGCGACCCAGGAACCGAACCGCGCGCGGTCCGCGATGGCGCCGCTGATCAGCGCGGCGGTGATGATCGCGAAGGTCAGCTGGAAGGTGGCGAACAGCACGGTGGGGACGTGGCCGGTGAGCGAGGAGGGGGTGATTCCAGCCATCCCGAGGTGGTCCAGGCCGCCGATCAGCCCCCAGCCGCCGACGTCCGGGCCGAACGCGAGCGAGTAGCCGGCCAGCAGCCAGACCACGGTGACCACGGCGATGGAGACGAAGCTCATCATGATCATGTTGAGCACGCTCTTGGTGCGGACCATGCCGCCGTAGAACAGCGCCAGGCCGGGGGTCATCAGCAGGACGAGTGCGGTACTGGCCAGCAGCCAGGCGGTGTCTCCGGTGTCGAGGCCGGGCGACGGGTCAGCCAGGAACATAGGGGCGTGCCTTCCCACGGGCCCGCGCCAGGGAGGAGCGCGGGTCGGTTGGGAGAGTGTCGCGAGGGCGGATTTCTGGTTGCGGACGGACACGTTTCGCCCGTGTTTCGTGTTGCCCGGCGGTTGCCCCGCGGTTGCCGGTCCGTTTCCGGAAGCTCACGCCCCGCGCCCGCCGGGCGGGCCCCCGGACGGGCCGCCCGCCGCACCCACGACGCAGGGCCCGGCAGCCGTGGCTGCCGGGCCCTGCTCCCTGTCCTACTTGGTTCTACTGACCGCCGGAGCGGGTCAGCTGGTGGCGATCGAGGTGTCGTCGATCACGAAGCTGGTCTGCAGCGAGGCGTCCTCGGTGCCGGCGAACTTCAGGGTGACCGTCTGGCCCGCGTAGGACGAGAGGTCGAAGGTGCGGAGCTGGTAGCCCGCGGCGGCGTCCACGTTCGAGTAGGTCTTCAGCGCGGTGCCGTTGACCGTGACCGCCAGCTTGTCGTACACCGTCGAGCCGGTCTCGGCCGTGTCGATGTGCAGGTAGAAGCTGAGCGAGGCCTTGCAGCCGGCCGGGATGGTCACCGTCTGCGAGAGGTTGTCCGAGTGGGCGGAGCCGTAGCCGTTCAGCCAGGCCTTCCAGGTACCGCCGTGCGCGGCCTGCGAGGCGCTGTTGTCCACGACACCGCTGGAGGCGGTCCACGGGGCGGCGCTGCCGGTCTCGAAGCCGGCGTTGCCGAGCAGCTGCGCCGGGGTGCAGCTGCCGCCGCCGCCGAAGACGGTCCAGGTGAAGCTGGTGGAACCGGTCTTGTTGGCGGCGTCCTTCGCGGTCACGGTCACGTTGTACGTGCCCGCGGTCGTGGCGGTGCCGGTGATCTTGCCGCTGGAGCTGATCGACAGGCCGGTCGGCAGGCCGGTGGCCGTGAAGGTCAGCGGGGCGGTGCCGCCGGTGGCGGCGATCTGCAGGTTGACCGAGCCGTTCAGCGCGGTGCTCTGGTTGCCCGGGCTGGTGACGGTGACGCCACCCGGGTTCGGAGCGGTGCCCACGTTGACGCCCGCCCAGGCGGTGCTGACCGCGTTGAGCTCGGCGCTGCCGGCGCCGTACAGGTCGGTGGCCGCCTTCTCCGTCGCGGTGCGCGCCGCGGCGTAGTTGGTGGTGGAGGTCATGTAGGTGGTCAGCGCGCGGTACCAGACCGCCGCCGCCTTGTCCCGGCCGATGCCGCTGACGGCGATGTTGCCCTGGGTCGGCGAGTTGTAGCTGACGCCGTTGATCACCTTCGCGCCGCTGCCCTCGGACAGCAGGTAGAAGAAGTGGTTGGCGACACCGGACGAGTAGTGGACGTCCTTGTTGCCGACCGTGGAGGACCAGTAGTCGGCCGAGCCGCCGTCCTTGGAGGGCTTGTCCATGTAGCGCAGCGGGGTGCCGTCCCCGTTGATGTTGATCAACTCACCGATCAGGTAGTCGGGGTTGTCGGTCGGGATGTTGGCGTAGAACTCCACCATGGTGCCGAAGATGTCCGAGGTGGCCTCGTTCAGGCCGCCGGACTCACCCGAGTAGTTCAGGTTGGCGGTGGCCGCGGTGACGCCGTGGCTCATCTCGTGGCCCGCGACGTCGAGCTCGGTGAGCGGGTGGGTGTTGCTGTCACCGTCGCCGTAGGTCATGCAGAAGCAGGAGTCGTCCCAGAAGGCGTTCACGTAGTTGTTGCCGTAGTGGACGCGGCTGTAGGCGCCGACACCGTCGTTGCGGATGCCGTTGCGGCCGAAGGTGTTCTTGTAGTAGTCCCAGGTGGCCGCGACGCCGTAGTGGGCGTCGACCGCGGCCGACTCGCTGTTGGCGACGGTGCCGTCGCCCCAGCTGTCGGTCGACTTGGTGTACAGGGTGCCGGTGCCCGAGGTCCCGTGGTTCAGGTTCGTGGTGTACATCCCACCGCGAGCCCCGTCCTTCATCTGGTACGAGGAGCCCGACTGGGTCGTACCGATGGTGACGTTGCCGACGAAGACGCCCTTGCCGGTGCCGGTCTGGATGCCCTCGAACTTCTGGATGACCTGGCCGGAGGTCGCGTCGGTGACCACGTGCAGCTTGCTCGGGGTGCCGTCGGCCTCGGTGGAGGAGACGACCGTCTCCCACGCGAGGCGCGGGCTGTTGTCGGCGGCCCAGACCACCAGGCGGGGCGCGGACTCCAGCGCGGCGCCCGACTCGGCGGCCAGCGCGGCGGACTGCGCGGCCGGCGCGGCCAGCTTCGGCGTGGTGCTCACGCCGGTCAGCGGGGCGGTGCTGGCGCGGTCCACGCCCTTGGTCGCACCCGTGGCGCTCTGGTGCACGACCAGGTCGCCGCCGAGAACCGGAAGGCCGTTCAGCGTGCGCTCGTACCGCAGGTGGCGAGTACCGTCGGCGTCCTGGGAGACGTCCTTGGTGACCAGCTTCTCCTCGCTGCCCAGGCCCAGGGTCTGGGCGAGGGCGGCGGTCTGCCCGGTCGCCGAGGCGATCAGCTGGGCACGGCTCGCCTGCTGGGCGGCGACCGCGGCCGGCGCGTCCGGGGTGGCGGCCTGCGCGATGACGGGGATGCCGGTCACCAGAAGCGCGGTGGAGGCGGCCATGACAACCGCTGCCTTCCGAGCCTGGGTGTAACGGGACATGCGGACTCCTTTTCCGACCGACGCGGGGTGCGCGTGCGGTGGAGAGAACCTGGCCGCAGGGTTGCGGCGCAGTGGGGGCCCCCGCCGCCGGGTGCGCGGCGCGGGTGCGGTTGCGGAGCAAAGACCGAGCAGTTGCTGGCAGGAAGAGGCGCTGAACCTGACCTGGGACAGCCGCACCGGGGGGTGGGGCCCCCTCGTCTGCAGCCGGGGGAATCGTGGCAGTAAACGAGCCGTGAATGACAGATGCATGCCACTGATTGGCCGATTAGCTACCGGGACCGTTCATCCGTCGGACCCCCGTCCGTGTTACAGGCGCGGGAACTACCGACGACGGTTTTCATCGCCACCCGGAAGGTTCGATCACTTCCGGCGGGCACTGACCAGCGCTCAGGGCCCGCTCGGCGTCCGCATGGTGGACCGTGCTGCCGGGCGGATCCGTCACCTCACCTTTCCGGCCGTGCCAACGACGGTTTTCGGCCACCCGCGTGCCGGGCAGCGGCGGGAAATACCACGGCCCCGCGCCGCCCGAGGGCGGTGCGGGGCCGGGTACGGCGGAGCGTCAGTTCTGGACGAAGACCGCCACGGTGCGGCCCGGCACGGTGAAGGTGCCGGTGGCGGCGGCGAAACCGGACTGCCGGACCACCGGATCGGCCCCGCCCGCCTGGACCGGGTGCAGCGCCTGCGCCGTCCCCTTCAGGGCGGCCACGGTCTGGCTCTGCGCGGTGGGCGTGGCGTTGAACACCACGGTGATGCCCTTCTGCGCCCCGGCCAGCCCGGTGCCGTCCAGGTGCAGCGTGATCACCCCGGGCGTCTCGCCGGGCGTGCCGGAGAGCGGGTAGGAGAGCCGCTGCTGGACGGCGGCCAGGGTGGGCAGCGAGAACAGCGGCGAGCCCTGCTTGATCCGCAGGAACTGCTGGTACTGCGCGGTGGTCGCCCGGATGTCGGCGGCCCCCATCGCCAGCTTCGGATCGGCCAGCAGCGACTTGGCGGCCGGCCACATCTGCTTGTTGTCGGCCGCCGTCGGCACGCCGCGGCCCCAGCCGTTGCCCTGCGCCGGGTCCCACTGGATCGCGTTGAACCAGTCGCCCGAGTCGTAGGAGTTGGCGTCCAGCGACTTGGAACGCAGCAGGTCGGTGCCGGCCTGGACGAAGCCCGGCCCCTGGGTGAGCGCGGTCAGCGAGAGCGCGAGCGCCTGCATCCGGGCCCGGTCGGCGGGCGCGGTGGTGGCGGGCAGCTTGTAGGCCAGCGCGTCGAACAGGTCGGTGTTGTCGTGCGCGTCCACGTACTCCACCGCCTCGCCCGGCACGGCCGCGTACCCGGTCGGGGCGCCGTTGTAGTCGACGCCCGCGCCCGTGACGGCCCGGCCCGCGCTGTCGGTGAACGCGTAGCCGGCCAGGTTGCCGGTGAGCGCCACCTTGAGCTGGTCCATCTGCTTGAGCAGCCGGTCCTTCTGCTCCTGCGGCGTGCCGTTGGCCGGCGAACCGTTGGGGTCGGAGTACAGGCCCGAGGCGAAGCCCTGCTGCGGGGCCGAGGAGAGCTGGAAGTTGCCGCCGCGCGCCGCGTCCCGGATCCGGTCGTCGAACGTGGCGATGCCGGTGCCGGCCATGTTCAGCTGGGTGGCCTGCGCGAAGCGGGCGTCATTGGCCACGACGCCGAAGTTCCAGCCCTCGCCGTAGAGGAAGACGTTCTTCCCGTCGACGCCGTCCGAATCCGGTGTCATCCTGCGCAGTGCGGCCTGCACGTCCAGCATGGTGGACCTGGGATCCAGGCCCATCAGGTCGAAGCGGAAGCCGTCGACCTTGTACTCACGCGCCCAGGTGGTCACCGAGTCCACCACCAGGCGGTTCATCATGGCGTGCTCGGGCGCGGTGTCGGCGCAGCAACTGTCGGTCGTCACCTTGCCGTTGGCGTCGAGCCGCTGGTAGTAGCCGGGGACGACCCGGTCCAGCACCGAGTGCTCGGCCTGGCCGGCGGCGGCGGTGTGGTTGTAGACCACGTCCAGCACCACGCGCAGCCCGGCCTGGTGGATCGCCTGCACCATCTGCCGGAACTGCACCGTCCGGGCGGTGCCCTCCGGGTCGGTGGCGTACGAGCCCTCCGGCACGTTGTAGTGCAGCGGGTCGTAGCCCCAGTTGTAGGCGTCCTCGGCGGCGACGGCCGCCACGCACTCCTGCTGCCGCTCGCTGTCCGCCGCCAGGGCCTTGAGGTCGCAGGCCGGCAGCTTCTGCTGGGCCCGGTTCTCCCGGATGGTGGCGATGTCGAAGGTCGGCAGCAGGTGCACGGTGGTGACGCCGGCCTGGGCCAGCTCCCGCAGGTGCCGCATGCCGGCCGACTGGGACTCGGTGAAGGCCAGGTAGGTGCCGCGCTCGGCGGCCGGCACCGTGCCGTCCTCGACCGAGAAGTCCCGGACGTGCAGCTCCTGGATCTGCTGCTGCGCCGGCGGGACGGCCTTCGGGACGGTGTGGTCGTCCCAGCCCTTGGGCTTCAGCGCCTTGGCGGCGAGGTCGGCGACCAGGCTCCGCCCGGAGTCGGCGGACAGCGCCACCGAGTACGGGTCGGTGACGGTGTTGACCACCAGCTGCTGGACGGACGGCGCCCAGACCTTCACCTGGTACAGGTAGTACTTGCCGTCCAACTCGGCCTTGTCACGGACGAGTTCCCAGACACCGGTCTCGTCGTCCAGCTTCAGCGGGACGGTCTTCGGGGTGCCGCCGGCCGGTCCGTCGAAGAGCTGGACGGAGACCTCCCGCGCGGTCGGCGCCCAGACCGAGAGCGCCACCTTGCCGTTGTAGTAGGCCGGTCCGAAGTCCACCCGGCCGGTGCGGCGGGCGTACAGGTCGTCCAGCACGCCGGGGGTCTGCACCCCCGTCGCGGCCAGCGCGGCGCCGCTGGGCAGGTGCTCGGTGAAGAGCAGCTGGCTGCGGAGCGCGGCGGGCACCCGGGTCGCGTCGCGGGCGTCCACGGTGAAGGCCCGGTAGCCGGCCAGGTGCGGGAAGGCGGCCTTCTGGGCGTCGGTCAGCCCGGCGGCGGGGGTCAGCCGGATCCACTGCCCGGCCTTGCTCAGCACGCCCTTCTCGGCGCGGATGCCGCCCTCGGGGTCGTACACCAGTTGGGCGCTGGTGCCGCCGGCCAGTGCGGCGTCGTTGGCGCCGTACCCGGCGGGCACCACGACCGTGCGGGCGTCGATCCACTGGGCCTTGGCGGAGCCGGGGTCCAGCTGCGAGGCGGCGGCGGCGTTCTGCGGGAGCAGGTAGCCCTCCCGGCCGCCCAGGATCCAGACCTCGTGGCCGTTGGCGGCGAGGTCCAGCGACTGGTCGGTCGGCAGGTCCTTGTCGTTGCCCCGGTGCAGGACGTAGCTGAGGCTGGTGGCTCCGGGAGCCAGCGGCACCTCGAAGACGGCGCCGAAGGCGTCTCGGCGGACCGGCAGCAGCGGGTTGCCCCAGTCGGTCGGGGTGGCGGCGCCGGTCCAGTCGTGCAGGCCCCAGCCGGTGTAGTCGCCGTCGGCCCGGTTGTAGTGGATGACGGCGGTGCCGGCGGGCTGGGTGTTGGCGGGCCCGGGGTTCGCCGTCCGGACGGTCGGGTCACCCTCCTTGAGCCAGACCTCGCCGGTCGCGCCGACGTCGAGGTGGCGGTCGGTGTCGACGTCCTTGACGCCGTCCTTCTCGACGACGAAGCCGACGTCCGAAGCCCCCTCCTTCAGCTTCACGTAGGCGAAGGCGCCGTAGGCGTCCCGGCCGGTGAAGCCGTGCCCGGCGGGCCAGGGGGTGGCCTCGCCGTCCGCGAGGTCGCCCCAGGCGTAGAGGTTCCAGCCGTCGTAGTCGCCGTCCTCGCGCTGGTAGTGCACGACGGCGTACGGGCGGGCGGTGGCGCTGGGCGCCGGGGCGGGGACGGGGGTGCCGGTGGTGAAGCTGCCGGTGGCCGAGCGCAGGTGGCCACTGGAGTCCTGGACCACGGCCTTGTAGCGGACCACCGTGCCGGGCTGCACGGCGCCGAGGTCCTGGGTGACCCGGTACGTCCCGTTGTCGGCGGTGCCGAGGGTCCGCCAGGGCGCGTCGCCGATCTGCGCGGCGAAGGTGACCCGGTCGAAGCCGCCGCCGTCGACGTCCGCGCCGACGGTGACGGTGCCGGTGGAGCCGTCGGCCGGGGTCCGCAGCGCGAGCGTCGGCGCGGCCGCGACCGGCGCCAGCTTCCCGGCGGCCTTGAACACCACCGAGGAGAGCGCGGGCACGGTGACGGTGACCGCGCGGTCCGCGCCACTGGTCAGCCGCTCCCCCGCGGCCGGGTAGATCCGGTCGAAGCCCTGGCCGGCCGAGAAGGTGTCCAGGGTGACGGTCTTCGCCTCGGCCGCGTTGTTGACCGCGACCAGGTACTCGACCTGCTGCCCGGCGTCGATCCGGGAGAAGGCGTAGACGCCCGCGCCGTCGGCGGCGTACCGCTCGATCTGGGCGCCGTCGGCGAGGGCCGGGTGGTCCCGGCGCAGCGCGGCCAGCCCGGCGATGCCCCGGTAGAGCTCGCCGTCGCGCCCGTAGCGGTCGGCGGAGCCGGAGGGGCCGCCGAGCACCCGGTCCGTGTTGTAGGAGGGGGTCCGCGAGGCGAAGAGGTCCTGCCGGGCGTCCTTGTCGCCGCCGGCGCCGGTGAAGCCCTGCTCGTCGCCGTAGTAGACGACCGGCTGGCCCCGGGTGAGGAACTGCAGCTCGGAGGCGAGCCGGTCCTTCTTCAGCAGGGTGGCGTCGTCGGCGCCCGGGTTGTCGCCGAGCAGGAAGGACCCGAAGCGGCCCATGTCGTGGTTGCCGAGGAAGGTCGGCAGCTCGTAGGCGTCGGTGTCGGCGGAGGTGTAGCGGTAGTCCTGCCCGTACACGTCGGCGAGGCCGCGGGCCGAGCCGCCCTGCGAGACGTAGGAGCGGGCGGCGCTCTGGAACGGGAAGTCCAGGGTGGCCTGGAGCCGGCCCTTGGTGACGTACGGCGAGGTGACCGCCGGGTCGCTGGAGAGGATCTCGCCGAACATGAAGAACTTCTTGTTGCCCTGCTTGGCGGCGAAGTCCTTGAGCGCGGGCGCCCACTGCTGCCAGAAGGCCATGTTGACGTGCTTGACGGTGTCGATCCGGAAGCCGTCCACGCCGGCGTCCTTGACCCACTGCTGGTAGACCTTCTCGAAGCCCTGGACCACCTTGGGGTTCTGGGTGTCGAGGTCGTCCAGGCCGGAGAAGTCGCCCTCGGTGGCGGACTCGCCGACGAAGGTCGAGTCGCCCCGGTTGTGGTAGAGCGCGGGGTCGTTGAGCCAGGCCGGGGCCTTGGCGGCGGTGTCGGCGGGCTTGCGGAAGACCGGGCTGTAGGGGAACGAGTCCTTGGTCAGCTTCGGCCAGGCGGCCGGGGAGCCGGCGCCCGCGTCGGCGACGGCGGTCTCGTCGACCGGCCGGCCGTCGGCGTCCAGCACCGGGTAGGCCCCGGTGGAGCGGTAGCCGTACTGCTGCTGCGCGTAGTCGATGACGTCGGCGGTGTGGTTGGTGATGACGTCGAAGAAGACCTTGATGCCCTTGGCGTGCGCCTTGGCTATCAGCTCCTTGAGCTGGTCGTTGGTGCCGAAGTGCGGGTCGACCTGGGTGAAGTCGGTGATCCAGTAGCCGTGGTAACCGGCCGAGGCCTGGTCGCCGGCGCCCTGGACGGGCTTGTTCTTGAAGATCGGGGCCATCCAGATCGCGGTGGTGCCGAGGTCCTGGATGTAGTCGAGCCGCTGGAGCAGGCCCGCGAGGTCGCCCCCGTGGTAGAAGCCCTTGTCGGCCGGGTCGAGGCCGTGGTCCAGCCGGCTGCCGGTGATGCCCCCGGTGTCGTTGCCCGGGTCGCCGTTGGCGAAACGGTCCGGCAGGACGAAGTAGAACTGCTCGCGGGAGAGGTCGTGCCGCCCGGCGGTGGCGGCCAGCGCGGCGTCCGAGGGCGGGCCGGGCGGGACCGCGGCGAAGGCCGCGGGAGCCGCGCCGCCCAGGGTGGCGGCGGTCAGCGCGGCGGCCAGCAGCACGGCCGTGCGGCCGGGTCTGCGGATCGGGGTGGTGCTCCGTCGGCGTGTGCGGCGGGGCGGGACATCGGCCACTGAGGGCTCCCTTGCGGGGGTAAGGGTGTCGAGTTGCCAGGACGCTAGCGGTCTGCAATCTGTTTCAGCAAGATGCAGAAGGGGTTTCGGTCCCGGAAATTTCGGCCCCCGGCGTGCCGCTGCCCGCCCCCGATTGCGCCACCCGGGGCACTCGGCGTGAGAATAGGACGTATGCCCGTCCCGCCGGTTCGTACCAGATCCCACAGCACCCCCTACCCCGGTGGGAGCAGTCCCCTAGCCCTCAAGGGGGACAGTCGGTGAAGAATCCACTTCCAGAGGATGAGCAGACGGCTACGGGACGTCTGGCAGACTTCTCGTCCATGGGGGAACCGACCGAGATCCAGCAGACCGGCGCCGAGCGCGCCGCGGCGGCGGCGCACGGTGGCAGTTCCGCAGCGGGCCCGGCCGGCTCCGGCCGGGTGCCCGACGGAGCCACCCGCGTCGCCCAGTCCCGCGCGGCCGCGCTGCGCGGCCGCATCCGTGACCAGCGCCGTTCACCGGCGCGACCGCGGATCTGGTTCGAGCTGGCGCTGATCGGGATCAGCTACTGGGTCTACTCCCTCGTCCGCAACGCCGTCCCGGAACAGGAAGCGATAGCCCAGAAGCACGCGGGCTGGATCTGGGACTTCGAGCAGAGCCTCGGCGTGGCCGTCGAGCGCTCGGTCAACCACGCGGTCGACAAGTTCTCGTGGCTGATCGTCGGGATGAACTACTACTACGCGACGCTGCACTTCATCATCACCATCGGCGTCCTGGTCTGGCTCTACCGGCGCCACCCGGGCCGCTACGCCGCGGCCCGCACGGTGCTGTTCGTCACCACCGGCATCGCCCTGGTCGGCTTCTACTTCTTCCCCCTCGCCCCGCCCCGGCTGATGACGGACGGCGGCTTCATCGACACCCTGAAGGTCCACAACACCTGGGGTTCGATGGCCTCCGGGCCCGCCACGCACGTCTCCAACCAGTACGCGGCGATGCCCTCGATGCACATCGGCTGGTCGCTCTGGTGCGGCCTGGCCATCTTCTTCCTGGCCCGCGCGGCCTGGGTCCGCGCGCTCGGCCTGCTCTACCCGGTGGCCACCCTGGTGGTGATCGTCTCGACCGCCAACCACTTCTGGATGGACGCCGTCGGCGGCGTCGCCTGCCTCACGGTCGGCTTCGTCGTGGCCCGGCTGATCTACCACGTCTGGGTCTACCGCCTGCCGAAGGTCCCGGCCCGGGGGGCGGCGGACGAGCCGATCACGGTGCCCGAGCAGTGGAGCGAGCCTGCGGTGAGCGCCGGACGGCGCTGAGACCGGTACGGCGAAGGGCCCGCGGAGCTTTCCGCGGGCCCTTCGCCGTACCCGGGGGCCCTTGCCCAGGGCCCCTTCGCCGGACCTCCGGGGGCCGGGGCGCAGCGATCCTCCGGTGGCCGGGGCGCAGCCGGTCGGGGATCAGCCGTAGAACAGCCGCTCCACCACCGCCCGGGCCCGCCGGGTGGTGCGCCGGTAGTCGTCCACCAGCTCGCCGCTGTGCCCGGCGCCGTACCCGAGGTAGCGGGCCACCGCGGCCAGCTCCCGGGCCTCCCCGGGGAAGCTGTCCCCGGGCCGGCCGCGGACCAGCATCACCGCGGAGCGCACCCGGGAGGCCAGCACCCAGGCGGCGTCCAGCACCGCCGCGTCCTCCGCCCCGACCAGCCCGGCCTCGGCGGCGGCGGCCAGCGCGGGCCTGGTCCGGGTGGTCCGCAGCGCCGGCAGCTCGTGCCCGTGCTGGAGCTGGAGGAGCTGGACGGTCCACTCCACGTCGGCCAGTCCGCCCCGGCCGATCTTGGTGTGGGTGGTCGGGTCGGCGCCGCGCGGCAGCCGCTCGGCCTCGATCCGGGCCTTGATCCGGCGGATCTCCACCACGTCCCGCTCCGGCACCCCGGAGCCCGGGTAGCGCAGCGGGTCGATCAGCTGCCGGAACCGCTCCCCCAGCTCCGCGTCCCCCGCCACCGGGTCGGCGCGCAGCAGTGCCTGGCTCTCCCAGGCGTGCGACCAGCGCCGGTAGTACGCCGCGTAGGAGGCGAGGGTGCGCACCAGCGGGCCGTTGCGGCCCTCCGGGCGCAGATCGGCGTCGACCACCAGCGGCGGCTCGGTGGACGGCCCGGAGAGCAGCGTGCGCAGCTCGTGGCAGACCGCCTGGGCGGCCCGGGCGGCGTCCTGGTCGAGCGAACCGAGCAGCGGCTCGTGGACGAAGAGGACGTCCGCGTCGGAGCCGTAGCCGAGTTCGTGCCCGCCGAACCGGCCCATCGCGATCACCGCGATCCGGGTCGGCAGCTCCCCGTGCCGGGCCTCCCAGCCGGCCGTGCAGGCGCGCAGCGCGCCCTGGAGGGTGGCCGCGTTGAGCGCGGTGAGCGCCTCGCCCGCGACGTCCAGGGCCTCGGCCGGGTCGTCACCGAGCCGCCCGAGGACATCGGCGGCGGCGGTCCGGAACAGCTCCCGGCGCCGCACCGAACGGGCGGCGGCGACGGCCGCGGGGGCGGAGTCGGCGCGGCCGACGGCGGCCAGTATCTCCTGCTCCAGGGCGGGCCGGCCGCGCGGCGCCAGGCCCTGCGGGTCGCCCAGCATGGCGACCGCCTCGGGGGCCCGCAGCAGCAGGTCGGGGGCGAGCCGGCCGGCCGAGAGGACCCGGGCCAGCTGCTCGGCGGCGGCGCTCTCGTCGCGCAGCAGCCGCAGGTACCAGGGGGTGCGGCCGAGCGCGTCGGAGACCTGGCGGAAGTTGAGCAGCCCGGCGTCCGGGTCGGCCGAGTCGGCGAACCAGCCCAGCAGCACCGGCAGCAGGGTCCGCTGGATGGCGGCCTTGCGGCTGACGCCGGAGGCCAGCGCGGTCAGGTGGCGCAGCGCGGCGGCCGGGTCGGCGTAGCCGAGCGCCTCCAGCCGGGCCCGGGCGGCGTCCGGGCTCAGCCCGGTCGCACCGGTCGGCAGCTCGGCGACGGCGTCCAGCAGCGGCCGGTAGAACAGCTTCTCGTGCAGCCGGCGGACCTCGACGGCGTGCCGCTTCCACTCCCGCTGGAGGGCGGCGACCGGGTCGGCCCGGGTGTCGTCGTTGATCAGCGGGGCGAGCGAGCGGGCCAGCCGGCGCTGGTCCTCCTCGCCGGTGGGCATCAGATGGGTGCGGCGCAGCCGGTGCAGCTGGATCCGGTGCTCCAGCGAGCGCAGGAAGCGGTAGGCGGTGTCCAGCGAGGCGGCGTCGGCCCGGCCCACGTACCCGCCCCGGGAGAGCGCGCCGAGTGCCTCCAGGGTGTTGCCGCTGCGCAGTGCCGGGTCGGTGCGGCCGTGCACCAGCTGGAGCAGCTGGACGGAGAACTCGACGTCGCGCAGGCCGCCCGGGCCCAGCTTGAGCTGGCGGTCGAGCTCGGTGACGGGGATCGAGTCGATCACCCGGCGGCGCATCTGCTGCACGTCGGTGACGAAGTTCTCCCGGGCGGCTGCCTGCCAGACCATCGGTTCCAGCGCCGCCAGGTAGGCGGCCCCGAGCTCGGCGTCCCCGGCGACCGGACGGGCCTTGAGCAGCGCCTGGAACTCCCAGGTCTTGGCCCAGCGCTGGTAGTAGGCCTGGTGGCTGGCCAGGGTGCGGACCAGCGGGCCGTTGCGGCCCTCGGGGCGCAGGTTGGCGTCCACCGGCCAGATGGTGCCCTCGCCGGTGGTGTCCGCGCAGAGCCGGGTGAGCGCGGCGGCCAGCCGGGTGGCGGCCTTGACCGCCTCCTGCTCCTCGACGCCCTCCCGCGGTTCGGCGACGAAGATGACGTCCACGTCGGAGACGTAGTTGAGTTCGCGCCCGCCGCACTTGCCCATGCCGATGACGGCGAGGCGGCAGGCGCCGGCGGCCTCCGGGTCCTCCTCGGCGGCGATCTCCAGGGCGGTCTGCAGGGTGGCGCCGGCCAGGTCGGCCAGTTCGGCGGCGGTCTGCGCGAGGTCGGTGGTGCCGGTGAGGTCGCGGGCGGCGATGGCCAGCAGGCAGCGGCGGTAGGCGATCCGCAGCGCGTCCGCCGGGCTGACGGCGGCGTCCGCCCGCAGGCCCTCGCGCAGCGCGCGCCGGAAGTCCTCCGGGCCGGGGTGCATGTCGCGCAGTTCGAAGGTGACCAGGACGTGCCAGTCGTGCGGGTGCCGGGCCAGGTGGTCGGCGAGCGCGGTGGACGCGCCGAGCACGCCGAGCAGCCGGTCGCGCAGCGGCTTGGAGGTGGTGAGGGTGTCGCGCAGGGTGTGCCGCTCGGTCTCGTCGGCGCCCTCCAGCAGCCGGGCCAGGCCGAGCAGGGCGAGGTCCGGGTCGGCCGTGGCGCCGAGCGCGTCCAGCAGCACCGGGTCGTCGGCCAGTCCCTCCAGACCGGGCCCGGCGAGCAGCCGGACGGCCTGCGCCGGGTCGGTGAACCCGCGCCGGACCAGCCTGATCTCCGGCCGGCTCACCCGGCTCCCGGCCCGCTGCTCCTCCATGACCCCTCCATCCGCCCGTTCAGCAGGTTACGCGCCCGCACGGCGCCGCGCCGGGCGCGACCGCGGACCGGTCCCGCCCGGCCACGACCGGGAGCCTCACGGTCGCCCGGCGGACGGGCCCCGCCGCCGAGCGCCTTCACCGGCGCCGGTCGCCCCCGGCGCCGGCAGCCCTCCGGCCGGCAGCACGGACACCGCCGTCCTCTCCTCCTTCGAGGCGGACGGCGGCATCGGCTTCCTGTACGTCGAACGGGTGAAGGCCGGACGCAGAGCGCCGGGCGGCCGCTCACGGCGCACCGCCCTGTCGCCCGCAACGCCCGACCGGGTGCCCCGCCGGACGGTCACGCTGTCCGGCCCCGGCGCACTGTCCGGCAGCCCGCGGGGACGGACCCGATCATGCGCGCCGTCGGCCGAGCCGCATCGCCGCCACACCCGCCGCGAGGAAAGCGGCCGAGAGGCCGATCAGGATCGGCGTCCCCCGGGAGCCCGTCTCGGCCAGCTCCCCGTGGGGGTGTTCGGCCGGGTGGTGCTCGCCCGCACCGTGCTGGCCGGACGCGTACCCCCCGCCCGAACCGTAGTGCCCGCCCCCGCCGTGCCCGGTCTGCTCGCCGTGCTCGCCGTGCTCTCCGTGCTCGCCGCCGCCGTGGTGAGCCGACTTGCCCGGCGCCTGGCCCTTGGCGACGAGGGTCGCCTTGTTCAGGTTGTGCGAGGCCTGGTGGTTGGACTGGCTCTGCTGGTTGGAGAGGTTGTTGGCCTGCGAGGCCGACTGGTTGTTCTGCGCCGAGTTCTGCGCGCTGTTCTGCGCGGAGTTGTTCGAGTTGCTGGCGGCGCTGTTGTTCGCACTGTTGTTGAGGTTGTTCGTGACGACGTTCTGCACGTTGACGGTCACCTGGACGTGCTGGTCCTGACCCTGGTTCTGCGAGCCGCTCTGGCTCTGCCCCTGGTCCTGACCCTGAGCCTGGCCCTGCCCCTGCTCGTTGCTCTGGCCCTGCCCCTGCCCCTGGCCCTGGCCCTGGCCCTGGCCCTGACCCTGGCCCTGACCGTGGCCCTCGTGGCCACCGTGGCCCTCGTGACCCTCGTGGCCGCCATGACCCTCGTGCTCCCCGTGCTCCCCGTGCTCTCCGTGCTCTCCGTGCTCGCAGTCGCAGCCGGCGGGCCCGTGGTCGCCGGGGTGGCCCGGCGCGTTCTCGTCGCAGTGCTCGCCGCCACCGGCTGACGAGCCCTCGGAGCGCACGAGCTCCGACGACTGGGCCGTCGGAGCTCGTTCGCCCTCGGCCCGCCGAGCCGCGTCGCCCTGCTCGACGGCGTCGCCCTCGGCCACCTCCGAGAGGTCGGCGTCCGAGGCCTCGACGGCCTCGCCGGCCTCGCTGTCCTCGCTGTCCTCACCGTCGCCGTCGTCCGCCCGGTGGGCCGGGCGAAGCCCCGGTGCGGAGTAGACGGTGCTTCGCCCGTCGAAGGTCCAGGTGCTGGTGGTGGAGCCGCTGTCCTCCTCGGCCAGACGCAGGAGGTTGTCGACCCATGCGCCCTGGGCCTCGACCGATTCGGCGGCTGCGCCGTGGTCGACGACGGGCGAGGCGTAGGCCGTGCCGCCGGCGCCCAGGGTGAGGGCGGCCGAGGCCAGTCCGGACAGGACCAGGGTGGTGATTCGAGTACGCATGACACTCCAGGATGATCCGCAAAACGGATCTTCTGAATACGCTCCCGCGTCACCTGGTCACGGCTCGCACCGCTGCAGGGTAACCGCATTGGCCCAACGAATTAGCGTGCGCGGGGGACCCCTGCCCGGACGCCCGCACCGCCCGCTCCCGCCGGAGACCGGCGGGAGCGGGCGGACCCGCAGAACGGAACGGGCCTGCTCCGACCGGAGCAGGCCCACTCGCGCGGTTGACGGCCTGTCAGAGCACCTGGAGGTTCTTCCGCAGCTCGAAGGGGGTGACCTCGGAGCGGTACTCCTCCCACTCCTGGCGCTTGTTGCGGAGGAACTGACAACCCGCCGGAACCCTCACTGAAGCACCCTCACCCTGCCAGCGCAGAACCGCCGCAGAGCGGTCAGTAGTGAGTGCCATCGGCCATCACTGGCCACCGCCGCACGGCCCACAGACGGCCCAGGGTCTGACGCCCGCCTTGCAAGGGCAAGGGATGGGGCCACCAGTCCCGGCCGGCACTGCGCCCAATCTTCCCGCCCACGACCACCGCACCGGCTGACGCCACAACGGAGCACCATATACGTCCGCCCTGGAGCGCCTATGCCACAGCCCCAGCCCCTGCGGTGGCGCCAGCAAACGGGGACGCCTCGCATCACCGTGCTGGCTCAAATCGACCACGTACCCGAAGGAGACCACGCTTCCCAGCGGGCGGCCCATCCATGATCTAGATCATTCCCCAAACGAGCCTGGGCCTCCATCGCCCCCAAGCCCCCACACTTCACTAATCTTCGAGTTTTCCCAGACAGGACACATCACCGGCGGGCAGCATGAACTGAGACAGCTAAGCCGAGGGTGGGAGACAGTCGAATGGCCGACGGCCAGCGTTCAGGGCAGGAGATCAGCATCCGCGAGGATTTGATCAACTCCTGGATGCGCACACATCCAGGAGCACCTCGCCCTGCCAATATGCGATCACTAGCCAAGGAGTGGATTTCAGAAGAGATCTCCGAAATTAGATCGCTACGCCAAAAGAGAATCGCACTCCTTGAGGACTCGTCAGAGAATCGAGCAAACCTCATAAATCTAGTTCCCGAAATCCCAGAGGAGCATCAGGAAAGAGTCTACAGTGCGGTCTATTCTGCGCACTGGTCAGTCAATTCTCAAGGCAGCTGGACTGCCGCCTTTGCCGATCTTACAGACAGGAGGCCATGGCTTCTGATTCCCGTATTCGGCATACTTATTGGAGTGCCAATATGGGTCGCCAATGACTATTTCTTTGGATGGGGGGCAAGCTTCAAAGGCGGAGAATCTCTAATTACTATTGGTGCGATCTTGGCACTTTCCATCACATATAGGCGAGTAGTTTCAATATCCTCCAAGATCCACCCACGAGCAGGCGATGTGTGGCGCATAATAGCACTAACAGGATTCGCCTACGTGGGATCCTACCAATACGTCAAGTCCATCACCCCTGGGCCGATCAGCGAAACTTGGCAGAGGAATATTTCGGCCCACCTATCGGGGCTCGGGAGTAGTCAGGCCGCCCACTGCATCCAGTATTCGTGTCGATATATGACTGCTATCATTTCACTCTATTTCATCGTCACCTTTTTTGAATGGCTTACTTTCAGGGCGGGGCCAAAAGAGGCTCCAGGTGTCGTGGCATCCGCCCGGATAATCCTCGCCCTCCTAGACCTCGCCGTGGCCACTCAACGATCATCAGATAATCCAAGGCTATTCATGGGGTCGACAGCCCGAGACTGGAATAGAACGCCAGGACTCAGGCCATATATAGCGAGCCCTGCCAGAAAAGAAGCAATTGCGGCGCTAGACGCGATTGCCTCAATCTCGACAGGTAGTTGGAGGCGCTCACTAAAGACCGGCGACACGTCGGCCGATGCACGTCTTAGGGAAATTTCCACAGGGATATCTGTCGCCGCCGAGCGATGGAAGTCCGTGGTGTCAGTAGGTGGCGCGCGGGTGCCCGAAATGAAAGAAGCATTTGCCCTGGCACTAGCCCACGCCTGCCTTGGTCAATGGGAGCTGTTGGCTGCGGAAGTCAGCACAAGAGAACTCTTCAGAAGGAAGCTTGTAAGAGCCGTGCGGAGGATCGCTGCCGTCAGCGTTATATGCGGCTCGATTCTCCTAGTTACTGTCAAGCCGACCTGGGCCAACTACCCGTCCAACTCCGCGGTAGATGCGCTAATACTTGGGCTCGCAGGAATGGTCTGCCTTGGAATAGATCCAAGCATCGGAGAGAAGGTCGCTAGCGGCACCAAAGTCCTCAGTGGATTTGGCAGTGCCTCAAAGCAATAAGCTAGCCCGAAATCGTGAATGCTCGACATAGATCTCAAGTCAGGACGCGGGTGAATCGCGGAGCCCGACCATCACCGGCCACGGCCGATAGCGCCCGCGCCCGTCCCCTCTGGCCCGATGCCGGCTCAGCCAGCTGACACCAAACGGGGCACAAGCAGAAGCGGCTGAGCTCGATGCTGGCGCGCTGTCTGTGAATCTGCGGATAGGGTCTATAGCCATTTCGGGCTCACGAAGCTGCCGGAACGCCCCACGCACCCTCTGCAAGGCTGGCCGCAGCCTGGCATCGTCGTACATCCTGTCTAGGTATCAGCCCTATGAGAGGAGCAGCCAGTGCCCGAGCGGAGTCCGCGCGGCACGTACCTTCGGATTGCCGACGCCCTGCGCGAGCGGCTCAGTGGCGATGCCACTGTCGCGTCACTTCCTTCAGAGGCGGGCCTGATGGCGACGCACAGCGTCTCCCGCACAACGGTGAAGCGTGCGCTGGACGTGCTCGCCGCCGAGGGGCTGATCCGGTCGAGGCCCGGCGTCGGGTGGGTCGTCGTGGGACAGGACGAGAAGCCTGCGGTGCTCGATCAGATCACCGCGTTGGCCGCGGAGCTCAGCATCGGCGACCCGTTCCCCTCGGAGATGGAGCTGACCAAGCAGACCGGGGCGTCACGGGGCACCGTACGGCGGGCCCTCGCCCAGCTTGAGGGCGCCGGGATTCTCGAAGTTCGCCACGGAAGAGGCCGGCAGGTCCGATCGCTGCCCTCTGCCCAAGCCTGACCGCAACCACCTAGGAATGGACGCCACCGTGTGGGCCTACGACCTTGCCGAATCCCTCCTCTCCGCTGACCTGCCGCGCCGCTGGGCCCACTCCAAGGGGGTGGCCGGCAGGGCCCGATCGCTGGCCACGATCCTCGGCCCCGACGCCGAGCTGCTGGAGGCGGCCGCGGTTCTCCACGACGTCGGCTACTCGCCCCGCCTCACCGACACTGGCTTCCACCCGCTGGACGGTGCCCGCTTCCTGCGCTCGGAGAACGTGGACGAGCGGGTCGTACGGCTGGTCGCGCACCACTCGTGCGCGCTCCTCGAAGCTGAGGAGCGCGGTCTGCGGGACGAGCTGGCAAACGAGTTCCCCTTGGAACAGCCTCACCTGATCGATGCGCTGATCTACTGCGACATGACCACCACTCCGGACGGCACGCCGACGACGACGCCGGAGCGGATCGCCGAGATCGTCGGCCGCTACGGACCGGAGAGCATCGTCGGCAGGTTCATCCGCCGGGCCGAGCCGGAGATCGATGCAGCTACTCATCGGGTTCAGCAGCGGCTGTCCACGATCAGCGCCACCGCCTAACCGATGTACGGCTGCGGCCGGTTCGGCTCCAAGCCGTGCCTGATCCGCAGCCGCATGGACGGGTGGATATCCAAGTCGTCGAGGTCCGCCGGGTTCACCCAGCGGACCTCCTTCGACTCGGAACTCGTCCGCAGGGTGCCACCGACGGGCCGGGCCTTGAAGCAGATCGAGAACTGCTGCCGGACTTCGCCGTCGTCGTACGCCATGACGTGGCCCGGGTCCGTGTACAGGCCTACGACGGAGTCAACCTCGACGTCGATTCCCGTTTCCTCGCGCACCTCGCGGATCACCGTGTCCGCCACCGATTCCCCGATGTCGTGCCCACCGCCGGGAAGCGCCCAGAGGTTGTTGTCCGTCTTGTGGATCAGCAGCAGTCGTCCGGTCTCGTCCGTGACCACCGCGGTGACCGAGGGCACGACGGAGTTCGCCTGCGGAGCGGCCGGATCGTGGAAGTAGTCGACGCGACTCATGCCGCAGCCTCCCTTTCGAGCTGGGGCGAGGTAATGGTCCGGGCCCCCTCCCAGATTCGCTCGATACTCGCTGCGTAGGTGCTGAACAGCTCTCCGCCGGGGACCTGGGAGAGATGCAGCACCGGGGCCAGATAGGCCCCGACGCCGTAGACGTGCCCATTGACGAGCAGGTCGTCGTCGGCGCGGTAGAGCGAGTTGTAGAGCGTGGTCGAGTGGAGGCGGAACTCGACTCCGGGGAGGCCGAACAGCGGCGCGTAGTTGGCCAGCGCGTTGCGGATCTTCCCTGCCATCGCAGGCCCGATCCCCTCGTCCTCGCCGCGTTGGGCGACTCCAGCGCAGTCGGGATCGCCCAACACGAGCCGTACGGATACGCCTGCCTGCGCCTTTTCCCGGACGAGTCGGAAGAACAGCGGGTCTTCCGAGAGCCAGAAGCCGGCATAGACCACCAGGTCGAAGTGACGTGTGGACTTCGCATAGAGCGATGTCCACAGCTCCTTCGGCACGACGGCTCGGTGTGGGTAGAGCTTGACCAACTCGGCTCGGCCGGCCTCAGCGGTCTCACTACTCGTCTGCTCATCCGACCAAAGGTCCGACAGATCGCGCTGCAGCAGGTTGGCGAGCGCGTACTGAAAGCGCCTGTACGGCCGGCGCCCGTCCTTGGCCTCGACCCAGCGTTCCACGGTCCGAGGACTCGTGCCCAGTCGCTCGGCGATCTGCTCGACCGTCAACTTGCTTGCGAGGATCGCCCCTCGCAGTCTCTCGTTTGCCATCTCGCCCTCCGTTGGACGACGTTGCTGACTCGGACGATCTGGGACGACTCGACCGTAGCGAAGTCGGTCCGTAGCCGTCCAGGCACGCCGTGTTCTGACATGGCCGGAGAGCCGAATCTAGTGATGCGAGGTCGGGACTCTCCGACCGCAACAAGCGAAGGACTTGACGCAGCGTCGGCTTGTCGGCATCGTAAGAGACATGTTCAACATGTCTCGCAAGACGGGGCGGACGAACTGATGGCCCTTCTTTGGGCTGCCCTGAGCTGCGTAGATGTGCCGCCCCCTCTCGTGACGCTCCGCTGCCTGTCCAGGAGGCTTCGTTATGACCACCACGCCCCGCACCGTCGCCGCTGCACCGATCGTGACCGGTCGCTCCTACGCCCGCCGCATGGCGTCGCTGACCGGTGGTCCGGGCCGGATGTCGGCGGGTGCGTGGGTGGCGGAGGCACGGGGCGACGAGCGACGTCGACGGGCGGTCGCGTGCCGGCTCGGCCGACTGACCGGGAAGCGGGCACCGCGGTGGACCGGAGAGATCGGCGACCGGGACTGGCGGACTGTCCTGGCAGCCGGCGCCGCTGCCCTAGCGCAGGCCACAACGACGCCCGCGGCCTCCGCGAAGGGGGAGCCCGCCACCTGCTCCCGGTGCGGGGCGCGCCTGAACCGGGCCAACACCGACCGCCTGTGCAACCCGTGCCAGGGCATCGTCCTCGACACCGGAGCCGAGCCCCAACAGGAGCCCGCCACCGGGCGAGCGACGAGGGGCGAGCGCTCTGAGCAGGGGCGGGAGGACTTGGCCGCCACGGCGCGGGACTTCGCCCGGGAGGCCGCCGGGAGTGGGGCCGGTGGTGTGGTCGACCGGACCCGCAACGGTCGCGTCGAGGCGCTGGTGAACGACCTGTTGGCCGCCTGCCCGCCGAACCCGCTGGACCTGGTCGGTGAGGACGAGCGCCGCCTGGTCACCACGTGGAGCCCGTTCCGGGACGGCCCCCGCCACATCGTGCGGTGCGCCGACGGCTCCCGCCGCTACGGCACCGGCGAGCCGGTCCCGGAGCACTAACCCCCAGCTCAACCCCGCTACTGCCCGATGCGCGGCGGACGGCTCCCAATCTCCTTGCCCGGAACCAGGAGCCGTCCCCGCCGGGCCCACCCACCAACAAGGAAGAGGTAGACCCGTGAGGTCGATTGTTGCAGGACAGACGGCCCTGACCGAGGACGAGTTCGCCGAGCTGGCGCTCGGCCTCGCCGCCGACTCGGAGTTCGCCCGCCTGTTCACCGGGGGCCCCGGCGAGAGCGAGACCGAGCGCGCCGCCCGGACGGACGCCGCGGCCGACGTCCTGGCGGACCTGCGCCGGGAGGACCCGGAGCTGGCCGCCTTCGCCGAGAAGCTGCTGAGGAAGGCGCCGGTGCCGCTGCGGCGCCCGGCCGTCATCCGCCGCACCGCGAGCACCGAGCGGGTGGCGGCGTGATCACTCACCCCGTACTCATCCCGCTCACGAAGGCGCCCGGCCTGCTCACCGGCCGCTCGTCGCAGTGCCGGGGGTGGTCGCTGTGAGGGGGCCGGTGTCCTTGGAGCAGGTTCGCTCGGCGGAGCGGTCGCTGACCGTCGGGACGTGGACGATCACGGTCGGCGCGGTGCTCTACAGCGTGCTCACGGTGACCCCGCTCATGGCCGGCCACAGCCCGGCCGGGTGGAAGTGGACGGCGCCGATCCTGCCGCTGGTCGTCGACGCGGCGGTGGTGATTGTGGTCCGCATGGACAGCACGCTCGCCCGGCTCGGCGGGGACGGCGGCCGCTGGCCGGTCGTGCTGCGCTGGATGACCGGCCTCATGACCGTGCTGCTCAACGTGGGTCAGTCCGCCCTGGACCATGATCTGGTCGGGGTGGCGGTCCACTCGGTAGCGCCGCTGCTGCTGATCGTCTCGGCGGAGGCGTCGCTGGCCTACCGGAGGGCGATCGGCGCCGCACTGGCCGGCCGTGAGGCCCGTGAGCGCGACGAGCGGGCGGGGCGCGAACGGGCCGCCGAGGAGAAGCGCCGGCGCGAGCGTGAGGAGCGTCTGGCCGACTTCGAGGCGGCCGAGCGGCGCGAGGAGAAGCGCGCCGAGCGGGCCGAGCGCGAGGCCCGTGAGCAGCGTGAGCACGAGGCCCGGATGCGGCGCGAGGAGCGGGACGAGCAGGCTCAGCGGGAGCAGGCCGCGCGCGACGAGCAGGCCCGCCGGGACGATGCCGCCCGGGTCGAGCGTGAGGCCCGTGAGCGCGAGGTGAGCGAGCGTGAGCGCCGTGAGCGGGCCGAGCGCGAGGAGCGGGAGCGGCAGGCCCGCGAGGCGGCCGAGCAGCTCCGGGAGCGGCTTCTCTCCGGCCCGCCCGTGACCGAGCGACTGCCCGAGGGCACGGCCCGGCTGACTGTGGAAGCCGCCGTCGCCCTCGGCCTGCCGCAGCGCCGAGCCGTCGAGCTGACCGGCTGGTCGGCCGGATGGATCGCTGCCCGCTACCAGGAACTGCGCGACAAGCGGCCGGAGCGCCCCGCCCTGCACTCGGTGCCCGCCACCACCGGAGCCTGACATGGGACGCCCGCGCTTCTGGGACCCCACCGGTGACCGGCACGGCGGCACCCCCACCTACCCGTGGCGAATGGCCCCCACCGGGCTGCTCACCCGCCGACAGCTGCGCGCCCGGGGCCTGCGCCCCGGCGGTCAGCCCGTCGCCGGGCAGATCCTCTGGCGCTCCCGCCGCACCAACGGCGTGCGGACCGCCTACCTCTACCGCCTCACCCTGGCCAAGCCGGTGCGGCCGATGACCCCCGGCCGGACCGCCGCCCTCGCCAAGGCCAACGCCGCCCGCCGGACCTGCCCCGGCTGCGGCCGCGACGCCGGATACGTCCTGCCCGCGCACCTCGGCACCTGCCTCCCGTGCGCCGACGGCACCGCCCTCGCCGCCTGAACGACCCAATCCGCCTGCATCACAGTCTCTTTGGAGATCCCATGACCAGCGTTCGCGCTGCCCGGTTCGCCGCCGTCTACGCCCTGCTGCGGGCGTCGGCGGACGTGGCGGACCACTGGATCCAGACCGACCACCAGGCCGCCACCAAGGGCCAGCACGACCACACCGACGGGCAGTCCAGCGCGGCCGGGCGCCGTGCCTGCGCCGCCCACGTCGCCACTTACACCGCCACCCAGGCCGCCGTCCTGCTCGGCGGCGCGCGGCTGCTCGGCGTCCGGCTGCGGCCCGGCCCGGTCGCCGCCGCCCTCGCTCTCTCCGCCGTCACGCACTACGCCGCCGACCGGCGCGAGCCCCTGCGCCGCCTCGCGGACGCCACCGGCGGGAGCCGGTTCGTGCGCCTCGCCGACCACGGCCTGAACGGCGGCTACCTGCTCGACCAGTCCTGGCACCACGCGTTCGAGACCTGCGCCGCCTTCATCGCCTCCGCCTGAGAACAGGAGCCCTGCCATGTCCGTGACCGAAGTCCGCGTCGTCAGCTTCGGCTACCTGCACGGCGACCCGCCTGCGGGCGCGAACCTCGTGCTGGACCTGCGCCACCACTTCCGCGACCCGCACGTCGACCCGGCCCTGCGCCACCAGAGCGCCGAGGACATGCCGGTGCGCCGGGCCGTCCTCGCCACCCCCGGGATCCGGGAGGCCATCGTGGGCGTCGCGCTGGTGGTCGACGCGTTCGACGCCGGGCCGGCCGACGCGCCGCTGACCGTGGCGGTCGGCTGCGCGGGCGGCCGCCATCGTGCCGCGACCGTCGCCATGGCGCTCGCCCGGCGCCTCGCCAAGACCGGCGCCCCCGTCCACCTCACCCACCGCGACCTGACCAAGGCCGTCGTCGAGCGCACGGCCGAGGGCACCGTGGTCGCCCCGGCCCGCGCCTGAGAGGAGCCACCCGGTGTCCGACACCCTCGCCCCGGCCCTCGCCGGGACACCTCCGGAGATCCCCGCGCCGCCGCCCGGCCCGCCGGCCGGGCGGCACTTCGCTCCGGCGGACGAGCCCCGGCAGCGTCCGCGCCTCGCCCACACCCGGGGCGGTCTGCCCGTGATCCCGCTGGCGGTGGCCACGGGCAACACCACGGTGGCCGCCGTGTCCGCCGCCACGCTGGCGGGCGGGCCGCTGGCCCTGGCCCTGCTCGCGGGCGGCGCCGCCACCGGGGCGGGCGTGGCCGCGCTGCGGGCCCGCTCCCGCCGCTCTGCCGCCGCCAAGCGCGCCGGCAGCGCCAACACCACCCCGTCCGGCCGCACCGGTCCGACGTCCCGGGCCGCCGGTGGCGGCGGGTCCCGCTCGCCGATCGCCGGGGCGGGTTCGGGCGGCCGGGGTCCGGCGGGCCGTCACCAGCGCGGCCCTTCCACCGGTTCGGCTCGTCCGGCTGGGTCGGCGGCGGGTGCGGGTAGCCGGTCCGCCGCGCACCGCACACCCGCCGCGCCCGCCGCAGCGGGCCGCGGGTCCCGGCAGAAGTCCCCCGGGGGCACCGGCGGGCCGGGGCGGGCCGGGGGTCCGGCCGGCGCCCGGGTCCCCTCGCCCCGCTCGACCGGGTCGACCCGCCCGCCCGGGGCCTCCGGGTCGGGTGCGGGGGTCCGGGCCGCGCAGGTGCGGGCCGCCCGTGCCGAGCGGTCCGCCGCCGCGCCGACCCTGCGGGAGCGCCGCCACCAGGACGCGGCCGCGCGCCGCACCGTGGGCGAGACCCGCCGCACCGCGAAGCAGGCCGCCCGCGACGGACGCCGCGCCGCGAAGACCCAGGCCCGGGAAACCGCGGCGGCCGACCGGGCCGGCCGGTCCGGCCGCAAGGGCGCGACGGCCGGTGCTCCGGCCGCCCGATCCGTGAAGGAAGCGGCCCGGGAGGCGAAGCGGCAGGCCCGCGCGGACCGACGGGCCGCGAAGCACGCCGCCCGGGACGGGCGGGCCGACCAGAGGGTGAGGGAGCGCCGGGTGGCGATGCGCAAGGGCGCGGCCGCCCGCACGGCCCGCCGCAGGCTCCGCCGCTCGGCCTGGCGGTACTGGGCCCGGTGGACCGGCGCCGCGCTGCTGGCCGGCGCGGTCGGCCTGCTCGGCACGGTCACCACCCCGATCGGCCGCCGCCTGGGAATGCCCTGGCTGATGTACCCGGGCCGGCGCCTGTTCGCCCGCCTGCTCGACCGCGCCCGCGCCGAGCGCGCCGCCCGCGACCAGGCCATCGCCGCCGCCCTGGACGCGGACCTGGAGGCCGCCGAGGTCCTGGACCGCGTCGACGCCCCCTCCGGCGCGGTCCAGGACACGGTCCCCCGCGCGCCCCGCAACCACAACGCCGCCGACAGCACGGCCCCGTCGTCCCTGGGAGGGTCCATGACCGCCACGTTCAGCTTCGCCGCCGTCGCCGCCGAGATGGAGGCCCTGGCCCACACCTTCGAGCCCGACGGGATGATGGCCGTCCTCCAGATGTGCGAGGAACTGCCCGAAGCCCTCCAGTCGATCGCCAACGTCTTCAAGATCCTGGCGGAGAAGGCCGACACCGAGTTCCCGCTGGAACCCGCCGTCGGCGAGGCGTTCAACGAGGTCTACATCACCATCCAGATGGCGTCCGTCGCCGGCGGCGAGGTCGGCCCCGTCTTCCGCGACGTCCACGAGCAGGACATCCGCCGCCACGAAGACCCCCGCAACGGCGAGGACAAGTGGGACACCACCAACAACTAGCCCACCAGCACCGCTAGTTCCACCACCTCATGCTTCTCCCGCCCGGGGCGGGCCGCGACCGTGCGGCCCGCCCCGGCCCACACCTGGAGTCCTCCGTGGTCGAGAACCTGAACCTCACCAACCTCCCCAACGACACCCCCACCCGCGACCGGCCGAAGCAACCCAAGGCTCCCCAGCCGGCGAAGGGCGTGCCGCTGGACTGGTCCGCGCCGCACGGCCCGGTCACCGGCGCCCTCTCGGCCGCCACCGGCGCCGGAGCGCTCGCCCTGCTCGGCGCCGCGACCGGCATGCCCGAGGCCCTGCCGCTCGCGGTCGGCGCGGCCGGCGCGCTCGGCCACGGCATCGGCTGGAGCGTGCGCCGCCGCCTCACCGCCATGTCCGTCACCACCCGCTCCGCGTCCTGGCTGCTCGCCGGCGGCTGGACCACGTGGGCCATCCACACCGGCCCCCTCTCGTGGGCGGCCGCCGGGACCCTCGCCGGACTCGGCGTCGGCATCGGCGCGATGGCCTCCACCGCCGCCGTCCACGAGGAAGCCGCCGAGGAGGAGCGCCTCGCACTCTCCCCGCAGGCCGCGAAGGCCGCCGACGCGCTCGACCACCGCCGCCGCGCGATCGCCCGCGACTGGGAAGAGCGCATCCGCCGCGTGGCCGGCGTCGACGTGCGGGTGTTCGCGGTCGAGTTCTGGACCACCGGCGGCGGCTACTCCCTCGCCGCGGAACTGCCCGGCGGGACCGCGACGTGGGACCAGATCGCGGCGAAGGCCCGCGCCATGGCCGGCGACGCCCGTCTCCCCCTCGGCTGCGTCATCGCCGTCGAGGAAGGCAACATCCAGGGCCGGGTGGTCTTGGACGTCCCGACCGTCAACGGCATGGCCGAAGCCCAGAACTACCCGGCGGACTACTCGCCGCTGTCCGTCATGACCGGCATCCCGTGGGGCATGCTCCCCAATCTCGACCCCGTCAGGGTCTACCTGCGGGAGGCGTGCGCGCTGCTGCTCGGCCCGCCCGGCTCCGGCAAGTCCACCCTGGTCGACGGCGTGCTGACCGGCTTCGCCCGCTGCACGGACGTCATCACGCTCGTCATCGACCTCAAGGCCGGCGCCGTCGGCATCCCATGGATGCGCCCCTACCTGGAAGCGCAGGGCCTCAAGGCGCCCCAGGCCGGGACCGCCCGCGCACCCAAGGGCACCCGGCCCGGCGTCGACTGGATCGCCTCCACCCCCGCCGAGGCCCTACGGCTGATGGAGGCGGTGCTGAGGATCAACGCGGCCCGCCAGCAGCAGTACCAGGACCTCCTCGACCGCGAGGACACCACGCTGCTGCCCGTCTCCGCCGACCTGCCGCAGATCATGGTGGTCGTCGACGAAGGCGCCGAACTCCTGTCGATCAAGCCGACCGCGCCGCAGGTCATGAAGGACCTGCGCGAAGCCGTCCGCAAGGCCATGCGCACCACCCGCGCCATGGGCATCCGGTTCGTCCTCACCGCCGTCGACGGCAACGTCTCGGCGCTCGGCGACACCGAGATCCGCAAGTTCTCCCCGGTCGGGGTCGCCCTCACCTCCGGCGAGAGCGCCGGGAACAACCTCCTCAAGATGTTCCCCCGCGCCAAGGTCGACACCCGCCAACTCAGCGCTAAGGGCACCGGCGTCATCGGCGCGAGCGGCGCCGACGGCTTCGCACCCACCCCGTTCAAGACCTGGAAGACCAGCCCCTCCCAGGTCCGCGAAGCCGTCCTCGCGACCAACCACCTGCGGCCCACCCTGGACGCCGTGTCCGCACGCGCCGCCGGCGACGACTACGCCCACCGCTGGGACCACGACCGCGCCGGCTGGCTCTGGGGCAAGCCCGCCCACACCGACGACACCGGCACCACCGACCAGACCGGGACCGGGACCGGCGGCAGCGACCGCCCGCGGCCGCAGGGCCTCAACCTCTCCTACAACCAGGACGGCGACCCGCGGCCCGCCCGCGAACGGCTGCGCGACCGCAGCACCGGACTCGGCCTCAACCTCTCCTACAACCGCACCACCCCCAAGCCCCCGCCGCCCTCCGAGCCGGCCCCCGCGCCGGACGGCGACCCGGAGGGCGACGCGAACAGCGTGTACGAGGCCGTCACCGACCCCGCCCCCGGACTACTCGTCCGCGCCCACGCCGCCGTCCACGCCGCCGGTGGTCGTATGTATGCCTCCGCCCTCGCCGACGTCCTCGGCGTCGACGCGCAGACCCTCGGCATCGACCTGAACGAACTCCTTCGCGCCGTCGGCGTCGAACGCCCCGGGCAGGGAACCCTGCGCGTCGACGGCGGCCCAGCCCGCTCCGGCTATTACGCGAGCACCCTCGCCGACGCCCTCGCCCGGTACAGGCAGTAACCGACGGGGACCATGCAGCCCCATACGGGCAGCCCCATACAAGCCCCATACGGCCTGTATGGCCCATACAGGCCGTATGGGGCCCTGACCTGCCCGTGTGGGCGTATGGCCCATACAGCGAGCCCCATACACGGCCCCACTTCAAGACCCCGCGACCCCGCGAAGCCGCACAGGGCGGCCGCTGTATGCCCCATACACGCTCATGACGCTCAGTCACCGAACCAGGACCGGAAGGACGCCGCCATGGCCGTCACCGTCAGCATCACCATCCTGCTCGCCCTCGCCGCCGCCCTCCTTCTCAAGGGCCGCCGGGTCGGCCCGGGCACCGCCGCGATCCTCTGGCTGTCCGGCTTCACCACCGCCTCGACCGGCCTCGCCGACCCGGTGAACACCTTCCTCGCCGCCATCGCCGGATTCATCACCGGCCACTGACACCAGCCACCCGGCACCGAAGGATTTCCGGCCGCACCGGCGGAGCTCCGCTCCCATGACGGGAAATCCTTCGGCCCCACCTCCTCTCGGGAGTGCACCGTGGACCACATCGCCAGCCAGCAACCGCCGCTCGCCGCACCGGTGTTCTACGCCCCGGACGGCACCCCCTACTACGCCGCCCCCACTCCGCTCACCGCCCCGCTCGCGCTCTACCAGCCGCCCGCCCCGCAGCCGATACCCGCCCAGCACGCCACACCGGCGGTGGTCTACCTGCCCCAGCAGCCCCAGGCGCTTTCTCCCGTGCCGGGGCCGGTGCGGGACCCGTGGCCCGCTCGGCTGGTCGCCGGAGGCGTCGCCCTCGGCGCGGGCGGACTCGGCATCGGCTTCGCCGCCCAAGCCGTCGCCGCAGCCGTCGGCAGCGTCGGTGGCCTCGCCGCCCTCGGCGTCGGCGCCTACTGCCTCGCCAAGACCACCGGAGGCAACGGTGGCAGCCGGGGCGGGCAGGGCGCCGTGAACGTCAACGTCACCGTCTCCAACCGCAACCGCTGAACCGGAGGAACCCCGCCATGGCCCGCATGCGACTGCGCTTCAACCCCTGGCCCCACCCGGCGATCGAGCTGACCGACGCCCCCAACCCGAAGTGTCCCGACTGCGACGGCGAGGGCGAGTGGACCGAGGACTTCGCCGACGCCGACGGCGAGTACGGCGGCAGTGAGTACTGGCACTGCATGTGCTGGGACCCCGGCCGCGCCCGGCGTCTGCTCCCCATCCCCCGGTGGATCGCCCACCGCCTCTTCGGCTGGACCCCGCCCATCTACTCCACCGAGCCGCCGTTCTAGCCCGGCCTGCCCGACCGGCCGTGCCGCCCGAACCCCGCCGCAACCCGCAGCGGGGCCCGGACTGCGCGGGGGACCGGCAGACCCGCTCCCGGACAGCACGAAGCCCCGCACCAGCCGCCAGTTCTTGGCAGAGAGCCGACTGCTGCGGGGCCATCCAGTCCCTTCTCAGAGACCAGAGGACTCCAGCATGCCCCAGTTCGACCATCACACGCTCGCCGTCATCGACGACACCCACGACCGGGAGCAGGCCAGCGACGGCCGCTCCCGCTACGGCGCCTACCTCACCCGGCACGCCCACCGGCTGAACGACGACGGCCGACCGCTCACCCCGGCCGCGTTCGCGGTCGCCGCGTGGCGGATCGCCACCGCCCCGATCATGGCTCCCGGCTACGTCCGCGTCCGCCCCGACCTGCACGCCCTGACGGTCGAGACCGCCGAGGACGACCCCGCCGGCATCGTCCTGCGCATCACCGCCCCGCTGCGGCACCGCGCCCTCGCCCACCTTCCGGAGCCCGGGCACTGGCAGGACTGGGAGGCCGACCGCTGGGCCGACGGCCCGTGGCCGACCCTGGCCGAGCCGATCCCCGGCCGCCGGCCGGTCCTGGCCGTCACCGCCACGATTCTGCTCCCGGTCCCCGCCGTCCTCCTCCCAACCCCCGCCAGCACACGGCCCGGACCGGGCCTGCTCCGCGACGCCCAGCACACCGTCACCGTGCTCGCCGACTACGCCAACCGCCACGGCGCCCCGGAGGTCGCCGACCTGATCGGCGGCGACCGGTGACCGGCCGGACCCCGCCGCTGGTCGGGGCCGGTCTGTGGCAGGCCGTCATGGCCGCTGCTGCCGGCCGCTGCCAGTGCCGCGGCACCTGCGGCACGTCCCACGCGAAGGACGGCGGCCGCTGCCCGCGCGAACACGACGGCTACCGCCAGCACCACGGCGGCGGGCGCGTGCACCTGCTCGCCGCCCCCGCCGAACCGGCCGCCCTGCTGCTGCCCCCGCACCACGTCGCCGCCCTCCCCAAGCAGGCCCTGGCCGCCTGGTGCGAGCGCTGCCACGACGCGACCCGCACCGCCACCTGTAAGGCCCAGCAGGCCACCGCCCCGGCCGCCGAGCCGGACGTCCTGTTCTGACCACCCGCCCTCCGCGCGGCCCGCACCCGTCTCGCCGGGCGCGGGCCGCGCCGCTCCGACCGACAGGAGCCCCGTATGAGCCCCGAGTTCGCCCGCCCGAACGGCAACGGCACCGTGATCCCGTTCAGCCCCGAGCCCGCCGAGGTGGTCACCGCCGAGCAGGCCGTCATCGGCTCCGCCCTGCTCGACCCCGCCCGCATCCCCGCCCTCGCCGAACTCCTCGGCCACCCCGGCGTCTTCTACCGCCCTGCCCACGAGACCATCTGGCGCACCATCACCCGCATGGCCGCCGCCGGCCGCCCCGTCGACCCGCTGCTGCTGACCGACGTCCTGCGCGCGAGCGGCGACCTGAACCGCGTCGGCGGCCCCGCCTACCTCCACACCTGCATCGAGGCCACCCCCACCGCGGCGAACGGCGACTACTACGCCGATCTCGTCCGGACCGGCGCCGAACGCCGCCGGATCAACGCCGCGACCAGCCGCCTCGCCCACCTCGCCGGCGACGAGCACACCGACCTCGCCGACGTCCGCACCGCCGCCCTCGCCGCCCTCACCGACCTCGCCTCCGGCGACACCTGGCCCGACCCCGTCCCGCTCGGCTCCCACGGCACCCTGCCCGGCTTCCCCGTCCACGCCCTCCCCAACTGGGTCGGCGCCTACGTCGACGCCGTCGCGGAGTTCACCCAGACCCCGCCCGACATGGCCGCCACCATGGCCCTCGCCGCCCTCTCCACCGCCGCCGGCGGCCGGGTCGGCGTGGAGATCCGGCCCGGCTGGCGCGAGCAGTCCAACCTCTACCTCGTCTGTGCGATGCCCCCGGCCAGCCGCAAGTCCGACGTGTTCGCGCTCATGACCGCACCCGTCTACCGGGTCGAGGACGAGCTGAAGACCGAAGCCCGGGCCCGGATCATCGAGGCCGAGACCGCCAAGGAGACCGCCCTCGCCGAGGTCGAGGCGCTCATGGCCAAGGCCCGCAAGAATCCCGACCTCGACCGCGCGCAGCTGGTCGCCGAGATCTCCGGCGCCCGGATGCTCGCCGACGACATCCACGTCCCGCCCACCCCCCGCCTCACCCTCTCCGGGGACATCACCCCCGAGGCCGTCACCTACCAGCTCGCCGTGCACCGCTGCCTGGCCGCGCTGAGCCCGGAGGGCGACCTGTTCGACAGCATCGCCGGCCGCTACAGCAGCAAGCCCAACCTCGGCGTGTTCCTCCAGGCCCACAAGGGCGAGCGCCTCCAGGCCGACCGCACCGGCCGCGAGCAGCCCACCGTCGACAAGCCCGCGCTGACCATCGGGGTCACCCCGCAGCCCGCAGTCCTCCAGGAACTCGGCTCGGCCCCCGGGGCCCGGGACCGCGGCCTGCTCGCCCGCTTCCTCTACTCCCTGCCGCCCTCGAACCTCGGCTACCGCAAGATCCGCACCACCCCGGTCCCTGCCCCGGTCGCCACCGCCTACGACCTGCGCCTCACCGCGCTGCTGCACGCCCTCACCGTGCTGGACGAGCCGGTCACCGTGACGATGGCCGAGGCCGCCGACCTCGCCGTCGAGAAGCTCCAGGAGAAGCTCGAACTCCAGCTCCGCCCGGACGAGCCGCTCGCCCACATCAAGGACTGGGCCGGCAAGCTCGTCGGCCACATCGCCCGCATCGCCACCCTGCTCCACCTCGCCGACCACGTCAACGGCGACTGGCGCGCACCCGTCCAGGCTGCCACCGTCGAACGCGCCGCCGAGATCGCCGAGTACTACACCGCACACACCCTCGCCGTGTTCGACCTCATCGCCGCCGACCCCGCCACCGACGACGCCCACGCCCTCCTCCAGTGGCTCCGCCGGCCGAGGAACGACGGCACCCACCGCACTCACATCAAGGCCCACGACGCCGTCGCCAGCAGCCGCCGCTTCAAGAAGGTCGCCGACGTCGAACCCGCCCTCACCCTCCTCGAACAGCACGGCTGGCTCCGCACCGACCAGCCCCCCGCCACCGGCCAGCGAGGCCGCCAACCGGCCGCTACCTACCGTGTCCACCCCGCCGTGAGCACCCACACGGACAGGGCGGAAGCCCCGTAACCGTCAGGGATGTCAGGGCAAATCCCTGACCAGCCAAAACGAGCCCTGCCCGCGCGTCAGGGATTGTCAGGGATGTCAGGGAATCTCGCCTTTCCCCTGACATCCCTGACAATCCCTGACGCCCTGCAAGGAGCCAAACCCGCAGGTCAGCGATTTCCCCTGACATCCCTGACACTTTCCGCCCTCCGCCTCCGTCCACGCGAGGGCCCCGTAACACTCCGCAACCACCGTCCGCACCCGCCGCGGGAGACATCGCCATGCCCAGGCAGCACCTCTCCAAGCACTCGGAATCGAACACCAGCGGCGACGTCCTGCCGCTGCCGAACAGCTACCTCGAACCCGAGGACATCGCCCGGATCTTCCAGGTGCCACTGGAGACCGTCTACCAGTGGCGCCGCAAGCGCACCGGCCCGCCCGGCTTCCGAGTCGGCCGGCACGTGCGCTACCACCCCGACGCCGTCGCCCAATGGGTGGCGGACCAGAGCCGAGAGGCGGCCTGACCCATGGCAGGACACATCCAAGACCGCTGGTACAAGACCGAGGTCGGGCCCGACGGCAAGACCCGCCGGATCCGCAGCGACCGGTACGGCAGCGGCATGCGCTACCGGGCTCGCTACGTCGGGCCGGACGGGACCGAGAAGAGCAAGTCCTTCCCCGACCGTCAGAAGAGGCTGGCGGACGAGTGGCTGGCCCGGATCGAGGCCGACATGTCGCGCGGCCAGTACACCGACCCGAAGGCAGCACGGGTCACCTTCAAGCAGTACGCGGAGAAGTGGCTGGCCTCCCAGCACACCGATCTCAACACCCGGGCCTCGGTGGATGCGCAGATCCGGCGGCACGCCATCCCCTACCTGGGCTCGCGCCCGATGGACTCGTTCCTGCCCACGCACATCCGCGAGTGGCTGGCGGAATTGGAGAAGGCAGTCCCGGCGTCGTCGTACCGCCGCGTCATCTTCGGGAACGTCTCCGGCGTCTTCACCGCGGCCGTGGAGGACCAGCTTCGGACCACGAACCCGTGCCGCTCCCGCTCGGTCGTGGCGCCCAGTCGGGCTCCGGGACGGGTGCGACCGTGGCCGGCCGATCGAGTGGCCGCCGTCCGATCGGGCCTCCCGGAGCACTACCGGCCCATGATGGACGCCGGCGGTGGGTGCGGCCTGAGGCAGGGTGAGATCTTCGGACTACCGGTGGACGAGATCGGGTTCGACACCGGGTGGTTGCACGTCGGATATCAGATCAAGGTCATCGGGGGCCGCCTGGTGTTCGCGCCTCCCAAGCGTGGGAAGGTCCGGGACGTTCCGCTCCCGGAGCAGGTCTCCCACATCTTCAGGGCGCACATGGAGGAGTTTCCGCCCAAGGAGGTCACGCTGCCGTGGCTCACCCCGGACGGCGCGCCGGTCACCAAGCGACTGCTGTTCACCCGAGCGGAAGGCGGGCCCGTCCGGCGGAGCGACTTCAACACCTACGCGTGGAAGCCCGCTCTCGTCGCGGCCGGCGTCCTCCCGCCTCCAGAGAAGGGCAAGCGGCACCAGGCGTCCCGCGAGGACGGCATGCACGCCCTGCGGCACTTCTACGCTTCGGTCCTGCTGGACGCCGGCGAGAGCGTGAAGGCGTTGAGCGGGTACCTCGGGCACAGCGACCCCGGGTTCACGCTCCGGGTCTACACGCACCTGATGCCGAGCAGCGACGGCCGCACTCGCCGGGCCGTCGACAAGCTCTACGAAGCCCTCGGGTGGACCACCGATCCGACGGCTGACGGCCCCCAGACGGCCCAGGGCGAGTGAAGCGCGTCCCGGGTCGGCGGTTGACTACCGCCGGCCCGGGGCCCTCACCCGCCCTGGGAAGTGCTCTGACCTGCCGTTACAGCACCTGGAGGTTCTTGCGCAGCTCGAAGGGGGTGACCTCGGAGCGGTACTCCTCCCACTCCTGGCGCTTGTTGCGGAGGAAGAAGTCGAACACGTGCTCGCCGAGGGTCTCGGCGACCAGCTCGCTGCGCTGCATCAGGTCGATGGCCTCGCCGAGGTTCTGCGGCATCGGCTGGATGCCGAGGGCGCGGCGCTCCGCGTCGGTGAGCGCCCAGACGTCGTCGTCCGCGCCGGGCGGGAGTTCGAGGCCCTCCTCGATGCCCTTCAGGCCGGCCGCGAGGGTGACGGCGTAGGCGAGGTAGGGGTTGCAGCCGGTGTCCAGCGAGCGGACCTCGATCCGGGTGGAACCCTGTTTGCCGGGCTTGTACATCGGGACACGGATCAGGGCCGAGCGGTTGTTGTGGCCCCAGCAGATGTACGACGGCGCCTCGCCGCCGGCGCCCGCGGTGCGCTGCGAGCCGCCCCAGATCCGCTTGTAGGAGTTGACCCACTGGTTGGTGACGGCGGCCGTCTCGGCGGCGTACTTGAGCAGTCCGGCGATGAAGGAGCGGCCGACCTTGGAGAGCTGGTACTCCGCGCCGGACTCGTGGAACGCGTTGCGGTCCCCCTCGAAGAGCGAGAGGTGGGTGTGCATCCCCGAGCCGGGGTGGTCGGAGAACGGCTTCGGCATGAAGCTGGCGTGCACGCCCTGCTCCAGCGCGACCTCCTTCATGACCAGACGGAAGGTCATGATGTTGTCGGCGGTGGAGAGCGCGTCGGCGTAGCGCAGGTCGATCTCCTGCTGCCCGGGCGCGCCCTCGTGGTGGGAGAACTCCACCGAGATGCCCATCGACTCCAGCATCGTGATCGCCTGGCGGCGGAAGTCGTGCCCCACCCCGCGCGGGGTGTGGTCGAAGTAGCCGGACTGGTCGGCGGGGATCGGCGCGGTGCCGTCGCCGGGCAGGTTCTTCAGCAGGAAGAACTCGATCTCGGGGTGGGTGTAGAAGGTGAACCCGAGCTCGGAGGCCTTCTCCAGGGTGCGCTTGAGCACGAACCGCGGGTCGGCGAAGGACGGGGAGCCGTCCGGCATCAGGATGTCGCAGAACATCCGGGCCGTCCCGGGCGTCTCCGAGCGCCAGGGCAGGATCTGGAAGGTGGTCGGGTCCGGCTTGGCGATCATGTCGGACTCGTAGACGCGGGCGAAGCCCTCGATCGCCGACCCGTCGAAGCCGATGCCCTCCTCGAAGGCCTGCTCCAACTCCGCCGGCGCCACCGCGACCGACTTCAGGAACCCGAGCACGTCGGTGAACCACAGTCGGACGAAACGGATGTCACGCTCTTCGAGCGTCCGGAGCACGAACTCCTGCTGCTTGCCCATGGGGACAGTCTCACCTCTGCTCTTTACGTTCGTGTTACGCCCGGAAACCACCCGAAAGCGACTGTCCCCATCATGGCGGATCGCGGCCGCCGAGGGCAGTGGCAACCCTCGGACGCGACATCGCGTCAGATCGACGATTAGACTCGCGGCATGCCCCATCTCCGTCTCGCCCTGTGCCAGACCGACCCCTGGGTCGGTGATCTCGACCGCAACGCGGACGAGGTGGTACGCCGGACGGCCCAGGCCGTCGAGGCCGGTGCCCGGCTGATCGCCTTCCCCGAGATGGCCCTGACCGGGTACCCGGTGGAGGACCTCGCCCTGCGCCGCTCCTTCGTCGAGGCCTCCCGGTCCGCGCTGGTCGCCCTGGCCGCGCGGCTGGCCGGCGAGGGGCTGGGCGACGTGCCGGTCGTGGTCGGCTACCTGGGCCGGTCCGACCAGGCCTCGCCGCGGTTCGGCCGCCCGGCCGGGTCGCCGCAGAACTGCGCCGCGGTGCTGCACCGCGGCGGGGTGGTCACCCGGTTCGCCAAGCACCACCTGCCCAACTACGGGGTGTTCGACGAGTACCGCTGGTTCGTCCCCGGCGACCAGCTGCCGGTGCTGCGGCTGCACGGGGTGGACGTGGCGCTCGCGATCTGCGAGGACATCTGGCAGGACGGCGGCCGGGTGAGCGCCGCCCGCGAGGCCGGGGCCGGCCTGCTGCTGGTGCTCAACGGCTCGCCCTACGAGCGGAACAAGGACGACGCCCGGCTGGAACTGGTCCGGCGGCGCGCCGCCGAGGCGGGCTGCGCGCTGGCCTACGTCAACATGGTCGGCGGCCAGGACGAGCTGGTCTTCGACGGCGACTCGATCGTGGTCGGCGCGGACGGCGGGGTGCTGGGCCGCTCGCCGCAGTTCGCGGAGCACCTGCTCGTCCTCGACCTCGACCTGCCGGCCGCGAGCAGCGACCACACCGACGGGCTGCTGCTCACCGACGGCCTGCACCTGGTCCGCCGCGAACTGGGCGGCGAGCCGCTGCCCGCGCCCGCCGCGCCGCTCCGGGCCGAGGTGGCGCCCAGGATCTCGGACGAGGCCGAGATCTGGGCCGCGCTGGTCTCCGGCACCGAGGCGTACGTGCGCAAGAACGGCTTCCGCTCGGTGCTGCTCGGCCTCTCCGGTGGCATCGACTCCGCGCTGGTGGCGGCCATCGCGGTGGACGCGCTGGGGGCCGGGAACGTGCACTGCGTCTCGATGCCGAGCCGGTACTCCTCCCAGCACTCCCGGGACGACGCCGCCGAGCTGGCCCGCCGGACCGGGCTGCACTTGCGGACGGTGTCGATCGCCCCGATGGTCGACGCCTACCTGGCGGCCACCGAGCTGACCGGCCTGGCCGAGGAGAACCTGCAGTCCCGACTGCGCGGCACGCTGCTGATGGCGATCTCCAACCAGGAGGGCCACTTGGTGCTCGCGCCGGGCAACAAGAGCGAGCTGGCGGTCGGCTACTCCACGCTGTACGGCGACTCGGTCGGCGCGTTCGGTCCGATCAAGGACGTCTACAAGTCGCTGGTCCTCCGGCTCGCCCGCTGGCGCAACGAGGAGGCCGCGCGGCGCGGCGAACCGGCGCCGATCCCGGAGCACACCATCGACAAGCCGCCGTCCGCCGAGCTGCGGCCGGACCAGGTGGACACCGACTCGCTGCCCGACTACGACCTGCTGGACACCGTGCTCAGCCGCTACATCGAGGGCGACGAGGGCCGGGACTCGATCGTGGCGGCGGGCTTCGACCCGGCGGTGGTCGACCGGGTGGTGCGGCTGGTCGACACCGCCGAGTACAAGCGCCGGCAGTACCCGCCGGGCCCGAAGATCTCCGCCAAGGGCTTCGGCCGGGACCGCCGGCTGCCGATCACCAACCGCTGGCGCCGGGGCTGATCACCGGCCGGCCGGCGCCGGGGCTGATCACCGGCCGGCCGGCGATCAGCTCCGGTCCCGGCCGCCGGTGGTCACCCCTGGTAGCGGTAGGTGGCCGCGATCGCGAGGTGGTCGCTGCCGTCGTGGCCCAGGGTGCGGGAGTCGGTGGGCTTCAGACCGCCCTTGCTCATGATCTGGTCGATCCGGGCCATCGGGAAGGACGCCGGCCAGCTGAAGCCGAAGCCGTCACCGGCCGCGCCCTGGGCCGAGCGCATCTGCGAGGTGACCGGCGCCAGGCTGCGGTCGTTCATGGTGCCGTTGAGGTCACCGAGCAACAGCACCTTCTTCAGCGACTCGGCCTCGATCGCGTCACCCAGGGCCTGGGCACTGGCGTCCCGCTGGTTGACGGTGAAGCCGCCCTCGGCCTTCAGCCGGACGGACGGCAGGTGCGCGACGTACACCGCGACCGGGCCCTGCGGGGTGCCGACCTGGGCGCGGAAGGCCCTGGTCCAGCCCATCTTGATGTCCACCACCGAGACGCCGCTGATCGGGTACTTCGACCAGAGCCCGACCGTGCCCTCCACCGCGTGGTACGGGTAGCTGTCGGCCAGCCCGGTCTCGTAGGCGCGCAGCGGCCGGCCGGCCAGCTCCTGGAGCGCGACGATCTGGGCGCCCGAGTCCTTGAGCAGCTGCACCGTGCGCTGCGGATCGGTGTTGGCGGCGGCCACGTTGTGGCTGACCACCGTCCAGTCCCCGGCGCCGCCGCTCTTGTCGCTGAGCAGCCCGCCGAACATGTTGAACCAGATCACCACCGGCAGCAGCAGCGCGATCAGCGCGGTGGCGGAGCGGCGCAGCAGGGCCGGCACCAGCAGGACGGGTACGGCCAGGCCGACCCAGGGCAGGAAGGTCTCCAGCAGGCTGCCGAGATTGCCGACGGTGTTGGGCACCTCGGCGTGGAAGGCCAGCAGGGCGGCGGCGAGCAGGGCGAGGGCGGCGAGGAGCAGGCCGCGCCGCCAGGGGTTGCTGCCCCGGGCGTCCCGGCCCCAGCCGCGCAGGCCGAGGAACCCGGCGCCGGAACCGGACCGGCCGGCACCCCCCGGACCACCGGGCCCGGGACCCCCGAGGCCGGGGCCGGGGCCGGGGCCGCCGAGGTCACCGGCGCCATCGGGGCTACCGGCGCCGTCCGGGCCGGTGCCGGTGCCGGTGCCGGTGCTCCCGACGGTGGCCGGGGCCCCGCCTCCCGCCGCCGGTGCCGTCCGGTCCGTCCAGTCCGCCTGCGCCATCCCGTGGCTCCCGTTCGTTCGTGCCGTCTGCCGGTCCGACGCGCGACCCCGCCGGAGGGCGGGCACGGTGCCGGACTGGTGCCGGTTTGATCGGATTCCCGGCTCAGCCTATGCCGGGACAGACGCGGGCTCCGGGGAGCGGGTTCCGGCGTGGCCCGGTTTGGTGAGCCAGGCCACGCCGGGGAGCCGCACGGAGGCCCCCGGGCAGGTCGGTCGCGGCAGGCCGGTCGCGACGGAGCGCGGCGGGGCGGGGCGGGACGGGTCAGTCGCGGGCGGCCGGGCCGGCCAGGCCCTGGAGCAGCGCGTCGATCATCGTGGTGGCGAGCTCGGGATCGTCGAGGTCGGACTCCTCCCACAGGATGCTGCGGGTGAGGATCGGACCGATCAGCAGGTCGGCGAGGAGTTCCTCGCCGAGGTCGCCCCGGAGCACGCCCTCGGCGACGCCCCGGCGGATCAGGTCGCGCGCCATCGCCCGGCGCGGCCCGATCACCCGTTCCCGGTAGGCCGCGTGCAGCTCGGGCCAGCTGTGCATCTGGCTGAGCGCGGCCTTGAGCACCCAGCGGGAGCGCTTGGCGAGGCCGCGGATGCGCATGTACTCGACCATCGCGATCAGGTCGTCCCGGACGGCGCCGCCGGTGCTCTCCGGGACGGGCGCCTCCAGCCGGCTGACCATGTCGACCAGCAGGGCCTCCTTGTTGGGCCAGCGCCGGTAGATGGTGGCCTTGCCGACGCCGGCGGCGGTGGCGATGCCCTCGATGGTCAGCTCAGCCAGACTGCTGCCGGCCGCCATGAGCTCCTCGACGGCGGTGAAAATGGCCTGCTCGGCCGCCTCGCTGCGCGGGCGGCCCCGCCGCGGGCTCGTGCAGTCCGGCGCGACCGTGGTGTCCGTCTTCATCCCCGCTGGTCTCCCTCGATGGTCGCGGGCGCGCGGCGCCGTTCCAGTACCGATTGTCGTCCGCACTCCGGCCCGGTGGAAGCCGCCGTACGCACATGGCCCCGGCCGCCCGGACGGGTCCGGGCGGCCAGGGGCCCATTCTCGCTCAGCTCGGCCGCAGCTCAGCCGGGGTCCGGCCGGCCGCGGCCGGTCAGGCGTCGGCCGCTTCGGTCTCCCGCACGGGGCCGGCCGCCTTCGCCGGGGCGGGTGCGCCCCCCGGCGCGCCGCCGGGGCCGCCCGCCGTGATCCGGCCGGGGAGCAGGAACCAGGCGAGCAGTGCGCCGATCGCGGTGACTCCGGCCGAGAGGCCGGCCACCACGTGCATGGCGTCGATGAAGGAGGCGTTCGCCGGGCCGATCAGCTCGGCGCCCTGCGGCCCGAGCCGGCCGGCCACGGCCATGGTGGCCTCCAGGGACTCACCGGCCTTCTCCCGCAGCGCGCCGGCCGGCAGCTTGTCCAGCTGGTCGGACATCCCGTTGCGGTAGACGGTGGAGAGCACCGCGCCGAGCACGGCCACCCCGAGCGAGCCGCCGACCTGGCGGAAGGTGTTGTTGATCGCCGAACCGGCACCGGCCTTCTCGCGCGGCAGCGAGCCCATGATCGCGACGGTGACCGGCGGCATCACGTGCGCCATGCCGCTGCCCATCAGCAGGCCGAGGACCACCAGCACCCAGATCGGCGTGTCGACGTCGAGCAGCAGGTAGCCGAGGAAGCCGATCGCGATCAGGGCCATGCCGCCGGCGCAGGTGGCGCGGACGCCGAAGCGGTCCACCACCAGCCGGGCCCGCGGCGCGAACAGCAGCTGGGCGGCGGCCAGCGGCAGCATCAGCATGCCGGCCTGCAGGGCGCTGTAGCCGCGCACGCTCTGGGTGTAGAAGACGCCGAAGAAGGAGACGCCCATCAGCGCGAAGAAGACCACGCCGACGACGACCACGGAGGCGCTGAACACCTTGTTGCGGAACCAGCTGATGTCCAGCGCGGGGTACGCGGTGCGGCGCTCGAACCAGACGAAGGCGACCAGCGCGACCACGCCGACCAGCACCGGCCCCCAGGCCTCCGGGGAGGTGAAGTCGGCCAGCTCGCCGCCCTTGATGATGCCGAAGATCAGCGCGACCAGGCCGATGATCGAGAGCAGCACGCCGATCGGGTCGAGCCGGCCCGGGTTCGGGTCCTTGGACTCGGGCACCAGCAGCACCATCGCGATCACGGCGACCACCACGATCGGGACGTTGATCAGGAAGACCGAGCCCCACCAGAAGTGCTCGATCAGCAGGCCGCCGGTGATCGGGCCGATCGCGATGGCCAGGCCGACCGCGCCGGCCCAGATGCCGATCGCCTTGGGCTGCTCGGCGCGCTCGAAGACGTTCATGATGATGGCGAGCGTGGCGGGCATCGCCAGCGCGCCGCCGACCCCCATCAGCGCGCGGTAGCCGATGAGTTCACCCGGCGAGGCGGCCATCGCGGAGAGCAGCGAGGCGATCCCGAAGACCACCATGCCGGCCAGCAGGGCGCGCTTGCGGCCGAACCGGTCACCGAGCAGGCCCGCCGTGAACAGCAGCCCGGCGAAGACCAGGGTGTACGAGTTGATCGACCATTCCAGGTCGCTCTGGCTGGCGCCGAGCCCGGTGGGCGCGGGTGACGCGATGGTCTTCATCGCGACGTTCAGGATCGAGTTGTCGAGGACGACGACGAGGAGGGCGAGCACCAGGGTGCACAGGATCGCCCAGCGTCGGCGGTGGATGGCTTCCGGCACCCGAGGTGGCGCGGCTGCGGTGGTCATTGCGGTCTTCCCGTCCGTGGTGGCGTGTCACTGGCGGGCATTTGCGAGTCGTGTGCGTCTCGTAACCCCCGCGATCACCCTAGCGCGACTTTCGATACGAGACGAATCCGTTTCGTAAAGCTCGGGCAAAGGCTCGGCGCCGGGCCGGCGCGGCGAGCCGCACCGGGCCGGCCGCGTCGGTCGGCCGGGCCGGGTGCCGCACCGGGCGCCCGGCCGGTGTGCCCTAGATCGCAGCGCGGTCCGGGCACGCCTCTTTGCGCCCGCGCCGGGGCGTGCAAGCATGGAGGGGATCCGGGGACGCCACACGGCGCCACGAGACGACAACCCTTCAGGAGCCTGTTCGATGAACGCTTCTTCGCCTTCGCCTGCCCAGAACCAGGCGTCGACCGCGACCCTCTACGGCGGGGTCACCAACCGCCGCGTCACCGTCCGCGACCTCGCCGCCGCCAAGCAGCGCGGCGAGAAGTGGTCGATGCTCACCGCCTACGACGCGCTCACCGCGGGCGTCTTCGACGAGGCCGGCACCCCCGTCCTGCTGGTCGGCGACTCGGCGGCCAACTGCCACCTCGGCTACGAGACCACCGTGCCGGTGACCATGGATCAGATGGTGATGCTCTCCGCCGCCGTCGTCCGCGGCACCAAGCGCGCCATGATCGTCGCCGACCTGCCCTTCGGCTCCTACCAGGAGTCCCCCGCGCAGGCCATGCACAACGCCGTCCGGCTGATGAAGGACGCCGGGGTCGGCGCGGTCAAGCTGGAGGGCGGCGAGCGCAGCGCCCGTTCGATCGAGCTGCTGGTCGAGGCCGGCATCCCGGTGATGGCCCACATCGGCCTCACCCCGCAGTCCGTGCACGCCTTCGGCGGCTACCCCGTCCAGGGCCGGGGCGACGAGGCGGCGCACCGGATGCTGCGCGACGCCAAGGCCGTCCAGCAGGCCGGCGCCTTCGCCGTCGTCCTGGAGGCCGTCCCCGCCGAGCTGGCCGCCCAGGTCACCGAGCAGCTGGCGATCCCGACCGTCGGCATCGGCGCCGGGGTGGACACCGACGCGCAGGTGCTGGTCTGGACGGACATGGCCGGCATGACGGCGGGCCGGGTCCCGAAGTTCGTCAAGCAGTACGCCGACCTGCGGGCCGTCCTCGGCGAGGCCGCCCGCGAGTTCGCCGCCGACGTGCAGTCCGGCGCCTTCCCGGCCCCGGAGCACACCTTCCACTGACCCGGGGCACACCCTCCACTGACCGGCCGGTACGGGCCCCGCTCCGCTCGGAGCGGGGCCCCACCCGTGCTCGGGACGCCGCACCGGGAGCGCCGCGACAGCGGGATGACAGCGGGCCGCCCGGGCCCGGGCACACCGTGACAGCAGACTGTCAGTGGGGTCGGACAGTCTGGGGGGCATGACACGAATCGCCACTGCCCCGAACGACCGGGGGCCCGCCGCGGGCAATGCCGTAGAGGTGCGCGGCATCGTCAAGCACTACGGCGCGACCAAGGCACTCGACGGTGTCGACCTCACCGTCCGCGAGGGCACCGTGCTCGGCGTGCTCGGCCCGAACGGCGCCGGCAAGACCACGCTCGTCCGGGTCCTCTCCACGCTGATCAAGCCGGACGCCGGCACGGCCTTCGTCGGCGGCTACGACGTGCTGCGCCAGCCCAAGCAACTGCGCCGCACGATAGGCCTGACCGGCCAGTACGCCTCCGTCGACGAGATGCTCTCCGGCTACGAGAACCTCTACCTGATCGGCCGGCTGCTGGACCTCTCCCGCAAGGACGCCAAGGCCCGCGCCACCGAGCTGCTGGAGCGCTTCTCGCTCACCGAGGCCGCCAAGCGCGTCGCCAAGACCTACTCCGGCGGCATGCGCCGCCGCCTCGACCTGGCCGCCAGCATGATCGGCCGGCCCCGGGTCCTCTACTTGGACGAGCCCACCACCGGCCTGGACCCGCGCACCCGCAACGAGGTCTGGGACGAGGTGCAGCGGATGGTCGGCGAGGGCACCACCGTGCTGCTCACCACCCAGTACATGGAGGAGGCCGAGCAGCTCGCGAACGAGCTGACCGTGATCGACCGCGGCCGGGTGATCGCCTCCGGCGGGGTGGCCGAGCTCAAGGCCCAGGTCGGCGGCCAGACCCTGCAGGTCCGCCCGGCGCACCCGGGCGAGCTCTCCGAGATGGCCCGCTGCCTGCGCGAGAGCGGCATCGCCGGGGCCACCGTCTCGGCCGACACCGGCCTGCTGTCGGTCCCGATCACCGACGAGGCGCAGCTGACCGCCGTGGTCGGGGTGCTCGGGACCCGCGGTTTCGCCATCGCCGGCATCGACACCCTGGTCCCCAGCCTGGACGAGGTCTTCCTCACCATCACCGGCAAGCCCGCGACCGTCGCGGCCGCCGCCCCGAGCCTCGCCAAGGAGCCCGTCGCATGACCACCGCAACGCTCGCCCCCGCCCGGGTGGAGGACACCCGGATCGGCCTGGCCGGCACCTTCCGGCACATCGGGGCGCTGACCCGCCGCAACCTGATGCGGATCAAGGCGGACCCGGAGTCGATGTTCGACGCGGTGCTGATGCCGATCATCTTCACCGTGCTCTTCGTCTACGTCTTCGGCGGGGCGATCTCCGGCGGCCAGGACGCGTACAAGCAGTACATGATCCCCGGTCTGCTCGGGCAGACCGGCCTCACCCTGGCGATGGCCGTCGGCACCGGTCTGAACAGCGACTTCCAGACCGGGGTGATGGACCGCTTCCGCACCCTGCCGATCGGACGCTCCGCCGTCCTGCTCTCCAAGATCGCCGCCGAGACCTGCCGGGCGCTGGTCTCCTTCGCCATCCTGATCGGCTTCGCGCTGATCCTCGGCTTCGAGGTGAAGACCGGACCGCTGGAGGCGCTGGCCGCGGTCGGCCTCTCGCTGGTCTTCGGCATGTCGATCGTCTGGATCTCGATGCTGCTCGGCATGGCGATGAAGAGCGCCCAGGCCGTCCAGGGAGTGTCCATGCTCGTCCTGATGCCGATGCAGTTCGGCAGCTCGATCTTCGCGCCGACCGACACCATGCCGGGCTGGCTGCAGTCCTTCACCAAGGTGAACCCGCTCTCGGCGCTCGCCGACGCCTGCCGCGCGCTGCTCAACGGCGAGGGCGCGGTGGCCCACCCGGTGCTCATCGTGCTCGGCTGGTCGATCGGCATCACCGCGGTCTTCGCGCCGCTCGCGGTGGCCCGGTTCCGCAAGCGGACCTGAGGGCCCGCACCACCTGGTCCGCCGGCCGGCCGACCCCTGGGACGGGGGGTCAGCCGGCCGGCCAGTCGATCATCCGCTCCAGCAGCGCGTTCGCCTCGGCGATCGAGCGGCAGGCGCCCAGCGCGCGGGCCTCGGCGAAGGCGTCCTCACCCAGCCGGGCCCGCAGGCCCGCCTCGGTCCGCTCGCTCTCCACCCGCTCCAGGTAGCCGCCCTTGGGCCCGGTCAGACCGACGTGCGCGCCGAGCAGGACCGCCGCCCGGCGGGCCGCCTCGTCGTCGTCGTCCCGCTCGGCGTACGCCCACAGGACACCGACCGCCGGGAGCACCATCATCACGGACATCTGCTCCGCGAAACCGCTCGTGGTGTCCGTCAGCTCGCGCAGCAACCGCCGCCCCTCCCGCAGGAGTTCCATCCCGCGGTCCGGGTCCCCGGAACGGGCCACCATCCAGCCCCGGGTGACCGTCAGCAGCCCGCCGACCAGGCCGGGGGCGAAGCCGCCCACCTTGGTCCCGCTCAGCTGGTCCAGCTCGCGCAGCGCGGCGTCGAACTCACCGCGCTGGGCGTGCACCGCGCAGAGCATCAGGTGCCCGAAGAGCAGCGCGCCGTTGGCCGCGTGGCTCTCGCCCGGCTCGACCGAGGCCAGGGCCTCCCGGATGTGCCGCTCGCCGGCGTCGAGGTCGATGCCGAGCATCGCACCGCCGAGCTGTACCTGCAGCATCGGCACCTCCTGCGGGGCGCCCAGCAGTTCGGCCAGCTCGATGGCGCGCTCGTACGCGACGACGGCCTCCTCGGACCGGCCCTCGTTGGACATCGACTCGCCGCGGGCCGCGTAGGCCTGGGACATCCCCCACCGGTCGCCGCAGCGCCGGAACAGCTCCAGCGACTCCTCGCCGTCGCGCAGGGACTGCTCCATCCCGCCGGGCCAGTCGTTCATCATCTTGGCCCGGATCTGCAGGATGAACGCCAGGTCGTTGTCGCTGCCGTGCACGCGGCAGCCGTCCACCGCGTCGTTCAGCAGGTCGCGCAGCAGCTCCAGCTTGCCGGCCAGGAACGCCCCGAACACCCGCATCAGGCCCGGGAACCGGTAGGCCTGCGGGAGGTCCGGGGTGTACGCGTCGAGCAGGTTCCGGGAGAGCCGCAGCGCCTCCGGGTCGCCGAGCACCTCCAGGTTGCCCTCGAAGAGCCCGACCAGCCGGTACATCACCACCTCGCGGCGGGCCTCCTCGGCCACCCTCGGCGGCAGCGGCATGCCGTACTCCAGCACCGGCCGCTCCAGCGGCCGCAGCGGCAGGGTGGCCGGGTCGAAGGGGTCCGGGCCGAGCGCGGCCACCGCCTCGTACCACTCCCGGGCCTCCAGCCCGAAGCCGCGCAGCGACCAGTACCAGCTCATGCCGAGCACGAGGACCAGTGCCTCGTGCTCGTCGCCGCGGTCGACCGCCCGCCGCAGCGCCGCCCGGATGTTCTCCTGCTCCCGCTCCAGCACCGCCAGCCAGGTCAGCTGCTCCGGTCCGTGCAGGCGCAGTTCGGCGGTCCGGACCAGCTCGCGGAAGTGCTCGACGTGCCGGCGCCCGGTCTCGCTCCGCTCGGCCGCCTCGGCCAGCCGCTCGGTGGCGTACTCGTGGATGGTCTCCAGCATCCGGTAGCGGGGCAGGCCCTCGCCGCCCAGGTCGGCCACCAGCAGCGACTTGTCGACCAGCGAGAGCAGGGCGTCCGCGACCTCCTCGCGGGGCACCTCGGCCTCGTCGGCGCAGATCGCCTCGGCGTCCTCCAGCCGCCAGCCGCCGGCGAAGACCGAGAGCCGGCGCAGCACCGCCCGCTCCTGCTTGCCCAGCAGGTCCCAGCTCCAGTCGACCACCGCGCGCAGGGTCTGCTGACGGGGCAGCAGGGTGCGGCTGCCGCCGGTGAGCAGCGCGAAGCGGCCGTCCAGCCGGTCGGCGATCTGGCGGGCCGTCATCACCCGCAGCCGGGCGGCGGCCAGTTCGATGGCGAGCGGCAGGCCGTCCAGCCGGCGGCAGATCTCGGCACAGGCGGCCGGATCGCTCTGCGGGTCGAAGCCCGGGCGGGCGGCGGCGGCGCGCTCGACGAGCAGCCGCAGCGCGACCGGGTCGGGCAGCGGCTCGACCGGCAGGACGCTCTCCCCGGGGACACCGAGCGGTTCGCGGCTGGTGGCGAGGACGGTGAGGCCGGGGCACTCGGCGAGCAGCTGGTCGGTGAGGTCGGCGGCGGCCTGGATCAGGTGCTCGCAGTTGTCCAGCACGAGCAGCATCCGGCGGTGGCCGCAGTACTCGACCAGCCGGCGGAGCGGATCCTCCGCGCGGCTCTCCAGCGCCTCGGCGACCAGGCTGCCGGTGTGCAGCAGCGTCTCGCGCAGCCCGAGCGCGGAGACCACCGCGGCCGGGACGGCGAGCGGGCTCTCCAGCGGGGCGAGTTCGGCCAGCCAGACGCCGTCCGGCCAGTGGCCGGCGGCCTGCTCGACGCGGCCGGCCTCGATCGAGAGCCTGGTCTTGCCGGAGCCGCCGGGGCCGGTCAGGGTGACCAACCGGCTGCCGGCCAGGGCGGTGCGCAGTGCGCCGAGGTCGTCCTCCCGGCCGACGAAGCTGGTGAGCCGGCCGCGCAGATTGCCCGCGCCGCGGGTCGGCGCCGCCGGCGGTGCCTGCTCGGGAGCCGGCGGCGGCCCGGACGGCCTTGGCGCCCCGACCGGGGCCAGCAGTTCGGCGTGCAGGTCCTGGAGGCGGCGGCCCGGATCGACGCCGAGCTCGTCCGCCAGGGCGTGCCTGGTCCGCTCGTAGTGACGCAGCGCCTCGGCGGTGCGCCCGCTCTCGTGCAGGGACCGGATCATCAGGTACTGCAGGGGCTCGTCCAGCGGCTGCCGCTCGCAGAGCTCGGCGAGTTCGGCGGTGAGTTCGGCGGCCCGGCCGAGACCGAGGTCGGCGGTGATCCGGTGCCGGCGGGCCTCGTCCCGCTGGGCCTCCAGCCGGGTGGCGGGGCCGCCGCGGTCGGGGAGGTCGGCGAGGGCCGGTCCGCGCCAGAGCGCCAGGGCGGCGCGCAGCCGCTCGGCGGCCAGCGCGTGGTCGGCCTCCTCCAGTGCCCGGCGGCCCTCGCCGGCCAGCCGCTGGAAGTCGCCGAGGTCCGTCCGCGGCTCGGTCAGCCAGTAGCCGGCCGGGCCGGAGCCGACCTGGTCGCGGCCGACGGTGCGGCGCAGCCGGCCGACCAGGGTCTGCAGCGCGGCGGAGGAGTCCTGCGGTGGCTCGGTGTCCCACACCTCGTCCACCAGGAGGTCGGCCGGCACCGGCCGTCCCTGCCGCAGGACCAGCGCGGCGAGCAGCGCCCGCAGCCGGGCACCGCCGAGCGGGACCGGCGTGCCGTCGTCGTGGTGGGCGGTGGTGGTACCGAGGATGCCGTAGTGCACCCGCCCATTCTGGTCGATGAAGGGTCGTGCCACGCACGCATTTCCGGGCCGGCCCCGGAGACCGGAACCGGGACCGCTGCTCCGGACGTTCACCGGGGACGGCTTGTCCGGCAACGGGCCCGCCGGGCATGATCGGTCCCCTGCCCGCACCCCAGACCCCCGGAGCGACCACGTCATGACCTTCGCCGCAACGCAGCGCTCGCGCCGCGAGGACCGACGGATCAGCCCGGTGTTCTGGGCCATGCTGGCCACCCTCGCGACCTCCGGCTGGGCGGTCTACGCGGGCTACGGCAACGCCCGGTTCGGGATCTTCCTGTTCGTGGTGGCGGGCTGGATGGTCTCGCTCTGCCTGCACGAGTACGCGCACGCCCGCACCGCCCTGCACGGCGGCGACATCACCGTCGGTGCCAAGGGCTACCTCACGCTCAACCCGCTCAAGTACGCGAACGCGCTGCTCAGCTTCGTGCTGCCGATCGTCTTCGTGCTGCTCGGCGGCATCGGCCTGCCCGGCGGGGCGGTCTGGATCGAGCGGCACCGGATCAACGGGCGGCTCAAGCACAGCCTGATCTCGGCGGCCGGCCCGCTGGTGAACCTGGCCGCCGCGGTGCTGATCCTGGTCCCGGTGGGCGCCGGCTGGCTGGACGGCACCGAGGTGCACGCGGTCTGGAACGGCTACGAGCTGAGCGTGTCGCCGCTGGCGCTGGCCCTGGGCTTCCTCGGCATGCTGCAGCTCAGCGCGACCCTGCTGAACCTGCTGCCGGTGCCGGGTCTGGACGGCTACGGGATCATCGAGCCCTGGCTGTCCCACAAGGCCCGCCGGGCGGTCGAGCCGTTCGCCCCGTACGGGATGCTGGCGATCTTCGCGCTGCTCTGGCAGCCCGAGGTGAACCACTACTTCTTCGAGGCCGTCTACGGCGTGATGGACCTGCTCGGCGTCGACCGGCTGTACGCCCAGGTCGGCCACGACCTGTTCACCTTCTGGAAGAACTAGCCGGCCGGCTTCAGGAGGCCGCGGCGCGCTCGGCCGCGGCCTTCGCCAGCTTCGCCCGGCGCAGGTTCAGCCAGAGGACGTTGCTGGCCACGCCGGCCAGCGGGATCCAGACCAGGCCCACCCAGTCGCCCCGCACCAGGGAGACCACGGCTGCGGCCAGCGCGAGGACGACGACGATCGAGGCGAAGAGGGACGTGCGGGGCATGGCGGGGGGCTCCTAGGGCCGGGTGACGGACGGCCCCCATTCTCGCCGATCTCACCCCCGGGCCGGGCCCGGGGGTGAGATCGGCGCGCCCCGGCGCCGGTCAGACGTCGGTGATCCGCAGGCCCGCGTGGGCCTTGTAGCGGCGGTTGACCGAGATCAGGTTGGCGACCAGGGACTCCACCTGGTGGGCGTTGCGCAGCCGGCCGGCGAAGATGCCGCGCATCCCGGGGATCCGGGCGGCCAGCGCCTGGACCAGGTCGGTGGCGGCCCGCTCGTCGCCCAGCACCATCACGTCGGTGTCGATCCGCTCGACCGACTCGTCCTGGAGCAGCACCGCCGAGAGGTGGTGGAAGGCGGCGGTGACCCGGGAGTCCGGCAGCAGCGCGGCGGCCTGCTGGGCGGCACTGCCCTCCTCCGGCACCAGCGCGTACGCGCCCTGCTTGTCGAAGCCGAGCGGGTTGACGCAGTCCACCACGATCTTCCCGGCCAGCTCTTCGCGGAGGGCGGTGAGGGTGGCGGCGTGCCCGTCCCAGGGCACCGCGACGATCACGATGTCGCTCTCGCGCGCGGTGGTCGCGTTGTCGGCGCCGCGCACGCCGAGGCCGAGTTCGGCCGCCGAGGCCTCGGCGCGCGCCGCGTCGCGGGAGCCGATGATCACCTGCTGGCCGGCCTTGGCGAGCCGGTGGGCGAGCCCCCGCCCCTGGTCGCCGGTGCCACCGAGGACACCGACCACCAGCTGCGAGACGTCCGGCAGCTCGTGGGCCGGGTTTGTCGCTGAATCGAGGGAAGTCATGGGCCGATCCTGCCAAACGCCCGGCCCGCCGCGACATTCTGTGGCCCATGGACGAGGTGAGAGTTTCGGCACTCCGCGAGCGCCTGACCGGCACGGGCTGGCTGGAGGCGGTCGGCGGCTTCGCCGGCTCGCTGCGCCACGCCGTCTCCCGGCGCGGGGCGGGCGCGCTGCTGCTGGTCGGCACCGAGGAGTACGAGCCCTGGCACCTGGCCGCCCATCTGGACGACGAGGCGGCCTGGTCCGACGTCCCCCGGCTGGCGCCGACCCTGCTGCGGCACCGGGTGCCCGCTCGGGCGCCGGCCCATCTGGCGCACGGCCTGCGGCGGCTGACCGAGGCCGGGCGCGGGGCGACGGTGCTGGTGGTGGCGCCCACGGCGGCCGGGGCGCCGCTGCTCGAACGGGTCCACGACGCGCGACGGGGCGGGGCGACCGTGCTCGCCCTGGACGGCCCCGCCGAGCGGGGCGAGCTGGCGGGGCTGGCGCACGAGCGGCTGGCGGTCGGCACCGGCGAGGAGGAGCCGTTCGACCTCGCGCAGCACCTGGTCAGCGCCGCTGCCGGGCAGGCGCCGGCCCGGCGCGGCGCGCTCGGCCGGCTGGCGGCGCTGGCCGGGCGGCTCGGCTCGGGGCCGGGGCTCAGCCGCTGGTAGCGGCGGGCGGGGGCAGACGGCACCCGAAGCGGTGGGACGGGCGAAAATCCGTTGCGGCCCCGAGGGGGCGGCGCCGAGGATGGTCGTTCGTGAACGACGCCGAACCACCTCCGTCCGGGCGAGTCCGGACACTGCTGACCTCCCTGCGCCCCGACCTGGCACCCTGGCACTCCTCCCGGGACTTCCGGCTGCTCTGGCTCTCGGGCTGCATCACCAGCCTCGGCAGCTTCCTCACCTACGTCGCCGTGCCGATGCAGATCAAGGACCTCACCGGCTCCTCCTTCGCGGTCGGCCTGGTCGGCGCCTTCGAGCTGGTGCCGCTGATCGTCTTCGGCCTCTGGGGCGGCGCCCTGGCCGACGCGCTGGACCGGCGCAAGCTGGTGCTGTTCTCGGAGGCCGGGCTCGGCCTGCTCACCGGTCTGCTGCTGATCAACGCGCTGCTGCCGACACCGGTGCTCTGGCCGGTCTACCTGGTGGCCGCCCTGGTCGCCGCGACCGACGGCCTGCAGCGCCCGGCCTTGGACTCGCTGACCCCGCGGATCGTCCCGCACGACCAACTGACCGCCGCTTTCGCGCTCAACTCGCTCTACCGCAACGCCGGTTCGGTGGCCGGCCCGGCGCTGGCCGGGATCATCGTGGCCTTCGCCGGGGTCCAGACCGCCTACGCGCTGGACGTGCTCACCTTCGGCGCCTCGCTGCTGCTGCTCGCCCGGATCCGCGCGGTGCCGCCGCCCACCGGCGCCGAGAAGCCGTCCGTGCGGGCCGTCCTGACCGGGGTCCGCTACGCCTGGAGCCGCAAGGACCTGCTGGGCACCTACGCGATCGACGTCTGCGCGATGCTGTTCGCCTTCCCGGTGGCGATCTTCCCCTTCCTGGCCTCGGAGCTGGGCGCCGACTGGGCGCTCGGCCCGATGTACGCGGCCTCGGCGGTGGGCGCGCTGGCGGTCTCGGCGACCAGCGGCTGGACGTCCCGGGTCCACCGGCACGGCCGGCTGCTGGTGGTGGCCGCGCTCGGCTGGGGCGCGGCGATGGCCCTGGCCGGTCTCTGCGGCGCCGTCTGGCCGGTGCTGCTCTGCCTCGCCCTGGCCGGCGGGGCCGACCAGATCAGCGGGATCGCCCGCTCGACCATGTGGAACCAGTCCATCCCCGACGAGGTGCGCGGCCGGATGGCCGGTGTCGAGCTGCTCAGCTACTCGGTCGGCCCGCAGCTCGGCCAGGTCCGGGCGGGCGGGATGGCCGGTCTGGTCGGCGTCCGGGCCTCGGTCTGGGCCGGCGGTGTGGCCTGCGTGGTCGGCGTGCTGGCGCTCGCCGCCGCGCTGCCCCGGCTGCTCTCGTACGACGACCGCACCGACCCGCACGCGGCGGCGGTGCGCGCCGAGCACGCGAAGGCCGAGGAGGCACGGGCCCGGGCGGCGGTCTGACCGGCCCGGTCCGGTGCCACGCTCCGAGAAAGTAAGTGACACGGGTGGCTTGAGACTATTACTCTGGACTCCGTTGACGTCCGGCGAGCGGAGGGTGGCCATGCTGGAGACCACGGCGGAGAACGTCGTACGGAGCTGGGTGGACGGCTGGGTCGTGTCGCGGTCGGCCGCGCCGCCGATCGTGGAGCCCTGGGGCTACACCGTCGACGTCGGCCTCACCGACCACGTGACCCGGCACGTCCTGGACGCCACCGGGGACGCCGTACGGGAGGCCGACGTCCGCAAGGTCGCCGGCGCGGTGCGCGCCCGGGGGACGTGGCTCAAGGTCTTCGCGGAGCCCGCCGTCATCGCCCCCTGGCTCGGACCCGACTGGTGGGTCGACGACGAGCCGGCCTACCTGATGACCGTCCGGCTGGCCCCCGCCCCCGGGCTCACCGCCCCCGCGGGCTACCACCTGCGCACCTGGGCCCGCGGCGAGGTCGTCCGCGCCCTGGTCACCGCCGAGGACGGCGCACTGGCGGCCCGCGGCCAGATCGGCGTCTGCGGCGCGACCGCCGTCGCGGACCAGATCGAGACCTCCGCCGAGCACCGCCGCAAGGGCCTCGGCTCGCTGGTCATGCGGACGCTGGCGGGCGCGGCGCACGACCGGGGCGCCCAGACCGGGGTGCTGGCCGGGACGCCGGACGGGCGCGCGCTGTACCGCACGCTGGGCTGGCGGGTGCTCGCCCCGCTGACCAGCGCCAAGTACGTCGGCCCGCAGGGCGCCTGACACGGCGCCGCCCCTGACCCGCCGCGGTGGCGGGCCAGGGGCGGGGCAGCGCCGGTCGCGGGGTCAGCCCTCGGTCGGCCGTCCGTCGAAGCGCTCGTCGTCGTTCTTCCACTCCCGGTTGCGCTCCTCGGCGGTCTCCAGCGCGTGGGCAGCCTCCTCACGGCTGGCGTACGGGCCGAGACGGTCCTTGGCGGGGCACTCCGGCCCCTCCTCCACCTTGGCGTGCTTGATGCAGTAGAACCACTCGCCCGGCAGTCCGGTCGGCTTGCGGTGGAATCCCAGGGGCATGGCGCTCACTCCCGTTCGATGGACCTGTCGTCACTGATCATCGCGCGCGGCCGCCCGTCCCGCACACCCCCGGAGGGCCGGGGACCGGCGGATAGACTCGCGACCATGGCTCTCGTACCCGGCATCCAGTCCCCCACCCGCAAGGTCCCGGCGCACATCGCTCGCCCCGAGTACGTCGGACGGCCCGCGCCGGCGCCGTACACCGGGCCCGAGGTGCAGACCGCCGAGACCATCGAGAAGATGCGGATCGCGAGCCGGATCGCCGCCCGGGCGATGGCGGAGGCCGCCAAGCTGATCGCGCCGGGCGTCACCACCGACGCGCTGGACGCCGTCGCCCACACCTACATGTGCGACCACGGGGCCTACCCGTCCGACCTCGGCTACCGGGGCTTCCCGAAGTCGATCTGCACCTCGATCAACGAGGTGATCTGCCACGGCATCCCCGACTCGACCGTGCTGCAGGACGGGGACATCGTCAACATCGACGCCACCGCGTACATCCACGGGGTGCACGGCGACCTCAACGCCACCTACCTCTGCGGCGACGTGGACGAGGAGTCCCGGCTGCTGGTGGAGCGCACCCGGGAGTCGCTCGCCCGGGCGATCAAGGCGGTCAAGCCCGGCCGGCAGATCAACGTGATCGGCCGGGTCATCGAGTCCTACGCGAAGCGCTTCGACTACGGCGTGGTGCGGGACTTCACCGGGCACGGCATCAACACGTCGTTCCACTCCGGCCTGATCGTCCCGCACTACGACAGCGAGCGGGCCACCGAGGTGATCAAGCCGGGGATGACCTTCACCATCGAGCCGATGCTGACCCTGGGCACCTACGACTACGAGATCTGGGCCGACGGCTGGACGGTCGCCACCAAGGACCGCAAGCGGACCGCCCAGTTCGAGCACACGCTGGTCGTCACCGCCGACGGCGCCGAGGTCCTCACCCTGCCGTAGCCCGCTCCCCCGGGTGGGCGCGCTAGCCGATCAGCCACTGCTCCTCGGCGACCGCGCCCACCTCGGTGCAGGCGTCGGTGAGCACGTCCAGGACGCGCAGCGGATCCGGCAGCGGCTGCTCGGGCCCGCGGAGCCAGCGCACCTGCGAGCCGTCCGGCAGCGCGGCCGGCGGCAGCAGGGTGTACGAGCCGCGGCAGTGCCAGCGCAGACCGGGGTGCTCGGACATGGTGTCCGGCGTGGAGTCCAGCGCGCTCGGCCACCACTCGTCCTCGTCCACCGGGGTGCCCCTGGTGGCGGTGAAGAAGAGGTAGCGGTCCTCGCCGACGGCGGCCACCGGACCCTCGACGCCCTGCGCCGCGAGCCGCTCCAGCGCCAGCCGGCCGGCCTCGGCCGGGACGTCCAGGACGTCGTGGGCGCGGCCGGTGGCGGTGATGAAGTTGGCCAGTGGGTCCCGCGAGAGCCAGCGGGCGACCTGCTCCGGCTCGGTGGTCGCCTGGCTCTGCCAGGCGAAGGAGACCGGGTGCTGCGCGGGGGCCGGACAGGCCACCCGGTCGCAGGAACAGCGGTAGCCGGCCGGATGGGCGGCGGGTGCGAGCGGGAAGCCGGCGCGCACGGCGCCCAGCAGCTGATCCAGTCTGGCGGCGGGGCTGTCCGCGTCGGCCGACCGGGCCCGCTGACGTTCACGCTTCTGCCACCAGGTCGTCCACCTGCTGCCGGCTTCCATCGGGCCCCTTCCGCGCATTGCCGTGCCTGGTGTGACACAGCATTCGACGTACCACTCCGACGCAACGCACAGCGCCCCCCGCTGCTTCCCGGGACGGTGCTCGGCCCTGCTGTCCGCGCCCCGTCGGCCGGAGCCGGGGTTGCCGGACGGCCGACGCCCGGGTCACGGCACGGAGTCGCGGCAGTGCGGAGACTGCGGCTCGGCGGCCCGGCGGGCACACCGCTGTGCGCCTCACCCGGCCCGTACGGGGCCCGCTGACCCGGGTGAACCCCGAGGGCGTAACAGGAAGGATAAGGGTGCGCGGGCCCTTCGGATGACCGGGGGCGGTGCCTCTCCGGTCACACTCCCGGCACCCGGCCCTCACAGTGCCTCCCCGCGCCGCCGTACCGCCCCGCCCGCGGTCGGCCACCGGTCGGCCGCCGGTCCGCCGCGGCGGGGTGAGACCCTGGTGGGGTGAAGAGCGCGGACACCGAATTCGTCGGCGGCCCCCTGGACGGCCGGATCCTCCCGATCCCGTTGGGGCCGATGTACGGCGTGCCCAAGACCTACAAGGTGCCGGTCCCCGCGCACGGGGAGACTCCCGCGCGCACACTGGTGTACGTCCGGGTCAAGGAGCAGCGGGGCCTCCGCTGGTTCTGGCGCTACGAGTACGACGAGACGGCCACCGCCCGCACCTCCGGGTGACGGCCGCTCCCCCCGGGAGGACGGCGATGGCGAAGACCGTACGGACCCGCACCCGGCGCCGGCCGCAGGCCGTGACGCAGCACAACCGGCAGGTCGCGGTGGTCACCGCCGCCCTGCTGGTGGTGGTCAGCCTCTACAGCGCGGCGCTCGGGCCGAACGCCTGGCTCTGGTTCGGCTGGACGGTGCTGCTGCTCGCCTGCGTGGCACTGTTCGCCGTCCGCGGCTGAGCGGCGGCACCGTCCGCCGTCCCCGCCCCCCTCGGGGCGGTCAGGCATCCTCGGCGAGGATCAGGTAGAGCTTCTTGCGGGCCTCGTTGAGCACCGCGAGGCCCTTGGCGCGCTGCGCCTCCGTCCCCGTCGCCATCACCTGCCGGATCGCCTGGTCGACCGCACCGAGCGCCTGGCCCACCTCGTGGACGGCCTCCCAGTCGACCTCCCGGCCGGCCTCCGCCCACGGCTCGGCGGGCCCGGCCTCGGCCTCGGCCCGGCCGGCCTCGGTGAGCGAGACCAGTCGCTTACCGCCCACCTCCTCGGCGGTGATCAGGCCCTCCTCCTCCAGCAGTTGGAGGTTGGGGTAGATCGAGCCCGGGCTCGGCCGCCAGGCCCCGCCCGTCCGCTCGGCGATCTCCGCGATCATCTCGTAGCCGTGCATCGGCCGTTCCTTGAGCAGCGCGAGCAGCGAGGCCCGCACGTCCCCGCGCCGGGCCCGCCCGCCGCGCCGGCCGCGCGGACCGTGCCCGCGCCCGCCGTGCCCGCCGAAGCCGTGGCCGAACGGCCCGCCCGGCGGCCGCCCGGGACCGCCGCCGAACGGCGGCCCGAACGCGCCGAACGCCCCACGGCCCTCTCCGCCCTCACCGGGGAACTCCCCGAACTCCGGGCCCCGCCCGCGGCGCCGACCGCCGCGCGGACCCTCTTTCCCGTATCGCGTTCCGGAGCGCATCGCGCTCACCTCCTGGTAGACCGGACAGTGTTCACGTCACTGTCTCAATAGCTCGACGATATATCGCCGACTGTCGCTCGTCAATCGTTGACGACTGGGCCACCCGCGTGTGCGGCCGGCGGGGACGGGCCACCGCCGCCGGGGCGTCTCCCGGCGCGCTGCCGACCGGTCACCGTGGGGCCGGGCCGGACCGGCCCGGTGAACGGGCCGGTGAACGGACGGCACTGTCACGGGAGTCGGGGCGGCCGGTACCGGTCGCGGGCGGCCCGCCGGTGGTGAACCCGGGCCGGTGCGGGGGCCGTCAACCGTGGTGTCGGCCCTCCGGGCCGGCCGGTTCGACCCCGCTCGCCGTGGGCGCGCGGGGCCGAACGACGGCTCACCCCGGTCAGACGGCTGACCGATGCCCAGGAGGTCCGCGCATGGCGCCGAAGAAACCCGTGAAGGTCCTGCTCGGAAGCACGACGCTGGCCTGTCTCAGCGCCGGCGTGATCGCGGTCGCCGGCGTGGCGTCCGGGACGGAGGGGACGGGGGCGACCGCCTCCGTCGCGGCGGTCGGCAAGGCCCGCCCGGCCCTGACGTTCAGCAGCCTGGACGGCCCCGTCACCCCGGACGAGATCAAGTCCTTCACCGCGTACATCAAGACGCTCACGCCGGCCGCCGACAACATCGGCAACCAGTGGGCCCAGGGCCACAGCGGCGAGGACACCAAGGCGATGGGCCTGGTGTACGAGGTCTCCGCCGACCGCGCGATCCTCGACCGGATGATCGTCTTCTGCGACGCCGTCCTCTCCGAGCGCAACGACCTGGCCAAGCGCCCGGTCGGGCAGCACGTGCTCTGGACCGGCAAGGTCGACCCCGCCTGGCCCAACGACGTCACCACCAAGCCCGTCGGCACCGGCGGCGAGCAGGGCGACCCGGTGGGCCACCTCGCCAACTGCGCCCGGCTGATCCTGCGGACGCCGGCGCTCTGGCAGACGCCGGTGACCACCGGCGACCCGCACGGGTACGGCGCCACCTACCTCGACCGGGCCAAGCGGTTCGTCGCCGAGGCGGACACCGCCGTCGACCGGCACATCCTGGCCCGGCTGCTGGACGTCTCCAAGGGCAACCGCCAGTACTTCGCCGCGGACTCGCCCTACAAGGGCGGCCAGCCGGTGCCGTGGAACCAGCAGATGATGTTCGACTACGCCTTCCAGAACCTGGCGATCGCCCACCAGCTCCTCGGCGACGACCCGAAGCGGGTCAAGCGGTACGACGCCCTGGTGCAGAGCAGCGTCGACTGGTTCTTCTCCTCGGTGCGCACCTACACCGACCACGCCGGCAGGCCCGCCTACGACTGGGGGTACGCCCCGGCGACCAACGGCAAGGAGGACAACAACCACGGCAGCCTGGACTGCGCGGGCCTGTACCGGGCCTACCTGTCGGGCCGCTACAAGATCACCCCGGCCATGCTGGCCCCGCTCGCGAACACCTTCGTGGACGTGATGAGCAAGCCGCCGCACCACTACGCGGGCAAGATCGACGGCACCGACGGCGCCGGGAACAGCGCGCCCACCGACTACGTCCGCAGCGGCTGGCTGCTGATGGCCGAGTTCCGGCCCGACGCCTACCAGAAGCTGATGAACGCCAACTTCCCCAAGCGGACCACCACCGCGGACGACCAGTTCTCGCGCGCCCTGATGCTCAAGAGCCGGCGCCACAAGACGCAGGGCTGACCGGGGGCCGGGCCCGGGCACCGACACGCCGCGACGGCGGGCCGGTGCCCGCCCCCCAGCCGTTACGGTGGCGGGCATGGCCGGAGAACGAGATCTTGCGACCCTGCTGCGCGGCATGCGCCCGCGGCTCAACCCGGGGCGCTACGTGTACTGCACGCTGCCCGCGAAGGTGCCCGCCGGGATGCGGCCGGTGGTGACGGTCGCCGAACCCGAGGGGGTGACGGTGGTGGTCGCGCAGGAGGAGGCCGACGCGCTCGGCCTGCGTTACGAGTACGTGGCGGCCTGGATCACCCTGCACATCCACTCGGCGCTGGAGGCCGTCGGCCTGACCGCCGCCGTGGCGGTGCGGCTCGCCGAGGAGGGGATCAGCTGCAACGTGGTGGCCGGCTTCCACCACGACCACCTGTTCGTCGGCGCCGACGACGCCGACCGCGCGGTGCGCGCCCTGGAGGAGCTGTCCGCCCGGTCCGCCTGACCGGGTGCGCCGAGTGGCCGCTCCCCCCGGGGGCTCCGAGACTGGGAGGGCTGAGCGCCCGCCAGGTCGGTCAGCCCCCCGACAGGAAGGGAGACGGCCCCATGGCGGTCTGCGACGTCTGCTCCAACGACTACTGGCTGTCCTTCGAGATCAAGACGATCACCGGCGACGTGTACACCTTCGACAGCTTCGAGTGCGCGATGGAGAAGCTCGCCCCGCGCTGTGAGCACTGCCAGGTCCGGATCGTCGGCCACGGCGTCGAGGTCGCCGGCCGGTTCTTCTGCTGCGCGCACTGCGCCCGGGTCAACGGCGGCCTGGGCGAACAGATCCGCGACGCGGTCGGGGCCCACCCGGCCTGAGCGGCGCACGGACCGGTCGCTCCCGGCACGGGCGGGCGCTGCCCGCGCCCGTGCCGGGGCGGGCAGGAGCGGAGAGGGGCGGAAGAGTCGGCCTGTACGCCGGGAACAGTCTCCGCACCAGCAGCTACCTGCGGAAACGCTCTTTCCGGCGGTCCGATCGCCACCTGATCGCCACACCTTCGGCGACCGCCACTCATCGGGCCTCTTCAGCGGCTCCTCGTCCGTCGTGAGCCTCTCGTCAGACGGTGGTGGTGCAGACGAATCCGAGGTCGGCCAGGCCCTCGCTCTGGCACAGTCGGTCGGATGAGCCCCCGGCAGCTGTCTGCAAGAGCTGGTAGTCGGCGCCGTATTCCTTACCCCAGTGCATCGCCGAGCGCCAGAGGAGCCGACCGAGGCCGAGGCCTCGGTATTCCGGCAGAACACCGAAGTACTGCGGAAGAAGTCGTCGCCTACCGATGGGGTCGGCCATGGTCTCCATGGGGCCGATTGCGCCTACTACGCGCTCGTCCCGGACAGCGACCAGCACAGGGCCGGTGCTGTCGATCCGGGAGTGCAGGAACACGAAGCCCTCGCCGGCCAGCTTCTCGGCGAACTCGGGGAAGGTGGTCCGGATGGCTTCGGGCTGTTGGCCGAGAGCCTCGATTCCCTCGACGGCTGGTGCGTCCTGGTCGAAGGTACGGAGCTGTACGCGGGTAGAGGCGGCCACTGGGTCGGCGGCGTCCTGGAACCACACCACACGGGCTTTAGCCCCGTCATGCTCGGCGGCAAGCTTGGCGGCGAGTTCCTCGGCCTCCTGGCGATACTCGCGGGCACCGTAAAGATGGACGCGCAGGATGCCGCGACCGGTGATGGTGGGAATCAGCGTGCGAGCCTGGTCCTGAACGACGGCGTCCAGCAGGACATGCTCGTCCTTGTAGTCGGACCACCGCCGGTCCTTGTCGTACGGCAAGAATTCTCCAGTGCCGGCGACGGCGAACACCTCGGCCAGAAGCTTCGCGGAGATAGCGTCGGAGTGGAGCGGCCCGAGCGTCGGAAAATAGGGGACGCACATCACGGGGCGCAGCAAGTCCCAGCGCAGATCCATAGCCGCACCCTACTCGCCCGCCCCGCACGGCTCAGGCCCCGACGCGGAGAGCGCCGGGGCCTGAGCGTTACTGATCAGGTGCGATCAGCGGGTGGTTCAGTGCGGGTTGTCGTCGCCCGCGTTGCACGAGCACTTCACGCTGTCCATGACGTCGTCCAGGTCGCCGACGGCGATGATCTCGGTGACGGGCGAGGTCGGGGCCGCGATCGGCCGCGTGAGGTACGGCAGGCGCTGGGCCGGGCCGTCGTCCGGGAGCGGACGCCTCGGGAAGAGTTCGACAGCTACAGCGGTCATGTCACCCTGCTTTCTTGATCCCGTGCTGGCAGTAACTTGCGAGTGGTGCCTTCGCCTCCTGGTAGTGCTTGGCCAGCGGCCGGCACACGGTGCACACGCCGGAGAGCTGGCAGCCGGAGCATCCACCGGTGCGAAGCATGAGGCGGTCGGCGATGGCGCCGAGCCGGGCGAGGCCGTTGATCCCCTCGATGGGGAGGCTGACTTGGTCGTCACGGCCGATCTTGCAGATGGACACCAGCCCGTGTGGGTCGGCGTGGAAGAAGGTGTGCCCGGCGTTGCAGCCGCCGAACGGCTTGCGCATCCGCAGGTGTTCCTTGGACTGCGCGGTCAGCGACTCCGCCCCGCCGTAGATCGTCGGAGTCATGTTGGTGAAGACGTTGTACTCCAGCCCCCAGCCTTCACACAGGTCGATCATCGCCAGTTCCTCCGTGGCGTTGTCCTCGGTGACGATGATGCTCATCCGAAGCGGCAGCTTGGCCCGGCGGCCGGCGTTCATGCCCTGGATGAACAGGTCCCAGGCACCTTGTCGCTGGGTCAGCTCGTCGTAGCTGGCCTTGGTCGCCCCGTACATCGACACCGTGACCCGATAGGGCGGGCACTCGCGGAACATCTCCAGCAGGTTCTCCCGCCACAGCAACGAGGCGTTGGTGGAGACGGTGATCATCATGCCCAGCTCGAACGCACGGCGATACGAGGGCATGAAGTCCCGGTCCACGGTGGGCTCGCCCCCGGTGATCTGGAGCCAGAGGACGCCGGCTTCGGCCATGATGCCCAGGCAGGTGAGCTTGTCCGCGAGCGGCATGCCCGAGTTGACCTTGAGCCCGAGATAGCAGTGTTTGCACTTGTAGTTGCAGCCGAGGTTGATCTCCCAGCTGGCTCGCGAGTATCCCCACGTGGAGGGCTGTCGGACCAGCAGGACGTCACCCGCAGGACGACTGGTCACGTCCAGGTCCGCCCACTGGGCGCGCACGGCGTCCGCGAGCCACGAGGGAGCTGCCTGAGCGGGGTTATGGGCGCGCAGATCCTCGTAGTTGGCCTGCGGGAGCCGGAGACCACCCCGGCCACCGGGGCGCACCAACAGGTATTCGTCCAGGAACGGACTGGCGATCAGGTTGTGCACGTGTTCCCTTCCTTCGCTGAGCGGTATTTGGTGGCTGTGACGCCCTGAGCTCCTGCCTGCGACAGGGTTTTCGGTGGGCAGCCGATCTCGGCCCAGACCCATTTGCCGAACGGGGCTTCGTCGACACCCCAGCGGTTGGCGATGCGGTCGACCATGCCGCGCCCAGACGTCTCGGTGACCCCGGTCTTGACGACCACGGGCAGGGCGCGTGACGAATCGCGGACCGCCAGTCTGAGCCGGTCACCGTCCAGGCCGAGTGCCGCACACAGCCAGGTGCAACCGGTATGCCGGGCTGCGTTGCCGACCAGTTCCGAGACAATCAGCCGAGCATCTTCCAGCAGATCGAGACGGCCCCAATCGGTCAGCTTCTCCTGGACCAGGTGTCGGGCGCTCCTCGCCGACTCGGGGGCGCAGGGCATGTGCCGCATGCAGCGGTGGCGGCGCTGCATGGTGGGCACGTCAAGTGCGGTTATCACCGCAGCCCCCGGTACTGCCGGAGCCACCGGCCGCGTTGGAGCTGCCATAGGCGGATCTCCGGAAGGAGCGCCCAGCTCTCGGCCGGGACATAGAGCGCGGTGACCCTACCTGCCTCGTCGGTGTCGGCATGGATCAGGCCGCGCTCGGTGAGCAGCAACGTCGTCATGGTCGTCAGGGCGGCCTCCGGTAGTCAGGGGCCGCCCGGCGCTCTTCCACGGAGCCGAGGGGGATCGGTGATTCCTCGCGCCGGGCGGCTGTTAGTCATTGAACGGCGCGGGCATGCCGTAGGAGAGGGGCCACGAAGGGGTGCATTTTCCACCAGGGGACCGCCAAGGGGGCCAGAATTGTGGACCTGTCAGCTATGAGCTAGGAGGCCGCAGGTGAGCGGTGTCAGCCTGGACGGGATCGGCCGACTGTTGCGGGAGATCCGCGAGGCGCATCCGAAGAAGACGCGCGCCGAGCAGGCCGCGTTAGTCGCCACCGCAAGTGGCGAGTGGTGCGACTGGGAGACCATCAAGCGGTGGGAAACCGAGAAGCGAATTCCGCAGAAACCCTCGTACCAGGGGATCGCCGACGCCTACGGTCTGACCGTGGGCCAGGTGGCCGAGGCCGCCGCCGCCTCCCGGCGGTACCGGAGTGAGCGCAGCGCGAAGGGCAACAGCGTGGACAGGCGGAAGTTCATCGGAGCAGGAATAGGAGCAGCCACCGGCCTCGTCGCGCTGCCCGGCATGGCACAGGCCCACGAGGGGATCACCGCCGCGCTCAGGTCATCCGGAGAGGGCGATCTCGCCTACTTGGAATCGGCGTTCGAGCGACACCGGGGTGGCTACCGTGGCCGGGCCCCGGAGGCGGTGCTGGCCGAGATGATGAGCGATCTCGATCTGCTGGGTGAGGTGCTGAACCGCCCTCACCCGGCGCGTACCCGCGCAGACCTCGCCCGGACGGCAGCAGGCATTGCGGGCTTGGTGGCGATCGTCCAGCACGATCGCGGTGACCAGCGCGACGCGTACCGGTGGTTCGCCACCGCCGAGCAGGCCGCGCGGGAGTCCGGTGATCAGCGGATGATCGCGTGGGTGCTGGCCCGGCATGCCATGGTCCCGCTCAACTACGGCGCTCCTGGGGCTGCCGCTCGGATCGCCGAGCAGGCTCGGCGGGAGGCGGGGAGCAGCCCGACGGCGGCCGGAGCACTCGCTGCAGCCGTCACAGCGCGGGCTCTGGCAGCCTCCGGCGACCGCGAAGCGGCCCGGCGAGCAGTGGACGACGTGCGGAATCTGGCGGAACGGCTGGAGGGCGCCGAGGCGGCTGACACCTGGTTCGGCTACCCCGGGCAGAAGCACCACGTGCACCTGTCGCAGGCGTACACGCTGCTGGGCGACACGGGCAGCGCCTACCAGGCACAGGAGGACGCCCTGGCGCTCACGGACTCTCCGTCGGTAATGGCGCGCGCCCTGCTGGCAGTGGACACCGCCGCATGCCTCGGCGTCGACGGCGACCCGACCGGTGCGGCGGAGATGGCGTCCGGGGTGTGGGAGCGGCTGCCGGCCGCCTACCGTGAGGGCCTGATCCGATCCCGCACCGAGACGCTGCATCGCCGGCTCACCGGTCGGCCGTACGCGCTGCTCGGGGAGGCGCTGGCCAGCTAGCTGCGACGAGGTTACCGGGGGCTCTTGGGCGGCTGCTTCGACCGTTCTCACCGCCACTCAATCGCCACACAGCACCCAGAAAGAGGCCGCAATGGACACGAAGGGTCAGCGGGCGATTACAAGGCTTTGAGATGCGAAAAGGCCCTCTGACCTGCGAGATTGCAGATTAGAGGGCCTTTTCTAGGTCAACGACGGAAGAGTCGGCCTGTACGCCGGGTTCTGTCTCCTGGGCTGCTCGCGCGGCCCGGGGAGGCGGTCATCCATCTAGGACTGCCGTTGCCGACAGCCTCGTGCGGTCTACCCGCGGACTCGGGCGAGCAGCCCTCGAACATCCGCGCACGGTGCCCGGGGGCACCGATCTTGACCTTGCTCCAGGTGGGGTTTACCGAGCCGGCCGAGTCACCCCGGTCGCTGGTGGTCTCTTACACCACCGTTTCACCCTTACCCGCCGCCGAAGCGGTGGGCGGTCTGTTTTCTGTGGCACTGTCCCGCGGGTCACCCCGGGTGGGCGTTACCCACCACCCTGCTCTGTGGAGCCCGGACGTTCCTCGGCGGGCCCTGAGGACCCGTCGCGACCGCCCGGCCGGCTCTTCCGCCGTAGTGGTCATCGTAACCGCTCGGGCGGGGCGTCCCGTACCCCGGCCCGGACGAGGGGCGGGTCGCCGCCGAGGCGGGCGGCCACCCGAGTGGCGGTGCCGGTGGCCCAGGCCGTGGTGGTGACCAGCCCGAGGAGGAGGATCGCGAGGCCCAGCCCGGTCACGATCCACCAGCCGGCGTGGCTGGCCGGGGCGAAGCCGGTGGCGACCGGGCCGACGACGGCCGAGGTGACCACCGTGCCGATCACCGCGACGCCGAGCGACTGACCGACCTGCCGGCTGGTCGAGGCGACCGCCGCCGCCACCCCCGCCTGGGCGCGCGGCATCCCGGAGACGGCGGCGTTGGTGATCGGCGCGTTGACCATGCCGAAGCCGAAGCCGAACAGCGCGTAGGCGGCCAGCAGCAGGCCCGGCGGGGAGTCGGCGGTGAGCCGGGTGAGCAGCAGCCCGCTGGCGGCGAGGCCGAGACCCGCCGCGACCAGCGGGCCGCGCGGCCCCCGGCCGCCGACGATCCGGCCCGAGAGCGGCGCGCAGACCAGCATCATCCCGGCCATCGGCAGCGTCCACAGGCCCGCCTCGACCGGGCTGTAGTGCCGGACGTTCTGCAGGTACAGGGTGTTGAGGAAGAGGAAGCCGCCGAGCGCGGCAAAGGCGCAGACTGCGGTGACGGTGGCTCCGGTGAACGGCGCACTGCGGAAGAACCGCGGGTCGACCAGCGGCTCGGTCACCCGCAGCTCCCAGAACGGGAAGGCCACCAGCGCGGCCACCGCGGCCGCGCCGAGCCCGAGGATCAGCGGAGACGTCCAGCCGTGCTCGGGGCCCTCGATGATCGCGGCGGTGCCGCAGCCGAGCAGCACCACCATCAGCACCTGGCCGACCGGGTCCAGCCGGCGGGGCCGCGGCGAGCGCGACTCGGGGACGTAACGGGCGGTCAGCAGGCAGGCGACCAGCCCGACCGGGACGTTGATCAGGAAGATCGCCGGCCAGCCGGCGATGTTCACCAGGAACCCGCCGAGCAGCGGGCCGAGCGCCATCGAGATGCCGACCACCCCGCCCCAGACGCCGATCGCCCGGGCCCGCTCGCGCGGTTCGGTGAAGGTGTTGGTGATGATCGACATCGCCACCGGGTTCAGCATCGAGCCGCCGACGGCCTGCACCGCCCGGAACACCACCAGCCACTCCAGGCTGGGTGCCAGGCTGCAGAGCAGCGAGCCGAGCACGAAGAGCAGCAGACCGGTCTGGAACACCCGGCGGCGGCCGAAGCGGTCGGCCACCGAGCCGAACAGCATCAGCAGCGAGGCCAGCACCAGGGTGTAGGCATCGATGATCCACTGCAGGCCGGAGGCCGGGGCGTCGAAGTCCTGCTGGATCGCCGGGAGGGCGATGTTCACCACGGTGTTGTCGAGCCCGACGATGAACAGGCTCAGGCAGCAGATCCCGAGGATCAGCAGCCTGCGGCGCCGGCCCGGGTCGGCGGACGGCGCGGGGAGGGAGGTCGGTTCGGCCACGGGTCGATCCTCCCACCCGGGCGCCCCGGGGCGGCGGTGGATCGGCCCGTCCGGGTGGCGCGGCCCCGGGCGGTCCGGGCGGTCCGGGCGGTCCGGGCGGTCCGGGCGGAGGCCCGGGCGCGGGGGTCCGGCGCGGGGGGGGCGTCAGAACGCGCGTCAGAACGCCTCAGGGCGCGGCGAAGCGGACGGTGCGGGTGGCCGGGTCGGCCTGCGTCAGGCGGGCGGCGATCCGGCCGCCGAGCGGGAGCACCGCCCCGCCCGCCGCCTCGCAGCGCGCCCGGACGGCGGGTTCGCGCAGCTGGACGGTGCCGCGCGCGGGCCGCTGCTCGTCCACGTCGATGACCACCGCGGGGAAGTCCTCGCCCTCCCGGCCGGCCAGCAGCTCCGCCTCGACCAGGTCCACGCAGGCCCGTTCGACCTCGGCCGAGCGGCGGTCCCCGGCCGCCATCAGGGCGGGGACGCCGGGCAGTGCCTCCCGGACCCAGTCCGGCACCTCCTCGCCGGCGGCCACGGCCGCGCAGACCTCCTGGGCGAAGCGGTCGCCGAGCCGGCGCAGCGGCGCGGTGCAGTGCGCGTACGGGGCGGCCAGCGCGGCGTGCACCGGGTCGGCCGGGGCGGGCAGGCCACGGGCCTCGTCGAAGGCCCGGTAGCCGGCCCCGCGCAGCAGTCCGGTGCACTCGTTGAGGAAGGCCGCGTGCAGCGGGGCCCGCGGGTCGAGCGAGCGGACGAGGTCCGGGTAGGGAAGGTCGTCCGGCCAGGTGATGTCGAGCGCGCGGGCGGTTCGGCGCAGCCGCTCGTACGCGGCGGCGGGCGCGGCGGGCAGGGTGCGCAGCAGGCCCACCCCGGCGTCCAGCATCAGGTCCGCCGCGGCGGTCCCGGTGAGCAGGGAGATCTGGGCGTTCCAGCCGTCGGCGGGACCGAGCGCGCGGTAGCCGAGGACGTACCCGTGCAGGGTTTCCTCGATCTCCTGCTCGGGGACGGGCAGGCTGATCCCGCCGCGGGCCCGCTCCTGCTCCTCGCGGAGCCGGCCGACGGCGGCGAGCAGGGCGAGCTGCTCGTCGGCGCCGCCGGCGTCCACGGCCCGCTGGACGTCGTCGTAGTCGAGCCGGCGGTGCGAGCGGACCAGCGCGCGGCGCAGGTCGGCGAGGACGACGGCGCCGTCGGTGTCCAGGTCGAGCTGCCAGAGCAGGGCCGGGCGGGTCTCGCCGGGCAGCAGGCTGGCGGCGTCCTCGCTGAGCCGGGCCGGGTGCAGCGGGACGCGGTGGTCGGGGAAGTAGAGGGTCTGGACGCGGCGGCGGGCCTCGGCGTCGATCGCGCCGCCGGGGCGGACGAAGGCGGCGACGTCGGCGATCGCGTAGTGCACCCGGTAGCCGCCGCCGGGCCGGTGGGCCAGGTGCATGGCCTGGTCGAGGTCGCGGGAGCCGGGCGGGTCGACGGTGAAGAGCGGGAGGTCGGTCGCGTCGTACTCCGGCAGCCGCGGCGACTCGGCGGCCCGCTCGGCCTCCGCGAGCACGGCCTCCGGCCACCCGGTACGGATCTCCAGGCGGGCGCGCAGCTCGGCCAGTTCGGCGTTGATCCGGGCCGAGTCGGCGGCTTTGACGCGCAGTTTTCGGCGTGGCATGCAGGCAGCGTAGGGCGAATCGGGTGATTCCGGGCGGACGTCGGCGGCCGGGCGCGCCGACGTCCGCGCCCGGGCCGCCGGGGCCGCCCCCGCTCAGCGGCCGAGCAGGGCCCTGAGGTCCTTGGCGGCGAGAGCCACCGCGTCGTCGTAGCCGCCGGTGGCCAGGCGGAGCACGAAGGCGACGGCGTCGTCCGGGTGCGGGTCGGTGTAGGGCTCGGCGTTGTAGTCGAGGAAGAGCAGCATCGCCTCGAAGGCGGTGCGCTTGTTCCGGTCGATCAGCGGGTGGTTGCGGGCGAGGCTCTGGCCGAGCGCGGCCGCCTTGGTCCAGAGGTCGGGGTAGGCGTCCGCGCCGAACACGGTCGCCCGCGGGCGGCCGAGCGCCGAGAGCAGCGCGCCCTCGTCGCGGATGTTCTCCGGGCCGCCGGCGAGGTAGCTGACGTCCGCCAGGTCGAGGTACTCGACGTGGTCGCCGGGCCGCTGCCCGGTCACAGGTCCTTCAGCCGCTCAAGCGTCTCCGCGTTGGCCGCGCGGATCCGGGCGACCATGGCGGCCCGGCGCTCCTCCCGGCCGGCGGACGGCCGCTCGGCCAGCGCCTCGGGCAGCTCGGACTGCCGCACGTCGAAGGCCAGCTCCGCGCGGTCCGGGCCGGACGCCCCGGTCACCCGCACCCGGCCGGCCAGCACCGCCTGGGCCGCCGCCCGGAGCGCGAACTCCAGGGCCTGCCGGGTCCGCGGCGGCAGGTCCGCGGGCAGCCGGACCGGCAGGGACTCCTCCACCGCGTCGTCGTCGCCGGGCACCAGGTCCAGGGGGCGCATGGTCATCTCGTCACTCTCCTTCGGTGCCACCGTATGCCGCGGCCGGGCGGCGGCCCAACGGGTTCTCCGTAAGCGCTCGTAGGGTGGCCTCATCGATCGGACGCGGAAGGGGGCTCGGGGGATGGACGCGGTACGGGTGACGGGGGCGGCGGTGGCCGGGGGGCTGGCGGTGACGGGGGCGCTGCACGCGCTCTGGACGGTGACGCCGTGGCCGGCGCGGTCGCGGCAGGAGTTCGCGGACACCGTGATCGGCACCGGCGAGGGCGTGCCGCCGGCGGCGGCCTGCCTGGCGGTGGCGGGGCTGCTGGGCTCGGCGGCGTACCTGGTCGGCGCGGAGGCCGGGGCGCTGCCGGCGGTCGGGCCGCGCGGGGTGCGCCGGGCCGGCGTCCGGACGGTCGCGGGGGTCCTGCTGGCGCGCGGGGCGGCCGGGCCGCTGGTCTTCGGCGTGCTGAACGAACGGACGGAGCGCTTCAGGCGGCTGAACGCGCGCTACTACTCGCCGCTCTGCCTGGCGCTCGGCGCCGGGGCGGCGCTGGTCGCGGCGGCGCCCCCGCGGCCCGGGCGGTAGCGGGGTTACCCGCCGCCGGGCCGGCTTGCGTAGGGTGGCGGGGTTCGCCCGCCACAAAATGTTGAGGAGTCCGCTGTGCTGGTGCTGTTGCCGCCCTCGGAGGGCAAGGCCGCGTCCGGGGACGGCGTTCCGGTGGCGCTCGACGCGCTGTCGCTGCCGGGGCTGACGGCGGCGCGGGCGCGGGTGCTGGAGGCCCTGGTCGGCCTCTGCCGGGGGGACGAGGAGGCCGCCGCCGGGGTGCTCGGCCTGAGCCCCGGGCTGCGCGGCGAGGTGGCCCGGAACGCGGGGCTGCCGACGGCCGGTGCGCGGCCCGCCGGCGAGGTGTACACCGGCGTGCTCTTCGACAACCTCGGTCTGGCCACCCTGGACGAGGCCGCGTACGACCGGGCCGCGCGCTCGCTGCTGGTCTTCTCCGGCCTCTGGGGCGCCGTCCGGATCGGGGACCGGATCCCGCCCTACCGCTGCTCGATGGGTGTGAAGCTGCCCGGCCCGGGCGCCCTCGGCCCGTACTGGCGCGCCGCGACGGCGTCCGTGCTGCCGGAGGTGGCCGACGGCCTGGTGCTGGACCTGCGCAGTTCCGCGTACGCGGCGGCCTGGAAGCCGGCCGGGGAGCTGGTGACCCGGACGGCCACCGTGCGGGTGCTCCAGGAGCGCGACGGCAAGCGCTCGGTGGTGAGCCACTTCAACAAGGCCACCAAGGGCCGGCTGGTCCGTGACCTGCTGGTGGCGGGGGCCGAGCCGAAGACGCCCGGCGAACTGGTGGACGCGCTGCTCGGACTGGGGCACCGGGTGGAGGTCGCGGCCGAGGGCACCGCCCGCAAGCCCTGGCAGCTGGACGTGGTGGTCACCGAGGTGCACTGAGCCGCGCCGAACGGCGCCGGCGGCGGGCCCCGGTGGGCCCGCCGCCGGGGCGTCAGCGCAGGTGCCCGGTGTCGTTGAGCAGCCGCACCGAGGCGTTGCCGTCCGCGTAGTACTGGACGGCGCAGAGCGAGGCGGCGGACAGCTCCATCCGGTAGAGCGAGTCCGGCGGGGCGCCGAGCGCCAGCCGCACCAGGGTCTTGATCGGGCTGACGTGCGACACCACCAGGACGGTCCGGCCGTGGTGGCGGGCCAGGATCTTGTCCCGGGCGACGCCGATCCGGTGGGTGAGCGCGGTGAAGCTCTCGCCGCCGCCGGTCGGCTTGGCCTTCGCCGAGCCGAGCCAGGCGTTGAGGTCCTCCGGGTGGCGCTCCTGCACCTCGGCGAAGGTCAGCCCCTCCCAGGCGCCGAAGTCCACCTCGCGCAGGCCGTCCTCGTAGCGGACCTCCAGGCCGAGGCGGGCGGCGACGGTCTCGGCGGTCTGCCGGGTACGGAGCATCGGCGAGCTGACCACGGCCTGGACCGAACCGCGGGAGGCCAGCGCCTCGGCCGCCCGCTCGGCCTGCCAGCGGCCCTTCTCGGAGAGCTCCGGATCGCTGCCGCCGCTGCCGGAGAAGCGCTTCTCCGGGGTGAGGTGGGTCTCGCCGTGGCGGAGCAGGACGAAGGTGGTCGGCGTGCCGAGGTCGGCGGCGGCCGCCCAGCCGGCCTTGGGCGCGGCGGTCTCCAGCGGGGGCTCGTCGGCGACGGCGGGCCGCTCGGCCCCGGCCGCCCTGGGCTCCCACTGCCGGCCGGCCTTGCCCGCGTCCATCGCCTCGTTGGCCAGCCGGTCGGCGTCCTTGTTCCGCTCGCGCGGGATCCAGGTGTACTTGACCTGGCCGCGCGGCAGCACCGCCCGGGCCTCGGCGGCGAGCGGCTGCATGTCGGGGTGCTTGATCTTCCAGCGCCCGGACATCTGCTCGACCACCAGCTTGGAGTCCATCCGGACGTCCACCGAGGCGTCCGGGTCCAGCTCCCGGGCCGCCTTCAGACCGGCGATCAGGCCCTTGTACTCGGCCACGTTGTTGGTCGCGTGGCCGATGAACTCGGCAGCCTCGGCGATGATCAGGCCGGTGTCGCCGTCCCGGACCACCGCGCCGTAGCCGGCCGGCCCCGGGTTGCCCCGGGAGCCTCCGTCGGCCTCGACGACGAACCTGCGCCCCGCCATCGGCTCAGATGCCCGAATCGGCGGTGCGCACCAGGATGCGGCCGCAGTTGTCGCAGCGGACGACCGCGTCCTTGGGCTCGGCCTTGATGGCGTTCAGGTCGGAGACGGCGAACTCGACCCGGCAGCCCTCGCAGCGGCGCTGGTAGAGACGGGCCGCGCCGACGCCGCCCTGCTGCTCGCGCAGCCGGGTGTAGAGCTTCAGCAGGTCGGCCGGAACGACGGCGACGACGGCCTCGCGGTCGCGCTTGACCTTGTCGGCCTCGGCGTCGATCTCGGCGAAGGCGGCGTCCCGGCGGGCCTCGGCCTCGGTCAGCACGACGGTGGAGTGCTCCAGGCGCGCAGTCAGCTCGGTGACCCGGGTCTGGGCGGACTCCAGGCGCTCCATGATCTCCAGGACGACGTCCTCCAGGTCCCCCTGGCGCTTGGCGAGCGAGCCGATCTCGTGCTGGAGGTTCTCCAGGTCCTTCGGCGAGGTGATCGCGCCGGAGTCCAGGCGCTGCTGGTTGCGGGCGGAGCGGCTGCGGACCTGCTCGACGTCCTGCTCGGCCTTGGTCAGCTCGCGGGTGGTGTCGCCCTGCTGGGCCTGGGCGGCCACCACGAGGTCCTTGAGCGCGGTGTGGTCGGCGGTGGCCTTGTCGATCTCGGCGTGCTCGGGCAGGCTGCGACGCCGGTGGGCCAGCTGGTCGAGCTTCGAGTCGATGGCCTGGAGGTCGAGCAGGCGGATCTGGTCGGCGGGCGCGGCGTTCAAGCGGAGAGCTCCTGTGAATCGGGTCAGGCGGTGAAGGACATGGGGGCGTGCGCGGTCCACGGGTCGGTGACCCGGTGGGAGACCTTCGTCTCCACGGCCCAGCCCCGCTGCTCGGCGGCGCCGTGCAGCGCCCGCTCGGCCAGGGTGAGCCAGGGCCACTCGGTGGCCCAGTGCGCGGCGTCGACCAGTGCGACCGGCGCCGCCTCGGCGGCCTCGGACGCCGGGTGGTGGCGCAGGTCGGCGGTGACGTACGCGTCGACACCGGCCTCGCGCGCCTGCGCGAGGAAGCTGTCGCCGGCGCCGCCGCACACCGCGACCCGGCCGATCAGGCGGTCCGGGTCACCGGAGACACGGACGCCGGCGGCGGTGGCCGGCAGGCCCCCGGCGACCTTGGCGGCGAACGCGGCGAGGGTCAGCGGCGGTTCCAGCAGGCCGATCCGCCCGCTGCCGCGCCGGCCCAGCGGGTCCGTCGGGTCCGGCACCAGCGGGCCGGTGACGCGCAGGCCGACGGCCTCGGCCAGCGCGTCCGAGACGCCCGGGTCGGCGTGGTCGGCGTTGGTGTGCGCCACGTGCAGGGCGATGCCGGCGCGGATCAGCGTGTGCACCACCCGGCCCTTGGGCGTGGTGGCCGCGACGCCGGTGGTGCCGCGCAGGTAGAGGGGGTGGTGCGTGACCACGAGGTCGGCGCCCCACTCGACGGCCTCGTCGACCACCGTCTGCACGGGGTCGACGGCGAAGAGCACGCGGCGGACCTCGGCCCGAGGGTCTCCGCAGACCAGGCCGACGGCGTCCCAGGACTCCGCCCACTGCGGCGGATAGATCTCTTCGAGCGCGGTGATGACGTCGGACAGTTTCGGCACCTGTCGAGACTACCGTGCGCGCGGGGGCGCCCGGGCCGCCCGGGGCCCGGCCCGGGGGTCCGCGGCCCGGCGTCAACCTGCGGTTCCGGGCGTTCGAGCGGCCGCCGGGGGGCTCGTTCGGAGCGCTCGGGGCGCCCGCGGGCGCGGTCGCGGGCCGGGACACGGGCCGTGCGGGCGCCGTGGCCGCCCGGCCACACGGGGGCACCGCACACATCGGCCGGCTCGCACATATTCGAAACCACGCCCAGATCACCCTTACGAGTGAAGTGACCCGCTACGCGTTGAGTCCGTCCGGAAACCGAAAGTAACTTCACTTCTGCGAACGGGAGTTGCCTCGGCCAGGGAGCCGGAAGGGCACTCGGCCGGGATGCGGGCCAGGTCGGACCGGCCCGCGGCGGACGCGGCAGGGCCGCGCTCCCGTACTTCCGAGAGACCGATCAGGCCGCCGGCGTGCGTCGCGCGGTGCCGGAGCAGTGGGCACCGGCGGGCGCCGGCCGAGACGAAGGGATGTGAATGCGGATGGGGGCGGGCACATCGCTGCGTACGGCCGGGGGGAACGGATCGGCGGGCCACCGGCCGGATGCGGCCGGCGGGTGGCCGGAGGTGGCGCGGGCGGCACTGGCCGGCGCCGGGGGCCGGGGAGGCGACGGGGACTGGGAGGTCAGCGTCGAGGGCTTCTGGTGCACGGCCGGGCCGGCCGCGGCGGAACTGGCCGACGAGGGCTGGAAGATCCATGTCAGCGCGGCGTCGGCGGTCGGCCGCGCCGTCCTGACCGCCGTCACCGGGGTACTGGCCGGTGACCCGTGCACCTTCAAGTTCGCCGCCGGACCGGAGCAGCTGCACGAGATCAACTCGCGCAACAGTGACCGGGGTTCGGCGGGCAAGTTCATCACCGTCTATCCGGCGGACGCGGAGCAGTTCCGGCGGCTGGCCGCCGCGCTGCACCGGGCCACCGCCGGCCTGCCCGGGCCGGTGGTGCTCTCCGACCGCCCCTACCGGCCGGGCAGCCGGGTGCACTACCGCTACGGCGCCTTCGCGGCTCGCGCCGAGCTGGGGAACGACGGCGGCTACCGGTCGATGCTGCGCGGGCCGGGCGGCGAGCGGGTCGAGGACGTGCGCGGAGCCTCGTACCGCTGCCCGCCGTGGGCGCGCGACCCGCTGGCCGAGGGGCCGGCGGCTCCCCCGCGGGACGGCACGGCGCCGGGGCGCGGACCCGGGGCGACCCGGCCGGCGGCGCCCCGGCGCGGCACCGGCGGGGTGCTGCTGGCCGGACGGTACGCCGTCACCGGGGCGATCCGGCACAGCGCCAAGGGCGGCGTCTTCCTGGGCCGGGACACCGACGGCGGCGCCGAGGTGGTGGTCAAGCAGGCCCGCGCGCACATCGAGGTGGACCGGGCCGGCACCGACGCCCGGGCGGCGCTGCGGCACGAGGCCGCGCTGCTGACGCGGCTGGAGGGGCAGGGCCTGGCGCCGCGACCGGTCGAGCTGATCGAGCAGGACGACTCGCTGTTCCTGGTGCAGGAACGCATCACCGGGCAGCCGCTCGGCAGCTGGGTGGCGGCCCGGCTGCGCCGGGACGGCAGCCCCGACGTGGACTGGGCCGAGGCCGGACCGCTGGCGCACGCCCTGCTCGACCTGGTCGAGCGGGTGCACGGGCTGGGGCTGGTCCTGCGCGACCTCTCCCCCGGCAACGTGCTGGTACGGCCGGACGGGTCGCTGCGGCTGGTCGGCCTGGAGCTCGCCGCCGAGGCGGGCCGGGCGGCGGGCTCGGCCGGCACCCCCGGCTACCGGGCCCCCGAACAGGGGCCGGGGCGCCTCGCCCTGGTCCCGGACTCCTTCGACCCGGCGGGCGCGGGCCGGTCGCGGCGGGACTCGCTCGGCAGGGATTCGCTCGGCAGGGACGCCCTGGGCGCCGGCCGCACCGTCCGGGAGGGCACCTGCGTGGCCGAGCCGGCGGTCGACCTGTACGCGCTCGGCGGGCTGTTCTTCCTGCTCGCCACCGGTCACGACCCGCTGCTGCCCGAGGACCTGCCGCGGGCCCGGCCGGTCGCCGACCGTCTCGGCCGCTGGCTGGCCCTCGCCGCCCGCTCGGGCGCCACCGCGCGGCGGCTCGCGCCGGTGGTGCTCGGGCTGCGGGCGCAGGAGCCGGAGCGGCGCTGGAGCCTCTCCCGGGTGCGGTACGCCCTGACGGGCGCCCCGGACGACCCGGGCGCGGGGAGCACGGCCGCTGCGGGACCGGCGGGCGCGGGCGACGTGACGGGTGCGGGCGACGTGACGGGCGCGGCCGACGTGACGGGCGCGGCCGACGTGACGGGCGCGGCCGACGTGACGGGCGCGGCCGACGTGACGGCGGACCGGGGCGCCGCAGCCTCGGCGGACGACGCGGCGGACGGCCCGGCGGACGGCCGCACCGGCCCCACCGCCCTGGTCGACCGGGTGCTGCACGACGGGCTGCGCCACCTCGCCCTCACCGCCACCCCGCTGCGGCGGGACCGGCTCTGGCCCGCCGTACCCGCCGGGCAGTGGTCCGACCCGTGCAACGTGCAGCACGGCGCCGCCGGCGTCCTCGCCCTGCTCGCCCGGGCCGCCGTGGCGGACGGCCTGCCCGCGGAGGTCCGCGAGGAGTCCCGCCGGACGGCGCGGACGGCCGTCGAGTGGATCGAGCGCCGGTGCGCCGCCGAGCCGGTCGTGCTGCCGGGTCTGCACTTCGGGCGCTCGGGCGCCGCCTGGGCCCTGCTGGACGCCGCCGAGGCGCTGGCCGACGACGCCCTCGCCGGACGCGCCGCCGGGCTCGCCCGCCGGATAGCCGTCGAGTGGCCGAACCCGGACGTGTGCCACGGCGCGGCCGGTGCGGGCTTCCTCCAGCTGCGCTTCGCCGCCGACCCCCGGACGGCCGCACCCGGGGTGGCCGGGGAGTTCCTCGCCCGGGCCGCCCGCTGCGGGCACGGCCTGCTGGCCGCCGCCCGGCCCACGCCGGAGGGGGTGGTCTGGCCGGTGCCGAAGGAGTTCGACTCGGCGCTCGCCGGGATCACCCACCTCGGGTTCGCCCACGGGGTCGCGGGCGTCGGCGCCTTCCTGCTGGCCGCCGCCGGGGCCACCGGCGACCGGGCCCTGCTCGACGGCGCGGCCGAGGCCGGGCGCACGCTCGCCGCCACTGTCCGCCGGGAGCACGGCGGACAGTACGGCGGACAGCACCGCGGGCCGTTCGACGGACCGAACGACGGGTGGTACGGCGAGGCGGCGGTGGCCGGGAACGGTGACCGGGCCGACCTCCGCCCGACGGCCTGGTGGCCACAGGGCGCGGGCGACCCGGAGCACGTCCGGCTGGCGCACTGGTGCAGCGGATCCTCCGGCGCGGGGACGTTCCTGCTCCGGCTCTGGCAGGCCACCGGTGACGAGACCGCGCACGAACTCGCGCTCGCCGCCGGCCGGGCCGTGCTGGCCGGGCGCTGGCACTGCGGCGTCAGCGCCTGCCACGGCCTGGCCGGCAACGGCGAGTACCTGCTGGACCTGGCCGCCGCCACCGACGAGCCGGAATTCCGCACCGGAGCCGAGGAGTTGGCCCAGCTGATCGCCGCCAGATCGGCGCTCCGCGACGGGCTGCTGGTGCTGCCCGACGAGACCGGCACCGGCTGCGCGGCCGCGTACGGCACCGGGACGGCGGGCGCGCTGGCCTTCCTGCTGCGCCTGCGGCACGGCGGCCCCCGGCTCTGGGTGGACCCGGTGCCGCCCACCCGGGCCGGCGGACCGCCCCCCGGATCCGACGGGGTGAGCACCTCGTGAACGTGGCCGTCCGCTCCGCGACGCAGGCCCTGCGCCGCCTCAGCTTCACCTTCGCCACCGACGGCAGCCACGCCGCCTGCCTGGCCGCCGCGGCCGACGGCGGCTGGTACGTCGAGAGCTGGTCCCTGCCGGCCTCCGGTCCGGCCGCACCGACCGCCCTGACCCTGCCCGGCAACCGCGCCGAGAGCCTGCGCTGCCAGCTGGTCGCCCTGCCGGACGGTTCGGTGCTGGTCTGCCGGCACGACGGCGAGCGGCACGACCTGGTGACGCTCTCCGCCGCCGCGCCGGGCAGCGAACCGGTCACCGTGGAAAGGCCGTTGGCCACCCTCAGGCGGCCCGGGATGCGGCTGCTGCCGCTCCCCGCGGCCACACCGCCCGACGGCACCCGCACCCCGGTCGCGCTGGCGCTCGGCACCGACACCCGGCCCGGCACCACCGTCTGGCTGGTGTACGCCGACGGCGGCGAGCCCCGGCAGGTCGCCGAGATCCCCGGCCTGCACGGCGGCGGCGTCTGGCTGGACCGCACCGGAACCCTGCTGGCGCTCGACCGGGTCGACGCGGGCGTCGTGCGCACCGTCGTACTGGACCTGCGCACCGGCACGGTCACCCCGCTGCTGGAGATCGGCGAGCGCAGCAACGACCGGCTGGTCCTGTACGACCCGGAGACCCGCTTCGCGATGGTGCGCAGCGACGCCCCCGGCACCGACCGGCTGGGCTGGGGCCTGCTCGGCGGCGGCGAGCCGCTGCGGTTCCCCGAATGCCTGTACGTGGCGGGCATGTTCCTGCGGCCGGTGGCACTGCGCACCACCCCGGACGGGGCCCGGGTGGTCGTCCAGATCGACCACGGCGCCGGCTCCGCGCTGGCCGTGTGGCGGCCGGCCGCCGGGCGGCTGGACCCGCTGCCGGTGCCGCCCGGGCGGCTCGGCGCGGTCGGGCACTGGTCGGACGCGGGGCTGCGCATGCCGTACTCCTCGCCCGAACACCCGGCCGCCCTGGCCACCCTGGACGTGGACACGCTGCTGGCGCACGGTCCGATCGCGGCGGCGCCCGGACCGGTGCCGCTGCCCCTGCAGTTGGCGCCACTCGGCTCCGGTCCGCCCGGCCCCTGGCGGGACGCCGCCCTGCCGTGGCAACCCGGCGGATCGCGGGCCTCCCGCGGCTCACCCGCCGGCTGGCAGCTGGACGGCAGCACCCCGCCGGGCGACGGCGGGCGCTGGCACTCCGCGCAGAGCATCGAACTGGCCGGACCGGCCGGTCCGCTGGAGGCCGTGGTGTACGGCGGGGACGCCTGGCTGAGCAGCCCGCACCTGGTCCTCGCCCTGCACGGCGGCCCGGCCGACGCCTGGCGGCTGGAGTTCGACCCCGCCCTGCAGCGGATGGCGGCCGGCGGCCTGGCGGTGATCGCGCCGAACCAGCGCGGCTCCACCGGCTACGGGGTGGCGCACGCGCTGGCCATCCGCGGCGCCTGGGGCGGGCCGGACCTCGACGACGTCCTGTACCTGCTGGACGGCATCGCGGGCCAGCGCGCCGCCCTCGGCCTGGAACCACCGGCCCTGTTCGGCGTCAGCTACGGCGCGTTCCTCGCCCTGCTGGCGGCCGCGCACGCGCCCGCCGAGCAGGTCTCGCGCTGCGCGGTGGTCGCACCGTTCCTGTCCGGCGCCCGACTGCTGGCCGAAGCGGCCGCCCCGGTCAGGGCGTTGACCACCCGGCTGGGCGGCGGCGAGTCGATCGCCGACGCCCGCGGCCCGCGCGACGTCCTCCAGCTCGCGCACCGGCTCCGCGCACCCCTGCTGATGGTGCACGGCGACCGGGACGAGGTCGTCCCGGTCAGCCAGTCCCGCGCGCTGCGCCACGAGTTGCTGCGGATCGGACGTACCGAGGGCGCCGACTTCCGGTACGTCGAGGCGGCCGGGGCCGGACACGAGGTGCTGGCCGAGGAGGGCGCGGCCGTGCTGCACGAGCTGCTGGCCGGCTTCCTGCGCACCGGTCGGCCGGGCTAGCCGCCCGATCTCACAGACTCCCGGGCCGATGGCCCGGGGCGGTGCCCGGGACGGCGGATGGGAGGCCGTTCCGGGAACACACCGAGCGCCCGCGCCGCTCCCCGGGTGCCCCTCGTGATCTCGATAGGATCCCGCCCGTTCCGGCCGTTAGGGTGGCCGGGGCGCGGGCCGTGATCACCGGCCCTGGCGCGGTCCAGGCGCCCGGTCACGCGCCCGACCGCGTCCGCGGTGCCAGCCGGCGCCGAACCACCCGCCCCTCGCACGGAAGACGATTCTGATGTCCGACACCCTCACCGACACCACCGGACCCGCGATCACCGGGACCGACGCCGACGGGACCACGGCCGAGGACAGCGCGTCGCACGGTCGCCACCGGGGCCCCTCCGCCCCCGACGACAGGCCCGAGGCCGATCCGCACGGCCGCCACCGCCTCGGCCTGGGCGCCGCGCGGGGCTGACGCAGTCCCGCAGTCCTTCGTGACAGGGCCCGCCGCGTGCGCCGGCGGGCCCTGCCGCGTCACGGCGGCCTCCCGGGCGCCCCGGCTCCACCGCCGACGCCGCGCCGCTCAGTCCAGCGTGACGACCGTGCGCAGCGCCTCGCCGCCCCGCATCTGCGCGACGGCCTCGTTGACGTCCGCCAGCGGGACCCGGTGCGTGACCATGCCCGCGAGGTCGATCCGCCCGGCCCGCCACAGCTCCACCACCAGCGCCATGGTGCGCGGCACGGAGGCACCGCCGTACAGCGAGGGCAGCAGCCGCTTCTCGTTGAAGAAGAGCTCGCCCATGGTGAACTGCGCGCGGTCGTCCTGCGCGCCGGCGCCGATCACCACGACCGCGCCCCCGCGCCGCGCCGCGTCGTACCCGGCCCGGACGGTGGCCGAGCGGCCGACCGCCTCGAAGACGTAGTCGAACCCGCCGCCCGGCAGGGCCTTCGCGGCGGCCTTCAGCTCGTCGGGTGCCAGCGCCTCCGTGGCGCCGAAGGCCAGTGCCCGCTCCCGGCGCGAGGCGACCGGGTCCACCACGGCGATCCGGCCGGCGCCGCAGACCCGGGCGCCCTGCACGGTGGCGATCCCGACGCCGCCCGCGCCGATCACCGCGACGCAGGCCCCCGGCTCGACCCGGGCGGTGTGCACGGCGGCGCCGATGCCGGTGGTCACCCCGCAGCCGATCAGCGCGGCCAGCTCGTAGGGCAGGTCGGCGGGAACGGTGATGACGGCGTCGCGGTCGACCACCACCTCCTCGGCGAACGCGCCGGTGCCGTAGAAGCCGGAGGCCTCCACCGGCGCCCCCGAGACGTCGTCGCCGCCGAACCGGAAGCCCGGCGCGCCGAGCCGGCGCAGGCTCGCGACGCAGAGGTGGCCCCGCCCGCGCTCGCAGTGGGCGCAGCGGCCGCAGGGCGCCATCCAGCAGAGCACGACGCGGTCGCCGACCCGGACGTCGGCCACGCCCTCGCCGACCTCCACCACGTCGCCGGCGCCCTCGTGGCCGGGAACGAACGGCGCGGGCTGCGGCAGGACGCCGCTCATCGCCGACAGGTCCGAGTGGCAGAGGCTGGCGGCCCGCAGGCGGACCCTCACCTTGCCGGGGCCGAAGCCGGTCGCGACCACGTCGTCGCGGACGTCGAGCGTGTCCTGGCCGGTCTTGTGCAGGATGGCTGCGCGCATGGAGCTTGCTCCCGGTTCGCCTCGGTCGGTGGTCGGGGCCGATTCTGGCACGACGCGCCCGGGCGGAGTAGAACACGTTCCATTCGCCCCTGGGCTACCGGCCCGTGACACGGTTGGCCTCCGGCGCCGCGCCCCTGGCATGATCACCCGCCGTGTCCACACCCGTCAGACCCACGCCCACCGGGGCCGCGCCCACCGCCACCGCCCCGGACGCACCCGCCGCCACCGGCGCCGCACCGCAGGACTGCCCGCGCTGCGGCGCCCCCGTCGACGCCGACCCCCGGTTCGCCGTCTGGTGCCCGCAGTGCGAATGGAACCTGTCCCCCGAGCCGGCGGACGCGCCCGCCGCCACCCGCCGGGCCGTCGCGGCCGCCCGGCACGCGGCGGCCGCGACGGCCCGGACCGACCGGCTCTACGAGGACATCGCGGCCGGTCGGCCGGCCACCGTCGGGCAGCGGGCCTGGCTGGCCGCCTCGGTCATCGCCGGCGTGGTCCACCTGACCACCGCGGCCCTGTGCGGCTGGGGCCTGTGGCTGCTCGTCACCGGCAACACCCCGCTCCGCTGTCTGGGCGCGGCCGTGCTCGGCCTGGTGGTCCTGCTCCGGCCCCGGCTCGGCCGGACCCCGCGCGGCGAGGGCGTGCTGGACCGCGCCGAGGCGCCCGCCCTCTACGGCCTGGCGGACCGCGTCGCCGCCGAGGTGGGCGCCGGGCCGGTCGGCGTGATCCGGGTCGACGGCGCGTTCAACGCGAGCATGGGGGCGGTCGGGCTGCGCCGACGGTCGGTGCTCACCCTGGGTCTGCCGCTCTGGGAGGTACTCGGCGAGCAGGAGCGGATCGCCCTGCTGGGGCACGAGTTCGGCCACCGGGTCAACGGCGACCACCGGCAGGGCCTCTGGCTCGGTTCGGCGATCCACGCGCTCGCCCACTGGTACGACCTCACCCGTCCGCGCGGCCACTACCGGGACGCGGTGGGGCTGCAGTTGCTGTTCCAGCTCACCGACCTGCTCCTCGTCGTCCTGCTCGGCGGCGTCGCCCGGCTGCTGCTGGCGTTGCTCCGGCTACTCGACCGGCTGACCTCGCGCGCCGGGCAGCAGGCCGAGTACCACGCGGACACGCTGGCCGCCCGCACCGCGTCCACCGGGGCGGCCCGGCGCCTGCTGCGGACCCTGCTGCTCGGCCAGGCGGTGGAGACGGCGGCGGCCCGGGCACGCGCGGAGCTGCAGAGCCGGCCCCGTGCGTCGCGCCGCGGTCCGCAGCACGCCCCGGCGGCGCCGTCCACGCGGACGGCGGCCACCCCCGAGGCGTTCTGGGAGCGGCTGCGCGACCAGGCCGCCGACGTCCCTGCGCTGGAGCACGAGCGCCTGCTGCGCCGCTCCGCCCTGGAGCGGGGCGCGGTGGACCCCACCCACCCGCCGACCCACCTGCGGCTCGCCCTCCTCGACCGGGGCCCCGAGCTGTCGGCCGCCGTCACGACGACGCCCGCCGAGACCGCCGCCATCGCCGCCGAGCTGGCGCCGCACCGCGTCCGCATCGCGCGCACCCTGCTGGCCGGCTGAGGATCCGCCCGGGACGGGCGCCGCGGCCTACCGTCCAGTAGGGTCCGACGGCGAGCACGAGCACCGAATCACCCGGCAAGGGAGCTGCACCATGTCCGACCTCCTGGAGAACCCGCGCCCCGCACCCGAGGTGCTGGCGGCCTTCGAGGGCGCGACCGGGTTCATGCCGGTGGACGAGGGCCTCGCCCTGTACGCGGCGGCGCTGACGGCGGCCCGGCAGACCGGGCTGCCGGTGCTGGAGATCGGCACCTACTGCGGGCGGTCGGCGATCCTGCTGGCCGCCGCCGCCCGGGAGGCGGGCACGGTGGCGCTGACCGTCGACCACCACCGGGGCTCCGAGGAGCAGCAGCCGGGCTGGGAGTACCACGACCCGACGCTGGTGGACCAGGAGGTGGGCCGGATGGACACGCTCCCCCGGTTCCGCCGCACCCTGCACGCGGCCGGGCTGGAGGACCACGTGGTCGCCCTGGTCGGCCGGTCGCCGCAGATCGCGGCGCTCTGGGGCGGTCGGCTCGGCCTGGTCTTCATCGACGGCGGCCACACCGACGAGCACGCCACCGGCGACTACGAGGGCTGGGCCCGCCACCTGGCCCCCGAGGGCCTGCTGGTGGTGCACGACGTCTTCCCCGACCCGACGGACGGCGGCCAGGCGCCGTACCGGGTCTACCTGCGGGCGCTCGCCGAGGGCTTCGAGGAGGTCTCGGTGACCGGCTCGCTGCGGGTCCTGCGCCGCTCCCGCGGCTGAGCGACCGGGCCGCGGAGCCCGCCCGGCCCGGCCCTTCGAGCGCCGCCGTCGAACGCCGCGCTCGAACACCGGGGCGGCCCGACGAGATCGCCGGACCGGCCCCCAGCCGATCACGGATGCTCTAACGTCGTGCCGGGGCTGTCGGGCGGGGGTTCGAACGGTACGGTGTCCGCGCGGCGCACGCGCGCCGACGACAGCGGCACAGCACCAGGCAGAGCGACCCGGCGGACGGTGGGGGCCAGCAATGACGGACCAGCAGAACACCGCTCCGGCGGTCTGGGATCCGACCGCGCGCGGCGGCGCCGGCGGCTGGGTGCGCGGACCGCAGCAGCCCGCCCCCGGCGCGGCCCAGCCCCCGGCCGCTCCGCCCGCCGCCGCCCGGCCGGTTCCTCCCGCGCCCGGCCGCCCCGGCGAGGCGCCGCAGCCGCCCGGCCCGTCGCCCTTCCCGCCGCAGCCGCCCACGGCGGGCGGCGTCGGCGACCAGGGCCCGCCGCTGGCCGCCCGCCCGTACCTGGCCGGTGGCCAGGGCCACCCCGCCCCGCCCACCGGACCGCAGCCGCCCGCGTCCGGCTTCCCGGGCCACGCGGCCCCCCAGGGTCCCGCCGGCGGCGGCTACGGCTACCCGCCGCCGCCCCCGTCCCAGCCGCAGGCCCAGCCCCCGTACGACGCCGGCCCGTACCCCCAGCAGTACCCCGGGTACCCGGCCCAGCAGTACCCGCCGTACCAGCAGCCGGACTACGCCACGGACTACGAGGACCTCGACGCCGAGGACCGCCCGGCCAACCGGCGCGCCCCGCTGCTGATCGCCTTCGCGCTGCTGTTCGTCCTGGCCCTCGGCGGCGGCATCCTGTGGGCCGCGAAGGGCAAGGACGACCCGGCCGACCGGAGCGCCGCCCCGGCTCCCTCCGCGAGCGCCGGCCAGAGCACGGCCGGGAACCCGCCGCCCGCGCCGGGCCCCGACGGATCGTCCGGCCCTCCGAGCCCCGCCGCCAGCGACACCGCGTCCGCCTCCGCGAGCCCGACCGCCGGCACGGCCGGGCCGGGCGCGCCGGAGCAGGCCAAGGCCCTGGACGAGCTGCTGACCCAGGGCGAGAGCGCGAAGGCGCCGATCGGCAGCGCGGTCGCCAAGGTGAGCAGCTGCCCCGCCAAGGCCGACATCGACAGCGCCGCGCAGGTCTTCGACAGCGGCGCCAAGCAGCGCGACCAGCTGCTCGCCAAGCTCGCCACGCTGACCGTCACCGACCTGCCCGGCGGCGCGGACGCGGTGCAGTCGTTGAAGTCCGCCTGGCAGCTGTCCGCCGACATCGACCGGGCGTACGCCAGCTGGGCCCGCGCCGTCTCCGCCCAGGGCTGCTCGGGCTCGGCCCCGAACACCGCCGACAAGAAGCACGCGGACGAGCTCAACCCGCAGGCCACCCAGGCGAAGCGGGACTTCGTGACGAAGTGGAAGGCGATCGCCGACCCGTACGGCCTGACCGCGCGCACCCAGGACAGGATCTGAACCACCCGTGACCCGCACCACCGCCGCTCCGCACGACGAACCGCCGCGCCGCTCCCGGCTGCTGCGCACCACCACCGTGGCCGCCGTCCTGGTGCCGCTCTGCCTGGCCGGCTGGCTGGGCTGGCAGGCCGTCGCCGACCGCGGCCGGGACGACACCGGGGCCGCCCACGCCGCCGGGGCCGCCGCCGCCCCGCCGTCGGGGCCGTTCTCCGCGGCGCCGTTCTCCGCACCGGCGGGCACCGCCCCGCCGGGGGCCCCCGGCGGGGCGGCCGACCCGCCGGCGGCCGCCCAGGCCGCTCCGACAGCCGACCCGACGGCCGCTCCGACGGCCTCGGAGAGCGCCGGGTCCGCCACCGCGCTGGCCGGGCGGACCGTCCTGATCGATCCCGGTCACAACCCCGGCAACGCCGCGCACACCACCGAGATCAACCGTCAGGTCGACATCGGCAACGCCCGCAAGGAGTGCGACACCACCGGCACCTCCACCAACGCCGGGTACAGCGAGGCCGAGTACACCCTGGACGTCTCCCGCCGGGCCCGCGCGATCCTCACCGCCCGGGGGGCGACGGTCGTCCTGGTGCAGGACGGCGACCAGTCCTGGGGCCCGTGCATCGACGCGCGCGCGAAGGCGGGCGCCACCGCGCACGCCGACGCGGCGGTCTCGGTGCACGGGGACGGCGGCCCGCCCGGCGGCAGCGGGTTCCACGTGATCATGCCCGCCAAGGTGGTCGCGGGCACGGCGGACAACTCCGCGATCGTCGCGCCCTCGCACCGGCTCGGCCTGCTGCTGCGCGACAGCTTCCACGCGGCGACGGGCGAGCCGTACGCCGACTACATCGCGAGCCAGGGACTGGACACCCGCTCCGACCTCGGCGGGCTGAACCTCTCGACCGTGCCCAAGGTGTTCATCGAGTGCGGTAACATGCGCAATTCGACCGACGCCAAAAGGATGACGGACCCTCAGTGGCGCCAGCAGGCCGCCCAGGGGATCGCCGACGCACTGACGGCCTTTCTGACCACGCGGTAGCCGGCCCGGGCGGCCCGGCCCGCGCCGCCGGAAGGTGGACAGCAAGGGACCGGGCGCGCGCAGTTTGCAACGACTTCGCCCCATTCCCGAGCCCGCTGTGCACCCGCGAGGCGGTTGGCCCTAGGCTTCTGGTCCGTTCAGAGTTTTCCGGACCGGTCAGCCGACCGCGAGATAACCGCCGTCCACGACACACCAACGAGGGGAACGTTAGTGAATCTGCGCGCTCTCACCAGGGGAGACGCCGCCGTCGCAGGTGCGGCCGTCCTGCTCTTCATCGCCTCCTTCCTGCCGTACTGGACCGTGGACTGCAGTGGCAGGTACTGCGGCGACACGTCGCAGAACGCCTGGGACAGCGTCCTGTTCCCCGTGCTGCCCTCGGTCTTCCTGCTCGGCATCCTCTCCGCCGTGCTGATCCTGGTGCAGCGCTTCCAGGGCGCCGCCGCCGCCACCCGCCAGGTGCTCGGCCTGCGGCTGGACCAGTGGGGCATCGCGTTCGCCGTCGCCGCGCTCTGGACCTCGATCTGGGCCCTGGGCGGTGGCCCGAAGGGTCTGGACCACGGTTTCGGCGCCTGGCTGGCCGTCATCTCGCTCCTGGTCCTCGCCGGTGCCGCCGCGGCCGGTCCGCTGGTGCCCGCGCTGAAGGCCCCGCTGGTCACCGACAAGCCGGCCGTCCCGCAGGGCTACCCCGGCGGCTACCCGGCCCCGCAGCCGGGCCAGCCCGGCCAGTACGGCTACCCGGCCCCGGGCCAGGACCCGCAGCAGGTGCAGTCGCCCGCGTTCGGCGGCCAGCCCGGCGGCTACGGCTACCCGGCCCCGCAGGCCGGCCAGCCGCAGGACGCCGCCCAGCAGCAGGCCGCGCAGCACGCCGCCCAGCAGGCCGCGCACCAGGCCCCGGCGCCCACCCAGGCGCAGCCGGCCCAGGCCCAGCAGGCTCCGGCGCCCGACTTCGCACCGTTCTGGTTCGCCGTCCCGGCGCCGCGCCAGCTGTCCCCGAAGGACAACCCGGCCGGCGCCCCGGTCGGTGAACTCGTTCCGGGCACCTGGTACCTGGCGGTCGAGCAGCGCGGCGCCGCGCTGGTCGCCCAGCTCCAGGACGGCTCCCAGGGCTTGCTGGCCGACACCACCGGCATCCAGCGCGGCTGACACACCGCCACGCACGACGAAGGGGCGGGACCGGATCAACTCCGGTCCCGCCCCTTCGTCGTGCGTGTTCGTCGTGCGTGTTCGTCGTGCGTCGCCGCGGCGTGCGGGCGGGTCAGCGGCGGTCGTTCAGCAGCAGTCCTGGACCACCAGCCCGGTGGGCAGCTGGTCACCGCCGAAGACCGTCACCGTGGCCGGGTCGCCGCCGAGCGCCGCGACGGCCAGCAGCAGCGCCCCCGCCGTCCAGGTGGTGCGCTCCTCGGGCCAGATGGCGTCGTCCTCGAAGACGTAGCCGGTCCAGTACGAGCCGTCGCTGTGCCGCAGGTGCTTCTGGATCCAGCGCAGGATCTCGACCGCGCGGTCGGACTCGCCGACCGCCCAGAGCGCCATGGCCAGTTCCGCGCTCTCCCCGCCGGTCACCCAGGGGCGGTCGCTGACGCAGCGCACGCCGAGGCCGGGGACGACGAAGCGGTCCCAGTCCCGTTCGATCCGCTCCAGCGCGGCCCGGCCGCGCAGCGCGGTGCCGAGCACGGGGTAGTACCAGTCCATCGAGAAGCGGTCCTTGTCCAGGAACCGCTCGGGGTGGTGCGCGATGGCGTGCCGCAGCCGGCCGGCCGCCAGCTCCCAGTCGGGCTGCGGCTCCTCCAGGTAGTCGGCGACGGCCAGACCGCAGCGCAGGGCGTGCAGGATGCTGGAGGAGCCGGTCAGCAGCGCCTCGTCGGGCGCCTCGCCGTGCTCGTCCACCCGCCAGGAGATCGGACCGCCCGGCAGCCGCAGGCCGACGATGAAGTCGAGGGCGCGCCGCACGACCGGCCAGATCCAGTCCAGGAACGCGTCGTCCCCGGTGCTCAGGTGGTGGTGCCAGACGCCGACCGCCACGTAGGCGCAGAAGTTCGTCTCCTTGGCCGGGTCCGAGACCGTGCCGTCCGGGACGTCCTGCCCGTACGCGTAGGCGGCGTACCAGGAGCCGTCGGGGTTCTGGTGGGCCGCCAGCCAGCGGTAGGCGGCCTCGGCGGCGGCGTGCTCGCCGGCGGTGTCCAGGGCCATCGCGGCCTCGGTGTGGTCCCACGGGTCCAGGTGGTGGCCGGTGAACCACGGTATCGCGCCGTCGTCCTGCTGCTCGGCGAGGATGCTGCGGACGGTCCGGGCGGCCTGCTCGGCATCGAGCACCCCGTCCAGCAGCAGCGCCTCGGGGACGGCGGCGGTCACTCGCCCGCCCGCCCGGCGTCGGCGCGGTCCGCCGCCTCGTCGGCGCGGCCGGTGGCGGGCCCGACGAGGTCCGCCACGGGCTCGGCGCGGTTCGGCTTGGAGGCGTAGGCGACGAAGCTCTTGCCGATCACCGGGTTGAGGGCCTTCTCGGCGGCCTTGGTGAGCTTGCTGATCACCGGGGTGCCGACGATGTCCCAGACCAGCAGCTGGTGGTAGGCCTTGACCGGCAGCGCCTTGTCGTTGTCCACCCCCACCGCGCACTTGATCCACCAGTAGGGCGAGTGCAGCGCGTGCGCGTGGTGGGTGCCGTACGGCTCCAGACCGGCGTCCTTGAGCTTGTCGAGCAGCTCGTCGCCCCGGTAGATCCGGATGTGGCCGCCCTCCACCTCGTGGTACTCGTCGGAGAGCGCCCAGCAGATCTTCTCGGGCAGCCAGCGCGGCACGGTGACGGCCAGCAGCCCACCGGGCTTGAGCACCCGGAACATCTCGTTGAGCACGCCCTTGTCGTCGGGGATGTGCTCCATCACCTCAGAGATGATGATCTTGTCGAAGTACTCGTCCTCGAACGGCAGGGCCAGCGCGTTGCCCTCCATCGCGACCGCCGACGCGCCCTCCGGAGCCTCGCCGGCCTCCGCCATGGCGGCGAACCACTTCTTGACCTCGGCGATCTCCTCGGCGCTCTGGTCGAGGGCGGTCACCCGGGCCCCGCGCCGGTAGCACTCGAACGCGTGCCGCCCCCCGCCGCAGCCCAGGTCGAGCACCCGGTCGCCGGGGGCGAGCGGGAAGCGCGAGAAATCAACGGTCAGCACTGCGGGCTCCCATTCCTCTGGTACCAAACGTTTGTGACGCCGGGCCGGTCCCGGCCGGGCCGGCCGAGTCCGGCGGAGCGCAGGATCCGCCCGGGGCGGGTCCGACGCGGACGGGTCCGGCGACCCGTCAGGCCACGTACCGCCAGCCCGGACCGGACCGGGCCCGCCGCCCGGCACCGGTGGCGATCGCCGCCCGGTAGCTGTCGGCGGTCAGCGCGGCGGCCCGCTCCCAGGTGAACCGGGCGAGCACCCGCTCGCGCCCGGCCTCACCGAGCGTGCGACGCAGCGCCGGATCGTCCAGCAGCCGGCCGAGCGCCGCCGCCAGCGCGCCCGCGTCGCCCGGCGGCACCGCGAGACAGGTCTCGCCGTCCGGCCCGGCCACCTCGGGGATCGCCCCGCCGGTGGTGGCGACCAGCGGCGTACCGGTGGCCATCGCCTCGGCGGCGGGCAGCGAGAAACCCTCGTACAGCGACGGCACGCAGGCCACCTCGGCCGAGCGGTACAGGTCGACCAGCTCCCCGTCGGTCAGGCCGTGCCGGAACTCGATGAACCGCTCCAGCCCGAAGCGGCGCACCGCCTCGGCGACCGGCCCCCGCTCCTTCTGCGGCTTGCCGACCACGACCAGGTGCGCGTCCCGCTCGGTGCGGACCTTGGCCAGCGCCTCGACCAGGTGGACCAGGCCCTTGAGCGGGACGTCGGCGCTGGAGGTGGTGACGATCCGGCCGGGCACCCGGGCGACCCGCTCGGACGGCGACCAGAGCCGGGTGTCGGCGCCGATCGGCACCACCGAGACGGCGCCCGGCGAGGCGCCCAGGTGCTCGGCGATCTCGCGCTTCGAGGTGCCGGAGACGGTGATGATGCTGTCCAGCCGGGCGGCCACCCGGCGCTGCATCCGGGTGAACGCGTACCAGCGGCGCAGCGACAGCCGGCGGGCCAGGCTCGGCGCCGCGTCCAGCTCCAGCTGCCGGTCCACGGTGATCGGGTGATGGATCGTGGTCACCAGAGGGAAGCCGTGCCGCGCGAGGCCGAGCAGCCCGTACCCGAGGGTCTGGTTGTCGTGCACCACGTCGTAGCGGCCCTTGTGCAGCGCGAGGTACTGACGGGCGCGCAGCGAGAAGGTCAGCGGCTCGGGGAAGCCGCCGGTGCGCATGGTGGCGAACTCCAGCAGGTCCACCGGGCCCCGGTACTCGGCGAGCCCCGGGGTGCGGAACGGGTCGTCGGCGCGGTAGAGGTCCAGGCTGGGCAGCTCGACCAGGCGGACCGAGCCGGGGCCCTCGACCTCGTCCAGGACGGGGTAGGGCTGGGAGCCGATCACGTCCACGTGGTGGCCGAGGCGCGCCAGCTCGCGGGAGAGGTGCCGTACGTAGACGCCCTGGCCGCCGCAGAACGGGTCGCCGCGGTACGACAGCAGGGCAATCCGCAGCGGCTGCGCGGTCATCGTCGGCTCCCGTCCTTGCTGAAGTCTGTGCTGCCGGTCGCTAAAGTAGATCAGGTTTCAGTGCGGTGTGGAGTTCGCCCGTGACCATGTGAACAATGAGAGACCTCGAAGATACCGGCCCGTAGCTTCTCCTCAGATGCCAGGGCTGGTGATTCACGCCACGCCGGAGCACTGCCGGAGCGTCCGCCGGACCGGCCGGAGCACCCCCCGTCACTCTCGCGCCCCGGGAGCACCCTTGCCACCGCCCGTCACCTCCGTGCCCGCCGCCGCCCCCGGCCCCGCCGGGCCCGCCGGGCAGTCCGCCGACCCGCCGCTGACCGCCCGCCAGGCCGAACGGCGGCGGCGGATCCTGCGGGCCGCGACCGGGCTGGCCGCCCGCGGCGGGTACGAGGCGGTGCAGATGCGGGAGGTCGCGGAGGGCGCGCAGGTGGCGCTCGGCACCCTGTACCGGTACTTCCCGTCCAAGGTCCATCTGCTGGTCGCGGTCATGCTGGAGCAGTTGCAGGGCCTCCAGGAGCAGGTCCGACGGCACCCGCCGGCCGAGCAGGACGCGGCCTCGCGGGTCGCCGAGACGCTCACCCGGGCGTTCCACGCGCTCCAGCGCGAACCGCTGCTGGCCGAGGCGATGGTGCGAGCGCTGTCGTTCGCCGACCGCTCGGTGAGCGCCGAGGTGGACCAGGTGAGCTCGGCCACCGGGCAGCTGATCCTGGACGCGATCGGCCAGTCCGGGCCGCCGACCGGGAGCCAGCGTGCGGCCGTCCGGGTGATCGAGCACACCTGGCACTCGGCCCTGGTCTCCTGGCTCTCCGGGCGGGCCTCGATCGCCGAGGTCCGCGCCGATCTGCACACCGCCGCGCGGCTGCTCACACTGCCCTGAGCGCGCGCCCGCGGGCGGGGCGGGGAAGGGGCAGGGAAGTGGAACCTGTTCTCGGGGCGCGGGCGGGATCGGTCGGGGTGGGTCGGGGTGGGTGGTTCCGGGGCTCGGGTGGGTTCGGGGCTGGGGTGGCTCCGGAGTCCGGGCGCGGTCGGCGCCCCGACTCCTCCGCGCGGCGACCGGAGGCACGGCGGTCACGGTCGCGGCGGCTAAAGTCGACGGGCAGGACAACTCCATCCCGCTTCTCCTCCGGGGAAAGCCGGTGCGAATCCGGCACTGACCCGCAACCGTGAGCCCGGCGCTGGACGGCCGGGGCAGTCGGAGTGCCCGGAGAGAGGCGAGCGGCCATGCCGGGCACCCCGTGCCCGGCACCGTCGAGGTCTACGGAACGGCCCACCCGGGCCACCCCCACCGCTCATCGAAAGGCTCAACCCCACCATGCTCACCGCCGCCCGCCTGGGCGCCGCAGCCCTGTCCGCCGCCCTGCTGGCCGGCGCCGCCGCCGCACCGGCCCTCGCCGACAGCCCCTCGGCCGGCGCCACCGCGCCCGTCCCCGAGGGCCTCTACGGCAAGGGCGACCCGACGTACGACGGCGTGTGGCGCCAGTCCCTCGCCCTCACCGCGCTGGCGGGCGCCAAGGTGACCCCGGCCGACTCCGCCGTCTCCTGGCTCACCGGCCAGCAGTGCGCGGACGGCGGCTGGCCGTCCTACCGCGCGGACGCCTCCGCCGCGTGCGACCCCAAGACCGAGGACAGCAACGCCACCGCCGTCGCCGTCCAGGCCCTGGTCGCGCTCGGCGGCCACCAGGACTCCGTCGACAAGGGCGTCCAGTGGTTCAAGGCCAACCAGAACGCGGACGGCAGCTGGCCCTACAACCCCGGCAGCCCCGGTGACGCCAACTCCACCGGCCTGGCCGTGAACGCCCTGCTCGCCGCCAAGCTGGACCCGGCGGCCGTCGCCAAGGCGGGCCGGAGCGCCTACGACGGGCTGGCGCTCTTCCAGCTCGGCTGCGCCGCCCCCGCCGACCAGCGCGGGGCCTTCGCCTACCAGCCCGACCCGGCCGGCGCGCTCGCCCCGAACGCCCTGGCCAGTGCCCAGGCCACGCTCGCCGCGGCGGGCGGGAAGCTTCCGGTCACCAACACCAACCGGACGGACGCCGCGCCCAAGGCCCTGCCCTGCGCGAACGGCTCCACAGAACCGCTCGTGGCGCGCGCGGACTCCGCCGAGGCGGCCGGCGCCTACCTCACCGCCCAGCTCGCGGCCGGTGACCAGCACCTGGCGCTGACCCTTCCCGGGGCCGCCCCGACCCCCGACTACACCGCCACCGCCTGGGCCGCGCTCGGCCTGATCCAGAGCGGGCACCCGCAGCAGGCGACCGGCGCGGTGGACTGGCTGGCCAAGGAGGGCGGCACCTGGACCAAGGGCGGCACCGACGCCTCGGCCACCGCCACCCTGCTGCTGGTCGCCCAGGCCGCCCAGCGGGACCCCGCCGCGTTCGGCGGCGACCTGGTCGGGCAGCTGACGGCGCTGGGCCCGGCGCCCGAGGCGACCGGCGCGGCCTCCGCCCCCGCCTCCTCGGCACCGGCCGAGAAGAAGAAGGACGGCGGCTTCGGCCAGTGGTGGGTGATCGGCGTCGGCCTGCTGATCGGCATCGGCGGCGGGCTGCTGCTGAGCCTGCAGCGCAAGCGGGGCCAGAAGCTGTGACCACCCCCGGCACCCCCCGGGCCACCGCCCACGCCGCCGATGCCGACGATGCCGGTGTCGGTCGCGCCGGTGGCGGTCGCGCCGGTGCGGGTCCCGCCGGTGCTGTTCATGCCGGTGCGGGTCGTGCCGGTGCGGGTCGTGCCGGGCGGGCCTGTGCTGACCCCCAGCGGCGTCGGCGGGTGGTGGCCGCGGTCGTCCGGTTCCTCGCCGGACTGATCGCCGGGGTGCTGATCCTGCTGGTCATCGGCGCGGCGCCCGCGCAGGCCGCCGGGTACCGGTACTGGTCGTTCTGGAAGTGGTCCGACGGCGCCTGGGGCTACCAGCAGCAGGGCCCGGCCGTGTACGTGCCGCAGGACGGGGGCGTGGACGGGTGGCGCTTCGCCGTCAGCCCCGACGGCGGCCGGGAGGCCGCCCGGCCCGGTGCCGTCGGGGACTTCGCCACCACCTGCGGCGGTACCGCCGAACAGCCGGGCCGCAAACGCGTCGCCGTGGTCCTGGACTTCGGCACCGCCGCCGACTCCCCCGGCGAGACCCCGCCCGGACTCCGCACGGCCTGTGCGGTCGTGCCCACCGGTGCCAACTCGGCCGAGGTCCTGGCGGCCGTCGCCCCACCACTGCGGTACGACACCAACGGCCTGCTCTGTGCCATCGCCGGCTATCCGAAGGCCGGCTGCGGCGACCAGCTCGGCGCGGCGAACAAACCGGCCGCGAACGGTGCCGGTGACGGTTCCGGGGGCGGCTCGGCCGACGGTGACCACGGCAGCGGCCCCGACATCGGCCTGATCGCCGGGGGCGTCCTGGTCGCCGCCCTGGCCGCCGGTGCGGTCTGGCAGGCCCGTCGTCGCCGCTGAGTCGGGTCGAATATGTAGACCGGTCCACCTATGTAGACCGGTCTGCATAGAAGGGATGCCGGGCCGGGCGCGCACCACGCGCCCGGCCCGTCAGCCCCACCCGGCCCCCGGGCCGGGTCCGGGCCTAGCGGGCCCCCAGCCCCACCCCGGGCCGGATCGGGACCTTTATACCGACCGGTCTACATAGAAGCAGCCCATCTCTGTAGACCGGTCTACATATAGCGACCGGTCTACAGAAACCCCGGGCCGCAAGCGAAAGCAGGACCCCGCCCGCAGAAACGTGGACAAGGCCGCGGGAAGCGCCCGGAGTAGGAAGTCGGCCCAGCCGACTTCCTACTCCGCCCCCACCCCCACACCTGCACCCACACCTGCACCCGCCCTCCGCCCTGTCCCCACCCGCCCCGACCTGGACCCCACCCCGTGACCACACCCCGCGCCCCCGGCCAGCCCCACCCCCCGCACCGCGCCCGCCTCCCCCGGCCTCCCCGCCGCACCCCGCGCGCCGCCCGCACCCCGCTCGGCCCGCGCCAACTGCACCCCGGCGCCTGGTGGCTGTGGGCACTCGGCCTCGGCGCGGCCGCCACCCGCACCACCAACCCGCTGCTGCTCCTCCTGCTCGCCGCCGTCGCCGGCTACGTCGTGGCCGCCCGCCGCGGGGACGCGCCGTGGTCCCGTTCCTACGGCGCGTTCCTCCGCCTCGGCCTGGTGGTCCTCGGCATCCGCCTGGTCTTCGCGGTCCTGCTCGGCTCCCCGATCCCCGGCACCCACGTCCTCCTCACCCTCCCCGAAGTACCGCTGCCCGCCTGGGCTCAGGGCGTCCGGATCGGCGGCCGGGTCACCGTCGAGGGCCTGCTCGCCGCGCTCTACGACGGGCTGCGGCTGGCCACCCTGCTGGTCTGCGTCGGCGCCGCGAACGCCCTCGCCAGTCCGACCCGCCTGCTGCGCACGCTGCCCGGCGCGCTCTACGAGGCGGGCGTGGCCGTCGTGGTCGCGATGACCTTCGCGCCCAACCTGGTCGCCGACGTGCAGCGGTTGCGCGCCGCCCGCCGTCTGCGCGGGCGCACCGACCGGGGCGTGGCCGCCGTGCTGAGCGTCGGACTGCCCGTCCTGGAGGGCGCGTTGGAGCGTTCGGTCGCACTGGCCGCCGCGATGGACACCCGCGGCTTCGGCCGCACCACCGACGTCCCGCCCCGCCTCGCCCGCACCACCGCCGCGCTCACCCTGTCCGGCCTGCTCGGGATCTGCCTCGCCGCCTACGGACTGCTGACCGCCGACGGCGCCGGCTGGGCGGCGCCCGTCCTGCTGCTCGGCCTGGCCGCGGCCTTCGCCGGTCTGCTGCTCGGCGGCCGCCGCTCCCCCCGGACGCGCTACCGCCCCGACCCGTGGTCCCTCCCCGAGTGGCTGACCGCCGGATCGGGCGCCGCCGTGGCCGCGTTGACGATCTGGCTCTCCGCCCTCGACCCCGCCGCCTTCGCCCCGACCGTCGTCCCGCCGACCGCTCCCGCCCTGCCCCTGACCGCCGTCCTCGCCGTACTGATCGGCCTGGTACCGGCGTTCGTCACCCCGCACCCGCCCCGGAGGGCCTCGTGATCACCTTCGAGCAGGTCTCCGTCCAGTACACCGACGCCGAGGCCCCGGCGCTCAGCGGCGTCGACCTGACCGTCCCCGAAGGGGAGCTCTGCCTGCTGGTGGGCCCCTCCGGCTCCGGCAAGTCCACCCTGCTGGGCACCGTCAGCGGCCTCGTCCCGCACTTCACCGGCGGCGTGCTGCACGGCCGGGTGACCGTCGCCGGGCGCGACACCCGGGAGCACCGGCCGCGCGAACTCGCCGACCTGGTCGGCACGGTGGGCCAGGACCCGCTCGCCCACTTCGTCACCGACACGGTCGAGGACGAACTCGCCTACGGCATGGAGTCGCTGGGCCTGGCGCCGGACGTGATGCGGCGCCGGGTCGAGGAGACGCTCGACCTGCTCGGCCTCGCCGATCTGCGCGACCGCGCGCTCGGCTCGCTCTCCGGTGGCCAGCAACAGCGCGTCGCCATCGGCTCGGTGCTCACCGTCCACCCGCGCGTCCTGGTCCTGGACGAGCCCACCTCGGCCCTCGACCCGGGCGCTGCCGAGGAGGTGCTGGCGGTCCTGCAACGCCTGGTCCACGACCTGGGCACCACCGTCCTGATGGCGGAGCACCGGCTGGAGCGGGTCGTCCAGTACGCCGATCAGGTCCTGCTGCTGACCCCCGGCGCCCTGCCCGTCCTCGGCGAACCGGCCGAGGTGATGGCGCACTCCCCCGTCCACCCGCCCGTGGTCGGCCTCGGCCGGCTCGCCGGATGGACCCCGCTGCCGCTGACGGTCCGCGACGCCCGCCGCAAGGCCGCCGCCCTCCGTACCCGACTGGACGGCCTGCGCCCCGCCGCCGCACCCACCGACCCGGCCACCGCCCCGCTCGCCACCGCCGACCGCCTCGCCGTCAAGCGCGGCCCCGTCCCGGCTCTGCGCGGAGTGGACCTCGCCCTCCACCCCGGGGAGATCACGGCACTCATGGGCCGCAACGGCGCCGGCAAGTCCACCCTGCTCGGCGCTCTGGTCGGCCTGCACGCCCCCGCCGCCGGCAGCGTCCGGGTCGGCGGCCGGACCCCGCACCGCACCCGGCCCGCCGAGCTGATCCGCCAGGTCGGCCTCGTCCCGCAGGACCCTCGCGACCTGCTGTACGGGGAGAGCGTCGCCGCTGAGTGCGCCGCGGCGGACGGCGACGCGGGCGCCGACCCGGGCACCTGCCGCGCCCTGGTGGAGCGGCTACTGCCCGGCATCGCCGACGCCACCCACCCGCGCGACCTCTCCGAGGGCCAACGGCTCACCCTGGCGCTGGCCGTGGTGCTCACCGCCCGGCCGCCGCTGATCCTGCTCGACGAGCCCACCCGGGGTCTCGACTACGCCGCCAAGGCCCGCCTGGTGGAGATCCTGCGGACGCTCGCCGTCGAGGGCCACGCCGTCCTGCTCGCCACCCACGACGTCGAGCTCGCCGCCGAACTCGCCCACCGCACGGTGATCCTGGCCGACGGAGAGATCGTCGCGGACGGCCCGACCCCGGAGGTGGTGGTCTCCTCCCCCACCTTCGCCCCGCAGGTCTCCAAGATCCTCGCGCCCGGGCCCTGGCTCACCGTCCACCAGGTCGAACAGGCCCTCGCCGGGAGCGCCGAATGAACCGAAGCCGAATGCCCCGAAGCCGAACGAACCCAAGCCGGACGAACCCAAGCCGGACGAACCGCACCCCGCGCGCGGGGAACCGCCCCGTCCCCCTCGGCCGCCGCTCGATCGCCACCCTGCTGCTCACCTCCTCGGTCGGCGTGGCCGCCTTCGGCTGGCCGCTGCTCGCCGCCACCGACTCCGCCCTGGTCGGCCACTCCACCGACGCCCCCTGGCTGTTCGCCCTGCTCCTGCCGCTCCTCCTCGCGGTGGTGATCGCCCAGATCTCCGAGGGCCGCACGGCCGGCGGCGGCGCGCCGGGCCTGGACGCCAAGTCGGTCGCCCTGCTCGGTGTCCTGGCCGCGGCGGGCGCCGCGCTGCGCCCGCTCGGCGCGGGCACCGCCGGCCTGGAGCCGATGTTCTTCCTGATGGTGCTCGCCGGGCGGGTCCTCGGCCCCGGCTTCGGCTTCGTCCTCGGCTCGCTCTCGATGTTCGCCTCCGCGCTGCTGACCGGCGGGGTCGGCCCCTGGCTGCCGTTCCAGATGCTCGCCATGGGCTGGGTCTGCCTGGGTGCCGGCCTGCTCCCGGGCGCCGCTACCCTGCGCGGCCGCCGCGAACTCGCCCTGCTCGCCGGCTACGGCGCCGTCGCCTCACTGCTCTACGGCACGGTGATGAACCTCCAGGGCTGGCCTTATATCGCCGGCCTGTCCGGCTCGATCTCCTTCGTCCCGGGGGACGACGTGAGCGCCAACCTGGTCCGCTTCGCCGCCTACTGCCTCACCACCTCCCTCGGCTGGGACCTCCCCCGCGCCGTCCTCACCGTCGTCCTCTGCCTCACCCTCGGCACCACCGTCCTCCGCGCCCTCCGCCGAGCCACCCGCCGCGCCGCCTTCGCCGCCCCGGTCGAGTTCCGCCCACCGCCCACCCCCTGAACGGTGGTGCGCCCCGGCCGAATCCGGGGCGCACCACCTCGATGGGCAGGACGGCCGAGACCCGCGAGAAGCACCCGGGCGACTCGGCCGAGCTGTGGCCAGGCGCTTGGCGGCCTGGAACGTGCCCCCCACGGCCCCGACGGCAGCCGGCCGTCCGCTGTCAGAGGGTGGCGACGCGCAGCACGACCAGGGCCACGGAGGCGATGGTGAGGACCGCCGCCGGAGACGCGCCCTTGCGGTCGCCGACGCGCAGGTGGAAGGCGACCGCCCCGGCGAAGTAGAGCGAAAGGCCTATCGCGGCGGCGATCCCGACGGGTCCCCACCGGAGTCCGGCGATCGCACCGGCCGCGCCGGCGATCTGAGCGCCGATCAGGAAGGCCATCAGGCTCTGCGACAGTCCGAGTGTGGACATCTGCTCGGTGATGTGCCGCGTCCGCAGAGCCTTGGCCCCGGCCGATGCCAGGAGAAGCGCCGACATGACCACGGTGACGACGGCGAGTGAGACGAACATGGCTGAACCTCAATCATGCGATGCGGGTAGGAGGCGTGCGCACCTCCACGACGATAGGCGGCCATCAGGTACCTCCAGGTAACCTTCGGGGCATGAGCCTGCGACCGGGAATCGCCTTCCTCGCCGACTGTCCCGCTCTCCTGGCCATGGAGATCATCGCCAGCAAGTGGTCCATGGTCACGCTCTTCGCGCTGACCGACGGCCCGTTGCGTCACGGCGAGTTGGTCGAGCTGAGCGGCGGCGTCTCGCGCAAGGTGCTGACCCAGACGTTGCGCCGGCTCCAGGCCAACGGGCTGGTCGAGCGGCACGCGTACGCCGAGGCACCGCCGCGCGTGGAGTACGGCCTGACCGATCTCGGGCGAACCCTGGAAGAGCCCATCAGGATGCTCACCGCATGGGCGCGGGAGAACGGCGAGGCGGTTGTCACCTTCCGGGAAGCAGCCGAGGCTGCCGGGGCCATCGAGGCGGATCGGGCAACCCCGACGCAGACCCCTCCCGTTGATGAGGAGCCGAACCGCTTCTGATCAAGAGAAGAGGCCGGACCTGGAGACCCTGGCGTCGCCTCGGACAGCCTTCTCTCGGAACGGCGGCGAAGGGCAAGGCGCTCCTCGACAGCCCGTCCCGGTCAGCCACCGCCCACCTCGCCGTCATCGCGGGCGGCTGAGAACGCGGTTCGGGCCCTCCCCCGCGAAACCCGTGCGAGGAGAGGGCCCGAGGGAAGCGGTCAGCCCTTCGGGCCGGCCGACTGGACGACCTCGAAGGACCAGAGGGTCGAGCCGGAGGCCGCCGGGCGCTGCGGCGCCTCGCCCTCGGCGGGCGGCGGGCCCTGGCGGTGAGCAGCCTGCATGGGGCCCTCCATCCAGGCCTTGAAGGACTCCTCGTCGGCCCACCGGGTGTAGACGAGGTAGTTGTCGGTGCCCTCGACCGGGCGGAGCAGTTCGAACCACTCGAAGCCGTCGGAGTTCTCCACGGAGCCCGCGCGGGAGGCGAAGCGCTTCTCCAGCACCTCGCGCTGCTCGGTGGGGACGGTCAGTACGTTGATCTTGACTACGCTCATGGCTCCATCCTGCCCCACAAGCGGGTGGCGGCAGGCGCGGAACGTCTCCCCGAACGAGCGGTGGCGCGTCCCGAAGTCGCGGCAGCCTGACCCCGAACCCGCGCAACGACGAGGCCTCCTGGGCATGGTCGACCAGCTGAACCGCGGCGGCCACCTCCGCCCGGCCCGACCCCCAGCGGCCGCCGAACCTCCACCGGCCCCCGCACCGCTCCGGAAGGGGCGGTGCGGGGGCCGATGCCCGTGGATCAGGCGATCCAGCCGGGGACGAAGGGCTCCTCCTCCGGCCGGCCGGCGACGGACACCCGGGCCCCGCCCGGCGCGGCGACCAGCGCGGTGACGGCTTCCCCGGCGGAGATCCGGCGCGCCACACCGGCGGGCAGCACGGCCGTGTCGCCGACCGCCAGCGCGAAGGCGTCCTCGCCCAGTTCGACGGACAGGGCGCCGGTCAGGACGGTCCAGACCTGCTCGACGTCGAAGACGTGCAGCGGGCCCTGGCCGCCGGCGGCCATCTCCACGCGCCACATCGCGAGCGCGCTGCCGCCCTGGGTGGGCGAGGCGAGGGTGGTCATGGCGGCGTTGGGCGTCTCGGTACGACGGGCTTCGGTACGGCGGATGACGGACATGGGCGCGGCCCCCTAGAATGGTCAATGACGTTGTCTATATGGTCAATGAGGTTGTCTATCGTGTCAAGCGACTCCGCTCCCCCCGGCTTCGAGCTGCCGCTGCGGCTGCTGCTCGCCTTCCGCTTGATCATCGATGAGCTGCACGAGCGGATCGCCCGCGAGGGCCACCCCGACCTGCGGCCGATGCACGGCTTCGTGTTCCAGGCGATCGGGCCGGACGGCACCACCGCCGTCGAACTCGGCCGCCGCCTCGGCATCTCCAAGCAGGCCGCCGGCAAGACCGTCGAACAGCTCGAACAGCTCGGCTACGTCGAGCGCGGCAGCGACCCCGCCGACGCCCGCCGCAAGGTGGTCCGGCTCACCGCCCGGGGCGTGGACTGCCTGGTCCGGTCCGCCCGGATCTTCGACGAACTGCGCGCCCAGTGGTCCGACACCCTCGGTGAGGAGCGACTGCGCGCCCTGGAGACGGACCTGCGCACCCTCGCCCCCGGCGACCCGTTCCGGCTCGACACGCCCCGGTGGTTCGGGACCCCCTGACGCACCACCCGGCACCGACGCCCCCGGCACGCCCGACGCACCACCAAGGCACCCACCCCCTACCCCGACCGCCGCTCCGCGGGCTCCGCCCCGGCCCGGTCCGGCCGGTCGCGCTCGTCCGCGCAGAGCGCGGCGGAAAGCTTGGTCAGCAGCGCCGCCAGGTCCGCGTACTGCTTCTCGTCCCAGTCCCCGAGCAGTTCGGAGAGCTGCTCACGGCGGGCCGCCACCAGCCGGACCGCCGCCGCCTCCCCCGGCTCGGTGAGCCGCAGCGGCAGGCCGCCGGTGCGCGCGGCCAGCCCCCGGTCCTCGACCTCCCGGGCGGCCTCCTCGACGACCGCGAGCGGCACGATCCGGCGCTCCGCCAGTTCGGCGGGCTCGGCCGACCCGTGGTGGTGCATCTGCAGCAGCAGCCAGCTGGAGGCCGGCTTGAGGTCGAGCCCGGCGCCCTCCGTGATCCGCCGGAACAGGTCGCGCCGGGCCTCCCGGGTGCTCAGCACCGACAGGGAGCGGGCGATCTCGTCCAGCGAGGAGCGCTCCACCGGATTGAGGCCGATCGACTCGCTCAGGTCGGGCGCGGTCACCGTCGAGCGCAGCTTCTGCTCGCGCAGGAAGAGCGACAGCACGAAGGCGACCAACGCCACCGGTACCGCGTACAGGAAGACCCGGGTGATCGACTCGGAGTACGCGTGGTAGATCGCGTCCTGCGTGGCGGCCGGCAGGGCGGCGATCACCCGGGGGTCGGAGGTGATCGCGCCGGGGTCGAAGCCGGCCGGCACCGGGACCCCGGAGGCGAGCGCGTCGGAGAGCCGGCTGTTGAGCCCGGAGGCGAACACGGTGCCGAAGATGGAGACGCCGAACGACGCCCCGATGGACCGGAAGAAGGTGGCGCCGGCGGTGGCCACGCCCAGGTCCTGGTAGCCGACGGAGTTCTGCACGATCAGCACCAGCACCTGCATCACCAGGCCCAGGCCCAGGCCGAAGACCAGGAAGTAGCAGCTCATCTCGAAGGTGCTGCTGTGCTCGTCCAGGCCGGAGAGCAGTAGCAGGCCCACCGTGGTGACGGCCGTTCCGGCGATCGGGAAGGCCCGGTAGTGGCCGGTCCGGGCGACGATCTGGCCGGAGCCGATCGAGGTGAACAGCATCCCCAGCACCATCGGCAGCATGTGGATGCCGGACATGGTCGGCGAGACCTGCATGACCACCTGGAGGAACGTCGGCAGGTAGGTGAGCGCGCCGAACATCGCGAAACCGACCACGAAGGAGATCACCGCGACCAGGCTGAACGTCCGGGAGCGGAACAGCCGCAGCGGCAGCACCGGCTCGGCCGCGGTCCGCTCGACCAGGACGAAGGCGACCAGCAGGACGACGCCCAGCACGCCGAGCCCGACGATCTGCCAGGAGCTCCAGGCCCAGGTCGTCCCGCCGAGCGAGGTCATCAGCACCAGGCAGGTGGCCACCGAGGCGATCAGGACCGTGCCCAGGTAGTCGATCCGGTGCCGGCGCTTCACCTCCGTCCCGTGCAGGACGGCGGCGATCACCACCAGGGCGACCACCCCGACCGGCAGGTTGATGTAGAAGACCCAGCGCCAGCTGAGGTTGTCCACGAACAGTCCGCCGAGCAGCGGTCCGAGCACGCTGGTGACGCCGAAGACCGCGCCGAACAGGCCCTGGTACTTGCCACGGTCCCGGGGTGAGACCAGGTCACCGACGATCGCCTGGGAGAGCACCATCAACCCGCCCCCGCCGAGGCCCTGGAGGGCCCGGAAGGCGATCAGCTCGCCCATGTTCTGGGCGATGCCGCAGAGCACCGAGCCCACCAGGAAGATCACGATCGAGGCCTGGAAGAAGCGCTTCCGGCCGTACATGTCGCCGAGCTTGCCCCAGAGCGGGGTGGCCGCCGTGGAGGCCAGCATGTAGGCGGTGACCACCCAGGAGAGGTGTTCCAGGCCGCCGAGGTCGCTGACGATGGTCGGCAGTGCGGTGGAGACGATGGTCTGGTCGAGCGCGGCCAGCAGCATCGCCAGCAGCAGCGCGCCGATCGGCACCCAGAGGTTGGGGGCGGTGACCTCCGGCGGCCCGGGCTCGCCGGCCGGGCCGCGGTCGGACGCGGCGATCGGATCCGTCATGGAGACTCCAGGGGTCGCGGATCCCGGTCGGCGGGGTCCGTGCGGATGATCACTCCCAGCCACCATGCTGTCAGAAATGCCCCGGTCTGCGCCGTTCAGTTGAGCCGAACGTAAGAACGGCGGCCATTCGGGGGACGTCGCCGACCGGCCGACCGTTCATCGGGTCACAACCACCACCAACCGTCACAACACCCCCGCGGTGGCCCGGACGCCCCTGTCCACCCCTGGGACCGTCCTGCATAATCAGGCGCGTTCGCCCCCGGGGACACCCCTCCCGGGGCGGGCGGAAGACGATTCGAGACCGAGGAGGACCGGCGATGCCGGACCAGCACTGCCCGACGTGCGGCACCGCACGCTCCGCCGGGTGCCGGTGCCTCCCGGATCCGGGCCTGACCGAGACCGCCGTCCTCCCGCACCTCGAAGGCCCGCCGCTGGTCCGCCCGTACGTGCCGCAGGCCCTCGGCCCGATCGTGGACGCCCCGCCGGCCGGCGCCCCCGCGGACCCGTTCGCCACCACCGTGCTGCCGCCCGCCCAGGCCGCTGACGGCCCGCCGGCGCGCCCGGCCGGGCCGGACGCGGACGCCTACGCGACGACCGTGCTCCCGCCGGTGATGTCGGTGCCGCCGCCGAGCCCCGGGCCGACGGTGGGACAGCCCCCGGCCGACGGCGCCGAGATCGGCTACTTCCCGTTCCACCCGGCGGCGCCCGACGCCCCGGGGCCGACCGGCGGCCGCGCCGCCCGGCGCACGGCGGAGCAGGCCCAGGAGGGCGTGCCCGCCCGGCGCAAGGGCCTGCTGGCCGCGGCCGGCGCCGGGCTGCTGGTGCTCACCGTCGGCCTGGCGTACGCGGTGACGCCCTCCGCCGAGCCGGGCGACCGGGCGCAGCCCGCCCCCTCCACGACGCTGGCGCCCGTCCCGGTCGACCCGACCACCCCGGCGCCGAACCCGAGCGCACCGCCGTCCACCAGCGAGGCCCCGAGCCCGTCCCCGAGCAGGACGGCCAGACCGACCACGAGCCGGCCGGCGGCGCCGAGCGCCACGGCCGTGACGAGCACTCCGGTCCCGGCGGCTCCCCCGGCGCCGGCCCCCACCTCCACCGCGCCGACCCCGACGGCCACCGCCACGCCAACTCCGACGGCGACCACTCCGGCCCCGACACCGACGGTGCGGGTGCTGGAGCGCGGGATGACCGGGGCGGACGTCAAGGACATGCAGCTGCGGCTCGCGGCCACCTCGTGCGGATTCGTCGACAAGTCGATCGCCACCAGCACCTTCGACTGGTGGACGGCGACGGTGCTCGGCGACTACCAGCGCAGCTTCAAGATCAAGGGCGAGACGGGTCCGAGCGGCGCCTTCTACGGGCCGAAGACCCGGGCCGCCCTGGAGAGCGACCCGGGTACCTGCTGACCCCCGGTCAGCCGGTGATCGCCTGGAAGATGCTGAACCCGGCCATCAGCACCATGATCCCGGCCGCCACCCGGATGATCATCTTCATCGGGACGTGCTTCAGCAGCTTCTGGCCGCCGAGGATGGCGATCCCGGCGACGGCGCAGAGCGCCAGCCAGGCGCCGAGGCCGACGGCGAGCGGGTCGGCGTACTTGGCCGCGAGGTTGGCGGTCATGATCTGGGTGAGGTCGCCGAACTCGGCGATCGCCACGACCACGAAGCTGGCCCCGGCGACCTTCCAGAAGCTGTTGGCGGACGGCTCCTTGGCGGCGTGGCCGTCCTCGTCGTCACCGCCGCCGTGGAAGAGCAGCATCGCGGCCCCGGCCAGGAACAGCAGGCCGGTGACGCCCTCCACCCAGCGGTGCGGGAGCAGCGCGAGCAGGTGCCCGGCGACCAGGGCGATGCCGACCTGGAGGGCGAAGGCGGCGGCGATGCCCACGAAGACATAGCTCGCCCGGTACTTGGCGCCGAGCATCAGGCTGGCCAGGGCGGTCTTGTCCGGCAGTTCGGACAGGAAGACGATGCCGAAGGTGATCGCGGCTACGGTCAGGCTCATCGGGGGTTCGGTATCCCTCAGGGGTCGGGCTGCCCGGCCTCGGCAGCTCCGTGAGGGGTCGCTCCGGCCCGACAGCGCTGGTCAGAACATCACAGCACTGCGGCCGAAGGTCTCGCCGGCATCCAGCTGACAGATGCCCCGGGCGCCGGGCCCCGAGGGGCCAGTATGTCGACGGTCCGGTGGAGGGCTACTCCCCTTCAACGCGCCAAGCCTACCCGACGGCGCCGGGCGGCGAGGCGCCCAGCAGCCCGCGGGCGACCAGCTCCAGCACCACGACGACCGCCACCGACTCCACCGCCAGCAGAGCGACCAGCACGAACAGCTGCACCGCGCCGGCCTGTACCGGGGAGGCGCCGCCGAGCAGCATGCCGACGAACGCCCCGGGCAGCGTGACCAGGCCCACCGTCCTGGTCTGGTCGAGGGCCGGGACGAGCGAGGTCGCGGCGGCCGTCCGGCAGATCTCCAGCCGGGCGTCGCGCTCCTCGAAGCCCAGCGCGAACGCCGCCTCCACCTCGCCGTGCCGCTGGCGCAGCTCGTCCAGGGCACGCCGGCCGGCGAGCGAGGTCGCGGTGAGCGCTCCGCCGATCAGGATGCCCGCCACCGGGATGACCGAGAGGCCCTTCGGCGGCAGCAACCCGACCCCCAGCAGCAGCCCGAGCACCGGCAGCACCCCGGCGCCGATCGGCACGGCCGCCCGGACCCACTGCGGGCCGGCGGTCAGCCGCCGCCCGGCGGTGCGCACCGCGACCGCGAACATCAGCAGCACGAACAGCGCCGACCACCAGAGCGAGCCGACCACCCAGGTGATCACCAGCGCGACGGCGGCCAGCTGCGCCGCCGCGCGCAGCCCGGCCCGCAGCACCGCGTGGCCGTGCCCGAGCAGGCCCCACCCGGCCACCGCCACGGCGGCGGCCAGCAGCACGGCGGCGACCACCCCCAGCAGGGGGGTGACCGGCAGCAGCTGGTTCCCCGCGGCCGCCGCGAGCGCCATGCCTCAGATCCAGCTGGTGAACCACATCCGGTCCTGCCAGGACGTCATGGGGATCACCTCCGCCGTGTAGAGCGGATAGAAGAAGGCGAAGCAGGCCACGATCGCCAGCACGATCAGCCCGGCCCCGGCCGCACCCACCCGGCGCCGCTCGGGCGAGCACCCGGCCGGGCCGAGCATCGCCCCGAGCATCTGCGCCACGGCCAGGCAGAGGAAGGGCACCAGCACCACCATGTAGAACGAGAAGACCGTCCGCTCCTGGTACTGGAACCACGGCAGGTAGACGCCGGCGACGCCGCAGAGCACCGCGCCCGAGCGCCAGTCCCGGCGGAAGAACCAGCGCCAGAGCAGGTAGACCAGGGCGAAGCAGGCCGTCCACCAGAGCAGCGGGGTACCGAGGCCGAGGATCTGCGCGGCGCAGCCGCCGGAGGCCGTGCAGCCCTGCTGCCCGTTCGGCACCTGCTCCCAGTACATGGAGACCGGGCGGCCCTGGACCAGCCAGCTGAACGGGTTCGACTGGTAGGTGTGCGGGGTGCTCAGGCCGGTGTTGAAGTCGTACATCTGGGCGTGGTAGTGCCAGAGGCTGCGCAGCGGCGCCGGCACCCAGCTCATCGGGACCTGCGGCAGCGGGACGCCGAGGAAGCTGTCGGCGGAGAGGCCGGCCCGGTCGTCGGCCCAGTGCCGGTCGTACCCGCCGCCGGTGCGGCCGCCGGCGGCGAGCCAGCCGGCCCAGGAGCCGACGTACACCACGAGGGCCGAGCCGACCATGGCGAGCAGGGCGGGCAGCGCGTCCCGGCGCAGCATCGAGCGCCAGGGGCGGCGCGCGCCGGCCCAGCGGCGGCCGGACTGGTCCCAGAGCACGGTGAGCAGGCCGAACGCGGCGAGCACCATGACGCCGTTCCACTTGACCGCGCAGGCGGCGCCGAGCGCGACCCCGGCGGCGATCCGCCAGGGGCGCGGGCCGAGGCGGATCCGGTCGCCGTCCGGCTGCGCGCCGTCGCGGGCGGACGCCAGCCGGGCCCGGGTGCGGTCGCGGTCGACCAGCAGGGAGCCGAAGGCGGCGAGCACGAAGAACATCTGGACGCCGTCCAGCAGGCCGACCCGGCTCATCACGAGCTGGAGCCCGTCGACGGCCATCAGCAGGGCGGCGGTGCAGCCGATCAGGGTGGAGCCGAACAGCCGGCGGCCGATCCGGGCCAGCATCAGCACGGTCACGGTGCCGAGCAGCGCGGTCATGAAACGCCAGCCGAAGGGGTGCAGGCCGAAGCCCCATTCGCCGAGCGAGATGACCCATTTGCCGAGCGGCGGGTGGGCGATGAACTCCGGCGCGGAGGTGAGCGGGATGCGCTGCGGCACCCCCCGGATGTCGGCGTTGGCGCTGTCCGGCCAGGTGCCCTCGTAGCCCTGTCGCAGCAGCGACCAGGCGTCCTTGGGGTAGTACGTCTCGTCGAAGACGAAGGCGTTGGGGTAGCCGAGGTTCCAGAACCGCAGCAGTCCGGCGAAGAGCGCCACGCCGATCGGCCCGAGCCAGCCGGCCCGTTCGGCCGCCCAGCGCGGCAGCCCCCGACGGGCCGGTACGGGGGCTGCGGGGGCCGCTGGTGCGGGTGGGTGCGTGAGCGCCGCTTGCGTCATAGCCTCGCCGATTCGCCTGTCTCGCCTGTGCCGGTCGGAGCCGGACGGTCAACAGCCACTGACACTATGTGCCGGTGGTCACGAATCCAAGCGCGACGAGCGCCGTCCAGGTGACCCGGACGGCGCAGTCGTGGCATGTCAGACCGGGCGTCACGCCGCGGTCTGGAGCTCCCGGACCGGGAGGGTCGTCCGGACGACGGCCGGGGCCGCGTTGTCCTGGACGGCGGTGAGGTACGGGCGCAGCCGCAGCGCCAGGACCACGATCAGCACGGTGGAGCCGGCCATCGCCGCCAGGTAGAGCGGCCAGGTGCCGGAGCCGACCAGCAGCACGCCGACGGCCGGGCCGACCGCGATCGCGACCTGCTTCACCAGGGCGTACCCGGAGTTGTAGGTGCCGAGCAGCCGGGCCGGGGCGAGATCGGCGACGATCGGGCCCAGGGTGGGGGCGAGCAGCGACTCGCCCACCCCGAACAGGGCGTAGATCGAGACGATCGCGACCGTGGCGGCCATGGTCTCGGTCCGGATCAGGCCGGCCACCAGGGCCATCGCCCAGGCACCCAGCCAGACCACGCCGGCCGCGGCCATCGCGGTGGTGCGCCGGCGGCGGGCGGTGATCCGCACCACGAACATCTGCAGCACGACGATGGTCAGCGCGTTGGCGCCGATGGCGATGCCCAGGGTGGAGGGCGCGGTGCCGACGGTGTCGGTGGCGAAGGCCGCGACACCGGACTCGAACTGGCCGTAGCAGGTGAAGAAGATCAGCCCGGCGAGCACGCAGAGCCGCAGCATCGCCTTGTCGGCGACCAGCGCGCGCAGGCCCTGGGGGCCCTTGGCCGCGCCCGGGACCAGGACCGGGGCCGCGTTCGGGATCCGGGCGCTGCCGGTGACCAGGGCCAGGCCCAGGAAGGTGACGGCCTCGATGGTGAACAGCCGGGTCAGGCTGGCCGGGTCGGCGACGTCCACGATCTGGCCGCCGACCAGCGCGCCGATGCCCATGCCCAGGTTGATCAGGGTGAACTGCAGCGCGAAGGCGTGCGACCTGGTCGCGGCGGTCGAGCAGCGGACGATCATGGTGGCGAGCGCCGGCTGGCAGGTGGTGACACCCGCGCCGAACAGGAAGGACGAGACCAGCAGGGCCGGGGTGCCGGTGGCGTGGCCGAAGGCGAACGCGCCGGTGGCGGCGAGCGCGGCGCCGGCGAGCAGCACCGGGCGCGGGCCGTACCGGTCGATGCCGCGGCCGGTGAACGGGAGCACCGCGAGCGCGGCCAGCGCGAAGACGGTGAACACCATCCCGGCGGCCAGCGAGCCCAGCCCCCGCACCTGGTCCACGTACACGAACATGTACGGCATCGTGAATCCGCTGCCGAACGCACTGAGCGCGTTGCCGATCTGGACGCGGCGCAGCGGGCCGCCCGCCCCATGACGCCGCTGCCTCTGCTGCTTCACCGTGCCGGTCACCGTGCACACCCCTTCGCTGGTTTCAATGAATACTCTTAAGGGCAGAAGATTTAAGAGCTAAAGTCTGCCGAGATAAAGTCTTAGCACCGGAAGACTGCGGAGTCAAAGGCTTAAGGTCTGCACCCCCACGTGCGACACTGGTCCGCATGACAGCAGACAAGCCCGCGCCGGCCGCCCCCGACGAGCTGGGCATCGCCGAGCAGGTGGCCGTCTACCAGCGGGAATTCCCCACCGTGGACCCGCAGGTGGAGACCATCGTGCAGACCCTCTCCCGGGTCGCCCGGCGGATGGGCGTCTCCTACAGCCGGCAGCTGACTGTGCTGGGAATCACCTCCGCCGAGTGGGAGGTGCTCAAGGCCCTGGTGGTCGCCGGGAACCCGTACCGGCTGGGACCGGGCGAGCTGGCCAAGCGGCTCGGGCTCACCCCGGCCGCGATGACCCACCGGATCGACCGGATGGTCGCCGAGGACCTCGTCACCCGGGAGCGGGACGAGACCAACCGGGTCCGGGTGATCATCGAGCTGACCGAGAACGGCCGCGACAAGTGGCTGGAGTCGATGCGGATGGCGGCCGTCTTCGAGGAGGAGCTGCTCCAGGACGTCGTCGGCGAGGACCGCACCGTGCTGTCCGCGATGCTGGCCCGGATGCTGCGCCGGATCGAGGAGAGCCAGCCCGACGCCCTCGGGCGCACCGACGACCTGGCCTGAGCCCGGCGGGCCGGTGGCCCGGTGGCCTGGTGGCCTGGTGGCCCGGCCCGAGCCCGGTGGGCCGGGCGGCCGGGCGGCCCGCCCCGGGCCCGGGAACGTGGAAAGTCCGGCCCGCCGGGGTGTCGTCCCCCGGCGGGCCGGACTCGTGGTGCGAGGGTCCGTCAGGGCCCTCAGATCTTCAGGTGCTGCTCAGGTGCGCGGGCCCGCGGACGGCCGGGCACCTGAACGGTGGAGCGGTACGGCCTCAGCAGGGGCCGTTGTCGGTCCAGACGCCCCACTGACCGGTGGTGGCGGGGTCCTCGCCCTTGGTCCACCACTTGTTGGTGTAGTAGTGGCCCTTCCAGGAGACCTTGGTCGAGGTGGCGTAGGTGGCCGCCGCGTCCCAGCTCGGGGCGGCGGAGCAGCCGGCCGGAGAGGTCGGGGTGGTGGTCGGCGTCGGGGTCGCGGTGGGGGTGGCCGTCGCGGTCGGGGTCGGCGTGGGGGTCACCGTCTTGGTCGGGGTCGGGGTGGGGCTCGGCGCGGCCGGGCAGGCGGCGGCGGACCCGTTGGTGGCCTCGACCATCTTGTCGAACAGCGCGGTCTTGGTCCCCAGGTCGTACAGCGAGAAGGCGAAGGAGCCGCCGAGGCCGTTGCAGTGGGCGTAGTCGACCTTGGCCTGGATCGACCGGGTGTCCTCACCGCTCCAGAACGTGGAGCCGTCGTAGAAGTACGTGGTCTTCGCCGTGTCGTCCCAGAAGGTCCGGGCCGGGTTGTCGACGAAGCCCGCGAGCTCCTTGTACATCTGGATGCCGGGGACGTTGCCGGACATCGCCGCGCCGGTGGCCGGGCCGGTGGCGGGCTGGAAGAGACCGTTCTTGCCGTTGTTCTGGACGCCGGTCCAGCCGCGGTAGTAGAACGGCACACCCACGTTGATCTTCTTGGCGGGGAAGCCGCCCGGGATGCCGTAGTCGGTGTCACCGGCGGTGTACGCCTTGATCGCGGCATCGACCGAGTACTTGCCGTTGCCCGGCGCGGCCGGGGTCATCGGGTCGTCCGGGCCGGAGTAGATCGGGGCCTGGTGGTTGGTCGGGCCCTTGGCGTCCCAGGCACCGTGCATGTCGTAGGTCATGATGTCCAGGAACGTGAGGTACTGACCGATCTTGTCGGTCTCCACGTTCCGGATCTTGTCCTGGCCGGCGCCGACCGCCGCCGCCGTGGCGTAGGTCTTGCCGTCGGTCTTGCCCTGGGCGTCCAGCTGCTCGCGCAGCTCCTTCAGCAGCAGGGTGAAGTTCTGCTTGTCGCTCGGGCTGGAGATGTTGCCGGTGTGGCCGCCGCCGCCCGGGTACTCCCAGTCGATGTCGATGCCGTCGAAGATGCCGGCCGCCGAGCCCGGGCCGCCGTAGCCGGCGTCCGTCGGCAGGTTGCCCTTGATGAACATGTCGATGCAGGACGAGACCAGCTTCTTGCGGGAGGCGTCCGTGGCGGCCGCCGCCGAGAAGTACTTGGAGTACGTCCAACCGCCCAGCGAGATCAGGACCTTGAGGTTGGGGTTCTTCGCCTTCAGCTTCTTCAGCTGGTTGAAGTTGCCCGCGATCGGCTGGCCCCAGGCGTCGCCGACGCCGTCGACCGAGATGTCCGGGCCGAAGCTCTTCTGGTAGTCGGCGAACGCGTCGCCCGCACCGTCACCCGCGTTGGGGTTGTTGTCGTCCTGGCTCGCGGCCTTGGTGGCCTCGAAACAGTTCAGGTTGGTGGGGTGGATGTTCGCGAACGAGTAGATCAGGTAGTCCAGCTTCCCGGCGACGCCGGTGTCCTGGATCGTCTTCGGGTAGTACGCGTTCGCGTAGATCGACCACTGGTCGAAGTAGGCGACCTTGATGCCACCGCTGGTGGCGGGCGCGCCGGTGGAGTTGGTGACGGCCGCGCTGGCCGAGGCACCACCGGTGAGGGCGAGGCCCGCGCCGAGCAGCAGGGAGGCGGTCGTGCCGACCGCGAGGGCGGCCAGGCTCTTCGGGCGCCGCCGGCGGCCGCCCTCCTGAGCCGGGGTCCCGGCCCTTTCGATACGTGAACGGAGCATGGGTGCGTGACTCCTGGTTGTGGGGGATCCGCCGCGCCTGGCGGGCTCGTACGGGGTGGGGCCGTACGACCAGGGCATGACAGAACGGGGGAAAGGGAATCGAGCGGGTACACGCCTGACGGACACCGGGATATGCCGAACCGGCGCCCGCGGCCACAGACCGCTGACGCCGGTTCAGGGGCTCCCTGCACCTGTGGATTAAAATGGACTAGACCAACTCGCCCGTCAAGGGGTGATGTTGAGGCTTGAGTCGCGCTTAAGGTTGGCCCCCGCCGGGCCGGCCCCGCTGACCTGCGGATCAGTACCGGACGGCGTTGGCCACCACGACCTTCACCGAGCCGGAGAGGTCGCGGTTGCTCCGGGCGGTGGCCTGGGCGGTCTGCCCGGCGGCCACGTCCGGAACGGTCACCGCCGTCGCGTCCAGGACATTGCCGGAGTCGTCGGTGAAGTTGACCTGAATCACGTACCGGTTGGACTGCTGCTCGTGGTTGGCGACGGAGAGCGTCGCCTCGGCCTTGCCGTCCGAGCCGATCGTCACCCCGCTCACCGTGACGTCCCCCTTGGCGTCCAGCCCGCCCTTGACGTTCGAGACCGCCGAGGAGGCTGCCGCCTGCGCCGAGGCGGCCACCGACGCCACCGCGGAGGAGGCCGCCGAGGAGAGCCCGCTCGCGGCCGACTCCACCGCCGAGGCGGCGGCGGAGGCGGCGGCCGAGAGGCCCGACTGGACCGCGCCGGCGGCCGAGGAGACGGCCTTGCTCGGCTCGCTGTCCGAGGAACAGCCGGCCAGCGCCGCCGTGCCCAGGGCGGCCGCGGCCAGGACACCGGCCACCGCCCGGCGGGGACGGCGCACCACCGCGGCGGTGACGTCCTGGGCGGTGGTGCGGGTCGGGTGGGTCGGGCCGGTCGGGCGGTTCGCCCGGGTCGGCGACTGGCGGTCCATGGGTCCTCGATTCTGCGCGTCGTCGTCCGCGCTGCTTCGTCTCCGCGCTGCGGCGGCTCTGCTCCGGCTCGGCGCCGGGCTGCCCGGCACGCCTCACGCCCACCCTCCGAGGGCGCGACCGCGCCCGCCAACAGGGGTGGGCATCCGGGTGAGGGTCGCGGCGGGCCGCGACCGCGGGGTTCCGCGCACCGCCCCGGCGCGCGGAACTCCGGTGGGGCGGTTTCAGGACAGCCCCGAGCCCTCCTGCGTCTGCGCCTCCACGGCGGCCCGCTCCTCGCGCAGCCGCACCACGTGCCGGCGGCGGGCCACCACGCCGTACGCCGAGGCGGCGCTCGCGGCGAACGCCACCAGGCCCACCCAGGGCCGGTCGAAGGCGTGGCCGGTCAGGTGGTCGAGCGAGTACCGCCCCGGGCCCGCCAGGCCCAGCGCGAGCCCGGTCGCCCCCAGGAACGCCGGGTACTCGTAGCCGCCCGACATCACGAAGAAGCCGGACGGGGCGTGCACCGCGACCGCGCCCGCCATGGTGCCGGCCACCACCGCGCCGGCCGCCGGGGTGGCCAGCCCGGCCACCAGCAGCGCGCCGCCGCCGGCCTCGCCGAGGCCGGCCGCCAGGGCGCTCTGCCGGGCCGGGTGGAAGCCCATGTGCTCCATCGCCTGGGTGGTGCCCTCCAGGCCGCTGCCACCGAACCAGCCGAACAGCTTCTGGGTGCCGTGCGCGATCAGCACCCCGCCGACGGCGCCGCGCAGGGCCAGCAGGCCGAGATCCTTACGGTTCAGACACATGTCGAGTCCTCGTTCCAGCGGAGGTGATCCCCTCGTTCCAGCGGAGGTGATCCGGCTTCCATAGGAGCCGAAAGGGCGGGCCGGCTCGACCCGGGGCCGCCATCCGGGCGAACATCGGAGCACCGAGGAATGGAGGAACGATGGCCACCGACCCGCCCGCGCCGCCGCCCGCGTACCAGCTGGACGGCCACGCGATCACCGACCGCGTCGCGTTCTACACCGCCCTGGGCGCCGCTCTGAACGGCCCCGGCGGCTACTACGGCAGCAACCTCGACGCACTGGCCGACTGCCTGCACGGCGGCTTCGGGCCCGCTCCCCCGTTCACCCTGGTCTGGCGGGACGCCGGCACCGCCCGGCGGCACCTCACGGGCACCGTCGTCATCGGCGGGCGGCGGCTGAGCTACTTCGACGCGATCCTCGACACCCTGCGCACCGAGGGCGTGGCGGTCGAACTGCGCTGAGCGTCCCGATCATGCTTGGCCCATGTTCGTCTTCAACCTGAGCAGCGCGTTCATCGCCTTCTTCGCCGTCGTGGGCCCGCCGAAGGTCCTGCTGTCCTTCGCCCGGCTGGCCGCCACCCGCAGCACCCACGAACTGCGGCGGCTGGCGGCCTGGAGTTCCCTGATCACCGCCCTGATCGGCCTGGTGCTCGCCTACAGCGCGGACTTCGTGACCTCGCTGTTCCACATCAGCGACCAGTCGCTGCAACTGGCCGGCGGGACGATCTTCTTCGTCTACGCCGTCGCCCTGGTCCTCGGCATCCACCTCGGCGCCGGCACCGGCGAGGACGACGACCACCTGCCGAACCCGATGGTGGACGGCATCCGCGAACTGATGCTCCCGTACGTGGCCAGCCCGCTGGCGGTCACCGCGGTGCTGGTGGGCTCGCTCAGCAAGGACGACTGGGGCTGGCGGACCACCGTCGTCGGTGCCTACCTCGCCGTGGTGGCGATCAACTACATCTGCGTGGCGGCGCTCGCCCCGCTGATGCGGCGCACCCACCGGACGTCGCTGGAGGTGCTCTCCCGGCTGCTCGGCCTGCTGCTGGCGGCGGTCGGCGTGGAGCTGTTCCTGAACGGCCTGGCGGGGCTGGGCCTGCACCTGCCCGAGGCGCACTGAGGGCGGCGCGGCGCCGGCGCGGGCGTCAGGGCGCGACCACCGGCCGCCAGGGCACCGGGCTGGAGAGGATCATCGAGCTGGCCGGCTGCCCATAGCCGCCGAGGCGGTCGATCAGTGCCTCGAAGGCGGCCATCGCGGGGACCGCCACCAGCAGCACGCAGCAGGCCCCGCCGGTCACCCGGTGCAGTTGGAGGACCTCCGGCCACCGCGGCACCTCCGGGTCGCGAAGCACGCAGCGCGGGCCGTAGCACTGGAGCTGGACCAGCGCGGTGATCGGCAGCCCGGCCCGGGCGGGGTCGACGTGGGCGTGGTACCCGCTGATCACCCCCTCGGCCTCCAACCGGCGCACCCGTTCGGCGACGGCGGGTGCGGAGAGGCTCACCCGGCGGGAGAGTTCGTTGTACGAGAGCCGGGCATCGGCCTGCAGCTCGGCCAGCAGGCGGCGGTCGACGGCGTCCATGGCGGCTCCCGGAGAGGTTGATCGACTGGCTGGATCCCGCTCTTTTGCGATCGTAAAGGGAATCGGCGGGAAGACCTCTCGATCGGCAGGTCCGGCTGCGGTTGCCGTGCCCGGTGCCCATTCAAGTGGGGGCAGTGACCGCCGCACAATGGGGCCCGGCCACTACGGACCAGCAGGCGGCCGCGTCACCGGTAGGGCGGCATCCGCCGGCCGGGTCATCAGGAGGGATCGGGATGGGGCACGACACGGTGGAGACACCCAACCTGTCGTTCGGTCGGGGCGGTGAGCCGGGTCGGGGCACCCCCTACGCCCGGTACGCGCGCCTGGAGGAGCTGCACAGCCTGCAGCAGCCGCGCAGCAAGGTCCCGGCCGAGCTGTCGTTCATCGTCACCACCCAGGTGATGGAGCTGCTCTTCGGCCTGCTCCGGCACGAGTGGACGCTGGCCCAGCAGGCCATGCGCGAGGACGACCTGCCGGCCGCGCTGGCCGCGCTGCGGCGCGGCACCCATGTGCAGGACGTCCTGGTGGAGTCCTGGGACCTGCTGGCGACCATGACCCCGCAGGAGTTCAACGCCTTCCGCTCGGTGTTCGGCGAGGCCTCCGGGTTCCAGTCATCGGCCTTCCTGCACCTGGAGTTCCTGCTGGGCAACAAGAACGCCGGCCTGCTGCGGATGTACGACGAGATACCCGAGACGCGGGCCGAGCTGAGCGAGGCGCTGCGCGCCCCCGGTCTGTACGACGACGCCCTGGCGCTGCTCGCCCGGCGCGGACTGGCGGTGCCGCACGAGCCCTCCGAGCAGCGGCACCGGGCCGATCCGGCCGTGGAGGCCGCCTGGCGGCAGGTCTACGCCGACCCCGCGCACGCGGCGCTGCAGCCGCTCGCCGAAGCGCTGCTGGACGTCGCCGAGCGGGTCACCCGCTGGCGCCAGCGGCACCTGGCCGCGGTGAAGCGCGCGATGGGCGCCAAGCCCGGCTCGGGCGGCTCCAGCGGCCTCACCTGGCTGCGCAAGGCCGCCGAGCAGGACGTGTTCCCCGAGCTGTGGACCGTACGGGACGAGCTGTGAGCGAGAGAGTGGGCAGGACGTTGGGCATCATGACGCGCGAGGAGTGCGCGGCGCTGGACGCCGTCGACCCGCTGGCGGCGTTCCGCAAGGAGTTCGCCCTGCCCGAGGGCGTCGTCTACCTGGACGGGAACTCGCTCGGAGCGCTGCCGGCCCGCACCCCGGAGCGGGTGCGGCAGGTCGTCGAGGAGGAGTGGGGCCGCGAGCTGATCCGCAGCTGGAACGAGGCCGGTTGGTTCGAGCAGCCCTACCGGCTCGGCCGACGGATCGCGCCGCTGATCGGGGCCGGCCCCGAGGAGGTCGTGGTCTGCGACACCACCTCGGTCAACCTGTTCAAGGTGCTGACGGCCGCGCTGCGGCTGCGCCCCGGCCGGCACACGGTGCTCGGCGACGGCGCGGCCTTCCCCACCGACCTCTACATCGCCGAGGGCGTGACCGGGCTGTTCGAGGGCGCGCGCAGCGTGCTGACCACCCCCGGGGAGCTCGACCGGCACCTGGACGCGGACGTCGCCGTCGTCGTCCTCTCGCATGTGGACTACCGCACCGGCGAGCTGCTGGACATGCCCGGGATCACCGCCCGGGTGCAGGCCGCGGGCGCCCTGATGATCTGGGACGTCTGCCACTCGGTGGGCGCCCTGCCGATCGAACTCGACGCGAGCAACGCTGACTTCGCGGTCGGCTGCACCTACAAGTACCTGAACGCCGGCCCCGGCGCGCCGGCCTTCCTGTACGTGGCCCGGCGCCACCTCGCGGCCGGCCCGCGGCAGCCGCTGAGCGGCTGGTTCGGCCACGCCCGCCCGTTCGCCTTCGAGCCCGGGTACGACCCGAGGGAGGGCATCGGGCGCTTCCTGACCAGCTCGCCCTCGCTGCTCGGCCAGGCCGCGCTGGGCACCAGCCTGGACATCTGGGAGCGCGCCGACCTGGACGCGGTACGGACGAAGAGCCTGGCCCTGACCGACCTCTTCATCGCGCTGGTGGAGGGGCTGGAGGGGATCGAGATGGCCACCCCGCGCGAGCACGCCCGGCGCGGCAGCCAGGTCGCCCTGCGGCACGCCGACGGCTACCCGGTGGTGCAGGCGCTGATCGAGCGCGGGGTGATCGGGGACTTCCGCGCACCGGACCTCATGCGCTTCGGCTTCACCCCGCTGTACCTGTCGTACGTGGACGTCTGGGACGCCGCGCGGCAACTGGCCGAGGTACTGGAGACCGGCGAGTGGCGGGCGGAGCGGTTCGGCCGGCGCGGCGAGGTGACCTGACCGGACCGGAGCGGGGCCGGCTCCGGTGCGGGGCCGGCTCCGGTGCAGGGCCGGCTCAGGAGCCGGGTCCGCGGTTCGGCCTCGGCTCGGCTGCGGTTCGGCGCCAACCAGGGCGGGCAGCACCTTCTATGACGGGACGTCAGGTCGTAGGAGGAGCAGATGAACTTCGAGCTCGGTCCACTGAAGCCCGAACCCGGCCAACTGATCGTCGGCCTGATCTGCTTCCTCCTGGTGGTCCGGGTGCTGGGCCGCCGGGTGCTCCCGCGGATCGAGCGGCTCCAGGCCGATCGCCGGGACGCCACCGAGGGCGGCGTGGAGCGGGCCGAGGCGCTCCACGCCGAGGCGGATCGCGTCTACGAGGCCTACCGGAACGAACTGGCCCACGCGCGGCACGAGGCGGCGCGGATCCGGCAGGAGGCCGCCGAACGGGGCGCGGCCGCCATCGCGGCGGCCCGCGAGGACGGGGTCCGGGAGCGCGACCGGCTGGTCGCCGAGGCCCACGCCCGGATCACCGTCGACCAGGCACTCGCGGCCGTCACCCTCCGGCAGGACGTCGGCGAACTGGCGGTCGACCTGGCCGGCCGGATCGTCGGCGAGTCGCTGGCGGCCGTCGCCGCCGAGCGCGACACGGTGGAGCGCTTCTTCGACGAGCACTGAGCAGGTGCGGCGCACGCCCGTTCGTGCCGGCCGAACGGGCCCACACCCGCCAGGGCGGGCCTGCCCGGGGCCGGTCGATCCGGTGGCCAGCTCAGATCACCGCAGGTCACCGCAGGGCAGCCCCCGCACCGGGGCCCCGACCGAGGGGGCCGGTCGCCGGGGCCGGTCGCCGGTCGGGCCGCCCGGTCGGGTGACCGGGCGGCCCGACGGAACTCCGGCGCCTCTGCGGTCAGGCGCCTCGGTCCGGTGGGGCCCGCGGGTCCGGTGGGACCTGCGGGTCTGGTGGGGCCTGCAGGCCCTGCGGGCTAGCTGTGGCGTCCGCGTCGGCGGGCGACCAGGACGGCGAGGCCGCCGAGGCCGAGCAGGGCGACACCGGCCAGGCCGAGCACGACCGGGCCGTCACCCGCGCCGGTCGACGGCAGCTGGCCGCCCCCGCCGGTCGACGAGCCGGGAGCCGGCAGATGGCTGGTCGGCCGGTGGCTACTGGGCCGGTGGCTGGTCGGGTGCTCGCTCGGACCGGTCGGAGCGGGGCCGGACGACGTGGGGGCCGGGGTGCTGGACGTGGCGGTCGGCGACGTCGGGGAGGGTGAGGCCGAGGTCGGGGACGGCGAGGTGGAGGTCGGCGTGGGGCTGGGGGAGGTCGGCGACGGGCTCGGCGAGGTCGGCGAGGGGCTGGGCGTCACGGCGCAGTCCGGCAGGTCCCCGTCGAACGGGTAACCGTGGATCTCGTAGCCGCCGTTGCCGGTCTGGATCAGATTGCCCGCCAGGTAGACCCGGCCGTTCATGCCGGGCTGGGCGAGGGTCGTGGTGCCCCCCGCGTTGCCCGCCATGACCGAGCCCTGGAACTGGGCGCCGCCGAGGATCCGCGCGTCGGTGGCCGTGGGGAAGTTCCACATCAGCCTGGAACGCATCTCGGTGGTCTGGTCCCCCGGGAGGCCGGTACCGGTGTAGGTGTTGATGACCGGGTCGGCCGCCAGCATGTTGACGACCACGGTGGCGCCGGCCGGGACGCCGGTGAAGACCAGGCCGATCTGCCGGGTGGTCGAGCCCAGGTTCCCGGTGACGTTGAAGACCTGCTTCATGCTGGTCCCGTCCCCCGCGAAGGTGGCCTCGCTGCCGGTCACCGTGACCGTGCCGGTGGCGGTCGCCCTGGCGACGCAGGCGGAGACCTCCTCGATCTGGTTCAGCACCGAACGGTAGGGCGCGGCGGCGTCCGGATCCGCGATCGACCGGCCGGTGGGGTCGATGTCGACAGTGCCGGTGACCGTGCCCGCGTGACGGAGGTTGCCGAAGGCCGCGCCCTTGGAGTCGCTGCCGCCGATGAGGATCCGGTTGCCGGCCTTGACGTCCACGGCGCCGCCGACGGTCACGAAGTCGCTGCCGTTGGGTGGCACCACCCGCGAACCGACCCCGACCACCCCCATGTTGAAGGCGCCGCCGCCCTGGCTCTTGTCGACGGTGAGGTCCCCCAGGGTGACGATCTTGCCCTCGACCTCGGCCGCCCGGCCGTTCACGGTGTAGTCGCCGCCGGTGAAGACGTTGATCGTGGCGTCCCGCCCGGCGAAGTCCCCGTTGTGCGGCGGCGTCGGCCAGACCGCCGGGCAGTCGGGCCCGGAGCACGCCCCCAGCGGCGGGGCCAGTGGTGCGGCCGAGCCCACCGTCAGCACCGCGGCCATCGGGAGCGCGGCGACGGCGGTCGCCACCGCCAGTCGGACCGCCCGGCGTCCGCGGACGGCCGACGGCCTCCGGTCGGCGGCCGTCCCGCGCTCCGGCGAACCCATGCCCTGATCCATCGACACATTCCTCCGCACAGAGAGAGTGGCGGGTCGCGCAACCCGCCACGTTTCAGTAGATCCCATCCAATACACGACAGATCCGGTACATCAAACACCAAATCGGACGAACCACACCCTACAGACCGTCAGGATCGATCCCAAGCAGTCCGGGCGGGCGCCGATCACGCCCGCGGGCGGCCCCGACCACGGGCGGCCCCGCTAGGTTGGGACCATGACTTCCGAGGACCAGGACCCGCAGGCTCCGCTCGCCGCCGTCTCGGCCAGTGCGGACGTCCTGCGGCACCCCGAAGCCGGCGACCACCTGCTCACCGCCCTCGAACACGAACGCGCCGCGCGCTTCCGGCACGAGTCGGGGCGGGTCGACTTCACCGCCGCGCACATCCTGGTCCGGCTCTGCGCCGCCCGGCTGCTCGGCGTACCGGCGACCGGGCTGACGCTGGCCCAGAACTGCCCCGACTGCGGCAAGGGCGACCACGGCCGGCCCTACCTGCCGGACCACCCGGACGTCCAGGTGAGCCTCTCGCACACCCGCGGCGTCGTCGCGGCCGCCGCCGGGTACCAGCCGGTCGGCGTCGACGTCGAGCTGACGGCACGGAGCGGCTCGCTCCTCGACGTCGCCGCACGGGTGCTCAGCCCGGCCGAGCTGCGGCAGGTCGAGGCGCACCCGGAGCCCGGGCGGGCGTTCCTGCGCCTGTGGGTGCGCAAGGAGTCGCTGATCAAGCTCGGCCGGGCCAGCCTGGACACCCTGGCCGGCGTCGACCTCTCCGCACTGCCGCTCGACGTGCCGGCGGGCGAGCCGCTGCACAGCCGCTACCAGGACCTCCACCTGCTCGACTGGGCGGACGTCCGACAGGGAGCGGCCGTCTCGGTCGCCAGCACCGCCGCCCCCCGGGTCGTGGTGCTGACGCCGCCGGCCGGCTGACCCACGGGCCCGCCCGCCCCTGGAACCGTGGTCCCACCCGCGCGGCCGGGGCCCGGATAAGCGGTGTTAGCGTGCCTGCTCGGGGCTCGGAAACCGGACGCCCCGGCTGCCCGCGCCGCGTCCCCGGCGCGCAGCCCCCGTTGGATCAAAGGGTGTTCCCGCCATGGCCAAGTTCCTGCTGAGCCTGCACGTCCTCGCCTCGGTGCTGTTCATCGGCCCGGTGGCGGTGGCCGTCAGCATGTTCCCGCGCCGGGCCGCTGCCGCACTGGCCGGCGGACCGGAGCGGGCCGCCGAGGCCGGCACCCTGCGACTGCTGCACCGGATCACCCAGGTCTACGCGCTGCTGGGGATAGCCGTCCCGATCCTGGGCATCGGCGTCGCCCAGGTGATGGACGTGCTCGGGCAGTCCTGGCTGATCGTCTCCATGGTGCTCACCGCGCTGTCGGCGCTCGCGCTGCTGCTGTTCGTACTGCCCGCGCAGCAGGCCGCGGTGGACGCGCTCGACCTCGACACCGGGGCACCGGAGCACGGCAAGGCCGTCCAGGGCCTGCGGCTGCTGCCGATGACGGCCGGGGTGTTCAACCTGCTCTGGGCCGTGGTCGTCGTCCTGATGGTCATCCGGCCCGGTTCGACCACCGGCGCCTGACCTGCGGCCGCCCCGCCGGGGGGGATACCGGCGCGGGGGATACCGGCGCGGGGGCGCTGCCGCGCGCCCGGTGCCGCGCGCCGGTTCAGGGCCGTGGCCGCGGACGCCGCACCGGGACGCCCGCCCGCTTCACCGCGCGGGCGACGATCGCCGTCTCGGCCCGGTCGACGCCGAGCGGGCCGAGTGTTCCGGTGAGGAAGCGGTAGAGACCGCCGTGGTCCGCGCAGAACAGGGTGGCCACCAGGTTCGCCGGGCCGCTGGTCGCGAACACCCCGTGCACCCGGGGGTGGCGGGCCAGCGCCGTCCCGACCTCGGCGAGCCGGCCCGGCGGGACGTCCAGCCAGAGGTTGGCGTCCACGGCCATGCCCAGCAGCCGTGGATCGACGGTGGCGTGGGTGCGCAGCAGCCCGGCGCCGGCGAGCCGGTGCAACCGGCGGCGGACGGTCGACTCGGGAGCGCCGACGGCCGCCGCAAGGGCGGCGTGGGACTGCCGGGCGTCCACGCCGAGGCGGGCGAGCAGCGCGTGGTCCAGCGTGTCGAGCGGAGGCTTCTCCGGGGCGGTCGCGACGGGCGGCGGGGTCAGGGCGGCCACCTCGGCCTCGTCCAGGTAGCCGGCCCGCCACTGCCCCGCGTCGGAGAAGGCGTGCAGCACCGCGTGCGCGGTGGTCTCGGCGACCGCCGCGGTGGCGGGCAACCGCCCGTACAGCAGCTGGTCCCGCCCACCGGCGTCGCCCAGCATCACCGCACCGATTTCCTGGCCGCCGAGCATGACGTCGACGAAGGGAACGTCCGGGCGGTCGGCCAGGGCCTGGGCGATGGTGTCGGCCTTGCCGCGCAGCACCCGGACGCGCAGCAGCAGCGCACCGACGGCGGCGTCCTCGACGTCGGGCATCCGGACCACCCGCAGCAGCCCGGTCTGCTGCAGCCGGGCCAGCCGGCGGGTGACCGTCCGCGCGGAGACGCCGAGCACCTCGGCGATCCGGCCGGTCTCGGCCCGGCCGTCGACCTGCAGCGCGCAGACCAGGCGGCGGTCCAGCGCGTCCAGCACGCTGTCCGGATCAGCAGTCGAGAGGTCCATGAAGTCCGATCTCCGCCGGAACCACCCGGCCGTCCGTCCTGTTCGGCAGCACCGACGGTACCCCTGGTACCCGACGGCCGGGAGTTCCCCTCCCGGCGCGCGACGGATCGGAGGACGGCCATGGACGAGGTACGGGCGCTCAGGGAGCTGCTGCCCGGGGTCGAGGCGGCGGTGCGCGAGGTCGGCGCGGAGCTGGCGGCGGCGCGGCCGGCCGGGCCCACCCCCGGGCGGACGCTCGGGGAACTGACCGCGTGCTTCGTCGAGTTGGACGACCCGGTCGCCGCCCGCCTGCGGGCCCGGCTGGGCGCGCTGCGTCCGCAGGCCGGCTGGGTGAGCGACGAACCGGCGGGCACGCTACCGGCCGAGGGTGAGTGGTGGCTCTGCGACACGACCGACGGCGCCGTGCAGTACCTGCTCGGCCAGCAGCCGTGGGCGGTCACCGCCACGCTGGTCCGGGACGGCGTCGCGGTGCTGGCCGTGGTGCACACCCCCGAGCTCGGCGGGCGGACGTACCGCGCGGTCCGCGGCGGCGGCGCCGAACTCGACGGGCGGCCCGTCGCACCGCTGGAGCGCGACCCGGCGGTGGCCGTCGCCGGGACGGCGCAACCGCCGCTGGTGGCCGCGGACCCGGTGGCGCTGCGCCGCGCGGGCGAGTCGCTCACGGCGGTGCTGGGCTCGGTCCTGGCGGTCCGCTGCCTCGGCCCGACCTCCTTGCAGGTCGCCCAGGTCGGCTCCGGACATCTGACGCTGTTCTGGGAGTACGGGGCGGACGCGGGCAACCTGCTGCCGGGCGCCCTGATCGCGGCCGAGGCGGGCGCGACGGTGACGGACGCCGCCGGGGCGGCCTGGACACCCGGCTCGGACAGCTTCCTCGCCGCCGCGCCCGGGCTGCACCCGGCCCTGGTGGAGGTGCTGCGGACCGTGCGGTGACCGGGGCGTGGTGGGTGCCCGGCCGGGCGGCCGGGCACCGGGCGGGGTGGGCCAGGGCCGGCCTGCCGCCAGTCGGCCCGCCGGGGTCAGCCCTTCGGGGTGAGCCCGAAGAGTGCGGCCGCGTTGTCGTGGCAGACCGCCCGCAGCCACTCCTCCCCCAGTCCCAGCCCGGCCAGCGCCTCCAGCTGGTGGACGTACCGGTACGGGATGTTGGGGAAGTCGCTGCCGAGCAGGACGCGGTCCTGGAGCGCGCGCAGGCGGGGCAGTTCGCTGCGCGGGAACGGGTCGTCGGCCTCGACGAAGTCGGTGAACGCCATGGTGGTGTCCAGCCGGACGGACGGGTGGCGCTCGGCGAGGTCGAGGAAGTCCCGGTACTCGGACATGCCGAGGTGGGCGACCACCAGGACCAGCCCCGGGTGCCGGTCCAGGACCTCGCCGATCGGGCCGGGGCCGGTGAACTTGCCCGCCACCGGCCCGGATCCGCAGTGGGTGACCACCGGCGTACCGGTCTCGGCCAGCAGCCCCCAGACCGCGTCCAGCCGGCGGTCCGTCGGGTCGTAGCCGCCGACCTGGAGGTGCGCCTTGAACACCCGGGCGCCGTCCTCGACCGCCCGCGCCACGTAGCCGGGCGCCTCGGGTTCGGCGAAGAAGGTCGCGGTGTGCAGGCAGTCCGGGGTGCGGGCGGCGAAGTCGGCGGCCCAGGCGTTCAGCCAGGCCGCCATCCCGGGCTTGTGCGGGTACAGCATGGAGGTGAACGCCCGGACGCCGAACTCCCGCAGCTGCTCGACCCGTTCGGCCTCGGCGACGCGGTAGGTGATCGGCCAGGGCCGGTTGACGAGCGGACCGGCCAGGTCGAAGTACGCCCACACCTTGTCGAGGACGTTCTTCGGCATGAAGTGGGTGTGCACGTCGATCAGGCCGGGGAGGCCGAGCGCCTGCCAGAAGCCGCGGACCGCAGCGGCCTCGTCCGCTTCGGTTGCCTTGTCTACCTCGTTCGCCTCGATTACCTCGTTCGCCTTGATTGCCTGGCTGGCCTCGCTCGCCGTGTCCGCCTCGGCCACCTCGGCGGTCTCGGCGGTCACGGCGGTCTCAGCCGCGTCGTCCGCGCTCATGCGGGCACCGGGCGGGCACGGTCGATGATCGCCCCGGCGTCGAGGCCGGCGGGCAGGGTGCCGAAGGCCGCGCCGTGGTCGCCGCCGAGGCGGGAGGCGCAGAAAGCGTCGGCCACCGCCGGGTCGCCGTGGCGGACCAGCAGCGATCCCTGGAAGGCCAGCGCCATCGCCTCGACCAGTCGGCGCGTCCGGTACTCCAGATCGCTCGGATCGGTGAGCTGCTTGCGGAGTTCGGCGACGGCGGCGTCCAGCCGGCGGTCCGCGCCAGCGGCGGCGTCCAGCTCGCCGAGGAAGGCCTCGACGGTCTCCGGGTGCTTGGCCATGGCGCGCAGCGCGTCCAGGGCGGCGACGTTGCCGGAGCCCTCCCAGATCGAGACCAGCGGCGCCTCGCGGTAGAGCCGGGGCATCCCGGACTCCTCGACGTAGCCGTTGCCGCCCAGGCACTCCAGTGCCTCGGCGGCGTGCGCCGGACCGCGCTTGCAGACCCAGTACTTGGCGACGGCCAGCCCCAGCCGGCGCACCAGCGTCTCGGTCCCGTCCCCCGCCAGCGCCCGGTCGGTGGCCTCGGCGAGGCGCATCGCCACGACGGTGGCCGCCTCGGACTCCACCACCAGGTCGGCGAGCACGTTGCGCATCAGCGGCTGGTCGACCAGCGCCTTGCCGAACGCCCGCCGGTGCAGGGCGTGCTGGACCGCCCGGGTGGCCCCCAGGCGCATGCCGGAGGCGGCGCCCACGGTGCAGTCGAGACGGGTCATGTTGACCATCTCGATGATGGTCCGGACCCCCCGGCCCTCCTCCCCCACCAGCCAGCCGACCGCGCCGTCGTACTCGAGCTCGGCGGAGGCGTTGGACTTGTTGCCCAGCTTGTCCTTGAGCCGCTGGAGGTGGAGGCGGTTGCGGGTGCCGTCCGGCAGGACACGGGGCAGCATGAAGCAGCTCAGCCCGCCCGGAGCCTGGGCGAGCGTCAGGAAGAGGTCCGACATCGGCGCCGAGGTGAACCACTTGTGGCCGGTCAGCCGGTAGGTGCCGTCCGCCTGCGGAGCGGCGGTGGTGGTGTTGGTGCGGACGTCCGAGCCGCCCTGCTTCTCGGTCATCGACATGCCGGCGATCAGTCCCCGTTTGCCGTGCGGCTCGCGCAGCCCGAAGTCGTACTCGGTCGCGGCCAGCAGCGGCTCCAACTCGGCAGCCAGCGCCGGGTTCGCGCGCAGGGCGGGGACGGCGGCGTAGGTCATCGAGATCGGGCACGTGTGACCGGCCTCGACCTGGCCCCAGACGAAGAACTTGGCGGCGCGGGCGGAGTGCGCGCCCGGCCGGCCGTCCCGCCAGGGCGTGGCGTGCAGACCGTGGCCGACGGCGGTGCGCATCAGCTCGTGCCAGTACGGGTGGAACTCGACCTCGTCGATCCGGTGACCGAACCGGTCGTGGGTGCGCAGCACGGGCGGGTGCTCATTGGCCAACCGCCCCCATTCGGCGGCCTGTTCGGAGCCGGCCAGCCGGCCGAGCTCGTGCAGCTCGGCCTCGGCCCAGCCCGCGCCGGCCCGGTGCAGGCCCGCGAGCAGGGTCGGGTCGGCGGCGGTGTCGTGCCCGTACGGCAGCGGCACCTGGTTGGTGACCTCGTGCGTCCGGGAGGGCGCGTACACCGGAACGGGGGCCACCGGAGTGGGTGCGGTCGTGTCGGGCGTGGTCGTGTCGGGCGTGGTCGTGTCAGGCGTCGCTGTCATCGCGTCCTCCCAGGGCACGCAGGGTGAAGGAGACCAGGGCGGGGACCACCTCGGGCGGGGTGTCCCCGGAAACGGGTGCGTGGGCCGCGGCGAGCGGACCGGCCAGCGCCTCGCCCACCGCGCCGACCAGGGCGGCCGCGGTCAGCTCCGGTTCCTGCCGGGGCAGTTGGCCGGCCGCCACGGCGGCGGCGATCTCGGTGGCGATCACATCGCGGAACGCCCGCCGGAACACCAGCCGTTCGGCGTCCACGACGGCGTCGGCCGGCTCGACCAGCAGTACGTGAGCGAGCCTGGGCGCCCGCAGGGCGCGGGCGGCGAAGGTCTCGACCACGGCGGCGATCCGCCGCTGCGGGGTCTCGTGGCGGGCGACGGCCGACGTCACCGCGGCGATCTCGCGGTTGACCACCCGGCGGAACAGCTCGACCGACAGCTCGGCCTTGTTGGCGAAGTGCTGGTAGAGGCTGCCGGTGGCGATCCCGGCGCGGTCCGCGACGGCGGCCATCGAGCAGCCGCCGTAGCCGCGCTCGGCGAGCAACCCGACCGCAGCCTGCAGGACCGCCTCGCGCTGGGCGTCCAGTCGGGCTTGTACGGCGGGGGTGCGTCGATAGGCCATGAAAGTATTGAAGCACCGATTCATTGCTTCGGGGAGGGGGCACGCGGCGTCCTCCGCGTCCAGCGGGGGCTTGCGTCCGGGGACGATTCCACGTGCGGCGGAGGTTCCGCGTCGGACGGGGACGCCGAAGGGCCACCCGTCGCGATGGCGACGGGTGGCCCCGGTGGGTCGGTCGGCTCACGCGTGACACTCGGTGATGCGTGACGGCCGGCGACGCGTGACAGCCGTGGCGCGTTACAGCCGGTGGTGCTCCAGCTTGAGGCCTTCCTCGTCCAGCGGCCCGAACGGCGGGATCTGGTGGGACTGCGCGAGGGACTTGGCGGCGGCCGGGTCGGCCAGGCCGGCCCACTCCAGCACCTTGGCGGTGGCCTGGACCGACTCGTCGGCCTTCAGCTTGCCGATGTTGGACCCGTGGTTGCCGCCGGCCACGGTGTAGACGTAGCTGTCCTCACTGCCCCGGCCCAGCCGGAACGGCTCGGCGCCCCACGGGTCGTTCTGGCCGTAGACGAAGATCATCCGCTCGGCGGAGTGCTTCACCCAGCGGTCGATGTCGCGCATCGCGGACGCGTCGAAGCGCATCGGGATGTTCTTCGGCACGTACGTGCGCGGCGAGTACAGCTCCTGGTAGTCGTAGTGCTGCAGGCCCTTCAGGTGCGAGACGTCGAAGGACGGCGAACCCAGTTGGGTGCCCGCCTGGTAGTAGTACGCGGTGTACTGGGCGAGCGACTGGTCGCTGTTGCCGGTGATGCCGGACTGGGTGTCGAACCACGCGTACAGCTCGTCGTCGGTGGCGGTGGCCGCCACCGGGACGGCGGCGCAGTCCGCCTCGGTGCTGTACTGCCAGAACGCCCAGACGACGTCGAGCACGCCCGCCTCGTAGGCCCGGTCGGCGCTGCCCGTGGTGGCGAAGGTGGAGCCGGCCGCCGCGTTGTCGGCCACGTAGCGGGCCTCCAGGCGGTCGCGGCGGACGAGCAGCTCGCGCTGCGCGGCGGCGAGCGTGGCCCGGCACTCCGGAGTGCCCACGGTCCGGAAGAACTCGGTGTAGGCGGAGTCCTCGCGGTTGTCGACGTCGTTCGGCGCGACGTACGCGATGGTGCCGTCCACGTCGTCCGGGAAGAAGCGGCGGTGGTAGGTCGAGGACATACCACCCTTGCTGGCCCCGGTCGACAGCCACGCGCGGTGGTAGACGCGCTTCAGCGCGGTGATGATCCGGTGCGAGTCGGTGGCGGCCTGCTCGATGCCGGCCTTGGTCCAGTCGGCCGGCTCCGGGCGGGACGGCGAGAAGTAGCGGTACTCGATCGAGACCTGGTTGCCGTCGGTCAGTCGGGTCGGCTCGGTGCGCGAGGGGTTGGTGCCGAGCGTGTAGCCGTTGGTGTAGAAGACGGTCGGGCGGTCGTACCCCCGGTGCAGCACGCTCAGCCGCTGCTGGAAGGTGCCCAGCCAGGGGCGGAGGTGGTCGATCGGCTGGGTGTAGGTGAGCAGGAAGTAGCGGTGACCGGTGGTGGTCGGCTTCTCCTCGGTGACGGTCATCCCCGGGATCGCGGCCAGGCGGTCCTTGATGTCGGCCGCGGGGTTGTCCGCGGCCGAGACCGGGCCGGCCGACGCGTCGGCGCCGGCCGCCAGGGCGGGCGTCGCCAGACCGAGGCCGAGCAGCGGCATCAGCAGAACGGCGACCAGCAGCCTTCTGAGCTTGGTGGACATCAACTCTCCATCGGGTCAATGGAACTGTTCGACACTCTCCGGCAATCGGCGCCCGACTGCCGGACGATCGGCCGTCCGGTAGACGGCCGAGTGGGCCACCCGCGGGATCGCGGATGGCCCACCGGGGAAAGATGTGCTGATCAGGGGCGCGGCAGGGTGCAGCCGGCCCGGGTGAGGTCGAGGCGGTTCCCGGCGGCGAAGCAGGCCGGGATGCCGTAGGTCTCCTGGGCGTAGTTGATGCCCTGGCGGACGGTCACCACACCGTTCTGGTCGACCTCGCACGGGTTGTTGTCCGTGCAGCGCTCGCCGTCCTCGTTACCCGTGTTGTTCACGGCGATGACCTGGCCGGTGCTGGTGTCGATCACCGGGGAGCCGGAGGTACCGCCGATCGTGTTGCAGCTGGAGGTGTAACGGACCGAGTCCTTCCAGGTCCAGGAGCCCTCCTTGAGCCGGTAGACGAAGCCGTCGACCGAGCACGAGTAGGTCTTCTTCCAGTACCCGGAGACGACCTTGATGGAGGTGCCCTGCACCGGGTGGCTCGCGGAGATGGTCAGCGGGGCGATGCCGTAGCTCGACTGGATCGCGGCATAGGTGGTGTTCAGCTGGTAGATCGACACGTCGGTGTCGGTCATCGTGCCGTAGACCACCTTGTTCGCGCGCAGCGTGGCGACCTTGGAGCCGGTGCCGTTGAGCAGCGAGAACGTGCGGCTGGAGGACTGGTTGACGACCACCTGGCCGGGGCCGGGGAACCCGGTCTCCAGGCAGTGGCCGTTGGAGAGGATGAGCGCCGGGTCCGTCGCGGCGGAGGCCGGGAGCCGGACGAGCGAACCGGAACAGTTGCTGAGCGCCACCGTCCCGGCGAAGTTCACGGCAGCCCGGGCCTGCTGGTCCTGGGACGAGGCCTGGAGCTGGGGGTCGGCCAGGGTCTGGGCCGCGACCTGTGCCTCGGTCGCGGCCGCGGGGGCGGTCCGCGCGTCCGCGGGCGACGAGGCGACGGCGGCGGGGGCGCCGGCCAGGGCGGTCGCCCCGGCGAACAGGAGCGCGGCGAACGTGCCTATGAGCGGCTTCTTCATGAGAGACCTCTCGTTGTGGGGGTGCACCAAAACTGGCGCGGACATGACGAGTTGTCAAGGGTCCACCACGAGGGGAGGTCAGACAGAGGGAGGCCTCGGGGGCCGGGGAGCGGGATGAGGACCGGGGCGCGGAGCGGCGGGAGTGGGGCGCGACAGTGGGGCGCGGCAGTGGGGCGCGGGACCGAGCCCGGCGCGCGGGCGGTGCCGGGCGCGCGGGCGGTGCCGGGCGCGCGGGCGGTGCCGGGCGGCGCGCCCCGGGTGGGGCTGGCACCGCCGACCAGGGCTACCGTCAGCCGCCCTGCCAGTGGCGGCGACCGAGGCTGATCAGACGCAGCTGCAGTCGGGCGGTGGCGGCGATGTGCCGTTCGCGCTCCGGGTCGACCTCCTGCGCCTCCAGGAGGGCGGCGGCCGTGGAGACCATGTGGTCGACGTACAGCTCGGCGAGCATCCGCAGATCCTCCTCACTCCATCCCTGCGACACCGGCTGGAGCGCGAGCGCCGCACCCACCTCCGTGGCGAAGCGACCGAGTTCGACGTCGATCGCCTCCCGCACCTGCCGCACTCCCCCGTGCCGCTCGCGCGCCAGGAAGCGGACGTGCGGCCGATGGTCACGCACATGCTGCTCGATGACGTCCACCGTCCGGTCGATCAGCTCGTCGGACCCGCCCGCACCGGCGAGTACGGAACGGATCATCACATGGAGGCTGGCGAGCGACTCCTCGACCAGGGCCACCCCGAGGGCGGCGAGGTCCGGGAAGTGCCGGTAGAAGGCGGCCGGCGAGAGCCCCGCCTCCCGGGTGACCTCGCGAACGCCGACGCTCGCGAGGTTCTGATCGGCCAGCAGGTGCAGCCCCGCGTCCAGCAACGCGCGCCGACTCTGCTGCTTCTGGGCCTGCCTGGCCCCAACGGTGTGACTCACGCCATTCAGTAAACAATCGTTTGCCGAAAATGGCCAGCCCGCGTAGAGTGACAGAGGATTCAGCGAACACTTGTAAACCCAAGGCGGTGGAAGCCGCCGGAAGGGACCGCCATGATCCTGCTCACCGCCCTGGTCGCCATGGGCGTCCTCATCGGCGCCGCCGCGCACACCACGCTCCCGGTCTTCCTCACCGCCGCCGCTGCCATCGCCGCCTGGCTGCTCGCGTTCGGCGCCCGCGAGGGCATCGCCCGCCTGCGTCAGCGCTGACCCCCTCGCCACACCACCGTCCCGGAAGGACACCCGCCGTCATGAACACCGCCACCGCCACCAGCACCGGCGCCGCTGTTCGGCGCCACCGCACCGCCGAGGCCGACAACCTGGCCGTCGCCTCCTTCCTGCTCGGCCTGCCGGGCCTGCTGCTCTTCAACATCGTTCTCGGCCCCCTGGCCATCACCCTCGGCACGCTCGCCCTCGTCCGGGGCACCCACCGCCGTGGGCGCGCCCTGCTCGGCATCGTCCTCGGCGTCGCCGCGCTGGTCGTCCTCGCCGTCACCACCGCCACCAGCCACGGCGTGCTCTGGCAGATCGGCGACTGACCTCGGCGCCGGTCACGGCGCCCTGACAGCCCAGCGGCTCCGGCGCCCTGGCGGCCCCCTCGGCCCTCGAACGCCCTGGATGCCCTGGCCGCCCTGGCCGCTCCGGTCACTCCGGTCACTCCGGTCACTCCGGTCACTCCGGTCACCCTCGTCCCAACGGCGGAACCGAGCCGCTCGAACGACTGATCCAGCCAACCTGCGGCGCGAAGCCCGTCCGTCCCCGTACTGTGGCGGCATCGGCCGGGTGGCGACATGGGGGCTGGAGTGACGACCGAGTACCAGAGTGACGCGCAGTCGGGGCGGACGGGAGGCCCCGGACGGGCCGGCCGGCTGCTCGCCGTCAGCGATCTGCACGTCTCCTACCAGGAGAACCGCGACCTGGTGGCGAAGCTGCAACCCGACTCGCCCGACGACTGGCTGATCGTCGCCGGTGACATCGCCGAGATCAGCACCACCATCGAGTGGTCCCTGAGCCTGCTCGCCGAGCGCTTCGCCCGGGTCATCTGGGCTCCCGGCAACCACGAGCTCTGGACCCACCCCGACGACCCGGTGCAGCTGCGGGGTGTCGCCCGCTACGAGTACCTGGTGGACCTCTGCCGCCGACTCGGTGTCGTCACCCCCGAGGACCCGTACCCGGTCTGGGAGGGCGTCGGCGGACCGGTCGCCATCGCGCCGCTGTTCCTGCTGTACGACTACACCTTCCGGGCTCCCGGTACGACCACCAAGAAGGAGTCCCTGGAAGCCGCGTACAACAGCGGTGTGGTCTGCTCGGACGAGCGGATGCTCCACCCGGACCCGTTCCCCGACCGCGACTCCTGGTGCCGCGAGCGCGTCCGGCTCACCGAGAAGCGCCTGGCGGCCTGCGACCCGGAGCTGCCGCTGGTCCTGGTCAACCACTACCCGCTGGTCCGCCAGCCCACCGAGATCCTCTGGTACCCGGAGTTCGCCCAGTGGTGCGGCACCGAGCTGACGGCGGACTGGCACCGGCGCTTCAACACCGCCGCGATGATCTACGGGCACCTGCACATCCCTCGGGTGACCAACTACGACGGCGTCCGCTTCGAGGAGGTCTCGCTGGGCTACCCCCGCGAGTGGCGCCGCCGCGGCCTGCCGGACCCGCTGCTGCGTCAGGTGTTCCCCTAGCTCGACCGAGCGCCGGACCCGGCCGGGCTGGATCCGCCCGGCCGGGCACCGGGGCGACCCCGGTGCCCGCTGGACGGAACGCCGGTCGGGCCGGGGTGACCGAGCCGGCGCCGGCTCGGACCGGTGGCCGGGGGGCCAGGTGGGCCGGGTGGGCCAGGTGGGCCCACGGCGCGTGACGCCCCGTCGGCTCACCCACCCTGCGCTCACCCCGCTGCCGCCTCGGCGGCCGTCACCTCGTCGTCCTGTCACCCCGTGCCGCCTCATGCCGCACCTCCTCATTCCGTCGCGATCGCCCTGAGGATGTCGAGCCGCGCCGCCCGGCCTGCCGGGCGCAGGCCCGCGACCGCGCCCGCCGCCAGTCCGGCCACCAGCACCACCGCGAGCTGTCCCGGCGGGATCGCGAACGAGCCCGTCCCGGCACTGTCCGAGGCCCGCACCAGCGCCCAGCCGAGGAACGCCCCGAGACCGAGCCCGCCGACCGTCCCGAAAGCCGCCACCAGGACGGACTCCCAGCGCACCATGCCCCGCAGCTGCGCCCTGGTCTGGCCGACCGCCCGGAGCAGCCCCAGCTCCCTGGTCCGCTCGTGCACGGCGAGGGTCAGGGTGTTGGCGATGCCGAGCAGGGCGATCAGCACCGCCAGGGCCAGCAGCGCGTAGACCACCGAGAGCATCATGTCGACCCCGCCGGCCGCGCTCGCCGCGTACTGCGCCCGGTCCTGCACCTGTGGGTTCCCGAAGGGGGCGGCGGCCTTCTCGACGGCGGCACGGCCCGCAGCGAGCGGCACGGAGGCCTTGAGCCCGACGGCGACCATGGTGTCCGCGTCCTGTCCGCGGTGCGGCGCCCAGGCCTGGCGGGTGATCAGGTAGTCCCCGGCCAGACCGCTCTCGTCGTACAGGGCGCGGATCGTGAAGGGGCCGCTCACGCCGTCCGTGAAGGCGACGGTCACGCTCTGGCCGAGCCGCCAGCCGCGCTGCTCCGCCTCGCTGCGAACCACCGCCAGGCCATCGGTGCCGAGCGCGTCGAGGGCGCCGTCGACGCGGCCGAGGTCGACGATCCCGGCCAGTCGCGCCGGGTCGGTGACGTCCAGGACCCGCCCGTGACCGTTGATCCGCGCCACGCCCCGGCCGAGGCCCACCGTCTGCCGCACCTCCGGCAGTTGGGCGAGCGCGTCCGCCAGCTTGGGGCTGACCCCGCTGCCGCCCGCACCGAAGGAGGGCGCGGTGACGGCGAGGTCACCGGCGAAGGACGAGCTCACCGTGGAATCCAGGGTGGCCTTGACCGAGGCGCCGAACACCGTGAACAGCGTGACCACCGCGACGCCGATCATCAGGGCACTCGCCGTGGCCGCCGTGCGGCGCGGGTTGCGGGCCGCGTTGCGCCGGGCGAGCGTGCCGGAAACCCCGCGCAGCCGTGGCAGCGGCGCGCCCAGCGCCCGGACGGCGAGTGCCGCGGCGACCGGACCGAGCACCACCACACCGGCCAGGACGGCCAGCCCACCCCCGGTGGTCAGGGCGACCGACGGCCCGTCCGTCGCGCCGAGAACGGTGACCGGGACACCCACCGCGACCAGCAGCCCGCCGAGCCCGACCCGAGCCCTGCCGGACCACCCCTCGGCCGCCCGATCCACTCCCGTCTCGCGCAGCGCCGCCAGCGGCGCGGTGCGCCCGGCCCGGACGGCCGGCAGGAGCGCCGAGCCGACCGCGACCAGCGTGCCCACGAGCAGCGGCAGCACGACCGCGGCCGTACTGATCACCATGCCGCCCGTCGGCAGCGAGAAGCCGAGTGCCGAGAACAGTGCCTTGAGCCCTGCGGCCACGCCGATCCCGGCGAGCAGCCCGCCGAGCGAGGCGAGCGCACCGACGACCAGCGCCTCCGCCAGGGTCGCCCCCAGCACTTGGCCCCGCACCGCCCCGAGCGCCCGCAGCAGGGCGTTCTCCCTCGTCCGCTGGGCGACCACGATCGCGAAGGTGTTGTGGATGGTGAAGGTCGCGACCAGCAGGGCGATCCCGGCGAAGACCAGCAGCAGGGTGGTGAACATCGTCAGGAACCGCCCCGAGACCATCGCGGTGCTCTCCTGGGTGGCCGCCGTACCGGTGATCGCCTCCACCCCGCCGGGCAGCTCCGGGGCGATCCTCCTCACCAGCTTCTGCTGGGAGATCCCGTCCGCCGCCCGGACCTGGATCGAGCCGGCCTGACCGGCGCCCTTGGGAGTGAGGTGGCGTTCGGCGTCGGCCAGCGTGAGTGCGGTGAAGGTGCTCGGGCCCATCCCGTCCGCGCTGTCCCCGAAGGTGGCGATGCCGACGACGGTGACGGTCACCGGGTCGGGGGTGCGCAGCACGGTGGTGGAGCCGATGTGCAGCCCGCCGGCCTTCGCCGCACCGCGGTTGACCACGGCCTCGCCGGGCGCCTGCGGCGGGTGTCCCTCGGCGAGCCGGTAGGGGTTGAGCCGGCTGTCGGTGAGCCAGTTCCCGGCCAGGGTAGGCGGCCCCTGCCCGCCGACCGGCTTGCCGTCACTGCCGACCAGCTGGCCGGCGCCCTGGACCGACGCCTCGGCGGCGGCCACCCCGGGGACGGCCCGCAGCCGCTCGGTGAGCGCCGTGTCGACGGGTGCCCGGACACCTCCGGGCGTCCCGGGGGAGTCCAGGACGTCGGCGCTGCGGACCACCACGTCGGTGCCGGCGTTGGCGTCGGCGAACAGCGTGTCGAAGTTGGAGCGCAGGGTGTCGCCAAGCACCATCGTCCCGGCCAGGAAGGCGACCCCGAGCAGGATCGAGAGGAAGGTGCCGACCAGGCGCCGCTTGTGCGCTCCCAGCGAGCGCAGGCTGAGCCGGGCGGCAGCGGTCGCGGCGGCCGTCGTGGAACTCATGACCGCCCCCGTTCGAAGGCCTTCATCCGGTCCAGCACCCGGTCGGCGTTCGGCTGTTCCATCCGGTCGACCAGCCGGCCGTCGGCGAGGAACAGGGCCTGGTCGGCGTACCCCGCCGCGGTCGGGTCGTGGGTGACCATGACGACGGCCTGCCCCATCTCGTCGACCGCCCGGCGCAGCAGGCCGAGCACCTCGCCGCCGGTGCGGGAGTCGAGGTTGCCGGTCGGCTCGTCGGCGAAGACCACCTGGGGCCGCCCGGCGAGCGCCCGGGCCACGGCGACGCGCTGCTGCTGGCCACCGGAGAGTTCGCTCGGGCGGTGGTGCAGCCGGTCGCCGAGGCCGACGATGTCGATCAGCGCGTCCAGCCAGCCCCGGTCGGGTGCGGCGCCGGCCAGGTCGAGCGGAAGGGTGATGTTCTCCCGGACGGTCAGTGTGGGTACCAGGTTGAACGCCTGGAAGACGAAGCCGATCCGCTCCCGGCGCAGCAGGGTGAGGCGCCGGTCGCCGAGCGGGCCGAGCTCGGTACCGCCGATGTAGGCCCGGCCCGCGGTGAGGGTGTCGAGGCCCGCCGCGCAGTGCATCAGGGTGGACTTGCCCGAACCGGACGGCCCCATGATCGCGGTGAACCCCCCGGCCGGGAAGTCGACCGTGACGTGGTCCAGCGCCCGGACCACGGTGTCGCCGACGCCGTAGACCTTCACGGCGTCGACGACCCGCGCGGCGGTGTCGCGTACGACATCGAGTGTGCTCACTTCCCCGCGCCCCCTCGGCCCTGCTCGCGCCCGCGCCGGCTCTCGGTGAGGACGGCCCGCTTGGCGCGGTACTCCTCCGCGTCGATGGCGCCCTCGGCGTACCGGCGGCCGAGGACGGCCAGCGGGTGGTCCGCCCCGGCACCGCAGCCGCGGCGCCAGACCGTCCGGCGCAGCACGACGATCACAAGGAACACCACGGCGGCCCAGGCGAGCGGGATCAGCAGGATCCAGGGACCGGGCCAATGCCCGTCGTGGTCGGCCAGCAGCGTGTACATGGTGGTTCATCTCCTCGGCGGTGGGCTTCAGCCGCTTCGGGGTGCGTCCCGAAACACCTAGAGCGTCCCGCCGGGGAGCCTGCTCCCGCGTCCTCCGGGCAGCGGCCGTTGAAGTACTCCCGCGGGAGTACGGACGGCCCGGCAGCCGCGCGTGGGAAGTAGCGGACAGGCACGGGGTAGGGGTGTACGACGTGCCGGCCCAGGGCGTGCGGGACGGCCCAGGGCATACGAGAGGCCCGGGGCGTACGAGAAGGCCCGGGCCGGGACGTCGTCCAGACCCGTGCCCCCACCCGCCGGAAGCCGCGCTCAGCCCAGCCAGCCGGGCCGGACCAGCCCCGACTCGTAGGCCAGCACGACGAGTTGCGCCCGGTCCCGCACACCGAGCTTCACCATCGCCCGGCTGACGTGCGTCTTGGCGGTCAGCGGGCTGACCACCAGTCGGCGGGCGATGTCCGCGTTGGACAGCCCCAGACCCACCAGCGCCAGCACCTCCCGCTCCCGCTCGGTGAGCGCCGAGACGTCCGAGAGCCCCGCCGGGGTCTGCTCCGGCGCCTTGGAGCGGGCGGCGAACTCGCCGATCAGACGGCGCGTCACCCCCGGCGAGAGCAGCGCGTCCCCCGCGGCCGCGACCCGGACGGCACGCAGCAGCTCGGCCGGCTCGGTGTCCTTGACCAGGAAGCCGGCCGCCCCCGATCGCAGGGCCTCGAAGACGTACTCGTCCAGCTCGAAGGTGGTCAGCACGACCACCCGCACCTCGGTCAGGGCCGGATCGGCGGCGATCCGCCGGGTCGCCTCCAGCCCGTCCGTGCGAGGCATCCGGATGTCCATCAGGACGACGTCCGGGCGGAGTTCGCGGGCGAGCCGGACGGCGGCGTCGCCGTCGTCCGCCTCACCGACCACCGTGAGGTCGTCCTGCTGGTCGAGCAGCGCCCGGAAGCCCGCCCGCACCAGCAACTGGTCGTCCGCCAGCAGTACCCGGATCACTCGTCCTCCGCACCGGTCGTGGGCAGCGTCGCCCGGACCCGGAATCCGCCGCCGACCAGCGGCCCCGCCGTGATGGCGCCGCCGAACGCGGCGGCCCGCTCCCGCATGCCGATGAGCCCGCTGCCGGTGCCACCCGCGTCGCCGAGCGCGGCCGGACCGGGGTCGTCGACCGTGACGACCAGCGCGGTCGGGTCCGACCAGTCCAGACCGACCGTGGCCCGCCGGGCCACCGAGTGCCGGATCACGTTGGTCAACGCCTCCTGGACGATCCGGAACGCCGTGAGGTCGACGCCGGCGGCCGGTGCGCGCCGGTCACCCGTCTCGCGCACCTCGACGGCCAGCCCGGCCCGCTGCGCCTGCTCGGTCAGCTCGTCGAGCCGGGCCAGCCCGGGCGCCGGACCGCGCGGCGCGGCCGTACCCGGCCCGCGCAGCGTCCCCAGCACCTGGCGGACCTCGCCGAGGGCCTCCTTGCTGGTCGCCTTGATCGTCGTGAGCGCCGTACGGGCCTGCTCCGGCCTGCTGTCGATCAGTTCCAGCGCGACCCCGGCCTGGACCGTGATCAGCGACAGGCTGTGCGCCAGGATGTCGTGCAACTCGCGCGCCATCCGCAGCCGTTCCTCGTCCGCCCGGCGCTGCTCCTGCTGCTGGCGGTACTCGCGGTGGGCGGCGAGCTGCTCCCGCCGGAACCGGACGATCTCGGCCACCGACAGCACCAGCAGCAGCCAGGCCACCAGCCCGAGCTCCTGCCACCAGGCGATCTGCTGCGGCTCCGTACGCAGCCAGTCGGCCGGCACCACGAAGGTGATCAGCACATGGGCGAGGTAGACCCCGCCGAGGCCCGCCCAGGCGGCCTGCCGGTGCCCGGAGGCGACCGCCACGCAGCAGGCGATCACCCAGCTGGCGAAGACCGGCCCGTACGGATAGCCGGCGGCCAGGTACAGCACCGTGACGGCCGAGCTGCCCGTCACCGCCGCCACCGGCCACCGGCGGCGCAGCACCAGCAACGCGGGCCCGAGGAGCAGCAGCAGGTAGCCGAACGGGTCCAGCTGGACCCGTCCGCTCTGGTGGCCGGCGGCCGCCGTGGACCCCACCACCTGCACCGCCGCGACGACCAGCGCGGTGGCGACCGGCCAGCCGGCCTTCGCCGCCCGCACCCACGGCGGGCGCCAGGGCTCGGCCCGCCCGCCCTCGGGCATGGCGGACCCCGGCCGGGGATGCTCTCCCGCCCCAGGGGGCATTCCCGACACGGGCGGCACCTCCGACGACGACGGCCCGGGGTGCGCCCGCGACGGCTTGGGTGTACGCGGCGTCATGCCCGGAAGGCTAGACCCCGGGCCCGGCCCACCGCGTCACCCCGGGGTGGCGTTCGGGCGTACTCCAGCGGGAGTACGCCCGAACCTCGCTGACCGGTCCGACCTGGTCCGCACCGGCAAAGCCGACCGCACCGCGCTACTGCGGATCGGCGGCCTTCGCCCAGGCGTCCTCCGCCTTCGCCGACGGCTCCGGCCGGACCAGCGCCACCACCAGCTCGCCCGCGTCCACCTCCGCGATCAGCGTGTCCCCCTCCCGGACCGTGCCGTCCAGCAGCAGGTTGGAGATCCGGTTGTCCAGCTCGGACTGGATGGTGCGGCGCAGCGGCCGCGCCCCGAACTCCGGCTGGTAGCCCCGGTTGACCAGCCACTCCTTGGCCCCGTCGGTGATCTCCAGGTCGATGTTCTGCGCCTTCAGCCGGCGCCGGCTCCGCTCCAGCATCAGGTCGACCACCTTGAGGAGGTCCTTGCGGGAGAGCGCGTGGAAGACGATCACCTCGTCGATCCGGTTGAGGAACTCCGGCCGGAAGTGCGTCCGCAGGTCCCCCATCAGGTCGTCCCTGATCTCGTCCACGTCGCCCGCGTGCTCCAGGATCCGCTGCGAGCCGATGTTGCTGGTCATGATCACCACGGTGTTGCGGAAGTCGACCGTACGCCCCTGGGCGTCCGTCAGCCGCCCGTCGTCCAGCACCTGGAGCAGCAGGTTGAAGACGTCCGGATGCGCCTTCTCCACCTCGTCGAAGAGCAGCACGCTGTACGGCTTGCGGCGGACCGCCTCGGTGAGCTGCCCCGCCTCGTCGTAGCCGACGTACCCGGGCGGCGAGCCGACCAGCCGGGAGACGGTGTGCTTCTCCTGGAACTCGCTCATGTCGAAGCGGATCATGCGGTCCGGGTCACCGAACAGCAGCTCGGCCAGCGCCTTCGCGAGTTCGGTCTTGCCGACGCCGGTCGGCCCGAGGAACAGGAAGGACCCGGTCGGCCGCTCCGGGTCGCCCATCCCGGCCCGGCCGCGCCGCACCGCCTGGGCGACCGCCGTGACGGCCTGGTCCTGCCCGATCACCTTCCGGTGCAGGTGCTCCTCCAGCTGGAGCAGCCGCTCGCGCTCGGTCGCGTTCAGCTCCGCGACCGGGATGCCCGTCCGGCCCGAGAGCACCTGCGCGATGTCCTCCGCGGTGACCGCGACGACCTCCTCGCGCGACTCCCTGACCGCGGCCAGCTCGTCCTCGGTCTGCCGCAGCTCGGTCTTGAGGTTGGCGGCCCGCACGAACTCCTCGTCCGCGACGGCCTCCTCCAGCTCCCGGCGCAGCTTGGTGATCCGGTCCTGCACCGGCATCGCCTCGGTGGAGCCGCTCAGGCTGCGCAGCCGCACCCGCGCACCGGCCTGGTCCAGCAGGTCGATCGCCTTGTCGGGCAGGAAGCGGTCGCTCACGTAGCGGTCGGAGAGGCTCGCGGCGGCGTCCAGCGCCTCGTCGGTGAACCGCACCTGGTGGTGCGCCTCGTAGGCGTCACGCAGCCCGTGCAGGATCTCGACCGTCTCCTCGACGCTCGGCTCCGGCACCAGCACCGGCTGGAAGCGGCGCTCCAACGCGGCGTCCTTCTCCACGTGCTTGCGGTACTCGTCGAGGGTGGTGGCGCCCACCACGCTCAGTTCGCCGCGGGCCAGCGCCGGCTTGAGGATGTTGCCCGCGTCCATCGAACCCTCGCCGCCACCGCCCGCGCCGACCACGGTGTGCAGCTCGTCCAGGAAGAGGATCACGCTCTTCTCGGCCGCCGTGACCTCGTCGATCACGCTCTTCAGCCGTTCCTCGAACTCGCCCCGGTACTTGGAACCCGCCACCAGCCCGGTGAGGTCGAGGGCGACCACCCGCTTCTCGCGCAGGCTCTGCGGCACGTCCCCGGAGACGATCCGCTGCGCCAGACCCTCCACGATGGCGGTCTTGCCGACGCCGGGTTCGCCGATCAGCACCGGGTTGTTCTTGGTCCGGCGGGAGAGGATCTCGACGGTCTGCTCGATCTCCTCGGCCCGGCCGACCACCGGATCCAGCCTGCCCGCCCGCGCCTCCTCGGTCAGGTCCCGGCCGTACTCGTCCAGCGTGGGCGTCTGGCTCGGGCGCGCGCCGGTGCCGCTGCGCTCACCACCCGTCCCGCGCCCTTCCATCACCGTGCGCAGCGCCTCCGGCGAGGGCGCCGCGTTGCGCAGCGCCGTGCCGGCGCCGGAGCGCTCCTCGTCCAGCAGCGCGCTGAGGATGTGCTCCGGCCCGATGTACGACGCGCCGGCCTCTTGGGAACGGGCGTGCGCGGCGAGCAGCGCGCGCTTGGCGGACGGCGTGAGCGCCGGGCGGCCGCCCGGCGTCTGCGCCCTGCCCCCGGACGGCAGTTCCCCGCCCAGGTCCTCGGCGAGCTGCTCGGGGTCGATGCCGGCACGCTCCAGCATCCGCCGCGAGGCCTCCACCTTGGTGGCGGCCCAGACCAGATGAGCGGTGTCGAGGTCGCTGCTCCCGTCCTCGGTGGCGCGTCGCGCGGCGAGCGCCAGCAACTCCTGCGAGGACTCGCTCAGCAGCCGCCCGATCGGCACCCGCTGCACGGCGGGCGGGGAGGCCGTCGGACTCATGCCGAAGAACCGGCTGAGCAGGTCGGAGAACGGATCGCTCGATCCGAACGGGGGCATGGTCACCGTGGTTCACCTCTCCCAAGCAGTCTGCGCTCACACAAACACAGGCTCCCTGGCCCCGCACCCGCTCGGACGCCGGTCAGGTGCCGGTCAGCCGCCCGTCACGCGGTCGAGCAGGACACCGCCGCTGTAGGTGACGACCATCGCCAGCGAGCCGCCCGCCACGTTCCGCAGCACTGCCCGCAGCGGCCCCGCGCCGCCCAGCCGGGCGCTCACCCAGCCCGACGCGGTGAGCGCCAGCAGGACGGCCGCCACCGTCACGCCCAGCCGCCAGGACTCCGGCGGCAACAGCACGGCGAGCAACGGCACCAGCGCCCCCAGCGTGAACGCGGCGGCGCTGGCGAACGCCGCCTGCCAGGGGTTGGTGAGCGCCTCCGGGTCGATCCCCAGCTCGGTGTGCGCGTGCGCCGCCAGCGCGTCCCGCTCGGTGAGCTCCACGGCCACCCGACGGGCCAGGCCGTCGTCGAGCCCGGCGCCCCGGAAGAAGTCGGTCAACTCGTCCAGCTCCCCCTCCGGATCCTCCGCCAGCTCGCGCCGCTCCTTCGCCAACGCGGCCTGCTCGGTGTCCCGTTGCGTGCTGACCGAGACGTACTCCCCGGCCGCCATCGACATCGCCCCGGCCAGCAGACCCGCCACCCCCGCCACCACCAGCGCCGTCCGCGAACCCGACGCCCCGGCGACACCGGTCACGATTCCCGCCGTCGAGACCACACCGTCATTGGCCCCGAGAACGGCCGCCCGCAACCAGTTCAGCCGCGACGACAGCTCGGCCCGAGTCTCACCCTGCGCCGGCCCGTCGGCCTCCCCGGCCACCTCGGCCGAAGTCTGTCCGCCCATCAGCGATCACCTCCGATCATGCCCCGGGGCTACCCGCTCCTCCGATGATCAATCCGCCCACCCGCCCGCTCCCCGCAAACGCCTGCGGCCCAGACCAGAACAACCGTCCCGACCTGGGCCGACGATCGTCCGGGCCCACCCCGAGTCGTCCGGACTGGCCGCGAGAGCCGGACTCGGCCACTCCCGGGGCGGGTTGAGCAGCAAGGTCCATGCCGCTGTCGACTCCGCGGGCCGACCGGTGGATCGCGACATCTGCACCGGCGACCAGAAAGGCCTTGGCAGGGACTCCACGATGACGTCGCTTCCCTCTGAAGCCGCGCTGGTGGAGGAGTACTCCGTCGCCCGCACCACGGTGAAGCGCGCGCTCGATGTTCTGGCTGTTCTGGCTGCCAAGGGCCTGATCCGATCGCAGCCCGGTGTCAGTCGGGTTGTCGCGGGCGCCGAGCCCAAGGTGCCCCGGTGCTCGACCAACTCACCGCGATCGCTCAGACACTCGACTCGCCCAGAGGACCGGTGCCGCTCGGGAAACTGTCCGGCGCGCGCTCGCGCAGCTGGAAGGGGCCGGCGTTCTCGATGTACGCCATGGGAAGGGCGGGCGAGTCCGGACTCTTCCCGCCAACCTCACCTGATCACGTGGCCCAGGACACCCAGCGCGAGGCGCTCGGGAACATGGACCGGCTGCTCTAGCGTCGTCACTGATGCCGGTCTGAGATGTCAAATGCCCCGGACCATGATCGGTCCGGGGCATCTCTGCTGGTGGGCGCGGACGGTTTCGAACCGCCGACATCTGCTTTGTAAGAGCAGCGCTCTACCACTGAGCTACGCGCCCCCCGTCGCGGCCCGGTGGGGGCACGACGACTGCCTAGAGTACCTGGTCCCGGGGGGTGGTGTGGTGCGGGTGCTCGGGGAGTGGGACGGGTGGGGGTGCCGGTGTGGTGGGGCGATCGGGAACAATGGGCAGTGGATCAGCGGTCGGAACAGGGAGCGCGCAGTGAGGGTGGCCGACGGGAGTGGGTGGGGGCGGCGGCCGGGGAGTGCGGTGGCCGAGGCCCTGGTGTTGCCGCTGGTGATCGCGGGCGCGCTGGGCGCCGCCGGGGCGGCGTCGTTCGGTACGGGCGGGGGCTGGTGGGGCCGGCGCGGCGGCGAGGGGGTGCGGGCGGACGCGAAGGCGGCCCGGGACGCGGCGCAGCAGGCGTTCTACGAGTTGGACTCCACCCAGCGCGAGGTGCGGCTGGCGGTGGAGACGGTGCGCGCGGCGGAGGACGGCGCGACGGCGCAGCGGGCGGCGGCGGATTTCGAGGCGATCTCCGGCCGGGTGGACCAGGTGACCGTGAACTACCTGGCGGCGCTGGACGCGCACGATCTGGATGCCGAGGAGCTGGAGTCCGGTGCCGCGGCGCGGGCCCGGCACCAGTTGCAGGACGTGAAGGGGCAGCTCGGGTCGGCGCAGGCTGAGCTGGACGGCTTCCTGCAGCGGTTGCAGCCGGTGCTGCAGCACGCCGAGTCGCAGCTGATGCGGGTGACCCCGGCGGTGGAGGGGGCGAAGCGGTCGTTGCTGACCGCGACCACCACGCTGGAGGCGGTGCGCGGCGCGGGGCTGAAGGCGGACGACCTGGCGGCCCGGTTGGCGGAGCTGAGCCCGGAGTTGGGCCGCCTGAACGAGGGCGCGGGCCGGCACGGGGTGGCGGCGACGCTGCAGCGCGCGGAGCGGGTGAAGGAGCGGGCCGACGCGATCACGGCGGACGCGGAGCACCTGCCGGAGCGGGCCCGGGAGATCGACCGGCGGGTGGCCAGCCTGCGGACCCGGATCCAGGCGCTGGAGACCAAGGCCGGCACGGTGGAGCCGGCCCTGAGCGAGCTGCGGCGGCGGTTCGCCACGGCGTGCTGGCAGGACCTCCAGCGGGTGCCGGACCAGGTGGCGGAGGCGGGGCGGGCGGCGGAGCAGAAGCTCGCCGAGGCGGCGCGGGCGCGCGACGAGCAGCGCTGGCCGGACGCGACCGGCGCGCTCGGCACGGTGCGCGCGCTGCTGGACACCGCGGACGGCTCGGTGGTCGCCGTGAACGAGCGGCTGCGGCAGCTGAACGAGGTGCAGCACGATCCGAACCGGGAGATCGAGCGGACCCGCTTCGCGCTCCGGGACGCCCAGCGGCTCGCGATGGCGGGGCGGCAGGCGCCGGACCCGCGGCACGCGGCTCCGCTGGACGCGGCGGTCGGCCGGCTGGACCGGGCGGTCGAGGCGCTGGAGACGGCCGGCCGGCACCCCGACTACTGGCACTTCCTGACCGAGCTGGCGGCGGTGCGGGAGACGGCGGCGCAGGTGGTGGAGCTGATCCGCGAGGACCTGGGCGGCCACCGGTAGCGCGAGCCGCCCCCGGCCACCCGGCCGGCGGCCTGGCGACCCCGCCGACCCCGCCGACCCCCACCGATCGTGCGGGCCCCCTGCACCGCCGGCCCGCGCCGGGCTACCCTGCGGGTATGCCACGCTACGACTTCCGCTGCCGCTCCTGCGGGGCCACCTTCGAACTCCGCCGCACGATGGCGCAGGCCAACGACCCCGCGGTCTGCCCCCAGGGGCACGAGGACACCGTGAAGCTGCTGTCGGCCGTCGCCGTCACCGGCGGCGCGTCCGGCGGCGCCGCGCAGCAGGCCCCGTCCGGGGGCGGGGGCGGCTGCTGCGGCGGCGGTTGCTGCGGCTGACCTGAGCGCGGAACGGCCGGCGGGCACGGGGAGCGGCTGACCTGAGCGCGGACCGGCCGGCGGCGCCGGGCCTCAGCCCTTGGCCACGGACTCCAGCGAGCCGGCCTCCGGCCCGCCGTCCGAGTCGGCGGTCCGCAAGATCTCCGCACCGACGGTCCGCGGGTCCTCCGTACCGACGGTCCGCGGGTCCTCCGTACCGACGGCCCGCGGAACCTCCGGGCCCGCAGCCGCACCCACACCCACACCCACACCTGCCCCGCCCCGGACACGGGCCAGGAACTGACGGATGATCTCCTCCCCCGCCGCCACGCCCACCTGGTCGAGCGCGGTGACCCCGGGGGCCGTCCAGCCGCTGTCGGCGAGTTCGCCGTGCCCGGGGCGCCAGGCGGCGTCGGCGGCCAGCAGCAGGTCCGCGTCGAGCAGCGAGTCGCCGGCGGCCAGCACGGTGGCGCCGCCGACGCGCCGCTCGACCTCGGCCAGCGCCGCGCTCTTGCTCAGCGGCGCCGGGACGGCGTAGACCTTGCGGCCCTGCAGCGAGACCGTCCACCCGCGCTCGGCGCACCAACCGGTGAGTTCGTCGAGCCAGCCGGCCGGCAGCTCGGCGCGTTCGACGACCAGGTAGGCGAAGAGCTCGTCGGCGACCCGGCGCTTGTGGGTCCACTCCGGGTCCGCGCAGAGCGCCAGGTGTTCGACCACCTCGGCCAGCGGCACCGACGCGGTGGCCAGCCGGCCGGCCACCTCGGCCTGCCAGTCCTCGTCCGGGACGCCGTCGACGAGCAGCCGGCCGCCGTTGCTGCAGATCGCGTAGGCGGGGATCCAACCGGGCGTCGGGCCGGGCAGGTTGACCCGTTCGTACTGCGTCCTGGTCCGGGTGGTGGCGGGGACGAGCAGGGCTTCGCGGGCGAGTTCGACGAGCAGCCCGGCGGCCTGCTCGGTCATGAACGAGAGCGCCTTGCCGTCGTGCACCTCGACGGAGAGCAACCGCGGTGCGAGCCGGTCGGGCACGTCCAGGGCGAGGGCGCGGTTGCTGTAGATCAGGGTGCGGTCGAGGTCGCTCGCGACCAGGAAACCACTGGGGCTGCTCATCGGGTTCAGGACTCCTTCACCAGGACGGCCGTGCCGGAGGCGCCGGTCGCTCCCCGGCTGTAGCGGGGGTGGATCAGGCCGACGCACGAGTACGGCAGGTCGTCGACCTCCTCGACGGGGATGCCGCGCTGGGCGGCGAGCAGACGGACGTGGTCGAGGTCGGCGCCGGTGCCGCGGCGGGCCAGCACCCGCCAGGGGACACGGCGCAGCATGACCCGGGTGGTCTCGCCGACGCCGGGCTTCACCAGGTTGACGTTGTCGATGCCGTACTCGGTGCTGATCCGCTCGACGGCGGCCCAGCCGGCCCAGTCGGGGGTGCGGTCCTCGGCGGCGAGCCGGTCGGCCGCCGTCCGCACCTCGTCGAGGACCTCGGCGAAGTGGTCGGCGACGGTGTCCAGGAAGGCGCCGGAGACGTCCCCGCCGGCCAGTTCGGTGTAGTGCTTGGCGCCGTGGAAGTCGTCCGGGCCGATCAGGTCGGTGCGCAGCACGGTGCGGGAGACCAGGCCGGAGACGGTCGAGTTGAGGCAGGCGGAGGGGATGAGGAAGTCGTCCCGGGTGCCGTAGGTGCGCACGCAGCGGCCGGGGTCGGCCAGGACGGCCAGTTCGGGGTCGAAGGCGGTGCCGGCCAGGGCCTCGGCGAGTTCGCGGGTGATCGCGCCCTTGCCGGTCCAGCCGTCCACGAACACCACGTCGGGGGCGTGGTGGTGGGCGTCCAGGTAGCGGACGGCGACCGGGTCCAGGCCGCGGCCGCGGATGATCGAGACCGCGTAGTGCGGGGTGTCCAGGTCGTGTGCGAAGGCCAGCCAGCGGCGGATCAGGACGCCCACCGGGGTGCCGGCCCGGGCCAGCGAGGCGAGCACCAGGCCGCGGCCGCGCTCGCGGAGCAGCGTCTCCGCGACGGTGCCGACGGCGAGCGCGATCCGGCGGGCGGAGATCCGCAGGGCCTGGTGGAACAGCTCCTGGTACTCGGGGCTGGGCTGGTACTCCACCGGCAGGGACTCCGCGTAGTGGGCGCCGCCGTTCTGGACGGCCTCCTCGCGCTCCTCGGTCGGGGCCTCCAGCGGGACGTCGGAGAGGTCCTTGAGCAGCCAGGAGACCTCGTCGGCGCGGTAGGAGGAGAACTCCGGGCCGTGCAGCGGCGCGGGCAGCGCGCTCCGCTCCGGCCGGACGGCCGGGACCGGCCGGTGCGAGGGCAGCACGGCGAGCACCACCCGGTCGGTGACCTGCCGCAGCTGGGCGAGCAGGGAGCCTTCGCCGTCGTGCAGTTCGGGGGTGTCGGCCACGTCGTCGACCACCAGCACCACCGCGTCGAAGCGGCGGGCCGGGTCGGCGCCGGGGGCGACGTTGTAGACGAAGCGCTCGCGTGACCCGCCGTCCTGCGGATCGTCGTGGGCGGGGAAGGAGAGTCGGGTGCGGATGGCGTAGCCCGGGTCGTCCACCGCGAGGACGGGCGAGCGGGTGGTGGTGGAGTAGCGGACCCGCTCCTCGCCGTCGGGGAGGTGGTCCGCGAGGGCGCCGGCGAGGCGCAGCGGCGCGTACATCAGCTCCTCGCAGCCGAGGACCAGCACCCGGCCGGAGCCGGCCGCGCCGGACTCCCGGCCCTCGCCCGCCGCCGGGCCCTCTCCCGCCACTGGGCCCTCTCCCGCCGCTGGGCCGGTGTCGCCCGGCTCCAGCGCGGCGGCCAGCTGGGACGCCAACTGCGGGAGCGCCTCTTCGAGTTGTGCCCGGTGCGCGGCGCTGAAGCCGTGCCGTCCGCCGTCCGGCAGGCCCGCGGGCCAGTCGAGGGCGACCCGGATCAGCGGGGCGGGGGCGGCCGGGGGCGGCTCCGGCGCGGGGCCGACCTCGGCGATCAGCTCGGCGGCGCGGGCGAGGATGTCGGCCGGCAACTCGACGCCGCCGCCGGCCGCGGCGACCAGGTCGAGCCGGGTGCCGAGTTCGGCGGCGGTGTCGACCAGTCGGCGGCGGTCGCTCTCGTCGCGCAGGTCGACCAGGGCGACCACGACGTAGTGGGCGCGCGGGTGGCGCGCGTGCAGCTCGCGGATGGTGTTGAGCACGGTGTTGCCGGTGGAGAACTCGTCGTCCACCAGGACCAGCGGGCCGTCACCGGCCAGCAGCGCGGGGTCGGCGGGCAGCAGCAGGTGGGAGGTGGCGTGCGAGTGCTCCTCCTCGAAGCCGCCGACCGGGGTCAGCCCGGCCACCGGGCGGCGCGTGGAGTGCAGGTAGGGGGCGTCCAGGGCGTCGGCGACGCTGTGGCCCAGGCCGGTGGCGGTCTCGGCGTAGCCGAGCACCACGGCACGGGCGGCCGCCTCCTCGCCCAGCAGCTCGCGCACCAGGCGGCCGAGGTCGAGACCGGCGCCGTGCACCACGGACGGGCGCTGCGGGACGTGCTTGCCGAGCACGGTGGAGACCAGCAGGTGGGCGCGCTTGGGGTTCTCGCGCAGGGCGAGGCCGACCAGGTCGGGGAGGCGGTCCGAGCCGGTCAGACCGACGCCTGCCCGGTCGGCCACCCAGCGACCGGTCCACTCTTGCTGTGCTGTCACTACTGGTCCTGCCTTCGATGGTGCGAGTCGTGCGGTCGGTCCGAGAGGTACGAGAGGTACAAGAAGTGCGGGTAGTGCGAGTAGCGCAGGCGGTACGAGAAGCGGAAGAGACCCGAAGCCACGAGCCACGAGCCCCCGCGGTCAGCCGCAGAGGCAGGCCGAGAGCAGCTCCGCGAAGCTGACGTCCTCCCTCGCCACCCCGAACACCTCGGCGCGCAGCATCACCCGCTCGGCCCAGGCCCGGTGCGGCTTGGCCTCGTTCATCTTGTTGGTGTACGCCGAACGCAGCACTCCGCCGCCGCCGCGCTCCTGGTCCAGGATGTCCCGCGCGTCGCTGTACTCCTCATGGGTGACCACGGAGAGCGCGTGCACGGCGGGGACGTGGCTGGGGTGGATGCAGGTCTTGCCGAGCAGTCCGTTGGCCCGGTCGAGCTCGATCTCGCGGATCAGGCCGTCCAGGTCGTGGTCGATGATCCGCTGGCGCACGGCCACCCCGGAGGGCTCCGCCTCGGCGAACGGGGTGCGGCGCAGCTGCGGCTTGAACATCCGCTCCTGGACGGGGAAGTACTCCCAGACCGGACCGGTCACGGTGAACCCGGTGCCGTCGGCCCGGCCGAGCACGTTGACCACGTCCCCGATCACCGACGCGACCAGCGCGACGTCGTACGCGGTCAGGTCGGGCGAGCGGCGCAGCCCGTACGCGGAGCAGAGGTCGGTGACTCCGAGCCGGACGGCGAGGACGCGCTCGCGGTGCTTGTCGAGCAGCCGGGCGATGCCGAACAGCTGCTCGCGGCGGGTCTCCAGGTGGGCCAGTTCGGGGGACTCCAGGACGGGCATGGCGAACAGCCGGCGGCCGGTGGCCGCCTCGGCGCCGGCGAGCGCTTCCAGGAACTCGCCGCCGCTCTCGTCGGTGAACTTCGGCAGGACGAAACCGGTGAGCAGCCCGATCGCCGGGCCGAGCCGGCCGGCCAGGTCGGTGATCTGGGAGGCGGCTCGGACCCTGATGAAGAGGAGGGGCAGATCCTGTGTGCGAGCGGTGGAGGTTTCGGTGGCCTCGACCGGCTCGGACGTCACTCCCCGCACCTCCCCGAGCCACCCGCCGGGCATCTCCGGACGCACTTCGCCGCGCGCCCGCAGGTCGTCGCGGACCGCCGCCTCCCCGGCCGCGCCGGGCGCCCCGCCCCGCGACGGAAGCCCGCCGTGCGGCTCCGCGAAGAGCTCGCCGAGCTGCACCACCAGGTTGGCCTCGGCCGCGGTCACCTCGTGGTCGGCGATCGCGTCCTCCAGGCAGAGCACCATCGAGACCACGCCCCGACCCGCCTGCTTGCGGATGTCCTCACCCAGCGTGGGCCGGGTGGCGGGGCTGTAGAGGGTCGCGCCCAGCGCGATGGCGAGGACGGCCGCGTCGCTCTCCGCCGAGAAGGCCCTGGGCTGTTCGAGGAAGAGCCGGCCGCGTACGTCGTCGGCGAGGTGGCCGAAATGGCGCATGGTGCTCTCCTCAGGGGTTGCGGCCGCCGGTCCCGGCGGGGTTCGTGCTCAGGGGCGTGCGGGGTTCGTGCTCAGGGAGGTGCGGGCGGTGCTCGGGGGTGCGGAAGGGGGCCGGGAGGGGTGCGGAGGAGGCTCGGGGGGTGCCGCGATCAGGTGGGGAGTCGGGCTGCGGGAGGTCGGAGTGCGGCCGTCGGGCACCGTTGCGGGGTGCGGGGCGTCACGATGGTTAACCGGTCCACCGGGCCCGGTGGTTCCCGGGCGCGCGCTGCTGATCCCCCTCGCCGAACCCCCCGGGGCCCTCTGGCCGCCTATCGTACGGACGACTTCCGGTCGAATGCGATTCGGAAACATCGAATTCTCGGAAGATTACCCTCCGCTTCACAAACCGCAAGCATTGGCAAAGTCCGACGGCCGCGCCCCCTCCGGTCACGTTGTCCGAAGGGGTGGCGAACAGGCAGGATGGTCCGCTATGACGCACGTGATGGCCAAGGGCGCCAACATCGCACTGCCGGTGGCGGCGGTCCGCGCCGTGCTGCGCTGGAGCGCCACGCCCGGTGCGCCGGACGTGGACGCCTCCGCGCTGCTCCTCGGCGCCGAGGGCAGGGTTCGTTCGGATGCCGACTTCGTCTTCTACAACCAGCCGAGGCACCCGTCGGGCCTGGTGCGCCACCTGCCCAAGCAGCAGACCGCCGCCGGCGCCGAGATCGCCGACACCGTGGAGGCGGAGCTCGCCAAGCTGCCGCCCGAGGTGGACCGGGTGGTGCTGGCCGGCTCCTCCGAGGGCGGATCGTTCCGCTCCGTGACCGGGCTGCGCCTGCTGCTCTTCGACGCCGGCGCCGGAGAGGGCGCCGCCGCTCTCGCCGAGTTCGCGATGCCCGAGAACGACGACGTCACCGCGCTGGTCGCCGGCGAGCTCTACCGCCGGGCCGGGTCGTGGAAGTTCCGGGCCGTCGGCCAGGGCTACGCGTCCGGGCTGATCGGCCTGGCCACCGACTTCGGGATCACCGTCGAGGACGGCGCGGCGGACGCCCGCGGCGCCGGTCCGGCCGACCCGCGCGCCGCCGTGCCGGACCCGCGCCCCGTCGCCCGCCCCGAGCCGGGCACGTACACCCTGGCGCCCGCCGTCCCGCTCGGTGCCGCACAGGCCGCCGCCCCGCAGCCGCCCGCGTCGGCCCCGGCCGTACCCGCCCACGCTCCCCCGCCGCCGCAGGCGCCGCCCGCGATGCCGACCACCGCGCCGACCGTCCCGCCCGCGCCCCCGGCCCGGCAGCCGGGGTACGGGTACCCGCAGCCCGGCCCCCAGCAGGGCGGCTACGGCTATCCCCAGCAGGCCCCGCGCCCCGGGTACGGCTACCCGCAGCCGGCCCACCAGGCACCGCAGCAGCCCTACCCGCAGCAGCAGGGCACCTACGGGTACCCGCCGCAGCCCGCACCGCAGCAGCAGGGCGGCTACGGCTACCCCCAGTCGGCCACCGCGCCGCCGTCCCAGCAGCCGTCCCAGCAGCAGGCCCCGCAGCCCCCGGCCGCCCCCGAGGAGTTCGCGCTGCCGCCGCAGGGCCCGCAGTTCCAGCCCCGCTGACCGCCGCGCGGGGCCGCTACTCCGGCCCGGACGGGCCCTTGTACCCGCGCTGCCACTGCATCCCGAAGCCGTACAGCCGGTCGATGTCCGCCTGGAAACCGTTGACGTAGCGCACCTCGCGGCGCACCGTCAGCTGGTTGTCCCCGGAGTTCTCGATCAGCACCACCGCGCAGGAACGGGCGGCCGGGGCGCGTTCCTCCAGCTTGATCTCGATCCGCGGACCGGTCTGCGGCACGATCGTCACCACCGCGTTGGCCTGCTCGAACGCGGGTGTGCCGTCGTAGATGTAGACGAAGATGAGCAGCCGCTTGAACTGGTCCTTCTTCTCCAGGTTCACGTACATCGTCTCGCCGGACGGCGCCCCGTACTGGTCGTCGCCGCTGAGCTTGACGAAGGGCGCGCGCTGGAGGTCCCCGAAGTAGCCGCCGAGCGGTTGCACCACGCCCCGGCTGCCGTCGGACAGTTCGTACATGCAGGCCAGGTCGAGGTCGACGTTGAGCTGGGCGCCCTGCTGCGTGTCCGGCTCCACCGGGCTGAGGATGCGCGGGCTGAACCAGCGCTTGAGCGCGTCCCGGCCGGAGGAGCGCGGCGCTCCTATCCGGGTGGTCCAGTGCAGGTTGACGTAGAGGTAGCCGGTGGTGGCCGCGGCCCCGGTGATCGCGTGCTGCGGCGTCGACTTGGTGAGTGTGATCTTGTGCTGCCCGCCCGGGTCCAGGGTGTTCCGCTCCCCGCGCAGGTACTCCCAAATCGAGGCCATCCCAGTCCTCCCCCAGGGCCGCCGGTCGGTCCGGCGGTCCGTCGCTCAATGATCCGGCATCAGCCCGCCCGCCGGGTACCCGAACTGCTTACCCAGCCACGTGAACCGGACACCGACGGTGCACCGGCGGGACACCGGCCGACCACCGGCCGACCACCCGACGGCGGCCGGGAGCCGACGGCGGGTCGGCTGGCGGGGCGAAGGTCCCCTCCCGTAACATGCCGCCCCTTCGGACGCGATATCGTCTAGCCGCACAGGTGTCCCGACCGCCCCTGCCCGGGCGCGGTGGGCGCCCGGCGGCAAGGACGCACCGTCAGGCCCTGTCCCGGCGACGGGATCTGATCGTCTGTGTCGCACTGTGACCTGTCCCCTGCGGAAACCCGAGGCCCGACCCGCAATGAACCTGACCTCCATACAGCTGGTCTGGACCGTCATCGGCGGCGCAGCCCTGCTGTTCACCGCCATCCTGGTGGCGACGCTGCGCTTCAAGAACACGACCAAGAACGAGGACTCGGGTGACTCCTGGGAGCGCACCGAGGAGCGCCGCCGGCGCAAGGAGATGATCTACGGAATCTCCTCCTACGTCCTGCTGTTCTGCTGCGCCGGAGTCGCCGCCGCGCTCTCGTTCCACGGCCTGGTGGGCTTCGGCAAGGAGAACCTGGGCCTGTCCAACGGCTGGGAGTACCTCGTCCCGTTCGGCCTGGACGGCGCCGCGATGTTCTGCTCCGTGCTCGCCGTGCGCGAGGCCAGCCACGGTGACGCGGCGCTCGGTTCGCGCCTGCTGGTCTGGGTGTTCGCGATCGCCTCGGCCTGGTTCAACTGGGTGCACGCCCCGCGCGGCGTGTCCCACGACGGCGCCCCGCAGTTCTTCTCCGGGATGTCCATCTCGGCCGCGATCCTGTTCGACCGGGCGCTGAAGCAGACCCGCAAGGCCGCGCTGCGCGAGCAGGGCCTCGTCCCGCGTCCGCTGCCGCAGATCCGGATCGTCCGCTGGCTGCGCGCCCCCCGCGAGACCTACGCCGCCTGGTCGCTGATGCTGCTGGAGAACGTCCGCAGCCTGGACGAGGCGGTCGAGGAGGTCCGCGAGGAGCGCCAGACGAAGGAGGCCGCCAAGCTGCGTGCCCGCAGCGCCGACCGCCGCGAGCGCGCCGAGCTCAAGGCCATCTCCCGCCAGAGCGGGATGCTGGCCCGGGCCCGCGGCGGCCGTCAGGTGCCCGCGCTCACCGCTGCCGGAGACGGCCCGAACGCTTCGGAGCCTGCCCTAGCCGCTGACGCCGACGCCACCTCCCAGACCGGCCGCTCCGTGCTGGAGCCCGCTTCGCTGAGCGCCCTGGAGGCCGGCCGCCGCCCGCGGGCCGCCGTCGGGTCCTCCTCGACCGACCCGTTCGGCGACTCGTCCTACCTCGGCAGCGGCTCCTCGTCGTCCTCCTACCGCAGCTCGACCATCGACCTGACGGCCGACGACGACACCCTGTCGATGCCCAAGCTGGACTCGCTGGAGCGCAAGCTGCGCGCCATCGAGCAGCAGCTCGGCTGACCCTCCCGCAGCGGGGACAACCGAACCGAGCACCACGCACGCAGAACGGCCGCCCCCTCACCGGAGGGGGCGGCCGTTCTCGTCGGGCCCCGGGGCGACGGCCCCGGGTGCGGAGCGCTACTTGCCGGCGCTCGCCAGTTCGTGGTCGTCCCCGCCGCCGCCCGCGGCGGCCTCCTTGCGGTTGCGCAGGATCGACGAGCCGAGGGCGAGGCCGATGAAGGCGACACCGATCAGGCCGGTGACGATCTCCGGGATGTGGTACTCGATGCCGACCAGCAGGATCACCGAGAGCGCGCCGATCGCGTAGTGCGCGCCGTGCTCCAGGTAGACGTAGTCGTCGAGGGTGCCCTGACGGACCAGGTAGACGGTCAGCGAGCGGATGTACATCGCGCCGATGCCGAGGCCCAGGGTGATCTGGAAGATGTCGCTGGAGATCGCGAACGCGCCGACCACGCCGTCGAAGGAGAACGACGCGTCCAGCACCTCCAGGTACATGAAGAGGAAGAACGCGGCCTTGCCGCCCACCTGGACGATGGACTTCCCGGACTTGCCGGACTTCTCCTCCTCCTCCTCGGCCTCCTCCTCCAGGCCCGCCTCGAAGATCGAGGAGAGCCCGTTGACGGAGAGGTAGGTGACCAGGCCGAGCACTCCGGCGAGCAGCACCGTCTCGGCGTGCTCCCCGGCGAAGAAGTTGGACGCCAGCAACAGCGTGACCAGCGCGACGACCGTCGAGAAGGCCTCCAGCTTGCCGACCTTCTCCAGCGGACGCTCGATCCAGGCCAGCCAGTTGTAGTCCTTCTCCTCGAAGATGAAGTCGAGGAAGATCATCAGCAGGAAGACGCCACCGAACGCCGCGATGGCCGGGTTGGCGGCCTCCAGGTACTGGGCGTAGGTGGAACCCTCGTAGGTCTTGTCGGAGTTGAGCGCGAGGTCGATGACGGTCGCGGGGCTGAGGTGCGCGGTGAGGCCGACGACCAGCAGCGGGAAGATCAGCCGCATACCGAAGACGGCGATCAGCACGCCGACGGTGAGGAAGATCTTCTGCCAGTACGGGTTCATCCGCTTCAGCACCGTGGCGTTGACCACCGCGTTGTCGAACGACAGGGAGATCTCCAGGATGGAGAGGATCAGCACGATGCCGAATCCTTCAGCTCCCCAGAGCAGGCCGGCTGCGATCAGCCCGATGACGGTGATCGCGAATGACCAGCCGAAGGTGCGGAGGAACACGGGACTTGGTTACCTTTCGAGTTCATGGCGCCGAGGACGTCGACCGCGTCGGACGCGGGTCTCGGGCCGCCGTTACTGTACGTTCACGCCGAAATCGAGGGCAATGCCGCGCAGACCCGAGGCGTACCCCTGGCCCACCGCGCGGAACTTCCACTCGCCCGCGTAGCGGTACAGCTCGCCGAAGATCATCGCGGTCTCGCTGGAGGCGTCCTCGGTCAGGTCGTACCGCGCGATCTCCTGCCCGTCCAGGGAGTTGACCACCCGGATGTAGGCGTTGCGCACCTGACCGAAGTTCTGCAGGCGCGACTCGGCGTCGTAGATCGACACCGGGAAGGCCACCTTGTCCACCTGCGGGGGGACGAGGTCCAGGTTGACCAGCACGACCTCGTCGTCGCCGTCGCCGTCGCCGGTGAGGTTGTCACCGGTGTGCTCGACCGAGCCCTCGGGGCTCTTCAGGTTGTTGTAGAAGACGAAGTACTCGTCACCGAGCACCCGGCCTCCCGAGCACAGCAGCGCGCTCGCGTCGAGGTCGAACGGCGCACCGGTGGTCGAGCGGGCGTCCCAGCCGAGGCCGATCTGGACCTGCGTCAGATTCGGCGCGGCCTTGGTGAGCGAGACGTTTCCACCCTTGGCGAGCGTGACACTCATGGCTGTCCTTCCTCCCTTTTCCTCCCGGGGCGCATCTCAAGGTCTATTCCCCCGTGGCCCCGCCCGGCCGCCTTCGGCCGGCTGAACTTCCTGAACTCCTATCCTTCCAGTGCGCCGGACCGGCTCGAAGCCGGGGCGCACGAACCGGTGACCCCCCGGCCGGGCCCCGCCCGCCGCCCGCCCCGGGCGCCACGAAGCCGCGCAGCACGAACCCGAGCGACACGGCCCCGGACAGCACGAAGCCGGGGCGGCCGCCGACGCCCTCGCGTCCGCGGCCGGCCCCGGCCCGGTGGTACTCCGTCAGGCCCGGCGGGCCCGCCGCCCGGCTCAGACGTTGACGCCGAAGTCCTGGGCGATGCCGCGCAGGCCGGAGGCGTACCCCTGGCCGATGGCGCGGAACTTCCACTCGGCGCCGTTGCGGTACAGCTCGCCGAAGACCATCGCGGTCTCGGTCGAGGCGTCCTCGGAGAGGTCGTACCGGGCCAGCTCCTTGTTGTCGGCCTGGTTCACCACGCGGATGAACGCGTTGCGGACCTGGCCGAAGTTCTGGGTCCGGTTCTCGGCGTCGTAGATCGACACCGGGAAGACGATCTTCTGCACATCGGCCGGCACGGTCGCCAGGTCGACCTTGATGGCCTCGTCGTCGCCCTCGCCGGCACCGGTCAGGTTGTCGCCGGTGTGCTCGACCGAGCCCTCGGGGCTCTTCAGGTTGTTGAAGAAGACGAAGTTGCCGTCCTTGTCGACCTTGCCCTGGTCGTTGCAGAGCAGGGCGCTGGCGTCCAGGTCGAAGTCCGTGCCGGTGGTGGTACGGACGTCCCAGCCAAGGCCGATGACCACGGCGGTCAGGCCGGGGGCTTCCTTGGTGAGCGAGACATTGCCGCCCTTGCTCAGGCTGACACCCACTTGTCCTCCAAGATTCGGGAGGCACGCACTGGTGCCCCCGTGGTGCGGTCGGAGGTGCGGCGAGGATTGCGCCGAGCCTCTGACCAGCCAACGGACCGATCGTAGTGCCGGGTTCCCGTCCTGGGCGGAGAACGGGCCCGGCGTGGCTGTTCGAATCCGCGCGGGGGCCCGCCCCGCGGTCCGTCCGCAGCCCGCCGGGCCCGTCGGGCGCCCCCGGGAAGGGGCGCGCGGGGCCTCAGAGCGCGCCGAGGACCTTCAGGTACTCCTGCTCGTCACGGGCGTCCGGCAGGTCGTTGACGACGCTCCAGCGGACCACGCCGGCCTTGTCGATCACGAAGGTGCCGCGCACCGCGCAGCCCTTCTCCTCGTTGAAGACGCCGTAGGCGCGGGAGACCTCGCCGTGCGGCCAGAAGTCGGAGAGCAGCGGGTACTCCAGGCCCTCCTGCTCGGCGAAGACGCGCTGGGTGAACGGCGAGTCGTTGGAGACGCCGAGCACCTGGACCTCGTCGTTCTGCAGGCGCGGCAGCTCCTTCTGGATCGCGCAGACCTCGCCGGTGCAGACGCCGGTGAAGGAGAACGGGTAGAAGACCAGGACGACGTTCTTCTCGCCCCGGAAGTCGGAGAGCCTGACCAGCTCGCCGTGCTGGTTCTTCAGCTCGAAGTCCGGAGCCTCGGTGCCGACCTCGATGGCCATGGTGGGACCTTTCTGACGCGACAGGGCCGCGCGGCGGGCGCGGCGAGCGCCATCCTTGCATTCGCCGACCCCGATTCGGCCGAACGGGTGAGGCGGCCGGCGCTCGGGGCGCCTCCTTTCGCCCTCGGCGAACGCCACCCCCGGCAGGGGATCCAGCCCGGAACGCGAAACGGCCGGGCCCCGCTGGAGGAAGCTCCAACGGGGCCCGGCCCTGGATCGCGGCTCAGGCGCGAGGGGCGCTCAGCGCTTGCCCGCCTTGGCGGCCTTGGTCGCCAACCGGGTGGCGGCCCAGTCCTTGGCGATGGCGATCGAGCTGGTCTGCGAGAGGCCGGCGGTCCGGGCCGCGTCGGCGATGTCGGACGCCTCGATGTGGCCGTCCCGGCCGGTCTTGGGCGTCAGAAGCCAGATCAGGCCGCCCTCGGCCAGGTATTCCAGGGCGTCGACGAGGGTGTCGGTGAGATCGCCGTCGTCGTCGCGGTGCCACAGCAGGACGGCGTCGGCGACGTCGTCGTAGTCCTCGTCGACGAGATCTGTCCCGGTGATCTCCTCGATGCCCTCGCGGAGTTCCTGGTCACTGTCTTCGTCGTACCCCAGCTCCTGGATGATCTGGTCCTTCTCGAATCCGAGACGGTGGGCCGGGTTGGACTTGTCCGCGGGGTCCGCGGTCGCGCTCACGGGAATAACCTCCAGTATTCGGCTCGGCATCCATGCCGAGGCTGTGGCCGTAGTCCACACGGGCGCGGCGGTTCGCGCAAGTACCCGACCCCCGATCCCCTCCAAAGGTTGACGTGCCACAGGGGGACACGCCGGTCGACGTGTCGTGAATCACACCGATTTGCCCTTCTCTGCATGGGACAAGGATGCTTCGGGTGACCCCGGTCCACAGGCCGTACGCGTGCCCGAGATGCGAACGGCATTCGGGTCCGCGCGTGCGCGGGCGTAGAGTCTCCTGTTGGCCCTCACCCCGACCGCCCGCCATCGGACGATCGGGCAACCAGGTCGGACCACCTCTGTTCGTAACACCCGGTGGTGCGGGGCGCAGGCAATAGCGCCTGCTCCGCGCGCCGCCAGACCGCTCCGCCTACCGGGCGCAGCGGTTACCGATCGGTAGAGATGACGGATCTCCGAGCGCGGTAGCACGATGGAGGCGGCGCGACACACCTCAGTTTCGACCGACAGTGAAGGAACAGCGTGGCTTCCGGATCCGATCGCAACCCGATCATCATTGGCGGCCTTCCGAGTCAGGTCCCGGACTTCGATCCCGAGGAGACCGCGGAATGGCTGGAGTCGCTTGACGCGGCCATCGACGAGCGGGGGCGCGAGCGTGCCCGCTACCTGATGCTCCGCTTGATCGAGCGCGCCCGCGAGAAGCGTGTCGCCGTGCCCGAGATGCGCAGCACGGACTACATCAACACCATCGCCACCAAGGACGAGCCGTTCTTCCCCGGCAACGAGGAGATCGAGCGCAAGGTCCTCAACGCGACCCGCTGGAATGCGGCCGTCATGGTCTCCCGGGCGCAGCGTCCGGGCATCGGCGTCGGCGGCCACATCGCCACCTTCGCCTCCTCCGCGTCGCTCTACGACGTGGGCTTCAACTACTTCTTCCGCGGCAAGGACGCCGAGGGCGAGTCCGGCGACCAGATCTTCTTCCAGGGGCACGCCTCCCCCGGCATCTACGCCCGCGCCTTCCTCCTGGACCGACTGTCCGAGCAGCAGCTCGACGCCTTCCGCCAGGAGAAGTCGAAGGCCCCGTACGGCCTCTCCAGCTACCCCCACCCGCGGCTGATGCCGGACTTCTGGGAGTTCCCGACCGTCTCGATGGGCCTCGGCCCGCTCGGCGCGATCTACCAGGCCCGGATGAACCGCTACCTGGAGCACCGGGGCATCAAGGACACCTCCGCCTCGCACGTGTACGCCTTCCTCGGCGACGGCGAGATGGACGAGCCGGAGTCGCTGGGCCAGCTGTCGCTCGCCGCGCGTGAGGGCCTGGACAACCTGACCTTCGTGGTCAACTGCAACCTGCAGCGCCTGGATGGCCCGGTCCGCGGCAACGGCAAGATCATCCAGGAGCTGGAGTCCCAGTTCCGGGGCGCCGGCTGGAACGTCATCAAGCTGGTCTGGGACCGCAGCTGGGACCCGCTGCTCGCACAGGACCGCGACGGCGTCCTGGTGAACAAGCTGAACACCACGGTCGACGGCCAGTTCCAGACGTACGCCACCGAGACCGGCGCGTACATCCGCGAGAACTTCTTCGGCGGCGACCTGCGGCTGCGCAAGATGGTCGAGAGCATGACCGACCAGCAGATCCAGCACCTGGGCCGCGGCGGCCACGACCACGCCAAGGTCTACGCGGCGTTCAAGGCGGCCCGCGAGCACACGGGCCAGCCGACGGTCATCCTGGCCCAGACGGTCAAGGGCTGGACGCTCGGCCCCAACTTCGAGGGCCGCAACGCGACGCACCAGATGAAGAAGCTGACGGTCGAGGACCTGAAGCGCTTCCGCGACCGCCTGCACATCCCGATCACGGACAAGCAGCTGGAGGAGGGCTACCCGCCCTACTACCACCCGGGCCGTGACTCGGAGGAGATCCAGTACATGCACGACCGCCGCAAGGAGCTGGGCGGCTACGTGCCGACCCGCAAGGTGCGGCCGCGTCAGCTGGAGCTGCCGGGCGACGACGCGTACAAGGCGGTCAAGAAGGGTTCGGGCAACCAGACCATCGCCACCACCATGGCGTTCGTCCGGGTGCTCAAGGACCTGATGCGGGACAAGGGCATCGGCAACCGCTTCGTGCCGATCGCGCCCGACGAGTACCGCACCTTCGGCATGGACTCGCTGTTCCCGTCGGCGAAGATCTACAACCCGCTGGGCCAGACCTACGAGTCGGTCGACCGCGAGCTGCTGCTGGCGTACAAGGAGTCCCCGACCGGCCAGATGCTGCACGACGGCATCTCCGAGGCGGGCTGCACGGCCTCGCTGATCGCCGCGGGCTCCTCCTACGCCACCCACGGCGAGCCGCTGATCCCGGTCTACGTCTTCTACTCGATGTTCGGGTTCCAGCGCACCGGTGACCAGTTCTGGCAGATGGCCGACCAGCTGGCCCGCGGCTTCGTGATCGGCGCCACCGCCGGCCGGACCACGCTGACCGGCGAGGGCCTGCAGCACGCGGACGGCCACTCGCACCTGCTGGCCTCGACCAACCCGGGCGTCGTCGCGTACGACCCCGCGTACGGCTTCGAGATCGCGCACATCGTCCAGGACGGCCTGCGGCGGATGTACGGCTCGTCGGCGGAGTTCCCGCACGGCGAGGACGTCTTCTACTACATGACCGTCTACAACGAGCCGATCAAGATGCCGGCCGAGCCGGAGAACGTCGACGTCGAGGGCATCCTCAAGGGTCTGCACCGGTACGCCCCGGCGACCGCCGGGCAGATCCCGGCCCAGATCCTCGCCTCCGGCGTGGCGGTGCCGTGGGCCCTGGAGGCCCAGCGCGTCCTCGCCGAGGAGTGGAACGTCAAGGCCGACGTCTGGTCCGCGACCTCCTGGAACGAGCTGCGCCGCGACGCGGTGGAGGCCGAGGAGTTCAACCTCCTGCACCCGGAGGAGCAGCAGCGCGTCCCCTACGTGACGCAGAAGCTGCAGGGCGCCGAGGGCCCGTTCGTCGCCGTCTCCGACTGGATGCGCGCGGTGCCGGACCAGATCTCGCGCTGGGTGCCGGGGCAGTACCAGTCGCTGGGTGCCGACGGCTTCGGCTTCGCCGACACCCGTGGCGCGGCCCGTCGCTTCTTCCACATCGACGCGCAGTCGGTCGTCCTGGGCGTGCTCACCGAGCTCGCCAAGCAGGGCAAGATCGACCGCAGCGCCCTGAAGGACGCGATCGACCGCTACCAGCTGCTGGACGTGGCCGCGGCCGACCCGGGTGCCGCCGGCGGCGACGCCTGAGCGCTCGGTGAGCCGGTGAACCGGTGAACCCAGGGGCCGGACCTCCTCCGTGGAGGTCCGGCCCTTCGCCGTTCCCGCCGCCGGATCCCCGGCGTGACCTCCGTCACATCCCCTTGAACCTCACACAGGTGTGAGCTCCTAGGGTCGTTCCCAGACGAACCGGACCACCCCAGGAGGTCTCCCATGAACGCCGTCCACCCCGAGCCCGCCGCCGGCGGCAACGCGTACAACCGCGGTGTGATCACCGAGTTCCGGGCCTCGGCCGGCGCGGTCGGCGGCTCCTTCGCGGGCACCCCGCTGCTGCTGCTCACCACCTGGGGCCGGCGCAGCGGCGAGCCGCGCACCACCCCGCTGGTCCATCTGACGGAGGGCGGCCGACCCGTCGTCTTCGCCTCGAACGGCGGCGCCCCGGCCGATCCGGACTGGTACCGCAACCTGGCCGCCCGCCCCGAGGTCACCGTCGAGCTCGGCGCCGAGCGCTACCCGGCGCTGGCCGTCCCGGTGACCGGCGGCGAGCGGTACGAGGCCCTCTGGGCGGCCCAGATCGCCGCCCAGCCGGCGTTCGCCGCCTACCGGGCGCGGGCCGGGCGCGTAGTGCCGCTGGTGGAGCTGCGCCGCGCGGCGGGCTGACCCGGAAGTCCGACGCGCGAAGCCGGTGGCCCCGGACTCCCTCGGGAGTCCGGGGCCACCGGCTTCGCGGTGCGCGGGCGGTCAGATGTGGACGGCCGGGCCGGCCTCGCCCTTGCCCCGGCGGGCGAGCAGCCCGAGCAGGGCGGCGGCGAAGGCCACCACGGACGCCACCGCGAAGGCGAGCGACATCCCGCTGAGGAAGGACTGGTGGACGGCGCCGGCCATCGCGTCGACCACCTCGGCCGGGGTCCCCTCCGGGGCGGGCGGGGCGAAGCCGAGCTGGGCCGCCTGCTTGAGGCCCTCGGCCTCGGCGCCCTGGACCGGCGGCAGGCCGGCCTCGGCCCACTTGCCGGGCAGCACGTCGCCGACCTTGGCGGCCATCAGGGCGCCCAGCGCCGCGGTGCCGAGGCTGCCGCCGACCTGCATCGCGGCCTGCTGGAGGCCGCCGGCCACGCCGGAGAGCTCCATCGGCGCGTTGCCGACGATCACCTCGGTGGCGCCGACCATGACCGGGCTCATGCCCAGGCCCATCAGAACGAACCACAGCGACATCACCCCGGCGCCGGAGCCCTCGTCCAGGGTGGACATCCCGAACATCGCCACGGTGGTGATCAGCATGCCGGCCACGATCGGGACCCGCGGGCCGAGCCGGCCGATGGCCAGCCCCGCCACCGGCGAGCCGATGATCATCATGCCGGTCATCGGCAGCAGGTGGACGCCGGCCTCGACCGGCGCCATCCCGTGGACGTTCTGCAGGTAGAAGGTCACGAAGAAGATCGCGCCGAAGAACGAGAAGGCCATCAGCACCATCAGCAGCGTGGCGGCCGACAGCGGGACGGAGCGGAACAGGCTGAGCGGGATCAGCGGCTCGCGGGCGACCCGCTGCCAGAGCGCGAAGGCCGTCATCAGGACCAGCGCGCCGCCCAGGAAGAGCAGGGTGCTGGTGTCGCCCCAGCCCCACTCGGGCGCCTTGATGATGCCGAAGACCAGCGCGAACATCGCCAGCGAGAGCAGCACGATGCCGGGGACGTCGAAGGATTTGGCCGCCTTCTCGGCCCGGACGTCCCGCAGGATCCAGATGCCGAGGGCCAGCGTGAGCAGGCCGACCGGGATGTTGATGAAGAACACCGACTGCCAGCTGACGTGCTCGACCAGCAGACCGCCGACGATCGGACCGGCCGCCGAGGACGCGCCGATCACCCCGCCCCAGATGCCGATCGCCATGTTGAGCTTCTCGACCGGGAAGGCCCCGCGCAGCAGGCCGAGCGCGGCCGGCTGGAGCAGCGCGCCGAACAGGCCCTGCAGGACGCGGCAGGCGATCACCGTCTCGATGTTGCCCGCGAAGGCGATCGCGGCCGAGGTGGCGGCGAAGCCGGCCGCGCCGACCAGGAAGGTCCGCTTGTGGCCGAAGCGGTCGCCGATCTTGCCGGCGGTGATCAGGAAGACCGCGAGGGCGAGCAGGTAACCGCTGGTCACCCACTGGATCTCGGACGGCGCGGCCTTGAGGTCGGCCTGGATGACGGGGTTCGCGATCGCGACGATCGTGCCGTCCAGCGCGACCATCATCACGCCGACGGCGACGGTCAGCAGGGTCAGCCAGGGATGCCCCTTCAGGCCGCCCCCGGAGGACGAGTCGGGCTGCGGCGGGTCGTCCGCCTTGGTGCTCTTGACGACGGACTGGCTCATCTGGGGCCCTCCGGGGGCATGGCAGCGAACAGACGTGGTCGTGGCGCCCCGGGCCCACCCGTCCCCACGAGTTACCCGGCCTGGGGGCGCCACGCTCCGGAGATTATGTCAGCAACTGACATTTGGCAAACTCTGCCTTGTTGCGGGGACTGACATTTGTCAGACCGCTACAGTTGTGCACCAGTACCCCCCTCCGCCTCGCCGTCCGGAAGGCCCCGCCATGGCCGCTCAGCGCTCGCCCCTCGCCACCGCCCCGGCCCTCCGGCCGGCCGAGGGCGCCGGTCCCGGCCTGCGCGAGCGCAAGAAGCAGCGCACCCGGGACGCCCTGATCGAGGCCGCCCACCGGCTCTTCCTCAGCCAGGGGTTCGCCGGCACGACGGTGGACGAGATCGCCGCCGCCGTCGACGTCTCGCAGCGCACCTTCTTCCGCTACTTCGCCAACAAGGACGAGGTCGCCCTCGCCGTCATGGCCGACGCCGAGGACTACTTCATCGACCGGCTACGGGCCCGCCCCGCCGACGAGAACCCGCTGCAGGCTCTGCGGGCCGCGATCGTCGAGTCCTGGCACGACCTCGGCTCCCGGCACCGGACCGGCCCGGGCTCGGTGACCAGCGCGCTGGAACTGATGCAGATGATCGAGGACACCCCCACACTGCTCGCCGCCCACCTGCGCCGGGTCACCGAGCAGGAGCGGGTGGTGGTCCAGGTGCTGGCCGCCCGCGAGGGCCTCGACCCGGCCGAGGACCTGCGCCCCACCGTGATGGCCGCGGTCTTCGGCAGCGTGCTGCGCGCGGCCCACCTGTCCTGGAGCGCCGACCACGAGGCGTCCGGCCTGGAGGGCATGATCGCGCTGATCACCCGTCACTTCGACCAGCTCGGCCCCGCCCTGGCCGGCGACTGGCGGCACTAGCACCCCGTCCGGGAGCGGCCCCGGCGGCCACCGGGTCATACCGGAGTACTACGGCGGAGTCCGGTCCCCGGTCCGACGCCCGTCGGCACGGGCCGCCCTAGGCTGACGGGATGATCGATCCGCCCACCGGGCCGGCCCGGGGCGGCCTGCTCCCCGGTCTGCTCGCCCCGCTCGCCCGCCCGTCCACCGACCACACCCCGCTGCTGGCCCACGCCGCCGCCCGCTGGGTCCGCTGGCTGCCGTACGTCCTCGCGCTGGCCGCGATCAGCTCCCTGCTGCCCAGCGCGACCAACGTCCTGGCCACCGACTACGGCCTCAACGTCGGCCTCGCGGCGGCCCTCTCGATCGCCCAGACCGTGCCGCTGCTGCTCGCCGTGAGCCGCCCGCTGCCCGCCTGGTGGATGATCGGCGCCGCCGACCTGCTGACCTCCCTGCTGATCCTCACCACCGGCCGGGACACCTCCTCCTCCTGGCCGTGGCCGGCCCCCGGCGTGGTCGGCTACCTGCTGCTGATGCTGCCGCTCGCGCTGCGCGAACGGCGCCGCACCCTGCTCTCCGTCTGGCTGGCCACCACCGCCACGAGCCTCGCGCTGTCGCTGCTCGGCATCGGCGCGGACGTCGGCAGCGACAACAGCCTGCTCGCGGTGGCCCTGACCGGGGCCGTCCTGGTCCTGGGCGGCGCCCTGCGGGAACGGGCCGAGGCCCAGCGGCTGCTCGCCGAGCAGGAGCACATCAGCGAGGCCGAGCGCGAGCGCCGCACCCTGCTGGAGGAGCGCGCCCGGATCGCCCGCGAGCTGCACGACGTGGTCGCCCACCACATGTCGGTGATCGCCGTCCAGGCCGCCAGCGCCCCGTACCGGATCGCCGACGTGCCGCCCGAGGCGGCCGAGGAGTTCGGCGCCATCGCCGGCACCGCCCGCGACTCGCTGTCCGAGATGCGGCGGCTGCTCGGGGTGCTGCGCAGCGAGGAGTCCGGCACCGAGAAGGCGCCCCAGCCCGGGATCGCGCACCTGGCCCAGCTGGTCGAGACGGTCGGCCGGGCCGGGGTGCCGGCCGAGCTGGCGGTGCTCCCGGAGCTGGTCGACGCCCTGCCGCAGGCCGTCGACCTCTCCGTCTACCGGATCGTCCAGGAGGCGCTGGCCAACGTCGTCCGGCACGCGCCCGGCGCCGAGGCCTGGGTGTCGCTGGCCGTCGACGGCCCGGCCCTGCTGGTCACCGTGGTGAACGGGGCCCCGCCCGCGCGCGCCGCGTCGCTGGAGGCCGCCGCCGAGGGCACCGGTCACGGGCTGGTCGGCATGCGGGAACGCGTGCGGCTGCTGGATGGGAAGCTGGACACCGGCCCGCTGCCCGACGGTGGCTACAAGGTGGCCGCCGTCCTGCCGATCGACACCCCCCGGGAGCCCACCGCATGACCATCCGCGTGATCATCGTCGACGACCAGGCGATGGTGCGGGCGGGCTTCGCCGCCCTGCTCGGCGTCCAGAGCGACATCGACGTGGTGGGCGACGCGGCGGACGGCGCGCAGGCCCTGGAGGTCTGCGGCCGCACCCACCCCGACGTCGTGCTGATGGACGTCCGGATGCCCGTGATGGACGGCCTGGAGGCGGCCCGCCGACTGCTCGACCCGGCCGTCCCCGGGGCCCACCGGCCGAAGGTGCTGATGCTGACCACCTTCGACGTGGACGACTACGTGTACGAGGCGCTGCGAGCCGGGGCCAGCGGCTTCCTGCTCAAGGACGCGCCGCCCGCCGACCTGATCGCCGCCGTGCGGGTGGTGGCGGCCGGCGACGCGCTGCTCGCCCCCTCGGTCACCCGCCGGCTGATCGAGGACTTCGCCCGGACCAGGCCGGCCCGGCGCCGCGACCCCAAGCTGCGGCTGAACGGCCTGACCCCCCGGGAGACCGAGGTGCTGGAGCTGATCGCCCGCGGCCTGTCCAACCAGGAGATCGCCGCCGGCCTGGTGCTCGCCGAACAGACCGTCAAGACCCACATCGGCCGGATCCTCGCCAAGCTCGACCTGCGCGACCGCGCCCAGGCGGTGGTCCTGGCCTACGAGTCCGGCCTGGTGACGCCGGGTCAGTGAACGGCCCGGCCCCGGCCGGTCCCGTTCCCCTCCTGCTACCCGGGTAGTACCCGGGAGTTGGCCCCGCGGAGTGACGTCCGCGGGGCCGCCGCGTTTCTACCTTCCTCTCCGTCGACACCCGACGGACAAGGGAGAACACGCACATGCGGCAGCCTCGCACCGAGCACCGACCCCGGCCCCGGCGCTTCGCCCGCACGGTCGCCGCCGCCGCGGTCGCCCTGGCCGCCGTACTGGGCGCCGGGGGCTGGGCCTGCGACACCCAGCACCCGGTCACCGGCCCACCGCCCGGCACCGCCGGCTGGGTCGCCGACACCACCCTCGGCCTCCGGCTGCCCGACCCGGCCACCGCCTCCCCCGCCGCGGTGGCCGCCTTCTTCACCGAACTGCCGACCGCCCGTCAGGACGCGCTGGCCGTCCGCCACCCGCTGGTGGTCGGCAACCTCGACGGCGCCCCCGTCGGCCTCCGCTACCGGGCCAACGCCCTGGCCCTGGCCGAGGAGCGCGGCCGCGAACTCGCCCGCGCCGCCGACCCGGCGCTCACCCCGCAGGACCGAACCACCGCCCGCGAACGCGCCGAGCGCTACCGCACCCTGCTGGACGGCGACCGGCGGATCCTCGCCTTCGACCCGCGCGGACGCGGCCAGGTCGCCGAAGTCCTCGGCGACCTGGCCACCGCACCCCGGACGGCCCTCGTCGTGCCCGGCTCGGACATCGACCTGCGGAGCTTCGACCGGCCCACCGACCCGTACGGGACGCCGGCCGGGATGGCCCGCGCCCTGTACGAGGCCACCGGCCGGCAGACCGCCGTGATCGCCTGGGCCGGCTACACCACCCCGGTCGGCCTCGGCCCGGACGCCGCCACCGAGACCCTCGCCCGGGCCGGCGCCCGGCGGCTCACCCGGCTGCTGGACGGGCTCGCCGTCACCACCCGGCCGGCCGCGCCCGCCACGGTGTTCTGCCACAGCTACGGCTCGGTGGTCTGCGGCCTGGCCCGCCCCGGGCCGGAGCAGGCCGCCGCCCTGGTGGTGCTCGGCTCCCCCGGCATGGGCGTCGGCTCGGCCGCCGACCTCGACCCCCGGGTACCGCTCTGGGCCACCCGGCGCAACGGCTCCGACTGGATCGGCGACGTGCCCAACGTCTCGCTCCTCGGCCTCGGCCACGGCGCCGATCCGACCGGTCCCGCGTTCGGCGCCCGCCCGCTGCCCGCCACCGGATCCCACGGCCACACCGGCTACTTCACCCCGGGCACCGCCTCGCTCGCCGCCTACGCCGCCCTCACGCTCGGCCGCTGAGCCCCACCACCTCCCGAGGAGCAACGCCATGCCCCACCCGCTGACCGCCCTGCGCCGCGCCGCGCACCAGGTCGACACCCGTACCCCCGAGACCCGCGACCGCGCCCTGGACGGGCTGCGCGCCCTCGCCCTGCTCGCCGTCCCCGTCGGCCACTGGCTGCTCGGCGGCTTCACCCTCTCCGCCGACGGCGCCCTGCACAACGCCAGCCCGCTCGGCTCGCTCGGCTTCCTCGCCCCGGCCAGCTGGGTGCTCCAGATGCTCGGAGTGTTCTTCCTGGTCGGCGGCCACTCCTCGGTCCGCTCGCTGGAGCGGGCCCGCGCCCGCGGGGTCGGCCACGCCGGCTGGCTGCGGGCCCGCTCGGTGCGGCTGCTGCGCCCGGTCCTCGGGGTGGCGGCGGTCTGGGCGCTGCTGATCCCGCTGCTGGGCCGGCTCGGCGTCCCCGGCGACACCGTCCGGACCGGCTCGGTGCTGGTGGTGCAGCCGCTCTGGTACATCGGCGTCTACCTGGGGCTGACCGCGCTGACCCCGCTCTGCGTGGCCGCCGCCCGGCGGCTGCGCGGCTGGTCGGCGGGCGTCCTGGCGGCCGTGGTCGCGGTGGTCGACCTGCTGCGCTACGGCCCGTGGGCGGACGCGGTGCCGTCCTGGGTCGGGCTGCTGAACATCCTGCCGGGCTGGCTCTTCGGCTATCAGCTGGGCGTGCTCTGGGCCCACGGGCGGCTCGGCCGTCCGGCCGCGCGCCTGCTGCTGCTCGGCGGCGGCGCGCTGTTCACCGCGCTGCTGCTGGTCTTCCACTACCCCGCCAGCATGGTCGGCGTGCCCGGCGCCGGCCGGACCAACTCGCACCCGCCGTCGCTGCTGGTCCTGGCGCTGGCGGCGGTGCAGATCGGCGCCGCGGTGCTGCTGCGCGAGCGGCTCGGCCGGCTGCTGCGCCGCCCGCTCCTCTGGCTGCCGGTGGTGGCGGTCAACCTCTCGGCGATGACGATCTTCTGCTGGCACCAGAGCGCGATGCTGGCCGTCGCGGTACCGGGCGCGGCCGTCCTCGGCACCGTGCCCGGCCTGACCGGCGCCCCGGACTCGCTGGCCTGGGCGGCCGCCCGGGTGGCGCTGCTACCGCTGTTCGGCGCCGTCCTGGTCGCGATCGGGTGGTTCACCCGCCGCTTCGACGGCCCCTGGACGGCGTTCTCCCGCCCCTGGAAGACGGTGGCCGGCGCCGCCGCGGCGCTGTTCGCCGCGTACGCGCTGGGCGTGGTGTGAGCCGGTCGGCGCAGCCGGGGAACTGACGGGACGTGAGCCGCACGGGCCCACGCCCCGTCCGTCGGCGACACGCACCCGGCCGGGGGATGGATCCGCATGCGAACCGACACGCACTGTGATGTCCTGTGACGGTCGGCGACGATCGGTCGCCCCCGCCCGCCCACGGCCGGGCCGTCCGCACCCGCCGGCTTCTCCCCCACACCCCCTTCCGAGGAGTCCCATGTCCCTGTCCCGACCACGGCCGAGATCCGGCCGCCGGCTCGCCGCCGTCGCCACCGCCGTCGTCTGCGCGCTGACCACCGGCACCGTCCTGACGGCCGCCACCCCCGCCGTCGCCCTGGTCCTCGCCCACGGCGGCGGCCACGACGAGGCCGCGGTCCCGGCCGACACCGTCCCGCACATCACCGCGCCCCGGGTGCTGGCCGAGATGCGCGACGACGAGGTCGCCGCGCTCGGCCCGGAGCACGCCGAGGAGCACGCCCGGATGCGCGCGGCCGTCCGCGGCGTCGGCGACTACCCGCAGACCACCCGGACCAACCGGCTGAAGGCGCTGACGGACTCCCAGACCGCCGCCAACGCCGGCTTCGACCCGGCGACCTTCGGCGCGTTCAAGGCGTACTTCCCCTCCCCCGACTTCGGCGACCACATCGCCCTGCTACCGACCGGCAAGGTGCTGCTGTTCTCCTTCGAACGGATCGAGACCAACCCGGAGAAGGAGCCGGCCCCCACCCAGACCATCGGCCGGGAGAACGCCGGCCGGGCCTTCCTCTGGGACCCGGCCAAGGGCACCGGCACCGCCGCCTTCAAGCAGGTCACGCCGCCGGTCGTCGACATGCCGGACGGCCTCGGCCAGGAGCGCCCGGCGCCGTTCTTCTGCGCCGGGCACTCCTACCTGCCCAACGGCATGCTGGGCGTCTTCGGCGGCAACCTGGGCGGCAACGGCGGCACCGGCGCCAAGCTCTCGCTGATCTTCGACCCGTGGACCGAGACCTGGACCCGCAACCCCGACATGTCGGTCGGCCGCTGGTACCCCTCGGTGGTCACCGGCGCCGACGGCCGGCAGCTGATCATGTCCGGCCAGTCCGAGCTCGGCTGGGGCACCCCGACCCCGGTCGTCGAGCGCTTCCCCGCCAAGGGCCACCCGGTGCCGCACCTGAAGACCGAGACGCCGAGGAACACCCCGGTGGACCGGTTCAAGGCGGACGCGCCGTTCACCCTGGACTACCCGCACCTGTTCTCGCTCAACGACGGCAACATCTACGGCTTCGGCCGCCAGGCCGGCGAGCAGTGGAAGTTCGACCCGGTCAACGAGACCCGCAGCGACCTGACCGCCCGCCCGGACGGCCGCAAGCGCAACTACGGCTCGGCCGTCATGCTGCCCGGCGGCGTCAACGGCCCGGACTCCGCCCTCGTCCTCGGCGGGGACCGCGACAACCCGAGCACCCTGCGCTTCTCCAACGGCAGTTGGACCGCCGAGAAGTCCCGCGCCTTCGGCCGCACCCAGGACGACACCATCCTGCTGCCCGACGGCAAGCTGATGACCGTCAACGGCGCCTACGACATCCGGGACTACGGCAACGGCCCCTACAACCCGAACGCCGACCTCAAGTACCGCCAGGTCGAACTCCGCGACGACCAGGGCAACTGGAAGCTCGGCCCGGTCCAGCGGCTGCCGCGCGGCTACCACTCCAACGCCGTCGTGCTGCCCGACGGACGGGTCATGGTGACCGGCGACGAGCTGCAGCAGATCGCCAACAACCCGGACATCGACGGCACGGTGAGCGGCATCCCCGGCACGACCGGACCCGTCACCATGAACGGCACCATCGAGATCTACGAGCCCGCCTACCTGCACCAGGCCGACCGCCCCTCGCTCGACCGGGGGCCCACCTCCCCGGTCGGCTACGACAAGAAGTTCCTGGTCACCACCTCGACCCCGGAACGGGCCGCCAAGGCCGTCCTGCTGGCGCCGACCACCGCCACCCACTCGGTCAACACCAGCCAGCGCCAGATCGAACTGCGGCTCAGCAGCCGGGCCGGCAACCGGCTGGAGTTCCAGGCGCCGCCGGACGCCAAGGCCGCGCCCCCCGGCTGGTACATGCTCTTCCTGCTCAACGACAAGGGCGTGCCCAGCGTCGCGCAGTGGGTGCAGCTCGGTTCCCCGGCCTGATCCCGGCCTCCCTCACCCACCCCACGGAGGAACCCCATGGCAACGGATCTGAGACTGCGCCGGAGCGAGGAGATCCAGGGCGACATCGTCGCCGGCTTCAAGAAGGACAACGTCACCCTGCTGTTCCTGAAGTTCGAGGACGCCGCCAGGGCCCGCGACTGGCTGCGCGCGCTCGCCCCGCAGATCGCCACCACCCGGCAGGTCGCCGAGTTCAACGCGGCGTTCAGCGAGGCCCGCAAGAGCTCGGGCGGCGACGACCCCAAGACCCTCAAGGCCACCTGGCTGGGCCTCAGCCTCACCTACGAGGGCATGCGCCAGCTCTCCGCCACCGACCCGTTCGAACAGGCCCCGCCGGTCGGCAGCGGCCTGGAGGCGTTCAAGGAGGGCTCGGCCAAGCGGGCCGGCGCGCTCGGTGACACCGGCGACAACTCCCCGGAGAACTGGCTCTTCGGCAACGGCAGGAACCAGCAGGTGCACGCCGTGCTGACGATCGCCTCGGACACCGAGCAGGACCTCACCGCCACCGTCACCGCCCAGCGCGAGGCGGCCGCCGAGGCGAAGATCGTCACCATCTTCCAGCAGAACGCCAAGACCCTGCTCGGCAGCCGCCGCGGCAAGGAGCACTTCGGCTTCAAGGACGGCATCAGCGAGCCCGGCGTCCGCTTCTTCGACCCGCCGAACCCGGCGAACGAGGAGGAGGTCGAGGGCCACCCGGGCACCCGGATCATTCCGGCCGGCGAGTTCGTCGTCGGCGAGCAGCCCGCCCCCGGCAGCTTCACCGACTTCCCCGCGTGGGCCCGAGACGGCTCCTTCCAGGTCGTCCGCCGGCTCTCCCAGGACGTCCCCGGCTGGTGGTCGCAGGTCTCGGTCAAGCTGAAGGAGCTCAAGCAGGCCAAGGCCGTCCCGGACACCGCCACCGCCGAGTGGCTGGCCGCCCGGCTGGTGGGCCGCTGGCGCTCCGGGGCGCCGGTCTGCAAGCACCAGGACCGCGACGTCCCGAACGACCCGAAGGCGTCCTCGGACAACGACTTCGACTTCCGGGACGACCTGGAGGGCCTGGTCACCCCGCTCTTCTCGCACCTGCGCAAGTCCAGCCCGCGGGCCGGGCTGCAGGCCCCCGACCCGAGCCGGCCGCCGTTCGACGCCAAGGAGCTCGACGGCCGGCGGATCATGCGGCGCGGCGCGCCCTACGGGTTCCCGTTCGACCCGGCCTCCGAGGGCCCCGGCGGGCCCGACGACCCGCGCGGCCTGCTCTTCGTCTGCTACCAGGCCGACATCGCCCGGCAGTTCGAGTTCATCCAGGCCGACTGGATCGACCAGCCGGACTTCCCGCCCGGCCGCAACCCCGTCCCCGGCAAGGACCCGGTGATCACCGAGGCCGACGACGTCGACTTCGAGAGCCGCGGCCCGGACGGCGCGGTCAAGCACACCCCGCTGCACTTCCAGCAGTTCGTGCAGACCCAGGGCTCGGTGTACGCCTTCGCGCCGTCCATCAGCACCCTCAAGGCGCTCGCCGAGGGGCGGCTCACCGGGCAGTCGCAGGGCCGGCAGGGCGGCCAGACCTCCTCGCAGCAGGACAGGGGCTACCCGTGCGACGACTTCGTCGCCGTCCCGGACCAGTGGCGCAAGGGCGGCCGGAGCCAGTTCTGGGCGTTCCACGGCCCGCAGTGCCGCCGGATCGCGGTCGAGGACGGCGCCGCGCACACCGACCACCCGGTCGAGCGCGACGCCGCGCTGACCACCTGGCCCTGCCTGCGGGGGGTCGAGCGGATCGACTGCGTCCTGCCGATGGCCGATCTGCAGAACCCGGCCGGCAAGAGCTGGTACTGGGTGTTCCACACCACCGGCGGCCGCCAGCAGTACCGGTCCGTCTCGATCACCTGCGGCGGCGGGACGTACACCGACGCCCTGGAGCGCCCGGACCGCGGCCTCTCGGCCTGGAACTCGCTCGTCGGCGTCGAGCGGATGGACTGCTTCCTCCCGGTGCCCGACCAGCAGCGGGTCGGCGGCAAGAGCTGGTACTGGGCGTTCCACACCACCGGCGGCCGCCAGCGGTACCGGCTGATCTCGGTGGCGGACGGCGCCGCGCACACCGACCTCTGCGAGCGCACCGACCGTGAACTCTCGCGGTGGAGTTCGCTGGACGGCATCACCGAGGTGGACTGCTTCCTGCCGGTGCCCGATGTCCAGCGGGTCGGCGGCCGCAGCGAGTACTGGGTGTTCCACGGCGAGAACTACCGCAAGATCTCGGTGGCCGACGGCAGCGGCCACCCGGACCGCAAGATCGCCGACGACCGCTCGTGCGACGGCTGGGCCTCCCTGGTCTGAGCCGGTCACCGCGCCCCCGCCCGTGACGCGTGCCGGGGGCGCGGTGTCGGTCCACTGCCCTACGCTGCCGCCATGGTGACGTTCGATGAGTTCCGCGCGATGGCGCTCGCCCTGCCGGAGGCCGTGCAGCAGCCGACCTGGGAGATCGAGACCCTGCGGGTCCGCACGAAGATCTTCGCGATGGGCTCGCCGGACGGCACCGGCGTCAGCGTCAAGGCCTCCCCGGAGGACCAGAGCGAGCTGCTCGCCGCCGCGCCCGAGGTGTTCTCCTACCCCCCGTACGTCGGGCGGCACGGCTGGGTCGGTGTCCGGCTCGACCTGGTCGACCCGGAGGAGCTGCGCGAGCTGCTCACCGAGGCCTGGCGCCGCACCGCTCCCAAGCGCATGGTCAGGGAGTTCGACGCGGCGCAGGACCGGTGACGCCGAAAGGACACCGCCGGTTCATGTGATCCATCCCACAGTTTGAGCGGGCCCGACACCGCGCCACGCCCCCTACGCTTACCCAGGGAAGTTGGCAGTCGTACCACCTCCGGGCCCCGCCCGCAGAACGGTCACGGGCCCCTAGGGAGTTGAGGCGATGCGCCGTCGGCGGTGGAAGCGTGTACTGATCGGTGCCTTCGCCGGATGCGCCGTGCTGGCCGACGCCGGCGCCGCCGCGGCCCAGGCCGCCGCGTCCACCGAGCAGTTGGCGATCTCCACCCCCCCGGCCGGCAGCGCCGCCTGGGTCGAGGACCACTCCTTCGACCGCACCCTGCCCGATCCGGCCCTCACCACGCCGGCCGCCGCCGCCGACTTCTTCGCCTCGCTGGCGCCCACCGAGCTGGACCGGCTGATCCAGGACTACCCGCTGGTCGTCGGCAACTTCGACGGCGCCCCGGTCGAGCTGCGCTTCCGCGCCAACCGGATCGCCCTCACCGCCGAGCGGGACCGCGCCCGGGCCCGCGCCGCCGACCGGACCCTCGACTCCGACCTGCGCGCGCTCGCCGTCTCCCGCGCCAACGACGTCGAGCACCTGCTCGCCCCCGAGCGCCAGGTGCTCGCCTTCGACCCGCGCGGCCGCGGCCTGGTCAGCGAGGTCTGGGGGGACCTCGCCGACGCCGACCGGATCTCCGTCCTCGTGCCCGGCTCCGACGCCGACCTCGGCCACTTCGACCAGGCCGCCGACCCGCTGCGCTCCCCCGCCGGGATGGCCCGCGCGCTGTACGCCGAGGAGCGGCGGCAGTCGCCCGGCACCCGGACCGCGGTGATCGCCTGGACCGGCTACGTCACGCCCTCCGGCCTCGGCCCGGACGCCGTCACCTCCCGGCTCGCCGATGTCGGCGCGCCCCGGCTGGAGCGGCTGCTCGCCGGCCTCAAGGAGACCACCCGGCCCGACGCGCCGCCGTCGCTGCTCTGCCACTCCTACGGCTCGGTGGTCTGCGGCACCGCCGCCCCCGAGATCCCCCGGGCGGCCGCCTCGCCGTCCGACACCTCCGGGATCACCGACCTGATGGTGTTCGGCAGCCCGGGCATGGGCGTGCAGAGCACTTCCGAACTGGGCGCCGGCGTACACGTCTGGGCCACCCGCAACGGCAGCGACTGGATCGGCAACGTGCCGTACCTGGAGGTCGGCGGGCTCGGCCACGGCGCCGACCCGACCTCGGCCGAGTTCGGCGCCGAGCAGATCTCCTCGGCCCGCTCCTCCGGCCACAACGGCTACTTCACCGAGGGCACCGACAGCCTGCACAACTTCGCGGCCATCTCGCTCGGCCACTACGAGGACGTGGTCCGGCCCGCTCCCGAGGCCTGACGGCCGCTCGGCCCCACCCCGGTCACTCCTGGTAGAGCCGGACCGCCTCGACGGCGGCCCGGGCCAGCTCCCGCCGGGCGGCCGGCGGCGCGAGCACCTCGGCGTCCGGCCCGAAGGAGAGCAGCGCGCGGACGGCCGGCAGCGCCGGGAAGCCCATCGCCAGCTCGACCCACTCGTCCGGGGCGCCCGCGCCCGACTCCGGCAGCGGCGCGGTGAGCCGGCTGCCGTGGATCCGGACGAACAGGTCCAGCCGCCCGCGCCGCACCCGGACCTTCACCAGCACCTCCTTCGGCAGCCGCTCCACCTGCTCGCGCAGCACCGCCCACACCTCGCCGAGCCCCAGCCCCGGGCGCCGGCGCACCGGCTCCTCGGTGGCCTCGGCCGCCAGCACCCGGTCGGCCCGGAACAGCCGGGGCTCACCGCGCAGATCGGCCACCAGGTACCAGACGGCGGCCTTGCTCACCAGGCCGTAGGGGTCGACGGTGTACTCGGCCGGGGCCGGCGCGCCGCTGTGCCGGTAGCGCAGCCGCAGCCGGCGGTCGGCGAAGACGGCGTACTGCAGCTCGCCGAGGTCGGGCCCGGCGGGTGCGCCGGCCTGGAGCCAGCGGGCCGGGTCCACCAGGATCCGCTCGCTGATCCGCTCGGCGGCCGGGCGGTGCGGGGCGGGCAGCGCGGCCATCACCTTGCGCAGCGCGGAGCCGAGCGCGCCGTCCAGCCCGAGATCGCTGTGCGCGCCCTGGGCGGAGAGCACGAACAGCGCCCGGGCCTCGTCGGCGGTCAGGCCGCTGACGTCGGTGCGGTACCCGGGCAGCAGGGCGATCCCGCCGTGCCGACCCCGCTCGGTGTACACCGGGACGCCGGCCGACGAGAGCGCCTCGACGTCGCGGTAGATGGTGCGGACCGACACCTCCAGGCGCTCGGCCAGTTCGGTGGCGGACACCAGGCCGCGGGTCTGGAGCAACAGCAGGATCGAGAGCAGGCGGTCGGCCTTCATGGCACGAGGGTTCCAGAAACCCTGACGGCAGTTGTCAGGTTTTACCGGGAGATTGCCTCCCGAGAGCCGAAACCCCTTCCACTCGACGGAGCCGATCACCGATGGACACCACCCAGGACCCCCGCCCGCAGTACCTGCTCGCGCTCGGCCAGCTGGAGAAGCTGATCGCCGAGGTGACCCCGGAGGCGCTGGACCGCCCCACCCCGTGCCCCGAGTACGACCTGCGACAGCTGCTCAGCCACGTGGTCGGCGGCGTGCACCGGCTCGCCTACATCGGCGAGGGCGGCCGGGCGGAGGACGTCGTGGCGGCCACCGGCGAGCTGGCCGACGACGCCTGGCCGGCCGCCCTCGACCGGGCCCGCGCCCGGGCCGTCGCCGCCTGGGCGGACGACGCGAAGCTGGACCGCCCCGCCGTCGCCCCCTGGGGCGAGGTGCCCGGCCGGGCCGCACTGGGCGGCTACGTGATGGAGACGGTCACCCACTCCTGGGACATCGCCCAAGCGCTCGGCAGCCGGCTCGCCCTGGACGAGCGGTTGGCGCTGACCGCGCTGGCGGTCGCCGAGGCCGTGCTGTCGCCCGAGTACCGCGGCGGCCCGGTGCCGTTCGCCGCCGTGCAGCCCGTGCCGGACGGCGCCGACACCTACACCCGGCTGGCCGCCTGGACGGGCCGCGCGGTCTGAACCCCCGCACCGGGCGGGCGGTTCGCGGCCGGCCGGCGGGCAGGGGCGGGTCAGGCGCTCCGCTTCCTCCCCCGGGGGCCGTCCGCCGGGTCCGGGGCGTCCGCGGCGGCGCCGCGGTCGGCGATCATTCCGGCGTACAGGTCGATCTTGTAGTCGATGACGGCGAGGGTGGCGTGCAGGTCGGCGATCCGCTGCCGGACCTCCTCGCGGTGGGCGAGCAGCAGCCCGCGCCGGTCCTCCAGGGTCCGCTCGCCGCGACGGGCCAGCTCCACGTACCGGAGCATGTCGGCGACCGTCATGCCGGTCAGCCGGAGCCGGCCGAGGAACGCCAGCCGGTGCAGGTCGGCGTCGCAGTAGCGGCGCTGGCCGGAGGCGGAGCGGTCGACCGGGTCGAGCAGGCCGATCCGCTCGTACCAGCGCAGGGTGTGGGCGGTCAGTCCGCTGGCCGCCGCCACCTCGCTGATCGTGTGCCGAGGAGTCCGGTTCGGCTCGCCGACCGGTGTGCTGAACACCTCGGAGCAGGTCCGCAGGTCGACGGCGACCGGTGCGAGTGTGGCCATGATCGGTACCCCCAGTGGTGAACGATGACGACGACGCTAGTGAGTTGGAGTGCACTCCAGGCAAGCCTGCCACCCGGGTGACCCGGCACCCGCCGTCGGCCGCCCGTTAGAGTCGGCGCCATGGAGAGCTTGCGGATGATCGAGACCTGGCCGGTGCCCAACGCCGCGGCGGCGGTGGTGCGGGGCGCGGACGGCGCGGTCCTGGGCGGGCACGGCCCGCGGCAGCACCTGTTCCCGCTCGCGTCGGTGACCAAGCTGCTCACCTCGTACGCGGTGCTGGTCGCGGTCGAGGAGGGCGTCTTCGAGCTGGACGACCCGGCCGGGCCGGCCGGCTCGACCGTCCGCCACCTGCTGGCGCACACCTCCGGGCTGGCCTTCGACGAGCACCGGGTGATGGCCGCGCCGGGCAACCGCCGGCTCTACTCCAACGCCGGGTTCGACGTACTGGCGCGGACCCTCCAGGAGGCCTCGGGCATCGAGTTCGGCCGCTACGCCGCCGAGGCCGTGTTCGAACCGCTCGGGATGCACTCCACGCTGATCAACACCGCGCACAAGTCCCCGGCCGGCGCCGGCGGCCTCTCCACGGTGGCGGACCTCTCGCTGTTCGCGGCCGAGCTGCAGTCGCCCAAGCTGCTGGACCCGTCCACCCTGCGCGCGGCCACCCGCGAGGTCGCCTTCCCCGGGACGAGCGGCGTGCTGCCGGGCTTCGGCCACCGCCGGCCGAACGACTGGGGCCTCGGCTTCGAGATCCGGGACGGCAAGGCGCCGCACTGGACGGGCACCGCCAACTCCCCCGCCACCTTCGGCCACTTCGGCCAGTCCGGCACCTTCCTCTGGGTGGACCCGGAAGCTGGCGTGGCCTGCGTCGCGCTCACCGACCGGGACTTCGGGCCGTGGGCCGCCGAGGTCTGGCCGGCGCTCGGCGACGCGGTGCTGGCCGAGCTGCGCGGCTGAGCCCGGCGGGCCCGGTCGGCGGCGCGCCGACCGGGCCGCCCTCAGCCGTACGAGACCGGCGAGTGCATCTCCCAGAGCAGCAGAGCGGCGCCGTCCTGGCCCGCCGTCGGGTCGGCGAAGGCCTCGCCGGTGATCCGCACACTGTCGCCGGGCACCATCGAGCGGCCGCCGCCCTGCGGTCCCGGTACCGTCCTGAAGCCCAGCGAGCCGGCCGTCAGATGGGCGTACCGCCAGGCGGCGGGCGGGAGCGCGGGCAGCGGCTGCCAGGGGTCGGCGGTCACCAGCCAGAGCGCGGCGTCGCCGCGGCGCAGCCGCAGGGCGTCCGTCCCGGCGTCCCGTGCCAGCCCGGAGGCGAGCAGCGTCAACCCGCCGTCCGCCGGTTCCACCCGGCGCAGCCCGTACGCCGGGGGCGCGTCGAAGACGTCCGGCTGGAGCCACATCTGGACGAAGCGGACCGGCCCGTCGGCGCCGCCGACGTTGCGCTCGGTGTGGCTGACGCCGGAGCCCGCGCCGAGGTACTGGAGCATCCCGGGGCGGACCACCCCGCTGTGGCCCCGGGAGTCCCGGTGGGCCAGCGCGCCCTCCAGGACCCAGGTGAGGATCTCGGTGTCCCGGTGCTTGTGCTCCTCGAACCCCGCCCCGGGGGCGAGTAGTTCCTCGTTGCAGGCGAGCAGCGCGCCGAAGTGCGTGTTCTTCGGGTCGTAGTGGCCCGAGAAGGAGAACGCGTGTCTGGTCTCGATGCCCTCGGCCGGGGTGGAGCGGTAGCGCTCGGCGGTGCGGCGCAGGTCGGCGCGGGGGCGGGCGGGGGCGTCGGTCACGGGCTTCACCGTAGCGTGGTCCGCGGCCGGTCCGCGGGCACCGCGGCCCCGGCGGCGGCGCTCCCCGGCGGGCCCGGTGGCCGGGGCGGGGCCGGCGCGCCCGCGGCGCGCGACGCCCGCCGTCGTGCCGCTCCGCCGGGGGCTGTGCACGAGCAGTCACTCCGGTGAGGCAGTCTTGTCCTTGTGCCAGCCGCCTCCGCGAACTCCAAGAACGATCCGACCGCCAAGCCCGACAAGAACGGGAAGAGCCCGACGCCCGGCTCCGGGCGGGACCGGCCCGGCCGGGCGGCGCCACGCCTGACCGCGCAGGAGCGCAGACTCGCGGCCGACCGGGCCGAACGGCGGGTCGCGACGCTGAAGCGGCTGGAGAAGTCCTCGGGCAAGCTGGCCACCGCCGCGATCGCGCGGATGGACGACCAGCTCGGCTGGTACCGGCGGATGCCGCCGGAGCACCGCTCCTGGATCGGCCTGGTCGCCCAGGCCGGCATCGCCGCCTTCACCGAGTGGTACCGCCACCCCGACGCCCCGCAGGCGATCTCCACCGACGTCTTCGGCACCGCGCCGCGCGAGCTGACCCGGGCGATCACGCTGCGCCAGACCGTCGAGCTGATCCGCACCACCATCGAGGTGATGGAGGAGGCCATCGAGGAGGTGGCCTCGCCCGGCGACGAGGCGGACATGCGCGAGTCCGTCCTGGTCTACGCCCGGGAGATCGCCTTCGCGACCGCCCAGGTGTACGCCCAGGCCGCCGAGGCTCGCGGGGCCTGGGACGCCCGGCTGGAGGCGCTGGTCGTCAACTCGCTGCTGTCCGGCGACGCGGACGAGGGCGTGCTGTCGCGGGCCGCCGCGCTCGGCTGGGGCCAGCCGAGCCAGGTCCGGGTGGTCATGGGCAGCGCGCCGGACGGCGACAGCGAGCTGGTGGTCGAGGCGATCCGCCGGGCCGCCCGCTACGCCAAGCTGCACGTCCTGACCGGGGTGCTGGGCAAGCGCCTGGTGGTGGTGGTCGGTGGCGAGAAGGAGCCGGTGCACGCGGCCCGGGCGCTGATCGGCCAGTTCGCGCCGGGGCCGGTGGTGGTCGGTCCGACCGTGCCCGACCTGCTGTCGGCGACCCGCTCGGCGCACGCCGCCGCGGCCGGCCTGCGGGCCTGCGCCGCCTGGCCCGACGCCCCGCGCCCGGCCCTGGCCGACGACCTGCTGCCCGAACGGGCGCTCGCCGGCGACCAGGCGGCGCGCCGTCAGCTGGTGGAGGAGATCTACACACCGCTCGACGAGGCCGGGTCGGCACTGCTGGAGACCTTGAGTGTCTACCTGGAGCAGGCCTCCTCCCTGGAGGGAGCCGCCCGGATGCTCTTCGTCCACCCCAACACGGTGCGCTACCGGCTCCGACGTGTGACAGACGTCACGGGCTACGCTCCCTCCGACGTACGTTCGGCCTTCACGCTGCGTATCGCACTGGCGCTGGGCCGACTCGCCGCAGCCGGGGAGCAGAGTTGACCCCGATGTAGGGAACTGACAATCCCGGATGCTTTTCTTCGTTACCGTCGCCTACCCGCCCCCGGGCGCCTGGCGAGAGAGGGTTGAACCGTGCTCGTAATCGTCGCCCCTGGACAGGGTGCCCAGTCCCCCGGTTTCCTCAGCCCCTGGCTGGAGCTCGACGGCGTCGCCGACCGCCTGCGCGGCTGGTCGGAGGTCGCCGGGCTCGACCTGGTGCACGCCGGCACAGAGGCGTCCGCCGAGGAGATCAAGGACACCGCCGTCGCCCAGCCGCTGCTGGTCGCGGCCGGTCTGGTGACCGCCCGCGCGCTGTTCCCGGACGAGGACCGCGCCCGTGCGCTGGTCGGTGCCGTGGCCGGTCACAGCGTCGGTGAGATCACCGCCGCCGCCGGCGCCGGGGTGCTGTCCGCCCACGACGCGCTGACCTTCGTCCGCGAACGCAGCCTGGCGATGGCCGAGGCCGCCGCCGCCACCGAGACCGGCATGCTCGCCGTGCTCGGCGGCGACCCCGAGGTCGTCGCCGCCAAGCTGGCGGAGCACGGCCTGACCCCGGCCAACAACAACGGCGGGGGCCAGATCGTCGCGGCCGGCACGCTGGCCCAGCTGGAGGCCCTGAAGGCCGACCCGCCGCCGGTCTCCCGGCTGATCGGGCTCAAGGTCGCCGGCGCGTTCCACACCGAGCACATGGCGCCCGGTGTCGAGCGGCTGGCGAAGCTCGCCCCGACCCTGACGGTCGCGAACCCGGAGGTCACCTACGTGTCCAACCGGGACGGCGAGGTCGTGACGGACGGCACCGAGGTGCTGGACCGGCTGGTCTCGCAGGTCTCCAACCCGGTCCGCTGGGACCTCTGCATGGAGACCCTGCAGCGGCTGGGCGCGACCGCGGTCATCGAGCTCGCGCCTGCGGGTACCCTCACCGGACTGGTCAAGCGCAACCTCAAGGGTGTGGCGACGCTTGCCCTCAAGACCCCCGCCGATCTGGACAAGGCCCGTGACCTCGTCGCGGAGCACGGCGGTCAGGATCAGGAGAACAAGGCATGAGCCAGCCCCAGATCAAGCCCGTCACCGGTGCCCGCTACTCGCGCATCCACGGCGTCGGCGGCTACCGCCCGGTCCGGGTGATCCCCAACTCCGAGGTCCTGAACTGGATCGACTCCTCGGACGAGTGGATCCGCACCCGCAGCGGGATCGCCGAGCGGCGCTGGGCCGGCCCGGAGGAGACCGTCGCCGAGATGTCGGTGCAGGCCGCCGGCAAGGCCATCGCGCAGGCCGGGATCAGCCCCGAGCAGATCGGCGGCGTGATCGTCGCCACCGTCTCGCACCTCAAGCAGACCCCCGCGATCGCCACCGAGATCGCCGAGCGGCTGGGCTGCGGCACCGCCCCGGCCTTCGACATCTCGGCCGCCTGCGCCGGCTTCGGCTACGGCCTGGGCCTGGCCGACGGCATGATCCGCGGCGGCAGCGCCGGGTACGTGCTGGTGATCGGCGTGGAGCGGCTCAGCGACCTGACCGACCAGTCGGACCGCTCGACCGCCTTCATCTTCGGTGACGGCGCCGGAGCCGCGATCGTCGGCCCGTCCGACACGCCCGGAATCGGCAAGGTCATCTGGGGCTCGGACGGCTCCCAGAAGGACGTCATCTCGCAGACCCAGGCCTGGGACACCGCCTTCGCCAAGGAGGACGCCGTCAACGGCGCCGGCGAGGAGATCAAGTGGCCGGCCCTGCGCATGGAGGGCCAGTCGGTCTTCCGCTGGGCGGTCTGGGAGATGGCCAAGGTGGCCCAGCAGGCGCTCGACGCCGCCGGGATCACGGCCGACCAGCTGGGCGCGTTCATCCCCCACCAGGCCAACATGCGCATCACCGATGCCATGATCAAGGCGCTGAAGCTGCCCGAATCGGTGCCCGTCGCACGCGACATCACCGAGACCGGCAACACCTCCGCGGCCTCCATCCCGCTGGCGATGGAACGCATGCTGGAAAGCGGTGAGGCCCGCAGCGGGGACCTCGCGCTGATCATCGGGTTCGGGGCGGGTCTGGTCTACGCGGCAGCAGTCGTTACGCTCCCCTAGGCAACTTTCGCCCCAACCCATCCACAAGCCTGCGTCCGTCCGCCGGGCGGCGCATTCAACACCGAAGAGGAGCAGCCAGTATGGCTACCAAGGACGAGGTCCTGGAAGGTCTCGCTGAGATCGTCAACGAGATCGCCGGCATCCCGACCGAGGACGTCGAGGTCGACAAGTCCTTCACCGATGACCTGGACGTCGACTCGCTCTCCATGGTCGAGGTCGTCGTGGCCGCCGAGGAGCGCTTCGACGTGAAGATCCCGGACGACGAGGTCAAGAACCTGAAGACCGTCGGCGACGCGGTGGACTACATCCTCGCCAACGCCTGAGCGTTCGACTCGTTCGACGCCTGACGTCGGCCGCCTCCAGCAGGCGGCCGACACGCCGGCCGGGACGCCCCACCGGGCGCCCGGCCGGGCCATCCACGGCTCGCCGCCGCCCCCGCACAAACGTGAGAGAAGAAGATCCAGTGACCGCTGAAAACCGTACCGTGGTCGTCACGGGTATCGGCGCCTTCACGCCGCTGGGCGGCGACGCCGCCACCACCTGGGAGAACCTGGTCGCCGGGCGCTCCGGAGTGGCTGCCCTGACCGAGGAGTGGGCCACCGAGCTGCCCGTCCGGATCGCCGCGCGCACCGCGGTCGAGCCGGGCGAGATCCTCCCCCGTCCGCTGGCCCGCCGGCTGGACCGCTCGGCGCAGTTCGCGCTGATCGCGGCCCGCGAGGCGTGGGCCGACGCCGGCTACGAGACGCCGGCCACCGACGAGTCCTCCAAGCTCGCGCCGGAGCGCCTGGGCGCCGTGATCGCCTCGGGCATCGGCGGTGTCACCACCCTGCTCGACCAGTACGACGTGCTGAAGGACAAGGGCGCCCGCAAGGTCTCCCCGCACACCGTGCCGATGCTGATGCCGAACTCCCCGGCGGCCAACGTCGGCCTGGAGGTCGGCGCCCGGGCCGGTGTGCACACCCCCGTCTCCGCCTGCGCCTCCGGCGCCGAGGCGATCGGCTACGCGATCGAGATGATCCGCAGCGGCCGCGCCGACGTCGTGGTGGCCGGTGGTACCGAGGCCGCGATCCACCCGCTGCCGATCGCCGCGTTCGCCAACATGATGGCGATGTCCAAGAACAACGACGACCCCGAGGGCGCCTCCCGCCCGTACGACAAGGGCCGCGACGGCTTCGTGCTCGGCGAGGGCGCGGGCGTGGTCGTGCTGGAGTCGGTCGAGCACGCCGAGGCCCGCGGCGCCCGGATCTACTGCGAGGCGGTGGGTCAGGGCCTCTCCTCGGACGCCCATCACATCGCCCAGCCCGAGCCCACCGGTGCCGGTGTGGCCCGTGCGCTGGCCGACCTGTTCGAGCGCAACCCGCTCGACAAGGCCGAGATCGTGCACGTCAACGCGCACGCCACCTCGACCCCGCAGGGCGACACGGCCGAGCTGAAGGCGCTGCGCAAGGAGCTCGGCGAGCACCTCGACCACATCGCCGTCTCGGCGACCAAGTCGATGACCGGCCACCTGCTGGGCGGCGCCGGCGGCATCGAGACCGTCGCCACCGTACTGGCCCTGTACAACCGGATCGCCCCGCCGACCATCAACGTCGACGAGCTGGACGACGACGTGGACGCGGACATCGTCCGGGACGAGCCGCGCAAGCTGCCCGAGGGCCGGATCGCCGCGCTGAACAACTCGTTCGGCTTCGGCGGCCACAACGTGGTGCTGGCCTTCCGCACCGTCTGAGGCCCGCTCCGACGCCCATGACGAAGGGGCCGGCGCTCGTGACGAGCGCCGGCCCCTTCGTCGTGGTCCGGGCCGGACGGCTCCGACCCGGACCACCTGGCTCGGACCACCTGGCTCGGAGCCCTGCCTCAGACCACCTGGTGCAGCCAGCGCACCGGAGCGCCCTCGCCGGCGTAGCGGAAGGGCTCCAGTTCGTCGTCCCAGGGCTTGCCGAGCAGCCGGGCGATCTCCGCCTCCAGGTCGGCCCCCTCGCTGCGGGCCCGCAGCAGGACGGCGCGGAGCCGGTCCTCGGGGATCAGGATGTCGCCGTGGATGCCCGTGACGGCGTGGAAGATGCCGAGCGCGGGTGTGCTGCTGTACCGCTCGCCCTCCGCCGTGGCGCAGGGCTCGCTGGTGACTTCGTACCGCATCAACTGCCAGCCGCGCAGCGCGGAGGCGAGCTTCGAGGCCGTACCGGTCTCTCCCTGCCAGGAGAGCTCGGCCCGCCAGTGCCCGGGCGCGGCCGGCTGGCGGATCCAGTCCAGACTCACCCGCACACCGAGCACCCCCGCGACGGCCCACTCGACGTGCGGGCACAGCGCGCGGGGCGCGGAGTGGACGTACAGGACTCCACGTGTCGTCACCGGGACCTCCAGGCTGTGGACGAGGGTCGCCTTCCCCAGCTGCCTCGCGTTCGCGCCTGTAGTTGATCCACAGTTACCCACGTTAGCCGACATTAAGCCACTAAATTGAGCAAAACGGACAGGCTTTCGCTCAATGCTAATCGAATCCCCAAGGAGGTCCACCCCTCGGTGGGATCTCTCCCCCGAACGGCCCCATCGTCAGGCGGGACCACCGTACCGCGCCGTCCCGCACCATGACTGACGCACTTTCGGATCGGGCCGGAATGCGGTAGTGCGGCCCGCCTCCCTGCGCCCGGTACGCAAACCGCCCCGCGCCCGGGGAGGGCGGCGGGGCGGTCGACGGGCCGATCCGGCGTCAGCCGTTCAGGCGGACCACCATCTTGCCGGTGTTGGCGCCGCGCAGCAGGTCCAGGAAGGCCTCGGCGGTGTTCTCGAAGCCGTCCACCACGGTCTGCTCCTCGCGCAGCTTCCCCTCCCGCAGCCAGCCGCCGACCTCGGCGACGAACTGCGGCTGGAGGGCCGCGTGGTCGCGCACCAGCATGCCCTCCAGGCGCAGCCGCTTGCCGATCGCCTGCGCCAGGTTGCGCGGGCCCGCCGGGGCGGTGGTGTCGTTGTACTGGGCGATCGCGCCGCAGAGCACCGCGCGGCCGTGCACGCCGAGCGCGCCGATCGCGGCCTCCAAGTGGTCGCCGCCGACGTTGTCGAAGTAGAGGTCGATGCCCTCCGGGGCGGCCTTGGCGAGCTGCTCGTGGACCGGGCCGTCCTTGTAGTTGAACGCGGCGTCGAAGCCGAAGTCCTCGACCAGCCGGGCGACCTTCTCCGCCGAGCCGGCCGAGCCGACCACCAGCGAGGCGCCCTTGAGCCGGGCGATCTGGCCGACGATCGAGCCCACCGCGCCGGCCGCGCCGGAGACGAAGACCCGGTCGCCCTCCTTGAGGCCGCCGACCGCGAGCAGGCCCGCGTAGGCGGTCAGACCGGTCATGCCGAGGACGCCGAGGTAGGCGGAGAGCGGTGCGGCGGCCGGGTCGACCTTCACCGCCTGCTCGGCGGGCAGGGTGGCGTACTCGCGCCAGCCCAGGCCGTGCAGCACGGCGTCGCCCGGGGCGAAGCCCTCGGCCGCGGAGGCGACCACGTAGCCGACCGCGCCGCCGTCCATCGGCGCGCCGAGCCGGAACGGCGGGGCGTAGGACTTCACGTCGTTCATCCGGCCGCGCATGTAGGGGTCGACCGAGAGGTAGGCGTTGCGCACCAGGATCTCGCCGGGGCCCGGGGTCCGGACCGGTGCCTCGACCAGGGCGAAGTCCGTCGGGACCGGCCAGCCCTGCGGGCGGGCGGCGAGGTGCCATTCGCGGGCGGTGGCGGGCGCTTCCTGCGTTGCCATCGGTGGTGCTCCTTGAGGTGTCTGGGTGGTCCCCCGGTGATGCCGCGCGACCTGAAAGGTTGAGCGACTGAAGTAACGATGGACATGAAAGGTTCAGGTTGTCAACTGTTCAGGTAGACTGTCACCCATGGACACCCAGCCGACCGGGGCCGCCACGCCGCAGCCCGACGAGATCACCCGTGAGGTCGTCGACCTGATGGCCAATCTGGTCGCGCTCTTCCACCGCGAGTACGAGGAGGCCGCCGCCGCCCGCTCGCTCACCGGCGCCCAGGCCAAGGTCCTCGCCCTGCTGCGGCGCGGACCGATGCCGATGCGCCACATCGCCCAGACGCTCAGCTGCGAGCCCTCCAACATCACCGGCATCGTCGACCGCCTGGAGTCGCGCGGCTTCGTGACCAGGGAGGCCGACCGGCAGGACCGCCGGGTCAAGCTCGTCGCCGCCACCGAGACCGGCTCCGCCGCGTCCGAGGAGCTGCGCGAGTCGCTGAACTTCGCCCGCGAACCGCTGGCCGCGCTCGGCCCGGACGAGCGGACGGCGCTGCGCGACCTGCTCCGCCGGATGCTGGCGGGAGCCTCCGGCCCCGGCGCGTGAGAAGCGGCCGGGTGAGAAGCATCACAGGCCCCGGGGCCGATCCGGCCGAATTGGCCGCCCGTCGGCTGTAACCGAACCCTCCCCCGAAACGTCTAACGTTCGAGATTCGCACGGGCCTGCCCATGGGCCGGTGCGTGCGGGGACGACATCAGGAGACGGGGGGCCCGGGGGATGAGCAGCAGCTCGCGCCGGCGGCGCATCGTGAAGACCGCCGTGGGCCTCGCCGCCGTTCTCGTGCTGTCGGTGGCGGGGGCCGGGGCGTGGTTCTACCACCGGCTGGACAGCAACATCACCACCTTCGACGCGGGCGGCGTCGCGACCGAGCGGCCGCCGGCCCCCGTCCCGGTCACCCCGGGCGCGTCCGTCCCGGTCAACGTCCTGGTGCTCGGCTCGGACACCCGCACTGACGGCAACGCCGACCTCGGCGGCGGCGAGGAGGGCGTCGGCCACTCGGACACCGCGATCCTGCTGCACGTCTACGCGGACCACAAGCACGCCGTCGGCGTCTCGATCCCCCGCGACGCGCTGGTGACCATCCCGGCCTGCAAGCTGCCCAGCGGCCGGTGGACCGAGCCCCGGACCAACCAGATGTTCAACTCGGCGTTCACCATAGGCGAGTTCCCCCAGGGGAACCCCGCCTGCACGCAGAACACCGTCGAGGCGCTCACCGGCCTGCGGGTGGACCACACCATCGTGGTCGACTTCAAGGGCGTCGCCGCGATGACCGAGGCGATCAACGGCGTGGACGTCTGCGTCCCGAACGACGTGAACTCGCACAACATCAAGCTCAGGAAGGGGCTGCAGAAGCTCTCCGGGCAGCCCGCGGTCGACTACCTGCGGGCGCGGTACGGCATCGGCGACAACTCCGACATCGGGCGGATGAAGCGCCAGCAGGCCTTCCTCTCCGCGATGATCAGCAAGATCCAGGGGCTCGGCTTCTCGCTGCCGACCCTGCTCCCGCTGGCCGACGCCGCCACCCGCTCGCTCACCGTGGACGAGGGGCTGGGCACCGCGATGAAGCTGGTGGACTTCGCCCAGTCGCTGCAGGGCATCAAGCTCTCCGACATCACCTTCGTCACCACCCCCTGGCGCTTCTCCGGCGAACGGGTCGCGCTGGTCCACCCCGACGTGGACACCCTCTGGAAGCTGCTGCGCGAGGACCGCACCCTGGACGGGCAGAGCACCGGCCAGGCGGCCGACCCGGCCGCCGCCCCGCCCTCCCCCTCCCCGGACGCCTCGCCCACCGCGCTCTCGCCCGAGCAGTCGGCCGTACCGATCACCGTGGTCAACGGGGTCGGCGCCCCGGGGCTGGCCGGGAAGGGCGCCGAGGCGGTCCGCGCCAAGGGCTTCCAGAACATCACCCTGGACGCCACCGGCGGCAGCCGGCTGCGCACCGAGATCGCGTACGACCCGGCCTTCAAGACCGCCGCCGACCAGTTGGCGCTGGTCTTCCCGCAGGCCCGGTCCGTCGAGGAGCCGGGCGCCGGGGGCATCGTCATCACGCTCGGCCGCGACTACCACCCCACCGCGGCCACCGGGCCCGTCCCCGGCACCCCCGGTGTCGCGGGTGCCCCCGGTGCCCCGGCCGGGCCGGCGGCCGACCGGACGGCCGCACCGGGCGCCGCCGCCACCGGCACCCCGACCGGCGTCCCCACCGGCATCGCCGAGAACGCCCGCGGGGCCGACACCGACCCCTGCGCCAACCTGACCTTCGGCTAGGGAGCGGCGGCGTCGGGGTCCGCGCGGCGCGGGCGGAGGAGATCCGTGCGAGGGCGACACCTCCCGCCGGAAGGCCGGGGACGCGTGGTCGCACCAGCGGGCGTCCCGGGCCCGTCAGGTCGGCGAGGGCCGGCCCTGCTGCGGGTCGGGCAGGCCGGTGACCACCGCGGTCAGCCGGGTGCCGGCCGGGAAGGCACCGGCGGCGGCCAGCTCCGTCAGGGCGGCGAGCAGTTTGGCGACGTAGCGGTGCTCCAGCGCGATCCCGTGGCGCCGCTCGAAGTCCTCGGCGAAGGCGGCGAGCGCGGCCGGCACCTTGCCGTAGCCGCCGCCGTGGTGGTCGTGGTCGATCCGCCAGTTGTCGAACTCGCGGCCGTACGCGGCCCGGTGCAGCCGGGCGACCTCGCCCTCCAGGTAGCCGGCGCCGCCGCGCAGCACCGCCACGCCGAGCGCCCGCGCGCCGGGCGGCAGTCCGGCCGCGATCCCGGCGAGGGTGCCGCCGGTGCCGACCGGGCAGCAGACCACGTCCCGTGCGCCGAGGTCGGGCAGCTCCGCCGGGACGGCCGCCGCGCCGATCGCCGCCAAGGCGTTGGAGCCGCCCTCCGGCAGGACCAGGCACGGGCCCCAGCGCCGCCGCAGAGCGGCCTCGACCCCGGTGTCGGCCGCCCACCGGCCGGCCGCCTCCCGGTAGACCGACCGCGGCAGGAACTCCAGCCGCATGCCCGCCGCCTCGGCCGCCCGCAGCGACCAGTTGCGCGGGGCGCCCGCCAGTTCCTCGCCCCGCACCAGCCCGACGCTCTCCAGCCCGAGTGCGCCGGCCGCCACCGCCACCGCCCGCAGATGGGTCGAGTAGGCGCCGCCGAAGGTCAGCAGCCGGGTGTGCCCCTGCTCCACGGCGGCCGCCAGGTTGGGTGCGAGCTTGCGCCACTTGTTGCCCGGCACCGTGGGGTGCAGCAGGTCGTCGCGCTTGAGCCGGAGCTCCACCCCGGCCCGCGCCAACGCCTCGTCGGTGCAGTCCGTCAGCGGGGTCGGCAGCAGTGCGGGTTCGAGCATCGGGCCAGGATACGGAGCCGACGGCGACGCCCCCGCGGCCGCGGGCCGGACGGGACAGCGGTCCGGCCGGGGCGCGGGGGGCGCCCGCCCGGGTCTCCCCGGTGCGCTGAGCACACGCACCATGGCTCACACTAGTGCTGGCACGGATATTCATACTTACTGCTCAATATTCTCAACATTTCATCATGTCCATGGGGGATAGATGTCGATCGCGACGCCCGTCAGATCTGTGGAGGATCCGGTGACGACGGGACAGGGTTCCGCCGGGGGTGGACGGTTCCGCGTTCCGCGGGACCGCCGCCGCCCGGACTCCCGGCAGCTCTGGTTCGCCGCCGCCCTCCTCGGGCTCCCGCCGGTCCTCCACCTGGCCTCGGCCGACCTCGTGACCTTCGGTCTGCTCTGGTACGCCGCCGCCACGCTGATCCGCTCCCGGGCCTCCGCCTTCGACCGGCTGATGATCTCCGGCGCCGTGCTGATCGGCTGGACCTGCGCGCTCGGCCTGCTGGCCGGCTACTGGCCCTGGGGCCTGCACCCGGTGGCACTGGCGGAGGCCACCGCCGTCCTGCTGGCCGCGCTCCGGCTGGTCCGCCCTCCGGAAGCGCCCACCGGCCCGCAGCCGCTGCGCGCCCGGCTGCGCCGCGTCGTCCCGGTCCGCGACCGCCCGGTGCTCCTCGGCGCCGCGGCGGCCGCCGTGTTCCTCTTCTACCCACTGCTGCGGCGGGACGCCGTCGGCCGCCTCGGTACCGTCCTGGAGGCCGAGGACCTCGGCCGCCACGCGGCCCTCTACGACACCATCCTGCGCCTGGGCGGTCTCGCCTCCCTGCAGCAGGACGCGGCGTTCGACACCGTGACGCTGGGCCTCGGCACCTACCCGCAGGGCAGCCACCTGACGCTGGCGGTGGTGACCAGCTTCCTGCACGGGGGCACCGAGCGGGGGGCGCCGCTCGCCCAGGCGTCGCTGTTCGTCACACTCTTCACCCTGGTCACGGCCGCGCTGGCGGCAGCCGTCCTGTGGGCGGTGCGCCGCGCCGCCGGGCCCGCGCTGCGCGGCTGGCGGGGGCTGGCGCTCGCCGTCCCGGCCACCGCCTACCTGATCGTCGCCGAGCTGCCCCGTCTGCACAGCCGCGGCTTCCTGAGCGAGCTCTTCGCCCTCGGTCTGCTCGCGCTCCTGGTCGGCCTGGCGATCCGCCCGCTCGACCGCACCCGCGAGCAGGTCGCCGTGCTGGCCGCGCTGACGGTCGGCGTCTCCTTCGGCCACTACCTCCTGCTCCCGGCGGCCGCCGCCACGGTGCTCGCCTGGGCCGTGGTGAACCGGCGCGGCTGGCTCCGGCACTGGGCGACCGTGCTGCCGGTCGCCCTGCTCGGCGGCGCGCTCGCGCTGTTCCCGCCGTACGTCAACCACCAGTCGGCCGGCTCCGCGGACGTCCTGACGCTGCCCGGCGGCATCGGCCCGGTCAGCCGGCACCTCCTGCTGCCGCTCGTGGTGGCCGCGTTCGCCGCCCTGCTGACGCGCGGCGCGCGCGCCAACCGGCCGCGCCGGGTGGCCCTGCTCTCGCTCACCGCGGTCTCGCTGCTCTGCTTCGGAGTGATGGAGTACCAGCTGGCCACCGTCGGCGTGACGTCCTACTTCTACGAGAAGATGCTCCACCAGCTGCTGGTGGTCGGGCTGATCTGCTTCGCCGCCGCGCTGCTGCCGATGCTCGGCCGCCGGGCGCTGGCCGGGCAGCACCCCGGTACGACGGGCGGGACGGGCGCCGCCCGGCTCCGCTCGGGCGCGGCCGTGGTGGCCGTGGCGGGCTGCCTGACCTTCACCGTCGTCAGCAACGCCCAGCCGGACGGCGGGCGGACCGGCTGGGCGGGCAGCGCCGGCCGGGACCTGCTGCGCGGCGAGGCGGCCCGCCCCGGCGTGGCCGAGCGGGTCGCCGTGATCGAGGCGAGCGGCGCCGGGGACGGCCGGGTGGCGGTCTCCCTCGCCGGAAGCCGCGCCTGGGGCGAGACGGTGGAGGACTGGGGATCGGCCGAGGACAACCTCTGGCTCGGCGTGCTCAACCGTGACCAGGGCCGCTCCTGGCGGGCCTGGGAGTGGGCGCTGCACCGCCGCAGCGCCCAGGACGTGCTGGACTTCGCGGCCACCTCCCCGGAGCCGCTGAGGTTCTTCGTCGACGACTCCTCCCAGCTGCTCGCCGACCTCCGGGTCCTGACCGCCGGGGGCAAGCACCCGGAGCTGGCCGTCTCCGTGCTCCGCAAGGACAACGACGGCGACCTGGTCGTGGAGCCGGCCCGGCTCGGCTGACGGCGGAGGGGCCGCCACGGCCGACAGCGGAACGCCCCCGGCCGCCCATGGGCCGCCGGGGGCGTCAACGTGGCTTCGAAGCGGCCCTATTCGGGTGATTCCCGGCCTGTCGGTACAGTCGCCGCCGTCGCCGGTCACTAGAGTTCGTGCAGATGACCACACCTGGTCAAGCCCGGTCGTCCGGGCGAAAGGTGGGGCGGGTGGGACTCGAACCCACGACCAAGGGATTATGAGTCCCCTGCTCTAACCGGCTGAGCTACCGCCCCGGTTCGCCGCGCGCGCCGGTGACCCGGTCACGGCAGCAGCAGACGGCCCCGGAAGGCCGTCCCGGGCAGCATAGCCGGTCGATCACCCGTGGTGCGCGCCGGGGGCGCACATGGGTGCGCCCGGCCACTCACGCCTCCCCGGCCGGAGCAGCCCCGCTGGCGGGCCCGTGGCGGCCCCGGGAGCCTGGGCGGATGACGGTACGTGAGCTGGCGGCGGCCGGCGCCGCGCTGGCGGTCCTGGCGGCGGCGGGCTGCACCACGGCGGCGGGCCCCGGCGGCGCCATTCCGACGGTGAGCTCCCACCCGGCCACGGCCCCCGCGGACAGCCACGGCTGGAGCAGCGAGCGGCTGCGCGGCGCGCTCGCCCGGCACACCGGCGTCACCCGCACCGCCAAGCCCACCGTGCTCAACGGCCTGGTCGGCGCCGTTTTCACGCGCAACGCGGACGGCGACCACTTCTGCACCGCCAGCGTGGTCGACAGCGCCGGGCTGAACCTGATCGTCACCGCCGCGCACTGCGTCTGGGACCCGAAGCTCGGTCAGCGCGGCGACCTGGTCTTCGTCCCCGGCTACCGGGACGGCGAGACCCCGAGCGGCGTCTGGCCCCTGCTGGCCGTCACCGTCGACCAGGCCTGGAAGGACGGCGCCGACCCGGACGTGGACGTCGCCTTCGCCGTGGTCCAGCCGCAGGGCGGCCGGCAGGTGCAGCAGGTGCTCGGCGCCAACCGGCTGGGCATCGACCGCGGCCACCGGCTGCCGGTGAAGGTGACCGGCTACCCCGGCACCAGCGACGTCCCGATCACCTGTAGCAACACCACCTCCGAACAGAGCCCCTCCCAGCTGCGGATCGACTGCCCGGACTGGACCGGCGGCACCAGCGGCAGCCCCTGGGTGACGGATTTCGACCCGGACACCCGGACCGGGACCGTGGTCGGCGTGATCGGCGGCTACCAGGAGGGCGGCGACAGCCCCGACACCTCGTACAGCTGCTACTTCGGCGACCGCGTGCGGGCCCTCTACGACCGGGCCACGGGCTGACCGGGCCGGGCTGGCGTCGCCGCGCCCGGCCTGGTAGATCTTCCTCACGAACGGCGGACCGCAGGACCGGCAGGGCCCGCCCCGAGGACGAGACGGAGCCCCGATGGACTCCCGCCCGGTACGGCCCGCGCGCGCGGCCCAGGCGGCCGCCCTGGCGGCCCTGCTGCTGGCCGGCGCCGCCTGCGGCGGGAGCGACCGGGCGCCGACCGCCGAGGTGGCGCCGCGGAGCCCGGTGGGTGACCGGATCGGCACCCTCTCGGTGCGGACCCCGCAGGGCCCGCGGGCCTGTACGGCGAGCGTGGTGCAGAGCCCCGGGCGCAATCTGCTGGTGACCGCCGCGCACTGCGTGCAGAGCCGCCGGATCGGCCTGCTGGACGGCCTGGTGTTCACCCCCGGCTATCGCAACGGGTACTCGCCGTACGGGAGTTGGCCGGTCGAGTCGATCACGGTGGATCCGCGTTGGGCCTCCGACGACGACCCCGAGTACGACGTGGCCTTCGTCACCCTGCGGGCGGCGGGCGGGCGGGACGTCGAGGACGCGGTCGGCGGCAACCCGCTCGGCACCGGCCAGGGCTTCGGCCTCGCCGTCTCGGTGACCGGTTATCCCAATGGAAGCGATGAACCGATCACCTGTTCGGCACATACCCGCTCACAGAGTCCGACCCAGGAGCGCTTCGACTGCGGCGGCTACACCGACGGCACCAGCGGGAGCCCCTGGGTCACCACGACCGGCGCGGTGGTCGGCGTGATCGGCGGCTACCAGGAGGGCGGCGAGACGCCCGGCACCTCGTACAGCGTCACCTTCGACGAGCGGGTCGCCGAGCTGTACCGGCAAGCCACCGCCTGACCCCGACTGCCCCGATCCGGCCCGATCCGGCCCGGTCGGGTCAGGTCGGGTCGCGGAAACACGAAGGCCCCCCGGTGACCGGGGGGCCTTCGCTCTGAGCACTCACCGGGCGGGCCCGGTGAAGCTCCCGCATTTGGACTCGAACCAAAAACCTGCCGGTTAACAGCCGGCTGCTCTGCCAATTGAGCTATGCGGGATCGCGGTGGACCACAGTCGCACCACGGCCAGGACGGCCGACCCGAAGGCCCGCCACCTGAGCTCCCCCAATTGGACTCGAACCAATAACCTGCCGATTAACAGTCGGCTGCTCTGCCAATTGAGCTATGGGGGATCGAGCTTCCGCTTCGGCCCCCGGTTCCCCGGGCTCCTCGGCGCTCGCTGCGGGACATACATTAGCGCACTCGGGGGGGTGGTCCGCCAATCGCTTTCCCCGGCCGCCCCGGCGGACCCCCTGCCCGGCGTGCCCCGCGCGCGCCCGGCGCGGCACCCGGGGATGCTGAGGAGCGCGGACGGTTCGCCGCCCCGCTGAACGGGTAGAGCATTGCGGCAATGGCCGCCAGGAGAGGGTGGAATCCGATCATGTGGAAGCTGTCGTTGACCGTGGGACTCGCGGCGGGCTACATCCTGGGCTCGCGGGCCGGGCGCCAGCGGTACGAACAGATCGCCAAGGCCACCCGGCAGGTGGCCCGCAACCCCAAGGTGCAGGGCGCGGCCGACAAGGCCAAGCAGCAGGCCGGCGCGGTGGCCGGGAAGGCGGCGGGTGCCGTCGCCGACAAGGTCGGCGACAAGCTGCCGAACGCCGTCACCGACCGGGTGTCGTACTTCAACCGCACCCGGGTCGAGGACGACAGCTGGGGTACCTTCCGCCCGTGACCGGGCGGTGACGGGCGGGGCGGCCGGGACGGCTCCGGAGCGGTACCGAACGAGCAACACTTACCGGGCCTGGCAGCGTCCGGACGTGCGCTGAGGCATGATCTCGACATGGCCATCGTCGCGGGGATAGACAGCTCGACCGGTCGCACCCGGATCGTCGCGTGCGACAGCGAGACCGGCGCGGTGCTGCGGTCCGGCAAGGCGCCGCACCCCGTGCCGCAGGCGGCCGACCTGCGGGCCGGCGAGGCCGACCCGCAGGTCTGGCTGCACTCGCTGGGGGACGCCGCCGCCGGTGGTCTGCTGGAGGGCGTCCGGGCGATCGGCGTCAGCGCGCAGCAGCACGGCATGATCGGCCTGGACGCGGGCGGCGTCCTGGTCCGCCCCGCGATCCTCTGGAACGACCCGCGCTCCAGCGGCGCCGCCGCCGCGCTGCTGGACGCGCTCGGCGGCCCAGCGGCCTGGACAGCGGCGATCGGGGCCGTCCCCGGCCCGATGTACACCATCGCCAAGCTGCGCTGGCTGGCCGAGTTCGAACCGGCCAACGCCCGCCGGGTGGCCGAGGTGCTGCTGCCGCACGACTGGCTGGTCTGGCAACTGCTCGGCCACCCCAAGCGGCGCACCACCGACCGGGGCGACGCCTCCGGCACCGGCTACTGGTCGCCGATCACCGGTGAGTACCGGCAGGACCTGGTGGAGCTCGCGCTCGGCCACGAGCTGAGGCTGCCCGACGTGCTCGGCCCCGCCGAACCCGCCGGGCACACCCCCGAGGGCCTGCTGATCTCGGCCGGCACCGGCGACAACATGGCCGCCGCGCTCGGGCTGGGCCTGCGGCCCGGCGACGCGGTGGTCTCGCTGGGCAGCTCCGGGACGATCTTCGCGGTGAACGAGCAGGCCGTGGTGGACGCCACCGGGCTGGTCTCCTCCTTCGCCGACGCCACCGGCCGCCACCTGCCGATGGTCGCCACCCTGAACGCCGCCCAGGTGCTCCGCTCCACGGCGGCGATGCTCGGCTGCGACCTGGACGGCCTCAGCGACCTGGCCCTGCGCTCCTCCCCCGGGGCGTACGGCCTGGTGCTGCTGCCCTACCTGGACGGCGAGCGGACGCCCGCGCTGCCCCACGCGGCCGGCACCCTGACCGGGCTCCGGGCCGAGTCGATGACCCCCGAGCACCTGGCCCGGGCCGCCGTCGAGGGCATGCTCTGCAACATCGCGGACGCGCTGGACGTGCTGCGCGCCCAGGGCGTCGGGGTGAAGCGGGTCTTCCTGCTGGGCGCCACCGGGCGGCTGCCGGCCGTGCGACAGATCGCCCCGCAGCTGTTCGGCATCCCGGTCGTGGTGCCGCCGCCGGGCGCCCACGCGGCGCGCGGCGCGGCCCGGCAGGCCGCCTGGGCGCTGGCCGGCACCCCCGAACCGCCGCGCTGGGAGCTTCCGGAGGCCGTCACCGTCACGCCGGACGCCGAGCAGGACCTGCCGGTCGGCTCGGCGGTCCGTCAGCAGTACCGCGCCGCCCGCGAGCAGATCCACCCGGAGACGGCCGCCTGATCCGCCCGGCGGCCCCCGGGAGCCGGCGTGCCGCGCCGCCGTGGAGATGCGCCTTCCGGTGGCCGGTGGCAGCGTGAGGAGCGACGCGGTCACCGGAGCGAAGGGCGACAGGACCACATGGCGCTGCACAAGGGGACCGGCGACGACCGCCGGCTGTCCGTCAATCCGTTCGTCGGCTCCGCCGATCCGCTGAGCGCGATGGAGCTGGCCCCGCCGCTGCACCGCCTCTCCGACGGCCCGGTGGCAGCCGACACGGCGTACCAGCTGATCCACGACGAGCTGATGCTGGACGGGAACGCCAAGCTCAACCTGGCGACCTTCGTCACCACGTCGATGGAGGTCCAGGCCACCCGGCTGATGACCGAGTGCCTCGACAAGAACATGATCGACAAGGACGAGTACCCGCAGACCGCCGAGCTGGAGCGGCGCTGCGTGGCGATCCTCGCCGACCTCTGGCACGCGCCCGACCCGAGCACCGCGGTCGGCTGCTCCACCACCGGCTCCAGCGAGGCCTGCATGCTGGCCGGCCTCGCCCTCAAGCGGCGCTGGATGAAGCGCAACGCCGACCGGTACGCGGCCGGCGCCCGCCCGAACCTGGTGATGGGCGTCAACGTCCAGGTCTGCTGGGAGAAGTTCTGCACCTTCTGGGAGGTCGAGGCCCGCCTCGTGCCGATGGCCGGCGAGCGCTTCCACCTCGGCACGGAGGAGGCGCTGGCGCTCTGCGACGAGGACACCATCGGGGTGGTGGCCGTGCTCGGCTCGACCTTCGACGGCTCCTACGAGCCGGTGGCGGAGCTCAGCGCCGCCCTCGACGCGCTGCAGCAGCGCACCGGGCTGGACATCCCGGTCCACGTGGACGGCGCCTCCGGCGCCATGGTCGCGCCCTTCCTGGACCCCGAGCTGGTCTGGGACTTCCGGCTGCCGCGGGTCGCCTCGATCAACACCTCCGGCCACAAGTACGGCCTGGTCTACCCCGGGGTCGGCTGGGCGCTCTGGCGGGACCACGACTCGCTGCCCGAGGAGCTGGTGTTCCGGGTCAACTACCTCGGCGGGGAGATGCCGACCTTCGCGCTGAACTTCTCCCGCCCCGGCGCGGAGGTGATCGCGCAGTACTACACCTTCCTGCGGCTGGGCCGCAGCGGCTTCACGGCCGTCCAGGGGGCCTGCCGGGAGGTCGCGGTCTACCTCGCCGGGCAGATCGAGGCGCTCGGCGACTTCCGGCTGCTGACCCGGGGCGACGAACTGCCGGTCTTCGCCTTCACCACCTCCGAGGAGGTGAGCTTCGACGTGTTCGACGTCTCGCGGAGACTGCGCGAGCGCGGCTGGCAGGTACCGGCGTACACCTTCCCCGCCGACCGGGAGGACCTCTCGGTGCTCCGGGTGGTCTGCCGCAACGGCTTCTCCCGGGACCTGGCCGACCTGCTGCTCGCCGACCTCGACCGGCTGCTGCCGGAGCTGCGGAGCCAGCCCCGCCCGCTCAAGGAGTACGGGGTGCCGCCCAGGACGGCCTTCCACCACTGACACCGGCTCGGCCGAGGCGGGCGCCGGCGGGCCCGTGATCACGGCGGGGGAGGGCGCACAGAAGCGCCCTCCCCCGCCGTACGTCCCTCGGACGGGGCAGCCTCCCCCCGCGAGGCTGCCATGTCCGGTGGGGGATCGGGACGTCGGGGACCGGCCTGGAAAGCAGGGTCCGGACGAAACATCCGGACCGCGAAACGCACCGGTGAGAGAACTCTGCATGACGACCAGGCACCTGTTCGAGCGTCAGCCGGGGTTGTGAGACACTTCCGTCCGTCTCAGGGCCAGGACCTGGTGTTTGGGACAACATGCCGATGAGGTTGGAGACACGGGAGCGGCCCCCACGGCCCGGGCCGGAGCCCCTTCAGGCCCTTCCGGCGCCTCCGCCGCCCGCCTCCGATGTTGGGACTGACCGAATGGGCTCCGCCTGGAAGCAACTGCCGGACGACCTCTCCGTGCCCGCGAGGCGCCTGACGGAGGAGCTCCGTGCGGTCAAGGACGCCACCGGGTTCTCGCTCTCCGAGCTCGCCTCCCGGACCCACTACAGCCGGGCCTCCTGGGAACGCTGGCTGAACGGCAAGCGGGTCATCACCGAGCAGGCGCTCGACGCCCTGATCAGGGCGGTCGAGTGCGACGGCCCCGCGCTGCGGGCGCTCTGGGAGCAGACCGCGGCGGGTGCGCGGGACGCGGCCGGCACCGACGGCGTGCCGGCGGACACGGAGGCGCAGGCGTACCCGGACCCGGACGGCCCGGCGGTCCAGGAGCCGGCGGTGGAAGGGGCCGGGGCGGACCCGGAGCCGGAGCCGGAGCCGGAACCCGCGGAGCCCGACGGCGCCGAACCGGTGGTCGAGGACCGGCCGGACCAGGCGCCGTCCGTCCGCTGGTGGCGGCGGCCGGTCGCCCTGGTCGGCTGCGCGGCCGCGGTGGCCGCCCTGATGGTGCTGGCCGGGGTCCACTACACCCGCGGCGACGGCGCCGAACCGGCCGCCGTCGCACAGGTCACCGGGGCCGGGACGGCCACGGCCACCCCGACCGCGCGGACCGCCCCGACCGAGTCGTCCTGCCAGGCGATGGGCTGCTCGCACAAGGATCCCAAGGCGACCGGCTGCGGCGCCGACGCCCGCACCCTGCTGACCGGCAACATCGGCAAGGTGGTGATCTACCTCCGCTACAGCCAGCGCTGCCAGGCCGCCTGGGCCGCCATCACCGAGGGCGCGCCGGACGACTGGGCGACCATCACCAGCAGCGGCGGCGAGACCGAGACGGCGCTGATCCACTGGGGGTACGACAACTACTCGGCGATGGTGAACGCGGCGGACCCGAACGCCACCTTCCGGGTCTGCGGCCACCAGCCGGCCGGGGACGCCTGCACGGCGGGCGTCTCGGGGCTGGCCGAGATGATCGCCTCGACCCCGATCCCGATCGGCCCGGCCTCGCCGCCGGCCACCCCCGCCGCCCCGGTGCCCAGCTCCTAGTCGAGGTAGCCGCGGAGCTGCTCGGCGAAGGCGTGCTCCCGGAGCTTGACCAGGGTCTTGGACTCGATCTGGCGGATCCGCTCCCTGGTCACGCCGAACAGCACGCCGATCTCCTCCAGGGTCCGCGGGCGGCCGTCGTCCAGGCCGTAGCGGAGCTGGACGACCTGGCGCTCGCGGTCCCCCAGCGTGGCCAGTACCGCCTCCAGGTGCTGGCGCAGCAGCAGGAAGGTGGCGGACTCGGCCGGTGAGGCCGCGTCCGCGTCCTCGATCAGGTCGCCGAGCGCGACGTCGTCCTCCTCGCCGACCGGGGTGTGCAGCGAGATCGGCTCCTGGGCCAGCCGGAGCAGCTCGCGCACCCGGGCCTCGGTCAGCTCCAGGGCGACGGCGATCTCGGCCGGGCCCGGCTCGGTCCCGCTCTCCTGGAGCAGCGCGCGCTGCACCCGGATGACCCGGTTGATCAGCTCGACCACGTGCACCGGCACCCGGATCGTCCGCGCCTGGTCGGCCAGCGCCCGGCTCATCGCCTGGCGGATCCACCAGGTCGCGTAGGTCGAGAACTTGTACCCGCGGGCGTAGTCGAACTTCTCCACCGCCCGGATCAGGCCGAGGTTGCCCTCCTGGACCAGGTCCAGCATGGTGAGGCCGCGGCCGATGTACCGCTTGGCGACCGAGACCACCAGACGCAGGTTGGCCTCGATCAGCCGCCGTTTGGCGATCCGCCCGGTCACCACCAGGGTGTCCAGCTCCCCGGCCAGCGGGTCGGGCGGCGGCGGCTCGCGGTTGAGCCGCTCCTCCGCGAACAGGCCGGCCTCGATCCGGCGGGCCAGCTCCACCTCCTCGGCGGCGTTCAGCAGCCGGATCCGGCCGATCTCGCGCAGGTACTGGCGGAAGAGGTCCGCCGCCGGGCCGGTGGCGCCCGCCGGGCCGGGGTCGGGCTCGGCGTCGAGGTCCGGCTCGGCCTCGGACCCCGGCTCCGCCGCCCGACCGGCGGCGGGCACGGGATCGGGATCGGGGTCGGCGGCCCCGGGGTGGCCCTCCGGGCGGCCCTGCACGGGCACCCGGGCACCGTCGGCGGGCGGCGGGCCGGCCCGGCCGTGGTCGTCGTCGTGGGGGGCGAGCGGATCGGTGGTCGGGCGGGGGGTCGCGGCTAGGCCTTGGTCCACGGGCATCCCTCGGGGCGGGCGCGACTCTGGCGGACCCGCGCGCTGGACGGAGGTGGGACGCCCTCCAGTGTGCGGTACGCCACGCTTCGTGGCCGAGACTCGTGCGCGGACTTTCTCCGGCGGGCCGCGAGGGCCGCTCCTCCGGGAGGCGCCCGCGCCGGCGCCGGACCGGACCCGGCGTCAGAGCGCGGCGGCGCCCCGGCTGCGCAGGCTCTGCCCGTACTGCTGGAGCTGCCACAGCTCGGTCTGCACCGCGTGCAGTTCCTCGGCGGAGGCCCGGGTGCCGAGCCGCTGGAGGTGCCCGCGGACCTCCTCGACGCGGCGGTCGACCGCCAGCAGCCGCAGCTTGACCAGGAACTCCCCGGCGTAGATCGCGTCCACCTTGCGGCGCGAGCGCACCGGTTCGACGATCAGCTCGGTGACCAGCGAACGGACCCGGTCGTCCGGGGCCGCCTCGCGGACCGTGCTGGTGAAGTCGGCCAGGGTGGCCCCGTACGCGGCGCCGCCGGCCTGGCCGATGGCGCGGCGCACGGCGGTGTACGGCGGCGTGGGGAACTCGTCCTCGCCGTAGTGGTCGAAGGCCGGGCTGACCAGGTCCGGGTGCTGCAGGGCCAGCTTGAGCAGCTCGCGCTCGACGAACTGGGCCGGGTCCCGCGGGTTGAGCCGGAAGGCCGGCGGGGCGGAGCGGACCGGCTGGGCCTGCTCGGGGCGGCGCTGCTGGCCGTTGGCGCGCGGGTTCTGCTGGCGCTCGCGCTCCCAGCGGGCCAGCTGGGAGATCCGGCGGACCACGAACTGCTCGTCCAGGATGCCGAGCATGCCGGCCAGCCGGACGGCGTACTCGTGCTGGATCGAGCGGTCCTTGATCTTGGCGACGATCGGCGCGGCCTCCTCCAGGGCCGCCGAGCGGCCCTCCGGGTTCTCCACCCGGTGCCGGGCGACGGCCGAGCGCAGCGCGAACTCGAACAGCGGGACGGGGTTGTCGATCAGCTCCCGGACCGCCTCGTCGCCCTTGGCCAGGCGCAGGTCGCACGGGTCCATGCCGCCGGGGCTGACCGCGATGGAGGTCTTGGCGGCGAACTTCTGGTCGTCCTCGAAGGCCCGCAGGGCGGCCTTCTGGCCGGCCGCGTCGCCGTCGAAGGTGAAGACCGTCTCGCCGCGGTACTGGGAGGTGTCCATCAGCAGCCGGCGGATGATCTTGATGTGGTCCTCGGCGAAGGCGGTGCCGCAGGTGGCCACCGCCGTGGTGACCCCGGCCAGGTGGCAGGCCATCACGTCGGTGTAGCCCTCGACCACCACCGCCCGGCCCGACTTGGCGATCTCCTTCTTCGCCAGGTCGATGCCGTACAGCACGTGGGACTTCTTGTAGATCGGCGTCTCGGGCGTGTTGAGGTACTTCGGGCCGTTGTCGTCCTCGCGCAGCCGGCGGGCGCCGAAGCCGACCGTCTCACCGGCGATGTCGCGGATCGGCCAGACCAGCCGGCCCCGGAAGCGGTCGATCAGGCCGCCGCGCTGGCCCTGCGAGGCCAGGCCGCCGAGCAGGATCTCCTTGTCGCTGAAGCCCTTGCCGCGCAGGTAGCGGACCAGGTTCTCCCAGCCGGCCGGGGCATAGCCGACGCCGAAGGTCGCCGCCGCCGCCTCGTCGAAACCGCGCTCGGCGAGGAAGCGCCGCCCGATCTCGGCCTCCGGCGAGCCGAGCTGCTCCCGGAACCAGGCGGCGGCCACCTTGTGCGCCTCGACCAGCCGGGTGCGCTCGCCCTGCTGGTGGCGGGGGCTGTAGCCACCCTCCTCGTAGCGGAGCGTGATGTTGGCCTGGGCGGCCATCCGCTCGACGGCCTCGGCGAAGGTGAAGTGCTCGATCTTCATCAGGAAGGCGATGGTGTCGCCGTTCTCCTGGCAGCCGAAGCAGTGGAAGACGCCCTTGGCGGGGTTCACGTAGAAGGAGGCGGACTTCTCGTCGTGGAACGGGCAGACGCCCTTGTACTCGCCACCGCCACCGTTGGTGAGCTGTACGTAGTCGCCGACCACCACGTCGATCGGCAGTGCGCTCCGCACCGCCTGTACGTCTTCGTCCCTGATCCGCCCGGCCACCCCGGAAGTCTACTGGGGCGGCGCGGGTTACCGACCGCGCCGGGGCGGCCTCCTCACGACCGGGGCGGCCCCACCAGTCGGGCGTGCAGCGCCAGGGCGGAGGCGTCGGTGAGGGTGGCGATCTGGTCGATCACCGCACGGAGGGCCCCGCGGTCGTCCTCCGCCTCGCGGTAGAGGGTGGCGAAGACCGGGTCCAGGCCCTCGGGCGCCCGCTCGGCGAGGACGTGGGCCAGCTCGGCGATCACGATCCGCTGGCGGGCCCGGAGCTGGGCCTGCTCGTCGCGCTGCATCACGAAGCGCACCGCGACGGCCTTGAGCACCGCGCACTCCAGCCGGACGTCCCGCGGCACCACCAGCTCGGCCGCGTACCGGCTGAGCCGGCCGGGGCCGTAGCGGGCCCGGGTGGCCTGCTCGGCGGCCAGGCAGAAGCGGCCGATCAGCTGGCTGGTGAGGTCCTTCAGGCCGGCCCGGGCGCGGGCCGAGCCGTCGTAGGCGCTGGGCCACCACTCCTGGCCGAGCAGCCGGTCCAGCGCGGCGGCCAGCTCCTCGGGCTCGGCGTCCGGCGCGTAGCGCTCGGCCACCTTGAACAGCTCGGCGCGCTCGCTCGGGGCGCGCAGCACGGCCGGCTCGATGTGGCCGGCCTGGAGGCCGTCCTCCACGTCGTGGGTGGAGTACGCGACATCGTCGGACCAGTCCATCACGGTGGCCTCGAAGCACTTGCGCCCGGGCGGGGTGCCGGCCCGCAGCCAGCGGAACACCGGCAGGTCGTCGGCGTAGACGCCGTACTTGGACGAGGCCGGGTCGACCGGGTGCGCGCCGTACGTCCAGGGGTACTTGGTGGCGGCGTCCAGTGCGGCCCGGGTCAGGTTGAGGCCGACGCTGCGGCCGGGCCAAGGGGCGAGCCGGGCGGGCTGCTCGTCCTGCGGGGCGAAGCGCTTGGGCTCCAGGCGGGTCAGGATGCGCAGCGACTGCGCGTTGCCCTCGAAGCCGCCGCAGGCCTCGGCGGCCTGGTCGAGGGCCTCCTCGCCGGTGTGGCCGAACGGCGGGTGGCCGATGTCGTGGGCCAGGCAGGCCGTCTCGACGAGGTCCGGGTCGCAGCCGAGGGCGGCGCCCAACTCCCGCCCGACCTGGGCGCATTCGAGCGAGTGGGTGAGCCTGGTCCGGGGGAAGTCACTGCGCATCGGGGCAACGACCTGGGTGGTGCCGGCGAGTCGGCGCAGGGCCGCGGAGTGCAGCACGCGGGCGCGGTCGCGCTGGAAGGCCGTCCGGCCCGGGCGCTTGTCCGGCTCGGGCACCCAGCGGGCCTCGGCGGCGTGGTCGTACGGGAACGGGGCGTCGGGGAGGCGGTGTGCAGTGTCGTCCATATGCCAATCACCGTACGCCGCCGCTCCGACAGCCGGGATGTGCCGCGCGCGAAGGGGTGCGGGCCGGGACGTGAACCCTGGCCGTCCGCCCGGGGCCGGTCCGGCCGGGTGCCGGACCGGCCCCGGCCGGCGGGGGCTCAGCCCCGGACGGCCTTCAACACGGCTGCCGCCACGCCCTCCTGGCCCCTGGCGTTGGGGTGGATCGCCGCCAGCCCGGGGGCCGGGAACGGCGGCTCCACCCAGCGGGCCGCCTCGCCGGCGCACATGTCGTGACCGGCCGAGGGCGCGGCCGCGTCCACGAAGACGGCGCCCGCCGTCTCCGCGCGCCGCTTGAGCATCGCGTTCAACTGCTGCTCCTTCTCGGCGATGAAGCCGAGGTCGGCCGCGGCCAGGGCCCGGCCGAGCACCGGTACGCAGCTCGCCGGGTCGGCCGGCAGCAGCACCGGGTAGCCGACCACGTAGACGCGGGCCTGCGGGGAGCGGCGCTTGACCTCCTGCAGCACCTGGCCCAGCCGTTCGCCGGCGGTGTCCACCTTGCGCTGCACCTGGTCGGCGGCGCCGCCGGCGGAGGCGTAGTGGTCCTTGCACGGCGCCGGCGCCCGCCCCGAGCCGATCAGGCTCTTCACCACGTCCGCCAGGTTCTCCTTGGCGCACTCGCCGACGACCTCCATGAACCCGGCGTCGTTGCCGCCGATCCCGACCGTGACCAGGCGGGTGGCCGGGGAGAGCGCGTCCAGCTGCGGCGGGTTGACCCCGCCGCCGTCGGTCTCCTGGGGGCCGGTGAGGTCCCCGGTGCGGGCACCGCTGCAGCTGACGTCCTTGAACCGGTCGTCCGCCAGGCCGAGGGCCTTCGCCACCAGGGACGGGTAGTTGACGGCCGAGCGGGCGCAGCCCCTCGGTTCGCCCACCTGCGGGGCGATCTTCAGCCCGGAGGTGTAGGAGTCCCCGAGGGCGACGTAGGGGCCGGTGGGGAGCGGGGTCGGGGTGGGGGTGGCCCGCACCGGCTCGGGGCCGCCCGGTGACCGGGCGGCGGTACCCGCGGCACCGCCGCTGCTGCAGGCTGCCAGCAGCAGCGCGGCCAGCCCGGTGGCCAGAACCGCGGTCGGGCGTGTGGACACGGACATGAAATCCCCCCGGGGGGCCGGAGCCGGCGACGCATCTCTTCACGGCGGCCCGTCCCCCGGGCACCTCACCGCCAACGAACGACGGCGCCCGAACTCTCCCGCCCGGGGCGGAGAGTCCGGCGGACGCCGGCGCGCGGACTACTCGGGGCCGCGCTCGTGCTCGGCCAGGAACTGCTCGAAGCGCCGGCCCAGCTCGTCCGCCGACGGCAGGTCGACCGGCTCGGCCAGCAGGCTCTCCCGGCCCTCCGCCCCCGCGACGGCGTCGTACTGGCCCTCCATGCCGCGGATCGCGGAGCGCAACTCGCCGTCCCCGTGGGCCAGCTGCTCCTCGATGTCGGCGTACACCTCGCCCACCCGCTCGCGCAGCCGGGTGCCCGGCAGCACCAGGCCGGTGGCGGACTGCACGGCCTCCAGGATCAGCACCGCGGCCGCCGGGTAGGCCGAGCGCGCCACGTAGTGCGGCACGTGCACGGCGAAGCCCAGCACGTCGTGCCCGGCCTCGGCCAGCCGGTACTCCAGCAGTGCCTGCGCGCTGCCCGGCACCTGGGCCTGCTCGAACCACTGCGGGTAGCCGGCGGCGAGGTCCAGCCGGGTGCCGTGCGGGGTCAGGCCGACCGGGCGGGTGTGCGGCACGCCCATCGGGATGCCGTGGAAGTCCAGCGTCAGCCGGACCTCGAAGCGCTCGACGAGCCGGCGCACGGCAGCGCCGAAGCGCTCCCACTCGACGTCCGGCTCGGGCCCGGTGAGCAGCAGGAACGGCGAGCCGGCCGCGTCGTGGACCAGCTGGAGGAGGATCTCCGGCGGCTCGTAGGAGGCCCAGTGCTCGCGGTCGAACAGCATCGCGGGGCGGCGGGCCCGGTAGTCCACCAGGCGGTCGTGGTCGAAGCGGGCCACCACCTGCGGCTCGCCCTCCTCCAGCAGGTGGGCGACCACCTGGCCGCCGGCCTCGCCGGCGTCCATGAAGCCCTCGAAGTGGTGGAGCAGCACCAGGCCCGCGCCGGTGTCGGCCAGCGCGGCCTTCGCCGCGGCCACGGCGGCCACGCCCTGCTGATCCAGCTCGTACAGCTCCTGGGGATCACGCACCGCGCACCCACACCCCGTTCTCTACTCGTCGACCGGTACCGGCTTGTCGTCGTCTCCAGCGTGCCGGACGCCGCCGGAATTCCCGCCGGCCGCGGCCGTCGCGCGGCCGCTTCCCCGGGGAACGCCCGGCGACCCGCCGGGGTGCCCCGGCGGCGCGCCGCGATGCCCTCCGGACCATGATCGCACCCGGCGGCAAACCCGCTGGTCACGGGTGCCCGAAGCCCCTCCTGGGCGGGCGTCCGGAAGGCCCGCGCGCCCATTCGTGTGCTGCGAGGTGACGCACCGCCTTCTGGCGGGTATCGTCCTCTCGCTGCCTCGCATCGCCGCGTCGTCGTCACGTCGTCCGTAACGCCGTCGATCACGTCCCGGCCCGGTGCTCGGCCAGTCACCCACGACGCATCTTGCCTTCATCTGGCCGCCTGCTCCCCTTCGCGCTCACGTTTCCTCTTCGGCCATCTCGCGGACGCACACTGTCCCCTCGCTCATCCCGCCGGACCGGTCCGTCGACCCGTGTCCGTTCCGGCACCGCGCTGCCCGCCTCCGGGCCGCCGCCCCCACCCCGTCCGACCGGTCCTCCGGCGTGCGCGGTCCCGGGCGGGCGGATTCCGGGGCCGGGGCGAACGTCCACGCAGCCCGAGCCGCACCCAGGCGCGGGACGCGCCCTCCGACCGATGAAGGACCGATGGTTCCGTGCCCGTACCTGTCATCCTCACCGGCCGCACCGTGCGGCTGGAGCCCCTTGCCGCGCACCATGCCGAGGCCATCGCCGAGGCCGGCGCCGAGGACCGTACGACCTACGCCTTCACCCCCGTCCCGCACGGCCTGGAGGCGGCCCGCGACTACATCGCGCGCGCTCTCGCCGACCGGGCCGCGGGCCGGGCGCTGCCGTTCGCGACGGTGAACCTCGCGGACGGCCGGGTGGTCGGCTCCACCCGGTTCCTCGAACTCGACTACTGGCAGGGCCCGGTCGTCTGGCCGCCGGTGCCCGGCGTGCCGTTCGGCGATCCGGCCACGGCCGTCCCGGACGCCGCCGAGATCGGCAACACCTGGCTCTCCCCGCGTGCCCAGGGCACCGGCGTCAACGCCGAGGCGAAGCTGCTGATGCTGCGGTACGCCTTCGAGGAGTGGCGGGTGCAGCGGATCTCGATGCGCGCGGACGCCCGCAACCTGCGCTCCCGGGCCGCGATCGAGCGCCTCGGCGCGACGTCCGAGGGCGTCCGCCGGGCCCACTCGCGCGGGCTGGACGGGGTGGTGCGCTCCACCGCGTTCTACTCGATCCTCGACTCCGAGTGGCCCGCCGTGCGGGACATCATCGAGCTGCGGATCGCCGCCGCCACCTCGCCGAGCGCCCCGGAACGCGCGATCAACCAGGAGTGCCTTAGACACGGCGGCGGTGCTGGGCAGCTGATCACCGCCTGACCGGCGGCCCGCCGGTCGCGGCGTGCCCCAGCAGCCGGGCCAGCAGCCCGGGGCCGGCGTGGAGGGAAGTCATCGCGGCCAAGCCCACCCGGCCGGCCGGCGCCGCGTCAACCCGATTGGCGGCCCGCTCCCCCGACGGGCGATGTTTCGCATACCCCCGACCCGGGCGGGAAGCACCCCGGCATGACCCGCACGGACCTCCTCGACCCCCTGCTGCTGCTCGGCGCCGACCAGCAGCACATCGTCACCCGGGCACAGCTGCGCCGGCTCGGGGTGCCGTCCGGCACCATCGCGCACCGGCTGCGGCCCGGCGGGCCCTGGCAGCAGGTGCTGCCCCGGGTGATCTGCCTGCAGAGCGGGCGGCTGACCCCGCATCAGCGGTTGCGCGCGGCGCTCGCGTACGCGGCGCCGAAGGGGCGGTCGGCGCGGCCCGGCGAGGTGCTGCTGACCGGGGAGGCGGTCCTGACCTCGGCCGGGCTGCCGTCCGCCGGGCACCCGGCGGACCTCGGGGACGTCGACGTGCTGATCGCGGGCCCGCGCCGGGTCTCGGACCGGGGCTTCGTCCGGATCCACCGGGCCGCCGGGCCGCTGCCGGGCGGGTTCGAGCGGGACGACGGGCTCTGGAGCACGACGGTCGCCCGGGCCCTGGCCGACCTCGTACCGCGGGAGGGCGGTCGGCGCCGGTTCCGGGCGCTCTGCGCGGAGGCGGTCCAGCGGCGGCACTGCGATCTCGGCGAGCTGCTGGACCAGTTGCTCACCCGGCCGGGGGCACTCGCACTGCCGCAGGTCGCCCAGGCGGTGGAGGACCTCACCGCCGGAGTGCGCTCGGTCGTCGAGGGCGAGGCCCGTGAGCTGGTCCGCGGGGCCGGCCTGCCGGAGCCGCTCTGGAACCCGGTGCTGTTCCTGGACGGGCGCTTCCTCGCCGTCCCCGACGCCTACTGGCCGCAGGCCTGCGTGGCACTGGAGATCGACTCCCGGGCCTGGCACCTGCGCCCGGCCGACCACGAGCGCGGGCTGGCGCGGGCCAACCGCCTCACCGCCGCCGGACTCCCGGTCGTCCGCGCCACGCCGGTGCAGCTGCGGCGGGAGCCGGAGCCCGTGCTGCGGGAGCTGCGGACCCTGCTCGCCACCGGCCCGCACGGGCCGCACGCGCGGATCGGCTGGCGGCGGGCCCGGTAGGGCGGCGGGCCTGCGGGGGCGGCGGTGTGCGGGCGTAGCGACTTGCGGGCGTACCGGTGGGCGGGCGCGGTCCGGTCGGCGCGTGGGCTCAGGCCGGGTCGTGGGCGGCGCCGGCGGACTCGGCCGCGGCCACCAGCCGCTGGAGTTCGGCGAGGTGGGCGGCCAGCGCCTTGCGGCCGGCCTTGGTGGCGCCGAGCCAGGTCCGCGGACGCTTGCCGACGTACCCCTTCTTCACCACCACGTATCCGGCCTCCTCCAGGGCGGCCGCCGCCTTGCTGAGCGTCGAGTCGGAGACCTCGCAGTGGTCCCGGACGGTGGCGAACTCGGCCTCGGTGCAGGCGCTCAGGAAGGCCAGCACGATCAGCCGGGTCGGGTGCTGGAGCAGTGGGTCGAGCGCGGCCGGCATCAGCGGGCCGCCGGCATCCGGCGGATCGACGCGGTGAGCCGGTCCGTGGCCACCCAGAAGGCCGCGCCCGCCGCCAAGCCCGCCGCCGCGCCCATCCAGCGCGCACCGCCGCCCGCCAGCCAGGCGAGCAGCAGGGCGGCCAGGCCCACCAGGATCACCGCGAGGACGGCCAGGACCACCGGCCGACCGATGCCGGGCGCCATGCGGTGCACGATGCCGCCCTGGTTCACGGCGACCCGGGCCAGCGCACCCGTCAGGGCGGCGAAGAGCGCCCCGAACAGCCCGCCCAGCCAGCCCATCCCGGCTCCGATCGCCTGTCCGACGCCGGTGCCGTAGACGGTGAACGCCACCGCGAAGGCCGGTCCGTACCAGCCGGGAAGGCGGCCCGGTGCCTGGGCGGCGGCCCTGGCCCGGTCGGCCAGGCGCAACGCCTCGGCGGCGGGCAGGTCGGCGGCGGACGGGTCGGCGGGTTCGGCGGCGTTCATGGATCCCCCTGGAGTGCCCGGGGCCCCCGTGGGCGCCCCGGCGTTACTGGTACTTCCACTATGGCATCTACTTTCCAATGCGGAAAGTACTTTCCAGAGCCGATGACTCAGCAGCGGGCGTCGATCTCCAGGAAGGAGCCGTAGTGGTCGGCCGTCCAGTACTGCTCCCCGGTACCGCCGGTGACGACGCGTCGGGCGCCGCGGTCGCCGGAGCCCGGGGTCACGACGGTGTACTCGTGGTAGTAGCCGGAGGCCTTGCGCGGGAGGCGGTTCTCCCGGTTCTCGAAGACGATGCCGTCCGAGCGGTACGGGTAGGGGCCGCCCTTGGCGATCAGGCCGAGGGTGTCGACGGCCTGGGCGGGCAGCTTGGTGCGGCAGACGTCGGCCAGCGCGGGGTCGGTGGGCACCCAGCCGCCGGCCGGGGCCGGGGTGGTGCCGGCGGGCGGGGAGGACTTCGGAGCGGAGGGCTTCGGGCCGGTGGCGCTCGCTCCGGTGGCGCTTGCTCCGGTGGCGCTTGCTCCGGTGGAGGCGGCGACGGTGGCTTTCGGGCTGTCCGCCCCGTCGTTCGAGAGCTGGCACCCGGCGAGCGCGGCGAGCGCGCAGAGGAGGACGGCCACCAGGACGAACAGGCGGTTCTTGCTGGTCATGCGCTCCAGCTTGGCAGCCGGCCGGGCCGTGGCCGGCCAGCCACACGCGTGGCCGCGGCCACACCCGCGGCCGCTCGTCGGGTGCGACGGGCGGGCGGCGCGGGTGGGCAGAGGAACGGCATGGCGGACCGGACGGGCAGACCCGGGCGGCCGGGCGGGCAGACCTTCGGGCAGAGTCCCCGCGGTTGCCCGCCGTTGCCCGCCGTTCCCCGCGGGTCTTCCGCACAGACAGACGAGCGGGGCGGGAACGGACGCCATTGTCCGTTCCCGCCCCGCTCGCGTTACGTACGCCGGTTCTCCTGCGCCGAGCTCCGGTGTACGCCCTCCCCGGTGGGAGGGGGTGCGGTCAGCGACCGCGTCGGCGGCGCCCCGGCCGATGCCTGGCCGGGGCTCCGCGTCAGCGCGAGTCGCTGCCCGCCGTCTCGATGGCGGCGCGGCCTGCCTCCAGGCGCGCCACCGGGATCCGGAAGGGGGAGCAGGAGACGTAGTCCAGCCCCACCTCGTGGAAGAAGTGCACCGACTCCGGGTCGCCGCCGTGCTCGCCGCAGACGCCCAGCTTGAGGTCGGGGCGGGTGGCCCGGCCGGCCTCGACGGCGTGCTTGACCAGCGCGCCGACACCGTCGCGGTCGATGGTCTCGAACGGGGAGACCCCGAAGATGCCCTTCTCCAGGTAGGCCGTGAAGAACGAGGCCTCCACGTCGTCCCGGGAGAAGCCCCAGACCGTCTGGGTGAGGTCGTTGGTGCCGAAGGAGAAGAACTCGGCGGCCTCGGCGATCTGGCCGGCCGTCAGGGCGGCCCGGGGCAGCTCGATCATGGTGCCGAGCTTGATGTCCAGCTGGACGCCGGTGGACTGGGCGACCTCGGCCAGCACGCGATCGCACTCGTCGCGAACCAGCTCCAGCTCCTGGACGGTGCCGACCAGCGGGATCATCACCTCGGGGCGGGGGTCCCCGCCGGCCAGCTTGCGCTCGGCGGCGGCCTCGGCGATGGCCCGCACCTGCATGCCGAACAGGCCGGGGATGACCAGGCCGAGGCGGACGCCGCGCAGGCCGAGCATCGGGTTCTGCTCGTGCAGCTTGTGCACCGCCTGGAGCAGTCGCAGGTCGTTCTCGTTCGGGTCCTTGCGGGCCTCGGCGAGGGCGACGCGCACCGAGAGCTCGGTGATGTCCGGCAGGAACTCGTGCAGCGGCGGGTCGAGCAGGCGAACGGTGACGGGCAGCCCGTCCATCGCCTGGAAGAGCTCCAGGAAGTCGCCCTTCTGCAGCGGCAGCAGGGTGGAGAGCGCGGTCTCGCGGTCCTTGTCGTTGTCCGCCAGGATCAGGTGCTCGACCTCCTTGCGGCGCTCCTCGCCGAGGAACATGTGCTCGGTGCGGCAGAGGCCGATGCCCTGGGCGCCGTAGCGACGGGCGCGGCCGCCGTCCTCGGAGTTGTCGGCGTTGGCCCGCACGGCCAGCCGGCGGCGGCCGTCGGCGTGCGACATCAGCCGGTGCACGGCCTGGACGAGACCGCCCTGGACGTCGGCGCCGGCGTGCAGGGTGCCCTCGAAGTACTCGACCACCGGGGACGGCAGGACGGGTACCTCGCCGAGGTAGACCTTGCCGCTCGCACCGTCGATGGAGACGATGTCGCCCTCTTCCAGCACCAGGCCGTCGGAGGTGGTCATCCGGCGGCGCTTGGTGTCGACCTCCAGCTCCTCGGCACCGCAGACACAGGTCTTGCCCATGCCGCGGGCGACGACGGCGGCGTGCGAGGTCTTGCCGCCGCGCGAGGTGAGGATGCCCTCGGCGGCGATCATGCCGTCCAGGTCGTCCGGGTTGGTCTCGCGGCGGACCAGGATGACCTTCTCGCCGGACCGGGACCACTTGACGGCGGTGTAGGAGTCGAAGACCACCTTGCCGATCGCGGCGCCGGGCGAGGCGGCCAGGCCCCAGGCGATCTGCTTGGACTCGGCGTTCGGCGCGAAGCGCGGGAACATCAGCTGGGAGAGCTGACCGCCGGTGACCCGCATCAGGGCCTCGTCCAGGTCGATCAGGCCCTGGTCGACCAGCTGGACGGCGATCCGGAAGGCGGCGGCGGCGGTGCGCTTGCCGACCCGGGTCTGGAGCATCCAGAGCTTGCCGCGCTCGATGGTGAACTCGATGTCGCAGAGGTCGCGGTAGTGGTTCTCGAGCTTCTGCATGATCGTCATCAGCTCGTCGTACGACTTCTTGTCGAGCTGTTCGAGATCGGCGAGCGGCAGGGTGTTGCGGATGCCGGCGACGACGTCCTCGCCCTGGGCGTTGGAGAGGTAGTCGCCGTAGACGCCGACGGCGCCCGTGGAGGGGTCGCGGGTGAAGGCGACACCGGTGCCGGAGTCCTCGCCGAGGTTGCCGAACACCATGGAACAGACGTTGACGGCGGTGCCCAGGTCGTTCGGGATGCGCTCCTGGCGGCGGTAGAGCCGCGCGCGGTCGCCGTTCCAGGAGTGGAAGACGGCGTGGATGGCGAGGTCCATCTGCTCGCGCGGGTCCTGCGGGAAGGCCCGGCCGGTCTCGCGCTGGACGATGCCCTTGAACACCTCGACCAGTTCCTGGAGGTCGGAAGCGTCCAGGTCCAGGTCGTTGACAGTGCCCTTGGCGTGCTTGGCCTCGTCCAGGGCCTCCTCGAACAGCTCGCCGTCGACGCCCAGCACGGTCTTGCCGAACATCTGGACCAGGCGGCGGTAGGAGTCCCAGGCGAAACGCTCGTTGCCGGACTGCGCGACCAGACCGACCACCGAGGTGTCGGAGAGGCCGATGTTCAGGACGGTGTCCATCATGCCGGGCATGGAGAACTTGGCCCCGGACCGGACCGAGACCAGCAGCGGGTCGTCGGCCTGACCGAGCTGCTTGCCCATCTCCTGCTCAAGGGCGTCCAGGTGGGCGCTGATCTCCTTGTGGAGGGAGGCGGGCTCGCTGCCGGTCTCCAGGAAGACCTTGCAGGCCTCGGTGGTGATGGTGAACCCCGGAGGGACGGGGAGGCCCAGGTTGGTCATCTCGGCCAGGTTCGCGCCCTTGCCGCCGAGAAGATCCTTGAGGTCCTTGTTTCCTTCGGTGAAGGAGTAAACAAACTTCTGCTGGGACGGCACGGGTCGGTCTCCTCGCACACGGTTGCCCTGACGCCGGAGAACATACCCATTTCGAAGGCGCTTCTGCGCCGCCAATAGGCCGTATGAGGCCGGTACCCAGTGGTAACCCAACAGATCGAATGCACGTAAAGGCGTTCACCTCTGTTGGTGAAATCGTCCGGATGACGCGAGCATTCCTTCAAGTCTTGAACTCAAGGAAACAGGAAGATCACACGAGAGGGACGCAGGGTAGCGGTCGACGGTCCAGCCTGTTGCCCCGGCTTGATTTCCTGCACCCCGAGCACCCGATCCCGCGCCACCCCCTTCGGGAAGCGATTCCCTGCCGACCTGTCCATTTCGCCACCTGAAGGGCCGTCAGTCGCCACCGTATGTGGCAAGCGTCACGGACGCATCTCGCCCGTCGGGCGTAGGTCTCCTCCGCCGATCGTCGCACTGCGTCCGGATTCGTGCTCTTTCCGTGATGCTCGTCCACCAAAAAGGAGCCCTCTTGTCCAGATGGGACAAGAGGGCTGGGACGCGGTGGCGAGGGGTCGCCGAGCGCCATTTTTGCCGAAGCGGCCAGATCAACCGCCAGAGGTGTCCGATTCGGCGTCTGCGCTGGGAAGAGCGCAGTCATACGGATCGTCCAACCAGCCTTCCGGCAGAACCACCCGGTTGTTGCCGCTCGTACGCCCGCGCGGCCCGTCCGCGCCGGCCGGCCAGAGCTGCGACTGCTCCACCATGGACAGGGTTTCGGCCAATTCGGCCAAGGAGGAGGAGTTCGCCAGCTTCACCCGCAGCTCGGAGCCGACCGAGAAGCCCTTGGTGTACCAGGCGACGTGCTTGCGGAAGTCGATCACGCCGCGGGTCTCGTCGCCCAGCCACTCCCCGAGCAGCTGCGCGTGGCGCACCATCGCCCGCGCCACGTCAGCGAAGCTCGGGCGGGCGTAGTCGACCTCGCCCTCGAAGATCGAGACCAGGTCCTTGAACAGCCACGGCCGGCCGAGGCAGCCGCGCCCGACCACCACCCCGTCGCAGCCGGTCTCGCGCATCATCCGCACCGCGTCGTCCGCCGACCAGATGTCGCCGTTGCCGAGCACCGGGATGTGCGCCGGGACGGACTCGCGCAGCCGGGCGATCGCCGACCAGTCCGCCGTGCCCCCGTAGTGCTGGGCGGCGGTGCGCCCGTGCAGGGCGATGGCGGCCACGCCCTCCTCGGCGCCGATCCGGCCCGCGTCCAGGTAGGTGAGGTGGTCGTCGTCGATGCCCTTGCGCATCTTCATGGTGACCGGAAGGTCCCCCGCGTTCGCCACGGCCTCGCGCAACAGCTCGCGGAGCAGGTTGCGCTTGTACGGCAGCGCCGAGCCGCCGCCCTTGCGGGTCACCTTGGGGACGGGGCAGCCGAAGTTGAGGTCGATGTGGTCGGCCAGGCCCTCGTCGGCGATCATCCGGGCGGCCTTGCCGACGGTCACCGGGTCCACTCCGTACAGCTGGATCGAGCGCGGCTTCTCGCTCGCGTCGAACTTGATCAGCTGCATGGTCTTGGCGTTGCGCTCGACCAGGGCCCGGGTGGTGATCATCTCGCTCACGTACAGGCCCTTGCCGCCGCTCTGCTCGCGGCAGAGGGTGCGGAAGGGTGCGTTGGTGATGCCGGCCATGGGTGCCAGGACGACCGGCGGCCACACCCGCATCGGGCCGATCGTCAGCGGCGCGAACTCGGAGCTGGTCGCGGGCGCGGCGGCGGCCGCGTTCGCGGCGGCGGGTGCCGTGGCGGGCGCGGGCGCGGATGCCGTGGCGGACGCGGTGGTGTCGAGCGGGGCTGTCATGCGCGGCTGACCTCGTGGACGGGGGCTCGGGACTCTTCATTGTCCCCCACCGCGCGCCGGGGCCGGTCGGCGCTGCTCACCGGGCCCTTCCGGGGGCCGGGCGGTGGGCCGTTGGCCGTTGGCCTTCGTCCGTCGGCCCGCGTCCGTCGGCCCTTGTCCGTCAGCCCGCCGCGGTGACGATGCGCACCGAACCCGACGTAGTCACCACCCGGACGGTGTCGGAGCTGGTGGAGTCGGCCAGCTCGGGGTCGATGTGGCGGTCGCCCGGACCGGCGGCGCCGCTGAAGTCGAAGGCGTACCGGGAGCCCTTCGGGAGTCCGATCGCCACCGACCCGGAGGTGGCACCGGCGTCCACCAGCTGCGGCGGCCGCACGAAGCCCAGGTCGATCTCCCCGGAGAAGGCCCTCACCTCCACCCGCGGCGACCCGAGGCCGGCGGCCTTCAGCTCCCCGGAGGTGGTGCGTGCGTACAGCTGTCCGGAGAGCCCGGTCAGCCGGATCGCGCCCGAGGTCGCGGTGAGCCGGACGTCCCCGGTGAGGTCCCGGACCTCCAGGGCACCGGACGTCCCCCCGCCGGACACCGAGGCCGCGGCCGGTACCTCCAGATCGATCGAGGCGCCGCAGCCGACGTCCACCGCCGGCAGCAGCTGGTTGCAGCGCATCCGGACGGTGAGGACGTCCCCCTGGAAGATCGCCGAGACCGTGGGCTTGCGGACCGTCCAGTCCAGGTACTGCCTCATCGTCACCCGTCCGGGGACGCCCGGCTTGATCCGGACCTCCGCCGTCCCGGTGTCCAGCTCCACCCTGGTCACCGCGACCTGGTAGGAGTGCTCGGACACCGCCTTCTGCTGCACCACCACCGCCCAGGTCTGGACGGCGCCGAACAGCATGGCGAAGGCCAGCGTGAGCGTCCCGGTGATCTGCCAGGCCCGACGTGCGCCCACGGCTACCCGACCTCCAGGAACCGCAGCACCGCGAGCACCCGGCGGTGGCTGTTGTCGGCCGGCGGCAGTTCGAGCTTGGTGAAGATCGAGTTGATGTGCTTCGCCACGGCGCTGTCGCTGACCACCAGGGCGGCGGCGATCGCCGCGTTGGAGCGGCCCTCCGCCATCAGGCCGAGCACGTCCCGCTCGCGCGGGGTCAGCTTCTCCAGCGGATCGCGGTGGCGGCGGACCAGCAGCTGGGCGACCACCTCCGGGTCCAGCGCGGTGCCGCCCTCGGCCACCCGCTGGAGGGCGTCCACGAAGTCGTCCACATTGGCCACCCGCTGCTTGAGCAGGTAGCCCACCCCACTGGTGTTCGTGGCCAGCAGATCGGCCGCGTACCGCTCCTCGACGTACTGCGAGAGCAGCAGCACCGCGACCTCCGGCCACTGCCGGCGGATCATCAGTGCGGCCCGGACGCCCTCGTCGGTGTAGTCGGGCGGCATCCGGACGTCCGCCACCACCACCGCCGGACGGTGCTCCTCGACCGCGGCGAGCAGCGCCTCGGCGTCCCCGACCGCGGCCGCCACCTCGAAGCCCACGGCCTCCAGGACCTTGACCAGACCGACCCTCAGCAGGACCGAGTCCTCGGCGATCACAGCACGCACGGCAACTCCACGGTGATGGTGGTGGGGCCCCCGAGGGGGCTCAGAACGGACAGCGTGCCGTCGACCGAGGCGGCGCGCTTGCGCAGCCCGGTCAGGCCGGTACCGCGCGCGGCGTCCGCGCCGCCGACACCGTCGTCGCTGACGACCAGGCGCAGCCGGCCGCCCGCCGTGCGCACCGAGAGGTCGACCCGGGAGGCACGGGCGTGCTTGGCGACGTTGGTCAGCGCCTCGGAGACGGTGAAGTAGGCGACCGCCTCGACGGTCGGGGCGACCGGCTCGGTCAGGGCGACGTCGACGCGCACCGGCAGCGGCGAGCGGGCGGCGATGCCGGACAGCGCCGCGTCCAGGCCGCGGTCCTCCAGAACGGCGGGGTGCAGTCCGCGCACGAGGTCCCGCAGTTCGTCGATGGCGGCCTGGGCCTCCTCGTGCGCGTCCACTATCACCTGCATGACGTCGGGCGGGGCGTGTTTGAGGGTGCGCCGGGCCAGGCCCAGGTTCATCGCCAGCGAGGTGAGCCGCTGCTGGGCGCCGTCGTGCAGGTCGCGCTCGATCCGGCGGCGCTCGGCGTCGACGGCGTCGACCAGGCCGGCCCGGCTCTCGGCGATCTCCTCGACCCGGCGCTCCAGGGCCTCCGCCCGGCCGGGGCCGAGCAGCCGCAGGGCCGTCCACTCCTCCAGCCGGGCCAGCAGGACCGTCGCCCACGGCAGGACGAGGAGCAGCAGCACGCCGCCCACGGTGATCGCGACGTCCAGCGTGACCAGCTGCCCGCGGACCGGGCTCGACGACGGCATCAGCCACGTCCAGCCGTAGACGGTGGCCATCACCAGGCCCGCGCCCCAGGCGTAGAGCAGCCCGACGGCGCCGAGCGCGAGCAGCGGGCCCGCGAGCAGGTGGTAGCCGACCTGACGCCAGCTCACCCCCGTGCGCAGCCCGGTCAGCGGACCGGCCGAGGTCCGGACCGGACGGAGCAGCGGCGGCACCTCGACCCCGCGCAGGGCGCGCAACCGGCCGCGCTGGGCCGTCGTCAGCAGGCGCATGCCGGCCAGGCTCAGGCCGAGGACCAGCAGGAACACCTTGAGGTAGAGGACGGCCAGCCAGATCGGCGCGGCCAGTGGGACGCCGGCGGCTATGAACCGGGTGTCGCGCCAGACGGCCGCCCACAGCGGCCGCCCGGCGCTCCTGGCGAGCGCACGGCGCAGCGGGGTGGAGGGCATGACGGACAGCGTAGGGCGCGAAGATCGACGGCCGCCATGAAGGGGAGTGGAGACCTGGGGTGTAGCTGGGTACACCCCTGATTCGGTGTGGTGCACTACCGACAGCGAGCGCCGTCCACGGAAGTCTTGACGGCATGACGAGCACTCCTTCGCACCCCACCACCGCGCCGCACCCGCGGCCCGCCGCCGGTCTCGGCGACGCCGGCGCCGCGTGGGCGCGGCCGGTCGGCCCGCTCGGGTCGGCGGGCCCGCTCGGGCTGCTCGGGCCCTGGTCGGTGCGGGGCGTCCCGGCGTCCCGGGGGCGGGCCGCGCTGGAGGTGTACGAGCACGGCGAGTTGGTCGACGTCGTGGTCGCGGCCCGGCTCGCCCCGGAGCTGCTGCGCGGCGCCCGGCGGTACCCGGCCATCGGCGCGCGGGAGTCGTACGGGCTGGTCTGGGGCCGGCTGCCGCAGGGCGGCCCGGTGCCCGCCGTGGGCTTCACCGCCGGGCGGCTGCGCCGGGCGGTGCGGCGGGCCGGGGTGGTCGAGGCAACCGAGGTGGTCACGGTGGCCGGGGAGTTCTGGCTCGCCTGGGCGCGGGGCCCGTTCGGCGGCGTCCTGGTGGAGCACCCCACCGGCCGGGTGCGGCGGTCGCTGGAGCGGGTCCGCACGCCCGGCCGGAGCGCACGGTGAGCGCCGCCGTCCTGCCGGGAGCCCGGCCGACGTCGTTCACCTGGCCGGCTCTGCGCATCCGGCCGACCCGGCTGAGCCGGCCGACCGCCCCGGCGCTGCCCGGCTGGGCTCCGCAGGTGCCCGCCCTGGCGGCGCTGGCCCTGCTGCCCTGGCTGGCCGTGCTGGTGCTCTGCCACGAGACCGTCTGGGTCGTCCTCGACCTGGGCGAGCTGAGCGCCCTTCTCTGGCTGGACGCGCTGCTGCGCCGCCGCAGTCCGGCCGCGCTCGGGCCCGCCCGCGTGGTGGCGCTGCTGCTCGCGGGCGACGCCCTGGCCGACGTCGGCACCGCCGGACGCGGGCTGCCGCTGCTCGCCGCCCTGGTGATGGCCTGCGGTGTCGAGCTGCCGCTGGCCGTCCTCTGCCTGGCACTCGGTCGGAGCGCGGCAGCTGCCGAGCCGGTGTCGGGGCCGGTACCGGGCGCGACGGGCCGGCTCGGCGGCGGCCGGGCCCGACGGGCGGTACGGCGGGTGGTCCGACGGCCGTCCGGGTCAGAGGCCGTCCGCCATGAGGGCCATCCGTGCCCGGGTCTCCTCGTCCCTGGGGGTGTAGGCGATCAGGCGGGTGCTGGGGCGGGGCCCGAGCCAGAAGCTCGTGTAGTCGCAGTGCAGCAGCCCGACCCCCGGGATGAGGAACTGCTTGAGTCCGTTGCCGGGCCGCTGGACGTCGTGCCGCTGCCAGGCCGCCTCGAAGTCCGGCGAGGCCTTGCGCAGCCGGGCGAGCAGTGCCTTCCAGGCCGGTTCGGCGGTGTGGTCCGCCATGCCCGACCGGAACCGGGCCACCATTCCCTCGCGCTCCTGCTCGTGGTTCACCAGCACGTCCCGGAAGCGCGACGGTGTGAACGCCATCCAGACCAGGTTCCGCTCCTCGAACGGCAACTCGTCGACGTTCCCGACCAGGTGGGTGTAGGAGGGGTTGTGCGCCAGGATGTCGTACCGGGCGTTGATCACCGCCGCCGGCATCGGCGCCATCTGCTCCAGCACCAGCCGCACCGCCGGGGTCACCGTCGGGCACTCCAGCACCGGAGCGGGGTCCTCGGCGGCCGCCAGGGCGAACAGGTGCGACCGCTCGGCCGGATCGAGCCGCAGGGCACGGGCGACGGCGTCCAGTACCTGGGTGGAGACCTGGATGTCCCGGCCCTGCTCCAGCCACGTGTACCAGGTGACCCCCACGGCGGCGAGCTGCGCGAGCTCCTCGCGGCGCAGCCCCGGCGTCCGGCGGCGGCCGGTCGTCGGCAGGCCCACCTGCTCCGGTGCGATCCGCTCGCGGCGGCTGCGCAGGAACGCCGCCAGCTCGTGCCGTCGGGCCTCGGCGGCGAGCGGGGTCGACGGAGCGGCTGCGGGGCTCGCGGTCGCGGTCGCCCCGGCGGACGCGGTGGTGCTTCGGACGGACGCGGTGGTCAGGCTCATGGACTCAGCATGCGCCATGCGGGAGCCGGGTGCCAGGTACTTCTGATACCTGGATAAGCACACTCTGGTACCAGGTTGTCGGACGGAAGATCGTATGACCCGTGACCCAACAACTCGCCGTCGCCACGACCACCACCACTGCCGCGTCAGCCCGCCCCACCGGCTCCACCACGGCCGGTACCACCACCGGTAGCACCACCGCCTCTGCCGCCTCCGGCACCCCCTCGCCGAGCACCGCTTCGATCGGCACCGCCGGGCTGGTCACCGTACTGCTCGGGGCGTTCCTGCCGATGCTCGACTTCTTCATCGTCAACGTCGCCCTGCCCACCATCGACCGCGACCTCGCCGCCGGCCCCGCCGTGCTGGAGCTGGTCGCCGCCGGGTACGGCATCGCGTTCGCCGTCCTGCTCGTCCTCGGCGGCCGGCTCGGCGACATCTTCGGCCGCCGACGGCTCTTCGTGGTCGGCGCCGCCGCGTTCGCCCTCACCTCGCTCGCCTGCGGGCTCGCTCCCGGGGCCTGGTCGCTGGTCGCCGCCCGCGCCGCCCAGGGCGCCTCGGCTGCCCTGATCGTCCCCCAGGTCCTCGGCACCATCACCGCCGCCACCCACGGCGCCCGCCGCGCCCACGCGCTCAGTGTCTACGGCGCGGTCGCCGGGATCTCGGTGGTGGTCGGCCAGGTGCTCGGCGGGATGCTGGTCGCCGCCGACGTCCTCGGCACCGGCTGGCGCTCGGTCTTCCTGCTGAACGTCCCGTTCGCCCTGCTCGCCCTCGTCCTCGCCCTCCGGTACGTGCCGGAGAGCCGCTCCCCGCAGGCCGCCCGGGTGGACGTCCTGGGCACCCTGCTGCTCACCGCGACCATGCTCGCCCTGCTCGTCCCGCTGATGGAGGGCCGCGCCGCCGGCTGGCCGCTCTGGTCCTGGGTGCTGCTCGCGCTCTCCCCGGTGTTCGCGGTCGCCTTCGCCCTGGTCGAGACCCGCGCCGAACGCCGGGGCGCCACCCCGCTGGTGCCGCCCAGCCTGCTGCGGATCCCCGAGATGCGGCGCGGGCTCGGCATCGCCCTCCCCTACTTCGGCGGCTTCGGCGGCTTCATGTTCGTGATCGCGATCGCCCTCCAGCAGGGCCTGCGGCTCGGCCCGGTGGCGGCCGGCTGGGCGCTCGTCCCGATGGCCGTCGGCTACTTCGGGGCCTCGCTCGCCGGCCCCCGGCTGATCGGCCGCTTCGGCAGCCGGGTACTGACCGCCGGCGCCGTCGTCCAGGCGCTCGGCCTGGCCGCCCTGATCCTGACGGTGCTCGCCGACTGGTCGCACTTCTCCCCGCTGCGGATGGCCCCCGGGGTCGCGCTCGCGGGCATCGGGCAGGGCCTGATCGGCACCCCGCTGTTCCGGGTGGTCCTCTCCAAGGTGCCCGCCGACCGCGCGGGCGTCGGCAGCGGCGTCCTCGCCACCAGCCAGCAGTCCAGCCTGGCCCTCGGCGTGGCCACCCTCGGCAGCCTCTACCTGGCCCTCGCCCCGACCGTGGGCATGGACCGCGCGCTGGCCCTCTGCCTCGCCGTCCAACTGCTCGGCTCCTTCAGCATCCTGTACCTGACCACCCGGCTCCCCCGCTCCATCGGGTGACCCCGGACGGCCGGGTCACGACCGGCTCCCGCACAGCCCGCGCGCCCGCCCGCGAAGTCGCGGTCGGGCGCGCTCGGGTGCGCGGGGCGTCGTCAGCCGGACCCGGCGACCCTCAGCCGGCACTGGCCGTCCGCCGTGCAGGAGCGCTCCAGGCGGCCCCGCGAGACGGTCTGGATCAGCCCGATCGTCCAGCACATCGGGCATCCGCGCAGGGCGAGCACGCCGATCGGGAGGAGCAGCAGCGCGGCCGGCCCCACCACCGGGAGCAGCGCGAAGGCGCCGATCAGGCCGCCGAACCCCACCGCGCCGCGCACCAGGTGGCGGGGCAGGGACGCACTCGCGAAGTCGGGTCGATCACTCACCGATGCCTCCAAGGACGGTCTCGGGCGCGGCCCGCAGCTCGCAGCGGACGGCCGATCGCGCCCGGTGCAGTCGTGACTTCATCGCCGCGCCGCTCAGCCCCAGCGCGTCGGCGACCGTCCGCCCGTCGAGGCCCTGGATGTCCCGCATGACCAGCACCCGCCGCTGGTCGGCCGGGAGCGCGGCGATCGCCGCCGCCACCCGCCCGGCCTCCAGGCGTCGCAGCACCTCCTCCTCGGCCGACAGCACGGTGTCGTCCCCCGACGGCGCGGGGTCGCGCCGCAGTACCCGCGCCCGGCGCAGGCACTCGTTGCGCACGATGCGGAACATCCACGACGCCAGCGCACCGGAGGCCCGCAGCATCCCGATCTTGCGGTACAGGATGATCAGCGCCTCCTGCGCCGCGTCCTCGGCATCCTCCGGCGAGGCGCACAACGTCCGGGCGAACCGCCGCACATGCGGGTGCGCCCCCGACACCAGCGCGGCGATCGAGTCGACGTCCCCCCGCTGCGCCGCGTGGACCAGGCGCTCCCCCGGCCAGCCCCCCGCGTCAGCCACGGCCCCGCCCCCGCTTCCTCATCACGACCACGGTGCAGGTGCACAGCAGCAACAGCGCGACAGCCACGGCGATGCCAACGATCACGAGAACCTCCCAGTCCGGTCCGACCCTTTCGTCGGAGACATTCATAAGAGGCACGCCCCCGCGCAAAGGATTCAGCCCCGTTCCCGGAGCCGGTCACGGGCGGACCGCCCCGATCAAATCACTGGCACCACGGGCCCCTTTACGTCAGGATGACGATATGAGCAGCATGGAGCAGGGGAACCCCCTCGACACCCGCAACCGGGCCGAGCTGGTGGCGGCCGTCGCCTCCGGCGCCGAGCCGAAGTGGCTGATGTTCTGGGGGCATCAGCCGCAGCAGGACGGTTCGGTCGGTCAGGGGGCGCTGAGCCAGTGGTGGCCGTCCCCCTTCACCGTGGACGGCGTGACGTACGCGAGCGCCGAGCACTGGATGATGGCCGGGAAGGCCCGGCTGTTCGGCGACGAGGCGATCGTGCCGCGGATCCTCGCCGCCCGGACCCCGGCCGAGGCGAAGAAGCTGGGGCGCCAGGTGCGGGGGTTCGACGAACCCACCTGGGCCGCCGGGCGGTTCGAGCTGGTGGTGACGGGCAATGTCGCCAAGTTCGGGCAGGACGACGCCCTGCGCGACTACCTCCTCGGCACCCGGCAGCGCGTCCTGGTCGAGGCCAGCCCGGTGGACCGGCTCTGGGGCATCGGTCTCGCCGCCGATGACGAACGGGCCGCCCGACCGGCCGACTGGCGCGGGGAGAACCTGCTCGGCTTCGCCCTGATGGAGGCCCGCACCCGGCTGGCCCGGTGAGCATCGCGAGCGCCACGAGCAGGACGGGCATGACGAGCACGACGAGCGCCACGAGCGCCACGAGAACGACGAGCACGACGAGCACGACGAGCCGGAGAAGCGCGACCCGCCGGAGGAGCCGATGAGCACGATCGCCCCGGCCCTGGACGCCACGGCGGTGCTGTCGGTGGGCGCCGCGCTCGCCCTCACCCCGAGGGTGCTGCGGCGGGAGGTCCGGCCCGGGCGCGGGGGAGCGCCCGGGCCGGAGGCGTTGTTCGCCGCCGTCGTGGCGCTGATCCTCCTCAACCAACTGGCCTTCGCCGTCTACGTCCAGCGCGTGCACGACGGCAGCACCGCGTTCGTGGCGCGCTACCTGCCCCCCGGATGGTTCGCCGTGCCCCGCGGCAACCCGTTCGTCGACTGGGTCGCCGCCCACACGCCCGCACCCGAGCTGCTCGCGCCGTCCGTGCTGCGCGTCCAGGCCTTCCTCGAACTCCCGCTCGTCCTGCTGGCCTTCCTCGCCGTGCTGCGCCGGCTCGACCGGCAGCTGTACGTCCGGGTGGCCCGCTCACCGCTGCTCCCGCTCGCCGCCGCCTCGTTCACCGTCGCGTTCTGCGCGGTGGAGTGGGAGCTGCGCAACCCGTACACGGTGGACGACCTGGTCATCCGGGTCGTGTCGGCGCTGGTCACCGCGCCGCTGCTCGCCCGGATCGCGGGGCGGGAGGCGGACACCGCGCCCCGCTCCCCCGGGCCGCTCGTCCTCGCGGTCGAGCTGTGGGCCTTCGGCTCCCTGATGCTGGCCCTCTACGACACCGTGCTGCTCTACAACCTCTCCCGGCTCGGCGAACGGCTCACGGGCATGATCACCGCGGTCGCCGTGCTCGGCGCGACCCGCGTCCTGGCGGCGAAACGGCCCGGCGCCCCGGCCGGTCCCCGCGTGGCCGCGCTCACGGACTCCCTCGGCCGGGGCCTCGCGCTCTTCCTCGTCCCCGCCCTCGCCCTCCGGTACGCCGGGAGCTTCGGCACGCCCCGGCTGGCCGCCGCGGCGGGCGCCGCGGTGCTGATCGCCGCCGTCGGCCGGCGCGCGGGCCGGCTCGTCCTGCCCGCTGCCGTCGGCGCGGGGGCGGGATACCTGGCCGTCCGGTGGTCCACCGACCCGTACTTCGAGGCGGCTCTGCTCCGGGCGGGCGTCGTCGGCTTGCTCACCGCCGGTGCCGTCTGCGCGGTCCTGGACGGCAGTCGCAAACATTTCGACGCACTCCCGTAACTCTGTCGCCGTATACCGACGCCAGGATGACCCGCAGTCAGGGTCGAGATGGACAGGGTGCGGCGATCATGCGGATACGGCACACGGAACAACCCCCGGCTCAGCACAGCGGCGAGAGCGAACAGGACGCGCTCGACCTCCGTGCCGAGCTGGACGAATTACTGCGAGCCCGGCAGTACGCCAACCAGCGCGAACGGCGGCTCGCCGAGGCCGTGCGGGCCGTCCCGGAGCGGCAGCGGCCGGACGCGGAACTGCTGCGGCAGCTGGCCCAGGCGCGGACGCTGCGCGAGGGGCTCGGCACCCGCTGCCTGGAGCTCAGCGAGCAGTTGACCGCGCTGGAGGACCGGCTGCGCCAGCCGCCGGTCCGCAATCCGGTGCCCCGGCAGCCCACCGGCGCCCGCTTCGGGGGCGTGCGGGGGGAGGAGGAAGGAGCGCACGCCCCGTCGGCGCGCCGAGCCGCTCCGCCGCCACCCGCCACCGGGGCCCGGTTCGGCGCCCCGCGGTCCCGCCCCGAGGAGGCCGGCGAACCGACCCCGCCCCGGACGGTCCCGGCGCCCCAGCCACCGCCCGCGCCCGAAGAGCCACCGGAACCGCCCCGGCGCCGCTCCCCCGCCGAACTGACCGCCCTCGCCGAGCGGATCACCGCTCTGCACCGCCAGGGCGCCACCCAGGAGATCACCTCCCTGCTGGGCCAGGCCGCCGCCCTGCTCCTCCCGCTCGACACCGCCCGGCTGGCCGGTCTGCTCGCCCGCGGCGGCCCGCCCGACGCCTCCGTCCAGCTGGCCCGCGGCGCCGCGGCCGGCACTCCGACACAGGCCGCCAGCACCCTCGCCGAACTGCGCTCCGCCGGCCTGGCCCAGGAGGCGACCGAACTGTTCCACGCCCTCTGGGCCTACCCGGCCGACGCGCTGCCGGCCCTGCTGGTGGCCCTGGAACGGGCCGGCCAGCACGCGGACAGCGCCACCCTGCTCTGGGAGTGGGGCTCCGCGCCCACCGCCGAGCTGGCCGCCCTCGCGGCCGGGCTGGAGCGGGCCGGCCGCTCCGAGGACGCCCGGACGCTGCTGCGCCAGGCCGCCGGCCGGCCCGCCGCCGAACTCACCGACCTGGCCGGCACCCTGCCGGAGCCACTGTCCGGCGTCCTGCTGCGCGACCTCGCGGCGCTGCGCCCGCCGGCCGAACTCGTCCGGCTCGCCACCGCGCTCGCCCCGCACCGGCGGCTCTACGACGGCCTGCTGGCCGCCCTCCTGGAGGACGAGGGCCGCCACCGCAGCACCCTCGCCTCGCTGCGCGGCGCCGGCCTGCCGACCGCCCCGGCCGGCCCGCCGCGCTCCCGCTGGGGCCGCCGGTAGGCCGGGGTCGGCGAGCCGGACGCGGGGAGCCCCCGCCCGCCGGAAGGCGGACGGGGGCTCCTTCGGCGCGACGGCCGGGTGTGCTGCGGTCAGCAGCCGATCAGCCGCGCGGCCAGGTACGACTTCACCTGGTCGAGCGAGACGCGCTCCTGCGACATGGTGTCGCGCTCGCGCACGGTCACCGCGTTGTCCTCAAGGGTGTCGAAGTCGACGGTGACGCAGAACGGCGTGCCGATCTCGTCCTGGCGGCGGTAGCGCTTGCCGATCGCGCCCGCGTCGTCGAACTCGACGTTCCACGCGGTGCGCAGGTCGGCGGCCAGGCCGCGGGCCTTCGGCGAGAGGTCGGCGTTGCGCGACAGCGGCAGCACCGCGACCTTGACCGGGGCCAGCCGCGGGTCCAGCCGCATGCCGACGCGCTTCTCCAGGACGCCCTTGGCGTTGGGCGCCTCGTCCTCGAAGTAGGCGTCGATCAGGAAGGCCAGCATGGCGCGGTTGAGGCCCGCCGCCGGCTCGATGACGTACGGGAAGTACCGCTCGCCGGACTCCTGGTCGAAGTACTTGAGGTCCTGGCCGGAGGCCTGGCTGTGCACCGTGAGGTCGTAGTCGGTGCGGTTGGCGACGCCCTCCAGCTCGGAGAACTCCTGGCCGCCGAAGTTGAAGCGGTACTCGATATCCACCGTGCGCTTGGCGTAGTGGGACAGCTTCTCCTTCGGGTGCTCGAAGAAGCGCATGTTCTCGGTCCGCAGGCCGAGGTCGACGTACCAGTCCCAGCGCTGCTGGAGCCAGTAGTCGTGCCACTGCTCGTCCTCGCCCGGCTTGACGAAGAACTCCATCTCCATCTGCTCGAACTCGCGGGTGCGGAAGATGAAGTTGCCGGGGGTGATCTCGTTGCGGAAGCTCTTGCCGGTCTGGGCGATGCCGAACGGCGGCTTCTTGCGCGAGGTCGTCTGGACGGCCTTGAAGTTGGTGAAGATGCCCTGCGCCGTCTCCGGGCGCAGGTAGGCCAGGCCGCCCGCCTCCTCGGTGACGCCGAGGTGCGTCTTCAGCATGCCCGAGAACTCCCGGGGCTCGGTGAAGGAGCCCTTGGTGCCGCAGTCGGGGCAGTTGATGTCCTTGAGGCCGTTCGCCGGCGGGTAGCCGTGCTTGGCCTCGTACTTCTCCTCCAGGTGGTCGGCCCGGTGGCGCTTGTGGCAGGAGAGGCACTCGGTCAGCGGGTCGTTGAAGGTGGCGACGTGACCGGAGGCCTCCCAGACCTCACGGGCCAGGATCACCGACGAATCGAGCCCGACGACGTCCTCACGGGCCTGGACCATCGCGCGCCACCACTGGCGCTTGATGTTCTCCTTCAGCTCGACGCCCAGCGGCCCGTAGTCCCAGGCGGCACGCGTGCCGCCGTAGATCTCGCTGCAGGGGTAGACGAAGCCACGGCGCTTGCTCAGGCTGACGATCGTGTCGATCTTGTCGGCGGCCACAGTGCTCTCTTCAGTACGACGGCACGGTCAGGGCACGGCTGGTTGCGCGTACCCGAATACCTCAGGTTACCGGCCATACGGGTACGGGGTTCAAATCGGTATCGCCCGGCCCAACCCAATCATCACCATCCACCGTTCACCCGTCCGAGTGATTTGACAATCATTTCCATCTAACCTGAGAATGGTTGTCATGATGATCCGACGACCTACCCGCACCGTTCTCGCCCTGACCGCGACCACCCTCGCCGGCACCCTCCTGCTCACCGCCTGCGACGGGGACGGCGGTGCCAAGGGCACGGACGGCAAGCTGGGCGTCGTCGCCTCGTTCTATCCGATGGAGTTCCTCGCCTCGCAGATCGGCGGCGAGCACGTCAAGGTCACCACCCTGACCCCGGCCGGCACCGAGCCGCACGACCTCGACCTCACCGCCAAGCAGGTCGCGAGCGTCAAGAAGGCCGACGCTCTGCTCTACCTCAAGGGCCTCCAGCCGACCGTGGACAAGGCGGTCGCCGACTCCGGCGCCAAGCACGTCGTCGACGCCACCGCCGCCAGCCCGCTGGTCGACCACCACCTCGGCGAGGGCGAGGAGGGCCACGCCGAGGGCGACGGCCACCAGCACGACGGCGCCCCCGGCGACCCGCACATCTGGCTCGACCCGACCCGCTACGCGGCGGTCGCCCAGAGCGTCGGCGCCGAGTTCGCCAAGGCCGACCCGGCGCACGCGGCCGACTACCGGAAGAACACCGACGAACTGGTCGGCAAGCTCACCACCCTGGACCAGCGGTTCCGGGACGGCCTCAAGGACGCGAACACCAGGACCTTCGTCACCAGCCACGCCGCCTTCGGCTACCTCGCCGAGCACTACGGCCTCACCCAGGTCGCCATCAACGGCGTCGACCCGGAGTCCGAGCCCACCCCGGCCCGGCTGGCCGACGTCCAGAAGGCCGCCAAGGACAACGGCGTCACCACGATCTTCTTCGAGACCCTGGTCAGCCCCAAGCTCGCGGAGACCGTCGCCAAGGACCTCGGCCTCCGGACCGCGGTGCTGGACCCGCTGGAGGGCGTCAAGGACCCGGCCAAGGACACCTACCTGACGGTGATGGAGCAGAACCTCGCCAACCTGCGGGCCGCGCTCGGCACGGCCGGCGCCACCACCAGCTGAGGGGACGACAACACGCCATGACCCACCCGATACCCCCGGCCGTCCGCCTGCACGACGCCATCGCCTCGCGCGGCGGCAGGCCGGTGCTGCGCGGCGTCGACCTCACGGTGCAACCCGGCGAGGTGGTCGCCCTGCTCGGCGCCAACGGCTCCGGCAAGTCCACCACCGTCAAGGCCGTCACCGGCGCCGTCCCGCTGGAGCACGGCAGCCTGGACCTGTTCGGCATCCCGTTCGCCAAGTTCCGTGCCTGGCACCGGGTCGGCTACGTGCCGCAGCGCACCACCGCCGCCTCCGGCGTGCCGGCCACCGTGCGCGAGGTGGTCTCCACCGGGCGGCTCCCGCAGCACCGGCTGCTGCCCTTCCGCCGCCGGGACCGGGACGCGGTGGACCGCGCGCTGACCGCCGTCGGCATGCTGGACCGGGCCGGGGACGGCGTCGCCGACCTCTCCGGCGGCCAGCAGCAGCGGGTGCTGATCGCCCGCGCCCTGGTCGGCACCCCCGACCTGCTGATCATGGACGAGCCGATGGCCGGAGTGGACGCCACCAGCCAGCAGGTGCTCGCCGACACCCTGCGCGCCGAGGTCGGACGCGGCGCGGCCGTGCTGCTGGTACTGCACGAACTCGGGCCGCTGGAGCCGCTGATCGACCGCGCCGTGGTGCTGCGCGACGGCTGCGTCGCGCACGACGGCCCGCCCGTCCCCAACACCGGCCTGCACGCCCTGCCCGGCCACGACCACGTCCATCCGCACGCCGACCACACCCCGCCGAGGCTGCTCGCATGACCGAGATGCTCTCCTACGACTTCATGCAGCGCGCCCTGCTCGCCGCCGTCCTGGTCGGCATCACCGCGCCGGCCGTCGGCATCTACCTGGTGCAGCGGCGCCAGGCACTGCTGGGCGACGGCATGGGCCACGTCGCGATGACCGGGGTCGGCCTCGGCTTCATCTTCGACACCAGCCCGGTCTGGATGGCCGTCCTGGTCTGCGTCCTCGGCGCCGTCACCATGGAGCTGGTCCGCTCGCGCGGCAACCAGCGCGGCGACATCGCCCTCGCCATGCTGTTCTACGGCGGCATGGCCTGCGGCAAGCTGCTCGTCTCGAAGTCCGCCCAGGCCGGCGCCGGCAGCCTGGAGAGCTACCTCTGGGGCTCCATCCTGACCGTCGCCCCCGCCGACCTCGTCACCATCGGCATCCTCGGCGCCGTGGTCATCGGCGTCACCGTGGGCCTGCGCCGCCAGCTCTTCGCGATCTGCCAGGACGAGGACTTCGCCCGGGTCACCGGCCTGCCGGTGCGCCTCCTCAACCTGCTGCTCGCGGTGATGGCCGCGATCACCGTCACGGTCGCCATGCGGGTCGTCGGACTGCTGCTGGTCAGCGCGCTGATGGTGGTCCCGGTGGTGGCCGCCCAGCAGCTCACCCGCTCCTTCGCCGCCACCCAGGCCGCCTCGATCGGCCTCGGCGTCCTGGTCTCGCTGGCCGGCGTCACCGGCTCCTACCAGCTCGACGTCCCCTCCGGACCGGCCATCGTGCTGCTCGCCATCGCGGTGTTCGCGGTGTTCAGCGCGATCGCCGCACCGCTGGCCCGCCACCGGCACCGGACGGCGAAGGCCGACCCCGGCCCCGCGGTCTGCGACGTCCAACTGCCCGGGCAGAGCGCGTCCGACGCGACCACTCCGGACCGGAGGGCGGGGCTGGCACAATGAGGTGCGAGATGCCCACACCCCCAGGAGGACCCACGGTGACCACCGCAGGCCCGTCGCCGCGCGCCCGCTCGACCCGGCAGCGAGCCGCCGTCTCGGCGGCCCTGGACGAGATCGAGGACTTCCGCAGCGCGCAGGAGCTCCACGACATGCTCAAGCACCGAGGCGACTCGGTGGGTCTGACCACGGTCTACCGCACCCTGCAGTCGCTCGCCGACGCCGGCGAGGTCGACGTGCTGCGCACCGCCGACGGCGAGGCCGTCTACCGCCGCTGCAGCAGCGGGCACCACCACCACCTGGTCTGCCGGCACTGCGGCGCGACCGTCGAGGTGGAGGGACCGGCCGTCGAACGCTGGGCCAACTCGGTAGCCGCCGAGCACGGGTTCAGCGACATCGCCCACACCCTGGAGATCTTCGGGACCTGTGCGGAGTGCGCCAAGAAGGCCTGATCCGGCCGCGCCGAAGGGCCCGTGGGAGCTGGCTCCCACGGGCC